>CAJUNP010000032.1 GCA_910587935.1 uncultured Lachnospiraceae bacterium
GCTTGGCTTGGCTTGGCTTGGCTTGGCTTGGCTTGGCTTGGCTTGGCTTGGCTTGCTGACAGTTTAGGTAAAATTTTAGATAAATATAGAAGTGGTAATAAAAACGCTATAAGTTTGCTTTTCTTTTGTGGAAAATCCATAAAAGGAAAACAGATTTATAGTGTTTTTTGTTTACCGGAAAACCGGACTGCTATTTCTTTTACTTATTTTTAAAATAATAATATCAGGGCATTTTCGATTATTCCAACAGGAGAAGAACCGTATGACAGATGAAAAATATCCCCTTGCTCTGCCGCAGGGAAGCGTTTTGGCAGGACAATACATTATTGAGAAGGTACTGGGCCAGGGCGGTTTTGGAATCACCTATAAGGCTCAGGACCATAAGAGCGGCCAGGAGGTTGCCATAAAGGAATTTTTTCCGGATTCCATGGTGACCAGAACCCGGACGGCGGTTACGGCGTTTGCAGGAGAACGCGCCGAAAGTTTTGCCTACGGAAAGGCATGCTTTCAGCAGGAGGCGGAGACCCTTGCGGAATTTATCGGAAATGAAAATATTGTCCGTGTGCACAGTTATTTTGAAGAAAACCAGACGGCGTATTTTGTCATGGATTTTGTGGAGGGAATCAGCTTTGACAGATATATAAAGGAACACGGAGGAAGGGTGAGCTATGAGGAAGCGGAGAAAATCCTTCTTCCCGTGATCGATGCGCTGGCGGCGGTTCACCGCCGCGGGATCGTGCACCGTGACGTAACGCCGGACAATATTTATATTACCGATAAAGGAACTGTAAAGCTTTTGGATTTCGGAGCTGCCAGGTACAGTCTCGGAGACAAAAGCCGTAGCTTGGACGTTGTTTTAAAGCACGGATTCGCACCGAAGGAGCAGTATACAAGACGCGGGAAGCAGGGACCGTTTACGGATGTATATACATTGGGAGCCAGCCTTTATTTTGCGATTACCGGAAGACGTCCGCCGGATTCCATTGACAGGATGGAGGAAGATGAACTGATTCCGCCGGGGAATCTGGGCGTTTCAATTCCCGAAAATAAGGAGGAAGCAATTCTGAAGGCGATGAGCGTACAGCCGTCGGAGCGCTTTCAGACTATGGAAGCGTTTAAGCAGGCGCTTATGGGTGAGACGGCGCCGCAGAGCGCTGTACGACAAAAGTCGGAAGAGACACCTCCGCCTGTAATGCCGCAGCCCGAACCGGCAAGTGTGCCACAACAGCCGTCGGCGCCTCAAACGGAAAAGAAAAAACAGCTTCTTTGGGCAGGAATTGGTGCAGGCGCAGCGGCCGTTATTGCAATCGTTGCAGTTGCGGTTTTCTCAGGCAATAAGGCCAAACCGGCTGACAATACAAACAATAATAAAATGGCGCATTATGATTTGTTAGAGGATGCGAACGATAATAGCGGCGATCCGGTTGACAATTTCAGTGAAAAGAATGAGCCGAATGTTAATCAGGATAGTATGCCGGATTACCAGCCGCCTGTAGAACTGGAAATTGGGACTCCGTTTACGGATACGATACAGGGAAATACGCCGAACAATATAGCGCAGTACGGGCAGATTGCGGCATACAATAACGGTGTGGCGCTGGCGTATCCGGGAGGAAACGGACTTGTATATATTGATGACGATGCAAGATATTTGGATGACACCGGTTATGTTCGCTGTATTAGTATCATAGACGATACGGTGTATTACATCAATACGGGGACGGCGTATTGCGTAAACCGGGACGGCACAAATAAGCAAAAAATACCCCAGCTGGAAAGCTACGATACAATAGCGACGCTTTACGTATCTGATCAATATTTTTATATTTTTAAAAATGATGATGTCGGTTTGTATTGCATTGACAGAAACAGCGGAGCGCTTTTGGGAACGGTTGCATGTGACGGAAGTGAAGGGCTTACTTTCCTTAACGGAAATTTATACTATCTTTTCACAGAAGATTCTTCAAAATTATATAAACTTCCGGCGGATAATTTCGGGGCACAGCCGGAATTGCTGCTTGATTTCGAAAAAATCGGGAAATGTCGCGAGCTTGCTTCGGACGGAAATTACATATACGGGTTATATTCAGATCAGATTGAGGGTTCCACCAGCTTTTTCCAATATAATGCAGTCAAAGAAGAGATATATGGGAAGTATGACTTTTATAAAGAATCCTGGCCCGGAGATTTTTCAGCCCTGAATGTTGCGGACCAATATATTTATTTTATTTATTCCTATGAAGATGCTGAAGAAGATATTTGCATTCCGAATGTTTGCCGGTTTAAGGCCGATATGGATGCGAACAAGGATCAAATTGAGGTAGTGCTTGTTTATGAGGGTACGTTCGGGCAGCACTTTAAATATCTTTCATTGTTAAAGGACACACAACTGATGTCGGTGTGTTCATGGGGAAACTGTAATGAAATTATAGTAGCCGATGTGAATGGAGAAAGTGAACCGGTTATTATAGACGACCGGGATATGGAGAGTAACGAATAGGGGAGGACGCATGGCAGGCGAAAAATATCCTCTTGCTCTGCCGCAGGGAAAGCGGCCGTTATAGATGAAGAAATGTTTCGGTAAATAAAAAGAAAGGAAGGGTAAAAAATGGCTTTTGCAGAGTGTGGAAACGGACATTTATATGATTCGGAGCAGTATGCGTCCTGTCCTTACTGTAACGGGGAGGTCAGGCGCATTGAATTTGGGGCGGCAGGAGATTCCGGCATAGGAAAGACGGCACCGGTCGGGGCGGGCTTTGGACCTGCGCCGGGGTTGGCATCGGGGCCGGAAATCGGCGCGACCGTAGCGCCGCAGAGCTACCGCAGGCAGAAGGAAGAGGAAGAAAATACCGGAAAAACCGTCGGTGTCTTTCAGAAAAGTATGAACCTGGAGCCGATTGTCGGATGGCTGGTATGTATTGACGGGCCTGACAAAGGAAAGGACTTTCGCATCTGGGCAAAGAATAACACCATTGGAAGAAGTGAAAAGATGGATATCTGCATGAAAGGAGATACAACGATTACCAGGGAAAACCATGCAAGACTTGCTTATGACGAAAAGCATAATAATTTTCATTTGATCCCGGCCGAAAATACAAATAATATTTATGTAAATGATGAGCCTACATATGTTCCGATCAGGCTTAAGTCTTATGATTTGATAGAGTTTGGCGACAGTAAATTTGTTTTCATACCGTTCTGCAATGAGAATTTTACATGGCAGGACGGCCTGAAGCAGGGTGATTAGCATGTTTAATTTCGGAAAAAAACAAAAAGGAGGGCCGGTACAGGCAGTACAGTCCCCGGTGCACAGGAGAAGAAAGCTTACATATCAGGCGGCAAATCTGCAGGGAATCGGTTCGAGAGACAGGCAGGAGGACTCTTTTACCATTATCAATGCGTTTGACGTAACGGAAATTATGGAAAAGGGATTGCTGTTTGCGGTGTGTGACGGCATGGGCGGTATGAAGAACGGAAAACTGGCAAGCGAAACGGCTGTTGCGAGTCTTCGGAACGCATTTGCGTCCATGGACAGAAATCAGGATATGGCAGGCTGGCTGAAGGAGAGTATATATCTGGCGGCCGGGGAAGTTGAAAAGAATCTTGACGGAGACGGCGGAAGTACGATTGCAGCAGGAATTGTTTATGATGAAAAGCTTTATTATGCCAGTGTCGGAGACAGCTTTTTATATCTGAAGCGCGGCTCCGGTCTGTATCGGCTTAACAGGGAACATAATCTGCGTAATCAGATGTACCTTGAAAGCATCCGCTTAGGGACAATGAATCCGCAAGAAGGCAGAGAAGCTTCGGAAGCGGCCGCTTTGACACAGTTTTTGGGAATGAAAGGATTTGATGATGTGGACTGTTCGGTGAGGCCGCTCCCGCTTAAGGAAGGCGATGTACTGCTGGCATGCTCCGACGGTGTGGGAGGCGTTATGGATGAGGATGAAATTAAAAATTCGCTGAGCCTTATGTCTGTGCAGGCAATGTGCGGGCAGATTGAACAGAAAATAGCGGCGCATGCAAAAACGAATCAGGATAACTATACGGCATTAATTGTGAAGTGCCTGTATTAAGGAGGAGGTCTATATGAGAATAAAAAGATTATGCCGACAGGCTTTTATGCTGTTAATGTTGTTTATATGGGGTCAGACAGGGACTATGAAAGTGCATGCGTCCGCGTTTAATACAGAGGTAAGGGAAAGCACGGTTGTCGTAGCGACGTATCTGGAGATTCCGGGAACATACGGAGAAATCATAGGATGGGGAACCGGTTTTTTTGTAGGAAGTCCGGATGAAAATCCGGAATATCTGATTACAAATCACCATGTTATTTCGGATTTTCAAAACTGCGGGGCAGGAGAAACCGTCAAGGCGGAAATAAACGGGGGAACTGTCGATGTAAGGGCAAAAATCCGTGTATTTTACAGCTCTGACGATTATGACGAGGCATATGTCATAGATTATAACGAAACAAAGGATATAGCTATTTTAAAGCTTGCGTCTCCGACCGGTGAGAGAAAGGCGATTCCCCTTTGCAGTCCGACGGACGACATGATTGGCTCCGACGTATATTGCGTGGGATATCCAGGGTTGTCGGATAACGAAATTATCGGGGCCGTATCCAATTGGGGAAAAACAGATGTAAGCGTTACTGCGGGAACTGTCAGCCGTTTTGTCGTTTCATCGGGAACCGGCGTACAGCGGATACAGACCGACGCGGTCATACAGCACGGTAATTCGGGAGGGCCGATGGTCAATGGTAACGGATCTGTTATCGGCGTTAACACATTATATGTATCCAATCAGGCGGAAACCAATTATTACGCGGTCAGCATCGATGAAGTAATTCCCATGCTGAATAATAATAATATCAAATATGTAATGGAAGGAGATTTAAAAAAAGGCGGCGTTTCGGATAATAAAATTTTACTGATCGGCGCCGTCCTGCTTGGTGTTGCGGTTTTGGTCATTATTATAGTAGTAATGGCCGGCAAAGGAAAAAAGAAGGCGCAGTCCGATCCGTCAAAAGCCGCTCCGGCGCAGTCCGGATTACAGGAAAATCCGCAGGCAAAAAAGGCAATGCTGCGTTCCATGTCCGTGCAGCATAACGGCATAAGCTACGCATTGGGAAGAACGCCGGTTATGATCGGGCGCGATGCGGCCAACTGCGCGATTGCCTTTCGGGAAGGAACGCCGGGAGTCAGCAAGAGACACTGTTCTGTCAGCTGGAATCCGGATACGGGTGAATTTCTTGTTACGGATCTTAATTCATCTTACGGCACGTATCTTTTAAACGGACAGAGGCTGGAGCCAAATATTCCGTATCATTTAAAAGCGGGCGAAAGCTTTTATGTAGGCGAAAATACAAATGTTCTGCGGGTTGAAGTGGGGTAACGAAATGTATTTTGACGAGTTTCAATATTCAAGCCAGGGCGGCCGTTCTTATAACGAAGATTCTATCGGTTCGAAATATTTTGATGATTGTGGGATTTTTGTCGTAGCGGACGGACTTGGCGGACATCAGTTTGGAAAAGATGCGTCGGATTGTGTCGTGGATACCATACTCGAAGGCTGGTCTTGTCAGGAAGAGAACCGGAGCGAGTGGCTTACCGGACAGATTGCGGCGGCCAATACGCACATTCTGGCGATCCAGCAGGAAAGACAAAGCGTACTGAAGAGTACGGCCGTTGCGCTGGCAATCGACGGAAAAAGTGCGGTATGGGCTAACGTCGGCGATTCCAGACTTTATTATCTTCATGAAAGCGGGATTTACGGATGTACGGAAGACCACTCCGTGTCTTACAAAAAATATAAAGCGGGCGAAATCACCAAAGAAGAAATATGCCGTGACGAAGACCAGTCCTGTCTGCTTCGCGCTATCGGGAACAAAGAGCGCAGTGAACCGGATATACATGTCTGTGACGCAGAACTTGAAGCGGGAGACGCATTTCTGCTTTGTACGGACGGAGTATGGGAATATCTTAAGGATGAAGAAATTCTGATAGATTTGCTTAAAGCGGAAGATGCAAGGCAATGGGGGGAATTGCTGCTTCTTCGAATAATGGAAAGAATTGATGGGGAAAACGACAACCTGACGCTTTTAACCCTGATACTGAAATAAAAAAGAAAGAGGAAATATATCATGAAGAGAAAAGCGGGATTATGGCTCGCAGTGGGATTGCTGTTTATGTTTTTTACAACACCGGTTTATGCCGCACGGGAAGATTCGGCGATGGAAGCGGTGTCCGGTTATTGCCTGGGAGACGAGCTGCATGCATTTGTCCGGTTAAATGACGATTTTGATATGGCAAATTCCAAGGTCAGCCTGCAATCGGATGCTGTGACCGGTACCGATATAGCGGCGGTGGCGCCGATGACGGAGACAAATTCTACAGTGCATTATATGTTCATGTTGGATTTGAGCGGTTCCATGCGCATGCATACAAACGAAGTAAATGCATTTGCAGAAGCGGTTATGGAGCAGGAAAAGCAGAATGCATTTTATACGGTCGCGGCTTTCGGGGAGCGTTTTGAGGTGGTACGGGAGAATCTTACGGACAAAAACGCGGTAATAAAAGTGCTGGACGAATTAGAATATACGGAACAGCTGACTGATCCGTATACAGGGGTGGAAAGCGCGTTAACATATCTGGACGGTTATTCGATAAGAAGCGGCGATGTGATTCATCTGATTGTTATCACGGACGGAGATCCGGATTTGGGGTATGAAGATGATGAAAAGCAAAAAGAACTTGCACAGTCTGCCGCAGACAGGATTAAAAAAACGCCGGAGATTATCGTGAGTACGTTCTGTACTGCGGAATGGGACGAGACTGCGTATGAAACGTTTTCGATGGGGAAAGGGGTCCATGAACGGACCGGCAGCGGGCAGGATGCAACGGAAGCTGGGAAAGATGTGGCAGAGTATGTGGACGCTTTGTATCGTGTAAGCTTTAAATTGTCGAAAAATGCGGCGTCAGAGCGTTTTGCTGCACAAATGCAGATACGAAGCGGCAGTTTGGAGGGAGAACTTAAGTTTTTTGACGTTGATTTGGAAAATATACCTGATCTAAAAATGTTTTCCGGAAGCGGCCCAAATGTTTCCACGCAGGAAGAAACCCCGGAAAACAATAATGTAACAGCGGAAAGCGAAGTGGAAGAAACAGAGACCACGGCAGAAAGTACGGAAGAACCGTTCGGAACGGATACGGAAGAAGACATAGATCAAAACAGTGAGGGAAAGGGATTGCTTTTTTGGATCATTCCGGCTTTAGCTGTGGTTATTGTTGTTGTAATTTTCGCCGTACTTTTAATAATAAAGCATAAAAGGGGAATTAAACAGGCAAAGCCGGCGTCCGGAAGTATTATGATGAAGCTGGAAGTCTATGCCGGAAACTGTGTGACCAGGACGACGACATTCTACCTGAAGGATTCATTGATAATCGGAAGCGCAAAAAAATGTGATCTGGTATTTGCCGATCAGGAAGTGGCTTTGCAGAATTCAAGGATTTTTATCAAAAATGACATGATCTACATAGAAGATTTGAATTCAAAAGAAGGAACCGCCATTGGAGGTATGCGGATTCAGGGGCAGAATCGTCTGCGGAGCGGCGACGTGATTTCGATTGGAAACGTAGAATTCAGTTTTAGATTTTAGGAGGAAAAGGATATGCGGTATGCAACAAAAGCGGCCAGAATGGGTGCATTTCTTATTGACGGCGTAGCACTAAGTTTTATTATGCTGCTTTGTTCGGTTGTTTCGGTTGGATTAGGCATAATTGCAAGCAGCGCGGGCGGAATTCTTTATTTCGGACTTCTGGAAGGAAGCAGCATGCATGGAACGCTTGGGAAGTATTTGATGGGTATTGTAACCGTAGATGAGAGCGGACGCCCCATTGATTACGGAAAATCCTTTACCCGCGCGATATGCAGGCTGTTATCGGGATTCATTTTTGGAATGGGTTATTTAATCGGACTTTTTGACGAGGAAGGGAAGACGCTGCATGACCGTATAGCCGGAACCAGAGTAATTACAAGGGCATCCCTGAGCCAGGCTCAGGCTGCTTATTACGGAAATCGGGAAGAACGGCAGACTGCGGCGAATCGCCCGGTCCAGAGCGGTTTTGCGGTACAGCCCAAACTGATCGGAGTTACCGGAACTTATGCGGGGCAGGCATTTCTGATCGGAGCGCAGGGAATGTTGATGGGAAGAGATCAGACGGCGTGTGATTTTGTTTTTGCAGGCAGCGCCGGAGGGATCAGCAGGATGCATTGTAAAGTTCAGTATAATCAACAGACGGGAATGTTTATCCTGTATGATTTAGGTTCCTCTTACGGCACCTTTCTGGCAAACGGTGTCCGCGTGCAACAGGGGCAGCCGGCAGCGCTCCGGCCGGGCGGACAGTTTTACCTGGCGGAGCAGGGCTGTATGTTCATGGTTGATTTATAATAGCGTTTCTCTCGTTTGTATGCGCTGGTGATCCGGTGCAGAAGCAATTCCTGATTTTTCCCTTGTAAAAAAATTAATTATTTGATAAATTATTTTTAGCAGACGTTAATTTGAGGACTGTTTTCATCAGGAAGGCAAAGGTATTTTATATGGGAAAACAAAAAACAAGGGGGTTAAGTATCCGGGTTAAAATTTTAGTTCCAACCAGCATTTTAATTATGGCGTTTTGTGCGGCTATGGGAATTACTTCTTATATGCGTATAAAAGACGGTCTGGTGTCCATGGGGGTAGAGGAGGCGCAGATGGCGGCGGAGATTGCCGCGTCCGTGATCGACGGTGAAAAGCTGGCGGCACTTACGCCGGAGGATGAAGGCGGCGAAGTATATGCGGAGCTGCTTGCCGCGATGACGGACGTTCAGAAGACCTGCGGAATTCAGTACCTGTATACTTTGTATACGGACGGAAAACAGGTGTACTACGGAATCGATACGGATCATACGGAAAGCCATTCGGAATTCGGAAAAGTGTTTGAAGTTTCTTATGAAGAACTGGAGGGGGTTTTTGCGGGAAAGGCTTATATGCAGAATTATATCGATTCCACGGAAGACGGGGACCTGATTTCCGCATACTTGCCTCTTGCCGATGGTAAAGGCAAGACGGTTGCGATCGTCGGATGCGATTATGACGCTTCCGGGGTGGTGCGGCGTCTGGAGATTATACTGTGGCAGGTGGCAGGGATTGCCGTAATCGGCCTGGCTGCCGCGTTAGTAATCATGAATATAATAATTGGCATGTTCATCAGAAAGCTGCGAGTTGTAGACAGTAAAATTTACGAATTGGTATATCACAAAGGGGATTTAACCCAGGAATTGGATATTCACACGGGCGACGAACTGGAACTGATTGCGGATCATGTGAACGGACTGCTCCGTTATATACGGGAAATCATGTTAAACATATTTAAGAATGCCGGACTTTTAAACGGTTCCTCCCACATGATTGCAAAAAGCCTTTCGGATGCGCAAGTGAATATTTCGGAAGTCTCAGCAGCCATGGAGGAGATGAGCGCGTCCATGGAAGAGTCCAGCGCATCCCTGGATCAAATGAACGAGTCCGTTGGACAGGCATTTGAGTCTATTGAGACAATCAGCAGCCAGGCCGGAGACGGGAGGGATTCTTCCGCCCGGATTATGGAGAATGCAAGACAGGTTTATGACAGGGCTGTTGAGAATCGGCAAAAAGCAACAAGGCAGGCCTCCGATATGGAAGCGGCCGTTTTGGAGAAAATTGAGAAATCCAGAGAAGTTGAGAAAATAAAAGAGCTTACCAAAAATATTATCAGTATTACCGGACAGACGAATCTTCTGGCTTTAAATGCAAGTATTGAAGCCGCCAGAGCCGGCGAAGCCGGAAAAGGCTTTTCCGTTGTAGCGGATGAAATCGGAAAGCTGGCTTCGAATTCGGCGGAGGCGGCCGCCGAGATTCAGAAAGTAACGGCGGCGGTGATTCAGGCGGTAGACGGGCTGGCTTCGGAAGCGTCCCAAATGATACGTTTCATGAATGAAATTGCCATGGGCGGTTATGGCGAACTGGTTGAGACCAGTGAAAGCTACCGGAAAGATGTGGGAAGCATGAGCCGGATGATGGACGGCTTTGCCAATGAAAGCGGGCAGTTAAAGGTTAATATGAACCATATTAAAGAAGTGGCGGAGGGCATTAAAATTGCCGTGCGGGAGTGCGCCACAGGCGTAGTGAATGTAACGGAGACGGCAGTCAGCCTGACAAACAGCGTCAGCGATATCGGAGGGGAAGCCAATAAAAATTTAGATATCGTTGATGAATTAAACGCAGAAGCAGGTAAATTTAAATTGGAGTAAGAAAGCTTATGAAGTGGATGAAGTTTCAAATAAAAACAATAACCGAGGCGGAAGATATGATTATCAGTACGCTCTATGACATGGGGCTGGAGGGCGCCCAGATTGAAGACAAGGTTCCGCTGACAGCATGGGAAAAGGAGCAGATGTTTGTAGACATCCTGCCGGACGTACCGGAAGACGACGGAATTGCTTATCTGAGCTTTTTTCTTGAAGTGCAGGAGGACGGCAGTCTGAAGCTGCGGGATGAAGTTACGGATCAGGCGGCCGTCCTGGCAATGGTAGAGCGGGAGCTTGCAGACCTCAGAACATTTATGGATATCGGAGAAGGAACGGTTCTTGTAGATGAAACGGAGGATTTGGACTGGATCAATAATTGGAAACAGTATTTCCATCAGTTTTATATTGATGACATACTTGTCATTCCATCCTGGGAGGAAATGGAGAGAAAGGATCAGGATAAACTGGTTCTGCATATTGACCCGGGCACTGCGTTCGGAACCGGGATGCATGAGACGACACAGCTTTGCATCCGTCAGCTCCGCAAATATATTACGCCGGACACAGAGCTTTTGGATGTGGGAACGGGAAGCGGTATTCTGGCCATTCTTTCGCTGATGTTCGGGGCAAAACATGCGGTGGGAACCGATCTGGACCCTTGTTCCTTGGAAGCCGTGCGGGAAAATATGGAGGCTAACGGAATACGGCAGGACGCCTTTAAAATGATGATCGGTAATTTGATTACGGACTGTGCGGTTCAAAAGGAAGTCGGCTTTGCATGTTATGACATTGTTGTCGCCAATATTCTTGCGGACGTCCTGGTTCCTCTGACACCGGTCATTAAAAACCAGCTAAAATCCGGCGGGATCTATATTACTTCCGGAATTATAGACGAAAAAGAAAAAACGGTGGCGGACGCTGTAAAGGCGGCAGGATTTACGATTCTCGAAATAACGCGTCAGGGAGAATGGGTCAGCATTACGGCGCAAAAACCGTAAAAGGAAAGGAATTACTGACAGATGTATCAGTTTTTTGTAAATCCCGGTCAGATACAAGGACATTTGGTCACCATTGAGGGAACGGATGTGAACCACATAAAAAATGTGCTGCGGATGAAGCCGGGGGAAGAGATTGCAGTCAGTAACGGCCAGGACGGGAGAGAGTACCGCTGCGCCATTGAAAAACTGGAGGAAGAGCAGATTATCTGCAGACTTTTGTTTATGAAAGAGGATGGTGTGGAGCTTCCTGCAAGGGTTTATCTGTTTCAGGGATTACCCAAAGCGGACAAGATGGAGCTGATCATTCAAAAGGCCGTGGAACTGGGAGCCTTTGAAATTATTCCCGTAGAGACAAAACGTGCCGTGGTAAAACTGGACGCCAAAAAAGCGGCGGGCAAAACCGCCCGGTGGAACGCTATTGCGCAGGCGGCGGCAAAACAAAGCAAACGGCGTGTGATTCCCACAGTGACGGACTGCATGAACTTTAAAGAGGCGGTAGATTATGCAAAAGAAATGGAACTGAAGCTGATTCCCTACGAGTTAAGCGAGGGAATGGACGAGACGAGGAGGCAGATCGAGAGCGTTCGGGCCGGCTGGAATGTCGCTGTTTTTATTGGACCCGAGGGAGGTTTTACGGAAGAAGAGATTGAACTGGCAAGGGAGGCGGGCATCGTTCCCGTGACACTTGGAAAGCGGATTCTTCGAACGGAAACGGCGGGTTTTACCGTACTTTCCTGGCTGATGTACCGCCTGGAAGGACAAACTTAAGTGTTACGGTTTCTAATCTATCAGCATATGATAAAAACAGATAGAATATGACAAGGAGACAAAAATGGAAGTCTATTTAGATAACTCGGCTACCACCCGCTGTTTTCCGGAGGTCGCGGAGCTTACGTCAAAAATCATGTGCGAAGACTATGGCAATCCTTCCAGTATGCACATGAAAGGCGTTCAGAGCGAACAGTATATCCGGTATGCGAAAGAAACCTTTGCCAGGTTATTGAAGGTGCAGGAAAAAGAGATATTCTTTACTTCCGGCGGTACGGAGTCTGACAATATGGCTGTGCTTGGCTGCACCGCGGCCAATTACCGGGCGGGAAAGCATTTGATTACCACCAGGATCGAGCATCCGGCGGTACTGGAACCTATGAAATACCTGGAACGCCAGGGGTTTGACATTACCTGGCTTGGAGTGGATGAAAACGGCGTCGTAAGACCGGAAGATGTACGCAGCGCCCTGAGGCCCGATACGATTCTGGTTTCTGTGATGCATACCAACAATGAAGTCGGTTCCCTTCAGCCTGTTGCTGAAATCGGTTCGCTTCTTAAACAGTATAATCCGAAGATTCTTTTCCACGTAGATGCGGTACAGGGCTTTGGCAAATTCCGTATTTATCCGAAGAAAACAGGGATCGATCTGCTGTCTGTCAGCAGCCATAAAATCCATGGCCCCAAGGGAGTGGGCGTTCTCTATGCGGGAGAAAAGGTAAAGATGCATCCCATTGTCTTTGGCGGCGGCCAGCAGAAAGGGGTACGCTCCGGTACGGAAAACGTTCCCGGAATTGCAGGTATGGCAAAGGCCGCAGAACTGGTTTATGCGAATCTGGAGGAAGACGTAAAGGTTTTATATGAATTAAGACAGTACTTTGTAAAAGGAATTCTAAAGATGGACGGAGTGCAGGTAAACGGATTGCCGGGAACAGGCAGCGCTCCCCATGTAGTCAGCGTATCGGTGCGGGGAGTCCGAAGCGAGGTGTTGCTGCATGCTCTGGAAGACAGAGGTATTTTTGTTTCGGCGGGAAGCGCCTGCGCATCCAATCATCCCAAAACATCCGAAACCCTTAAGGCCATGAACCTGGAAAAAGATCTGCTTGGTTCCACGATTCGATTCAGCTTTTCTGTTTTTACAACAAAACAGGAATTAGACTATACTTTGCAGGCAATGTATGATATGATTCCTATGCTGAGAAGATACGGCAGATAAGGAAGGACATTTATTATGATTTATACCGCGTTTTTGATAAAGTATGCAGAAATCGGAATTAAAGGCAAGAACAGGTATCTTTTTGAGGATGCGCTGGTAAGGCAGATTAAGTATGCATTAAAAAAGTGCGAAGGAGCGTTTATGGTCCACAAGGCGGAAGGACGTATCTATGTGGACGTAATAAGCGGTTACGATTATGACGAGACAGTCGCCGCTTTAAAGACCGTTTTCGGAATTTCCGGAATCTGTCCCGTCGTCTATGCAGAAGATCGGGGATTTGAGCAGCTTACGAAAGATGTGTTCAAATACCTGGATGATGTATATCCAGATAAGAAGAAAACCTTCAAGGTGGCGGCAAGACGTTCCCGCAAGAATTATCCCATGGATTCCATGACGATTAACAGGGAGCTTGGCGAGGTGATTCTGGACGCTTACCCTGAAATGCGAGTTGATGTTCATAATCCGGATATTCTCCTGAACGTGGAAGTGCGGGAGAAAATCTATCTTTATTCGGAAATTATCCCGGGACCCGGCGGAATGCCTGTTGGAACCAACGGTAAGGCAATGCTTCTCCTTTCGGGGGGCATTGATTCCCCGGTTGCCGGTTACATGATCGCCAAACGAGGCGTAAAAATAGATGCGGTATATTTTCATGCGCCGCCCTACACAAGCGAACGTGCAAAGCAGAAAGTAGTGGATCTGGCTAAGCTGGTTTCCCGGTATGCCGGGCCTGTGTATCTGCACGTTGTTAATTTCACGGACATTCAGTTATACATTTACGAGAAGTGTCCTCATGAAGAACTGACGATTATCATGCGCCGTTATATGATGCGGATTGCCGAGCGGATAGCAAAAGAGACGGAATGTCTGGGACTGGTTACGGGAGAGAGTATCGGTCAGGTGGCTTCCCAGACCATGCATTCCTTAGCGGTGACTAACGAAGTGTGCACGCTTCCGGTTTACCGGCCTCTGATCGGATTTGACAAGCAGGAGATCGTAGAATTGTCCGAAAAGATTAATACCTATGAGACTTCGATTCTTCCTTATGAGGACTGCTGTACCATCTTTGTGGCAAAGCATCCGGTTACAAAACCGAATCTGAAGGTTATCTGCCGTCATGAAGAGAATCTGGCGGAAAAAATAGAAGAGCTGGTACAAACGGCGATGGAAACGAAAGAACTGATGATTGTTCAGGAATAAGTACCGCTGCCAGATCGTGCGGTTTCCTGTAATAGAAAAAAGCAAGACATTAAGTCTTGCTTTTCCATCATTTGTTCATTAAATCATGTAAGGCTGTAAAGCAGCGATTACATCGTCTACATTGTCCTCAGCATGGATGTTTAAGTCGATTGGTTTAGAAAGATCCAGGCTGAAAATACCCATGATAGACTTTGCATCGATTACGTATCTGCCGGATACCAGATCGAAATCGTAATCAAATTTTGTAATGTCATTTACAAAAGATTTTACTTTGTCGATTGAGTTTAAAGAAATTTGAACAGTTTTCATTGGAAACTACCTCCTTTTGTTTTCATACCTTCTATCAACATATTAACGGCTTTGCCAATAAAAGTCAATAATAAAACAATACAAAAAATGCGGGGATTACTATGAAAAATGTAGCATTACATAACCTTGGCTGTAAGGTTAATGCTTATGAAATAGACGTTATGCAACAAATGTTACAAGAAAAGGGATACAACATTGTATCTTTTGATGAACATGCCGATATTTATATTATCAATACCTGCACCGTAACAAATATTGCGGACAGAAAAAGCCGGCAGATGCTTCACCGGGCAAAAGCCAGGAATCCTGAGGCTGTCGTGGTGGCGGCAGGCTGTTATGTGCAGACAGGGAAGGAACAGATTGAAAAAGACCCGGCCATCGATCTTGCCATCGGGAATAACCGTAAAAAAGATATTGTATCGATTCTGGAAGAGTACCTTGAAAAAAGAGAAAGGCAGAGTGCCCCCAAAACGCCCCGGCCGGTAATAGAATGTATGGACATGAAAGATCCCTGTGCATACGAAGAGATGACTCTGACGCATACGGCGGAGCATACGCGGGCTTACATCAAGATTCAGGACGGTTGCAACCAGTTTTGCAGTTACTGCATTATTCCCTACGCAAGGGGGCGCGTCAGAAGCCGTCGTATGGAAGATATTATCAGTGAGATAACAGGCCTTTCCCGTAATGGCTATAAGGAAATTGTTCTGACCGGTATCCATATCAGCTCCTACGGAATGGATTTTGACGACGGTTCGGATTTACTGTCGTTAATTGAAAAAATTCATCAAATAGAAGGAATCTGCAGAATCCGGCTTGGTTCTCTTGAACCCCGCATTGTTACGGAAGAATTTGCAAGGCGGTTGGGCTGTCTTTCCAAGGTATGTCCCCACTTTCATCTGTCTTTGCAAAGCGGCTGCGATGCAACCTTAAAAAGAATGAATAGACATTATACCACCGGTGAATACTTTGAATGTGTAGAAAGGCTCCGGCGGCACTTTGTACATCCGGCCATTACAACCGATGTTATTGTGGGATTTCCGGGAGAAACGGAAGAAGAATTTGCAAAAACCAGAGAGTTTCTTGCCCGGGTACAATTTTATGAAATGCATGTTTTCCGTTATTCTGCAAGAAAGGGAACCGTCGCGGCGGGAATGAAGGAACAGGTTCCGGATTCCGTGAAGGCGCAAAGAAGCGGAGAGCTGCTCCGTATGGAAAAAGAACAGTCAGGAAGATTCCGGGAAAAATACATAAACCAGGTGGAAGAAGTTCTTTTTGAAGAAACGAAATTATGGGAAGGTAAAATATATCAGATCGGTCATACTTCCCGCTACGTAAAGGCCGCCAAATTATGTGAAGATAATTTGTCAAACAGGCAGATAAAAGGGCGTTTAACAAAATTTTTGACTGAAGATATACTTTTAATGGAATAAGAACATTGAAATTTTTTTTCATTTAGAGTAAGATATAAGGTAAAAGAATCGAGACAGTCTGCCGGAAGGCACAGGATAAAAGGTGTGATACTATGCAGGATTTGGGAAATACACAGTACTTAAATGTAGAAATGAAACAGGAAACCGGCGTGCAGGTGGTATTATCGACGGTTTATGAGGCACTGACCGAGAAAGGATACAATCCGGTGAATCAGATCGTGGGGTATATTATGAGTGGAGATCCTACGTATATTACCAGCCATAAGAATGCAAGAAGTCTCATTATGAAGGTCGAGAGGGACGAGCTGGTGGAGGAACTGCTCACCACGTATATTGCCAATAAAAACTGGAAGTAGGAAGGAACTGTTCATGCGTATAATGGGACTTGATTTTGGCTCTAAGACCATCGGCGTTGCAATCAGCGACGAATTGCTTCTGACGGCGCAGGGAATTGAGATTATCCGGAGAAAAGAAGAAAATAAACTGCGCAAAAGCCTTGCGCGGATTGAAGAACTTATTGTGGAGTACGGTGTTGGAGAAATTGTTCTTGGACTGCCAAAGAACATGAATAATACGGAAGGAGAGCGTGTACGGCTTACGGAAGAATTTCAGGACAGGCTGGAGCGCAGGACCGGACTTCCCGTCAGACTCTGGGACGAAAGGCTGACGACGGTGGCTGCCGATCGTTTTATGATGGAAGCCGGAATACGAAGAGAAGACCGTCAGGAACATGTGGACCGGATTGCGGCTGTTTTTATTTTGCAGGGGTATCTGGATTATCGAAAGAATAAGGAGAACGGACAACAGAATGGATAAAATCACCTTTAATCCGGAGGGCGAAGCTCCGGTTGATTTTTATGTGTTGGAGCAGACGAAGATCGGAGGAATTAATTATATTCTTGTTACCGATTTTGAAGAAGGAGACGGAGAAGCATTAATTTTAAAAGATCTGTCAGGAGAAGATGCGGCGGAGAGCGTATACGCCATCGTATCGGAGGATGAAGAACTGGACGCCGTGGCGAAGGTCTTTGAAAACATGCTGGACGACGTGGAATTTGTTTAGGAACAGACGAGGAATTTATATGGCTGGCGGGGACAGGGAAAAATTCAGGAGGCTGCTTAAGCAGAACGGAATAAAGGTTACGGAACAACGTATCCGGATTCTTCTCGCGCTTTCTTCCTGCCCTGAGAAGCACTTAACTGCAGAAGAAATTTATGAAATCGTAAAGACAGACTTTCCTGAGATAGGATTGGCTACTGTTTATAGAACCATACAGTTACTGTCAGACTTACATCTGGTGGACCGGATCAATCTTGATGACGGCTTTGTGCGATACGAAATCGGAAACGTAGACACGAAGGAAATGAAACACCATCATCATCATCTGATTTGCAGAGAATGCGGTAAAGTAATATCCTTTCAGGACGACTTGTTGGAAGGACTGGAGAAAAAAATTCAGGAAACTACCGGTTTTTTTGTTATGGATCATGAGGTGAAGCTCTACGGGATCTGTATAGAATGTGGAGGAAAACTGATTGAAAAGAAGCGAACTTAAAACGGCTTCCAAGCTGAACATTATACCCTTGGGGGGCTTGGAACAAATTGGTATGAACATTACTGCCTTCCGGTATGAGGACAGTATCATTGTGGTAGACTGCGGACTGAGTTTCCCGGCGGACGATATGCTGGGAATCGATCTGGTAATCCCGGATATTACCTATCTGATGGATAATGCGGATAAAGTCAGGGCATTTGTAATTACACACGGGCATGAAGACCATATCGGCGCGCTGCCCTATATTTTAAAAAAATTAAACGTACCCATTTATGCAACAAAGCTGACCATGGGAATTATAGAAAATAAATTAAAAGAACATGAGCTGTTAAACGGTACGAAGCGCAAAATTATCAAATTCGGCGATTCTGTCAATCTGGGCGCATTCCGGGTTGAATTTATCAAGACAAATCACAGTATTGTAGACGCGGCGGCGCTGGCGATTTATTCGCCGGCCGGAATTGTGGTGCATACCGGCGACTTTAAAGTGGACTATACGCCTGTTTTCGGCGACGCTATTGATTTGCAGCGGTTTGCGGAGCTTGGTAAAAAAGGAGTCCTGGCGTTAATGTGCGATTCCACCAATGCGGAAAGACCGGGCTTTACCCAGTCGGAGCGCACGGTAGGAAGAACCTTTGACACGCTGTTTAACGAGCATAAAGATACCCGGATTATCATTGCGACTTTTGCCTCAAATGTGGACCGGGTGCAGCAGATTATCAATTCGGCTTACAAATACGGAAGAAAAGTTGTGGTGGAAGGCCGCAGCATGGTCAATATTATTCAGACTGCCACCAGCCTGGGATATTTGAGCATTCCGGATAAAACCCTGATAGAGATTGATCAGCTGAAAAACTATCCCGACGAACAGACCGTAATTATTACGACGGGAAGCCAGGGAGAGAGCATGGCGGCGTTAAGCCGTATGGCGGAGGATAATCACCGTAAAATATCCATTACCGCAGGCGATACCGTCATTTTTTCGAGTAATCCCATTCCCGGCAATGAAAAAGCGGTAACAAAAGTAATCAATGAGCTGCTTATGAAAGGCGCGGACGTTATTTTTCAGGATGCACATGTGTCGGGACATGCCTGCCAGGAAGAAATCAAACTGCTGTATACGCTGCTGCAGCCCCGCTATGCAATTCCCGTTCACGGAGAATATAAGCATTTAAAAGCGCAGGCCAAACTGGTTGAGAATCTGGGGATTGACAAAGAAGACATTTTCATTTTATCTTCCGGCGACGTGCTGGAATTGAACCATGAGGGAGCCCAGGTAACCGGGAAAGTGCCGGTGGGAACGATACTGGTAGACGGACTCGGCGTAGGAGATGTGGGCAATGTGGTTCTAAGAGACAGACAGCATCTGGCGGAAGACGGGATTATGATCGTAGTGCTTGCCCTGGATAAGGTGGGCGGTTATCTCGTATCGGGGCCGGATGTAGTATCCCGCGGGTTCGTGTATGTAAGAGAAGCCGACGAACTGATGGAGGAAGCCAGAGTCCTGCTGGATGAGGCTGTTCAGTCCTGTCTTGGACGGGGAATCAGCGACTGGGGCAAATTAAAGAGCACCATCAAGGAAGTGCTTTGTGATTTTGTATGGAAAAAAACAAAACGAAATCCTATGATTTTACCGATTATTATGGAAGTATGAGCGTGATGGTATATGACGGATGTTGAAATGAAAAAACACGGTATCTATCACAGTGCGGACGCCTATATAGATGCCATTAAAAATACAAAGGAATACCGGGAATATGAGATTCAAAAAGAAAAGGTAAAGCGTTTTCCGGAGCTTAAAGCGCGGATCGACGAATACCGCCTGAAAAATTATGAACTACAGAACGAATCCATGAGCAGCAATCTTATGGAAGAGCTGGAACGCCTTCAGGATCAGTATAAGGATCTTCTGGACACGCCGCTTGTATCGGATTTTTTACAGGCGGAGCTTGATTTCTGCCGGATGATGCAGAATGTGAACATATATATTACGGATGCGTTAAACTTTGAATAGTTTACAGGACGCAGATACGGGAAAGACGTGGGTATCGATATGAATTCAAGAAAAGTAGTACAGGCAATTTTCGCTACGATAGTCAAGGTAGCGGCAGTAGCGGTAATTTTGGTATTTGTCTATAAGGGCGCCGTGAAAGCGTATGATTTTGGCTATCGGATTTTTGAGGACAAGCCGGTGGCAGAGGAGCCGGGAAGGGATGTGACGGTTTCCATTACCATGGGGACCGGATCGAAGGAGATTGGAAAGATCCTGGAATCGAAGGGACTTGTGAAAGACGCGACTATTTTTTATCTGCAGAATCTCCTGTCTCCCTATTGGAACAAACTGGCTTCCGGAGAATATACGCTGAATACTTCCATGACGGCGGCTCAGATGATGGAAATTATGGCTGAGAAGGAACCGGAAGAAGAGGAAGGCGCCGATGATGACTGATGAGAGGACAGCCGCTTTTATTCATTCTTTTGATTCAGGCAATACACTCTTTCTCGATCAGTTGGAGCAAGAAGCGCTGCGGGATAATGTACCCATTATCCGAAGCGCCACGCAGGATCTGCTGAAGCTGCTGTTAGCCTTGAAAAAGCCGGTGAATATTCTGGAAGTGGGATGCGCTGTGGGTTTTTCCGCCCTGTTGATGAGCGAATATGCACCGCAGGGCTGTCATATTACAACCATAGAAAAATATGAGAAAAGGATTCCGATAGCCAGAGAGAATTTTAAACGGGCCGGAAAAGAAGCTGACATCACCCTTTTATGCGGAGATGCGGCGGAGCTTTTAAAGGATCTTACGGGATCTTATGATTTTATATTTATGGACGCGGCGAAAGCGCAGTATATTCATTTTTTTCCCGAAGTATATCGATTACTGGAAAAAGACGGACTTCTCGTTTCGGATAACGTACTGCAGGATGGAGAAATTCTGGAATCCCGTTTTGCCGTAACCAGACGGAACCGGACCATTCACTCCCGCATGCGGGAATATTTATATGAGTTAAAGCATCACAAAGGACTTGTAACTTCCATTCTTCCGGTGGGAGACGGAGTTACCGTCAGCGTGAAGGTGGAGTAAAATTATGAGAACCAAACCGGAGTTATTGATTCCTGCCAGCAGCCTGGAAGTATTGAAAACAGCATGTATATTCGGAGCGGATGCGGTTTACATCGGAGGCGAAGCGTTCGGCCTGCGGGCCAAAGCCAAAAACTTTTCCATGGAAGAAATGGAGGAAGGAATTGCTTTTGCACACCGGAGAGGAATCAAGGTGTATGTGACAGCCAATATTCTGGCGCACAACCATGACCTGGAAGGCGCGGAGGCTTATTTTCACGAACTGAAAAAGATTGCTCCCGATGCGCTGATTATTTCAGACCCCGGTATGTTTATGCTTGCCAGAAACATATGCCCTGATCTGGAGATTCACATTTCCACCCAAGCGAACAATACCAATTATATGACGTATCGGTTCTGGTGGGAACAGGGTGCGAAACGTGTGGTTTCCGCCAGAGAGCTTTCCCTGGAAGAAATCAGCAGGATACGAAGTGAAATTCCGCAGGAAATGGAGATTGAAAGCTTTATTCACGGAGCCATGTGCATTTCCTATTCCGGGCGCTGTCTGCTCAGCAATTATTTTACGGGAAGGGACGCTAACCAGGGAGCGTGCACCCATCCCTGCCGCTGGAAGTATGCGGTGGTCGAGGAGAAACGGCCGGGCGAATACCTGCCGGTATATGAGAACGAGAGAGGCACCTATATTTTTAATTCCAAAGACCTGTGTATGATCGAGCATATTCCGGAAATGGTGGAAGCCGGTATCAACAGCTTCAAAATTGAAGGCCGTATGAAAACGGCTCTGTATGTGGCGGCGGTTGCGCGTACTTACCGGAAAGCGATTGACGATTATTTTGTCTCGGAAGAAACCTACCGCGGCAATATGGACTGGTACCGCGCCGAGATTTCCAAATGTACCTACAGACAATTTACCACGGGGTTTTATTTTGGGAAGCCGGATGAGAATACCCAGATATATGACAACAATACGTATGTAAACGAATATGTATATCTGGGAATTGTGGAAGCCATAGACGACAGAGGTTTTGCACGCTTTGAGCAGAAAAATAAATTCTGCGTGGGAGACTCGATTGAGATCATGAAGCCGGACGGACGGAATGTACCGGTCCGGGTTCGGGCGATGTATGATGCGGAAGGCTGCCCGGTGGAAAGCGCGCCTCACTCCAGACAGATTCTTTATGCGGATCTTTCGGAGACGCCGGAGCCTTATGATCTTCTGAGGGTATCCAATACGGACAAAAAAGGAGATTGATGCGGGAAATGTATGTGAAAAATATACATTGACCGATTTTGTCGTTTTATTGTACAATGTGTTCAGTGAACACCCCTGTAAACGACTCATTTTTGAAAAAATGGCGAAATTCAAAAAAAGTGTTGCAATTTACTTCAAATTAGAGTATGTTATAGAAAACGAAGGCAAAGGTTGCTTTCAATATACAGGTATCTTGAACGAGGATGTTCCAAAAGTTATTTTGGAGCATTTTTTTTGCCGTAATGGAACAATTTTGCCCTTTTAACAAAATGAGGAGAAAGGAAAATGAAAAGATGAGCGATGTTTTGAATGTGGAAGAATTATTCGGATCAAATGTTTTTACCCTTGGGACCATGAAAGTACGGCTTCCCAGAAACGTTTACAAAGAGGTCAGAAAAGTAATAGAACAGGGCGGAGAGCTGTCAAGAGAGGCGGCCGACGTAGTAGCGAAGGCGATGAAGGACTGGGCCGTTGAAAAAGGGGCTACCCATTATACCCATTGGTTTCAGCCTTTAACCGGTATTACGGCCGAAAAACACGACGCGTTTGTGACCCATCCCGATGAAGAGGGCAAAATGCTTCTGGAATTTTCGGGTAAAGAGCTGATTAAAGGAGAACCGGACGCATCTTCTTTCCCTTCCGGCGGTCTTCGCGCGACCTTTGAGGCCAGAGGCTATACCGCATGGGATATAACTTCTCCCGCTTTTATCAAGGAAGACGCCACCGGTAAGATTCTCTGTATTCCTACGGCGTTTTGCTCCTACAAGGGAGAAGCCCTGGATAAAAAAACACCGCTTCTTCGTTCCATGGAGGCGTTAAGCACACAGGCTCTTCGTATCGTAAAGCTGTTTGGCAATACCGGGGCATCCCGTGTCATTGCATCCGTTGGACCGGAGCAGGAATATTTTCTCGTGGATCATGAGAAATACATGAAGCGGGAGGACCTGATTTTTTCAGGCCGTACGCTTTTCGGGGCTCCGGCGCCGAAAGGGCAGGAACTGGAGGATCATTACTTCGGTACGATCCGGGAGCGTATCGGCGCGTACATGAAGGATTTGAATGTGGAACTTTGGAAGCTTGGCGTAAGCGCCAAGACGCAGCATAACGAGGTTGCTCCGGCACAGCACGAACTGGCGCCGATTTATGAAACCGCCAACATTGCGGTGGATCACAACCAGCTTGTAATGGAGACCATGAAAAAGGTGGCGGGCCGCCACGGCATGAACTGCCTGCTTCATGAGAAGCCCTTTGCGGGAGTGAACGGTTCCGGCAAACACAACAACTGGTCGCTGGGAACCGACAACGGTGTGAACCTTTTGGACCCCGGTGAAACGCCTAATGAGAATATCCAGTTTTTGCTTGTTCTTGCATGTATTATTAAAGCGGTAGACACCCACGCCGATCTGCTCCGCCAAAGCGCTGCCGATGTAGGAAATGACCACAGACTTGGGGCAAATGAAGCGCCTCCTGCAATCATATCCGTATTCCTTGGAGAGCAGCTTGAGGACGTGGTAAGGCAGCTGGTGGAGACGGGGGAAGCGGCCACCTGTTTGGAGGGCGGCAAGCTGGAAACCGGCGTTTCCACGCTTCCTGATTTTGAGAAAGATGCAACCGACCGGAACAGAACTTCGCCTTTTGCTTTTACCGGCAATAAATTTGAATTCCGTATGGTAGGGTCCGCCGATTCGATCGGAAGTCCCAATACGACCCTGAACGCAATTGTTGCGGAAGCTTTCTGCGAAGCGGCGGATGTTCTGGAAAAAGCGGAAGACTTTGAACTGGCGGTTCATGATCTGATCAAGGAGTACATGACGAAACATCAGAGGATCATTTTCAACGGCGACGGCTATTCCGATGAATGGGTGGAGGAAGCAAAACGCCGCGGACTTCCGAATATCAAATCCATGGTGGAGGCAGTAGATACCCTGACCACCGCAAAAAGCGTTAAGCTTTTTGAAAAATTCGGTATTTTTACAAGGGCGGAACTGGAATCGAGAGAAGAAGTCCTTTATGAAACCTATGCAAAGAGTATAAATATTGAAGCCCTTACCATGGTGGATATGGCCAATAAACAGTATATTCCCGCGATTATGAAGTATACAAAGACCCTTGCGGATACGGTGCTCGCCGTAAAGGAAGCCGGTGCGGACGCTTCCGTACAGACAGAACTATTGCAGGAGATTTCTGCAAAGCTTTCGGAGGCTAAGAAGGCCGTGAAAAATCTGGAAGCGGCGATTGCCGAAGCGGCGGCTTTGGCGGGAGACGCCAGACGCCAGGCATTTTTCTTCCATGATACCGTGATGACGGCGATGGAAGCCCTACGCGCTCCGATCGATCACATGGAAATGGTGGTGGATAAAGATGCATGGCCGGTGCCTTCCTACGGCGATTTGATTTTTGAGGTTTAATGATAAGAAGTTTTGAAATAAGCGCTCAGCATCCGTTATATATGATAGATGCGGGCGCTCTTTTTTTACCTGCCGTCATTCACCCAGCGTAGAAGACCGAATCTGCACCTGACAGTTCAGATAAACCGTCATGGGAGCAAGGGAAGGATTCTCCACCCGGTCCAAAAGGATACGGGCCGCAGTGATTCCCATCTCCCTGCTGGGAGTCGTAACGGTGGTAAGCTCTGAGTCCAGAGAATTTAATACAAGAGTATCGTCAAAGCCGGAGATCAAAATATCCTCCGGCACTTTTTTATGCAGGGAGCGCAGGGCGGAAATGGTTCTCCACGCCAACAGGTCATTGGCGCAGCAGAACATATCGGGAAGCTTTGCCATTTTGCCCAGTTCGGTTTTCAGAAAATCAGGGCTTTGGAACAGCAAATCATTCTGCGTGATGCAAAAATCCTCTTCATAAGAAAGATTGTGAATTCTTAAAGCGTCAAGGTAACCCTCATAGCGTTCATGAAAGCTGATACAGTGATTATAGTCTCCGATAAACCCTATGTGTTTTACCTTTCCGCGGGAGATTACCTTATGAAGCATGCGGAAAATACTGTTTCGGCTTTCCATCAGCAGGATATTGGCATTTAGGGGTTCTTTCACCGGGTTATAAAAAGAATCGAAAAACAAAACCGGTTTCCCGAAGGAACATAACATTTTGGAATATTCTTCGTCAAAAAGTTCGATTCCCAAAATGGCGTCGATCTGTTCCGGCTTAAAATTCAAAGGCAGCTGCAGGGAGCGAATATCTCCGGAATTCAGCATATGTATCGTAAGGGAATAGCCGTATGCGCTGATTTCCGATTCCAGACTTGCCATAATAGACGAAGCGATATGGAAATGCTCCGGAAGAAAATTTGCCAGAAGGGCGAAAGTTCCGCCCCCGCCCCTTTTCGGGAGAGTATTGCATTCCGATGTATTCTGCGCAGCCTGTAAATAAGCAAACTGCTTATAGTTCATTTCCCGAGCCTTGTTTAATACGGCGGATACGGTTTTGGAAGGCATGTTCGGAGCGCCGTTTAATACCTTGGATACGGTAGTGCGCGACAGATGCAGCGCATCCGCTATATCTTGTACGGTAACTTTCTCTTTTGCCATGTTTACTTCTACCCCCTCATATAATACAATCGTTAACTTTATTATACCGGAACGGAAGAAAAAAGCAACATTAAAATATTCAAATGTTAAAAATGTTTATTTTAGATGATAATATAATTTAACATTTGAAAAGCTTATTTTAACAAAAAATGACTACATATTCTATGCATAATTAACAAAATACTACATTTTTATCATAAAATATTGACATATATTAAAAAATGGTGTAAATATAGAAATATAAAATGTAGCAAAAGCAAAAAGCTATATAAACAAATTTTAACAAATGTTAAAATTGGAGAGGAGGAAAAAAGTACGGCAATTGGGAAACAATAGCACAATAGGAGGAATTATAATGAAAAAAATAACTTGTTTAGGAATGAGTATCGTTATGGCTGCAATGTTAATAGCCGGCTGCGGGGATAAGAAGAATACGCAGGAGGAAAGCGGAAGCAAACAGCCGGATACGCAGATCGGCGCAGAGAATACCGAAGAAAGTACACAGCAGGCTGAAAACAAAGAGGGAGAAGAAATTTCCATTACACTGCTGAATACGAAATCCGAACTGGTAGATCAGTTTGAAAAAATGGCGCAGACTTATAAAGAAATAACAGGAGTAAACATTGAGGTGGTATTTACCAGCGATGTGGTGGGCACACATCTTGCAGAAAGATACGCTTCGGGAAGCCCTTATACCATTATGATGGTAGACAGGCCGGATGTATACGATTTTCAGGAGTACCTGCTTGATCTGAGCGGCGAGGACTGGATCAAAGACGGCGGATCCGCATACGGCGTGACCATTGATGGAAAAGTATACAGTTTTCCGATGCTGATCGAATCGGTAGGACTTTTATATAATGCGCAGGCCATCGAGGATATAACCGGTAAAGAATTTGTATGGTCGGAGTATAACACGCCGGAGAAGTTTCAGGCA
Source organism: uncultured Lachnospiraceae bacterium (assembly GCA_910587935.1). Lineage (GTDB taxonomy): Bacteria > Bacillota > Clostridia > Lachnospirales > Lachnospiraceae > MGBC143606. Next base: position 26,621 of record CAJUNP010000032.1, read on the forward strand.
TTATTGGACGAGCTGGCGGCGGGCGGAATGGAAAAGCCGGTTGCCGTAAATAAAGAGGACTGGTCTTTGGCCAATCATTTCTTCGGACAGCTTTATAATCAGCAGGGCAATTCGGCCGAAGGCTCCCAGGCGTTTGTCGATTCTTTAAAGAACGGTGAAACCAAGCTTGTGGATAACGACCGCTTCAATTCTTTGATGGACAGCTTTGATCTGTTGGCAAAATACAATATTAACGGTGCAGATCCCCTGGCGGCGGATTACGATATGAATAACACATATTTTGCAGAAGGCGACGTTGCATTCTGGTATAACGGAAGCTGGGTAACGGAAGTTTATGACAAAACGGAAAAAATCGGCATGATGCCGCTGCCGCAGAAAGATGATAGCGACGGGGCCAACGATTATCTGATTTCCGGTGCAAGTAAAACGCTGGTAATTGATCAGAAGTACTCGACTCCGGAACAGCAGCAGGCGGCAAAAGACTTTTTGAACTGGCTTGTATATGATGAAGCGGGACAGAGCTTTATGGTTGACGACTGCAGTATTATTCCGGCGTTTGCCAATATCGATAAAAAGGTTTCCGCACCGATCAGTGTTGCGGCGCAGACATTTATCCGGAATAACGCAACGCAGTTCTGGTATCAGACGATTCCGGGAGACCACGGCACACAGGTTGGAGCGGCAATGCAGAAATATTTAAGTGGGAACATCGACCGGACCGGACTGGCCGGGGAAGTAGAGAAATACTGGCAGGGATTGGAATAAGGCAGGGTTTGACACGAAAGCCGTAATAATACGGGAACCGGCATGAAAAGGAGACAAAACATGAAGAAAAAAGAAAAGACACTCTATAAGGCATTATGGTTTACCGGCTTTGCCGGTCCGGCCGCAATCTGTTTTGTTCTTGTTATGCTGGTTCCCTTTATTTACGGAATATATCTGACACTGACGGACTGGAACGGCATATCCGCTGACAAAGCTTTTGTAGGACTGAAAAATTACGGAGCCGTTTTTGGTGACTCGGCTTTCTGGCATTCGCTGGGACTGACCGTTGTATACTCGGCGGTTTCGGTGGTTCTGATCAATATCATGGCGTTTGCCCTTGCATACCTTGTAACCAGCGGGATAAAGGGACAGAACTTCTTCCGTGCAGGATTCTTTACGCCCAACCTGATCGGCGGTCTGGTTCTCGGTTATATCTGGCAGTTCGTTTTTTCCAGGGCGCTGGTTACGGCTGGGCAGAATCTGAATATTGGCTTTTTGTCTTCGTCCTGGCTTTCCGATCCCATAAAGGCCATGGCAGCCCTGATTGTGGTATCCGTGTGGCAGAATTCCGGATTTATGATGTTAATTTATATTGCCGGACTTACGGGAGTACCCGGAGAACTTGTGGAAGCGGGCGTGATTGACGGATGCGGGAAAAAACAGCTTTTGCGTCATATTATACTGCCTCAGATGGCGTCGTCCTTTATAATATGCCTGTTTCTTTCCATCACCCGCTGCTTTATGACCTACGATTTAAACTTGTCCCTGACGGATGGGGGGCCCTTTGGAAGCACACAGATGGCGTCCATGTATGTATATCAAAAGGCTTTTGTATCTAAAAATTATGGCATGGGGCAGACGGAAGCGGTTATTTTATTTTTGATCTGCGCCGCGGTATCCATTACCCAGGTATGGATCGGAAAGAGAAAAGAGGTGTAGGCGTCATGCATGTAAAGAAGTCCCAAAATCCAATAAAATACGTAATTCTGACAGCGCTTCTGGCGGCTTATATTTTTCCGTTTTTCATGGTGCTTATCAACGCGTTTAAGGAAAAAGTGGATGTAATTAAAAATCCGCTCTCCCTTTTGGGTGAACGTGGTTTTATCTTAAGTAATTTTCCGGCGGCAATGGAAAAAATGAATTTTTTCCGGGCGTCGGGCAATTCCCTCTTGATAACGGGCGTCAGCGTCGTACTGATCGTCTTGTTTTCAGCCATGGCGGCTTATATTATGGCGCGGGAAAACTGGCTGGTCTGCAGAGTGTTTTTTTCTTTGCTTATTCTGTCTCTTGCAATCCCTTTTCAGGTGCTTATGATTCCGCTTGTTTCCATATACGGAGGAATGTTCGGAATCCTGAATCACCGGCTGACACTGATTTTTATGCATGTGGGTTTTGGTGTGGGAATGAGCTCGTTTTTGTTTTACGGTGCATTTTCCTCGGATCTGGGACTTTTACTGGCAGCTTTGGTTTTGATGATTATTCCGGTTCTTCTGTTATATCTTCTGCTGCAGAAATACATTATTGAAGGCGTGGTGGCAGGAGCGGTGAAAGGATAAAACATATGTATAGAGAAAAATTACAGGAATTATACGACAGGCACCGCCCTGTATTTCATTATACCAGTAAGGCGGGATGGATAAACGATCCCAACGGCCTGATTTTTTATGAAGGATATTATCACCTGTTTTACCAGCACTATCCGGATGGAGTAACACATGGAGCCATGCACTGGGGACACGCAAGAACGAAGGATTTTATGGAATGGGAGGAACTGCCCATTGCCTTGTACCCGGATGAATTGGGGGTTATTTTTTCGGGGTGCATGGTGTATGATAAGTATAATACCAGCGGGTTCGGTTCTCAGGACAAGCCGCCCCTCGTTGCCGTTTTTACACATCACCTGGAACGGGAGGGAAGGTGTGTCCAGTATCAGAGCCTGGCTTATAGCCTGGACGGCGGAATGAGCTTTTCAAAATACGGCGCGAATCCGGTGTTGGATCTGGGATTAAAAGATTTCAGAGACCCTAAGGTATTCTGGCACGAGGACACAAAAAAGTGGGTGCTTCTGGCGGCGGCAGGACGCAAAATACTGTTTTTCACTTCCGAAAACCTGAAAAGCTGGACGCCCGGAGAAGTTTTTTCGGGAAAGGGACTGAAACCGGATGAAATATGGGAGTGCCCCGATCTTGTGGAGCTGGCGGATGAAGAAGGAGAAAAACAATGGGTTTTGTTCGTCAGTCAGAATACGCTGGATTACGTTTGTACAGGCATCCGGTATTTTACAGGTATTTTTAACGGAAAAGGGTTTGCGGCGGAATCGGGCGTCCAGGAAGAATTATTTGCTGATTTTGGAAGAGATAATTATGCGGCCGCTACGTATGCGCAGACGGGCGGCCGGGTAATCCAGCAGGGATGGATGAACTGCTGGAGTTATGCGCAGAAGCTTCCGGAGGCAGGCTTTCGGGGAAGTATGACGCTTCCCAGAGAACTGTTTCTTCGAAAAACGGCGGATGGCTGCAGAGTTATCCAGAAACCGGTAAGGGAAGCGGAGGAAAAAATGCGGGAATATCTGCAGATTGTACCGGATAACGCAGAGGTTACGGCAGAAAAGCTTCCCGGTATTTACAAATATACTCCCACAGGAGAAGCCGGCGAGATGGTTTTTTGCAATCAAAACAGCCGCCTGCGGATTACGGTGGATTATACATACGGCAAGATAACGGTAGACAGGAGCGGCTGCGGAGGGAATGTTTACGGCCCCTGTTTTCCGGAAGCGGGATGGAAATATTTCCGCAGGGAGGCGGACCGGGAGTTGTATGTCATTTTGGATGTTACAAGTATAGAAGTGTTTGCCGCGGGAGGGGAGGCGGTGGGAACGTTTCTGTATTTTACACAGGAACCCTTCGACAGGATTATAACAGGGAGAAAGCTGCATGAAAGGAAATAATTATATTTTTTATACGCCGGAAAACCAGTATCCGGGAATGCCCCACGGAGAAATGTGCGGCGATATTATGCCCTTTTACCGGGATGGCAGATTCATTTTGTTCTTTTTGTATAAGTACTGCATTTACGCGGTGGAAACAGAAGATTTCGTGCATTACGGCGACTGCCGGCTGGTATTGCAAAACGGAAGCCCCACACAGCAGGACTGGCATGCCGCAACCGGAAGCGTGTGTTATCATAACGGATTATTCTATTTCTATTATACGGGATTTTGCGAGGGGAACCGGGGGGAAGAAGGCAAATACGAGCAGGCCGTTCTGCGTGCCGTAAGTGAAGATCTGTATACATGGGAAAAAGACCGGGAGTTTTTCTTCTGTCCGGACGAACGGTACTTTAAAGGGCTGCACTGGAGAGATCCCCATGTATTTTGGAATGAAGAAATGAAAAAGTTCTGCATGCTGGTTACGGCGGAGGAAAAAGAAGGCGCGTATCTGCGTGGCGGCTGCAGCGCCGTATATGTATCGGAAGACATACGCAATTGGAGTTATTACAAAACCATATACAAGCCGGGAATATTTCCGACCCATGAATGTCAGGACGCTTTTCGGATGGGCGGCAGCTGGTATCTGACTTTTTCTACGTACAACAGACAATGGGAGACGAGATACCGGATGGCAGAGCATTTTGAAGGGCCATGGGAAACGCCGGAGCTGGATGATCTGTTTGACGGCCGCGAGTTTTATGCCGCCAAGACGGTAACGGACGGCAAAGACCGTTATCTGGTAGGATGGCAGTCGATACGCCGGGACTGCAGAGACGACGGAAAATTTGTATGGGGCGGAAATGTGGTGGTTCACAGAATCTTTCCGAGGGAAGACAAAACTCTGGGAGTGGCCATGCCGGAAGCCATCCGGCGTTCCTTTAACCGACAGATTCCGCTGCGGCCAAAGCCTGTGAGGGGACAATGGACGGGACAGGAGACGTGGTTCTGCCGGTGTGAAAACGAATTCGGCTGGATGCAGCTGGGAGAGCTTGCCGGTACGGTATTGTTTGAGGGAACGGCGGAATGGGAAGAAGGAACCCGGGCTCTTGGACTGATGATTCATACGGACGGTGAAAAATTGCGGACCTGGTGTCAGCTTCGTCTGGAGCCGGGCCGCGGCCGGGTGGTGATGGAGCGTTATGACCAGACGGACGGCGATCAGTTTTATTCCCCTGAGAGAAGGCTGCGATTTTCCTCAAACCGGGCGGAAATAAAGCTGCTTGTCAGCGGAAATATTATGCAGGCGTATGTAAACGATACGGCCTTAACTACGCGGTGCTATGGTGTTTTGGACGGCGGTATCGGACTGTTTGCGGAGTGCGGGTGTGTAACATGGAAAGGTGTAAGGCTTTTGGCCGGAGAGGAGAGGGAACATGTTTAACTGGACAGGCGGTATGATGGCATCGGCATTGCTGACACAGGGAAGGAGCCGCGCCATAAATGCGGAAAATCCCACGGGAGAAAAAGGAAAAGGCGGAACGGCCGCAAGTTTATTGGGAGAGGGCAGGAAAGGCGCTCCCTGTATTCCTTTTATTGCGCCGGGGGAAGAAAAGGAACTGGCCCGCATAGAAGGGACAGGCGTAATTCAGCATATTTGGATGACCGTGACGGATAAGCTCAGTGAAAAAAACAGGTTTGTTTTCCGGGACTTGGTGCTGCGCATGTATTGGGATGGAGAGGATGCGCCGTCCGTGGAATGTCCGCTCGGAGATTTTTTCTGCTGTGGCTTTGGCGCCAGTTATCCGGTACATTCCATGCCTGTCGTTGTCTTGCCGCGAAATGGATTTAACTGCTACTTTTCCATGCCTTTCCGCAAAATGGCAAGGATTACCCTGGAGAATCAAAATGAAGAGGCGGTTCCTTCCTTTTTCTATCAGGTGGATTACTGTCTTTACGATGAGCTTCCTGCCGACGCCGCTTATTTTCATGCACAGTGGCGCAGGAGCATCATAACGGAAACCGGACGGGATCACGTGATTTTGGACGGCGTCCGGGGCAGGGGACAGTATGTGGGAACCTTTCTGGCGCTGTCTGCATTGGAACGGTATTGGTGGGGCGAAGGGGAAGTAAAGTTCTATCTGGACGGGGACGACCGGTATCCCACTATATGCGGAACCGGAACGGAAGACTATTTCGGCGGGGCGTGGAGCTTTGCCGCACTGGAGGGGGGAAGGATGACGGAACAGACGTACAGCACGCCGTTTTTGGGATATCCTTATTATTCCAGACATGACACAAGGATTCACAACGATTACCATAACGATGACTGCCCGCCTATGAGAGGACTGTATCGTTTTCATATTCCCGATCCTGTCTGCTTTGAATCGGATATTAAAGTAACGCTCCAGCAGATCGGTTCCTGCCACGCCGGGATTTTTGAACGCCGGGACGATGTGGCAACGGTTGCTTACTGGTATCAGACGGAACCCCATGGGGAGTTCCCGAAGCTGCCGGAAAGAAAGGAAAGATGGCCCAGATGAGCTGTCTGTTCATATGCGTTGCTTTCTGCCGTTAGTTAGATTTGTTTATAAACCGGAATTTGCACTATATTGTTATTGTGTTTCAGTTAATTTTTGTATAGCTTCTTCTTTGGTTTGTACAAAAAAGAAATTGCTGCCGTTATTGGATTCATATATGAAATCCTTTAACGGTTTGCTTGTGTATTGCGAATAATCTCCGTAGATGGCAAATTGAACGTGATAATTCGTAAATTTCTGAAGTATTTCGCCGGCCATTCCTGTACTGAGTATAAAAAAATCTTCACATACCGCTGATTTATTAATGATAATTTTTGCAGCGTCAGTTTCATATTTGACGGTCATAGCCAGATCCAGGGCGGATTGCGTATCGACAATCACCAATTCATCACTGGAAACAACTGCAATATCAGTTCCATAGTTTTTCAAGTGTTCTATATTCATAATAATCCTCCGTGCTGTTTAATCCTTGCAGTACAAATTCCAGTTAAAAATGAATTTTACCCGTAATGCTATATATTGTCAAGCAGTTTAGATTTCTATTGCCCTGTTAGCAGAACACCGATATAATATATTATATACTTGAAAAGAAATTTACTGTCTGTAAGAGAGGCTAAAGGGATACGATGGATAAATTTGCGGTGATCGATACGGAGACCAACTGGAATGATGAAGTAATGTCGATCGGGATAGCAGTCGCTGATGCGGGGACTAAGAATAAGATCGATTCGCTATATTACATTATTGATCCGGAATACAGGGTGGGCGGCATGTATTCCGGGGAATTGCGGCTTGACGAAGAGGCGGCCCATATTACAGGCAGAAAGCAGGCATTAAAAGAAATCAGGGAATGGTTAAATGCTTATGGCGTACGCAAGCTTTTCGCGTATAATGCGTCTTTTGACTGCAGACACCTGCCTGAATATTCGGAATATGAGTGGTATGATATTATGCGCCTGGCCGCATACCGCCAGTACAATCCTGCCATACCGGGTTCGGCGGATTGTTATAAGACCGGAAGGTTAAAGCGGGGATACGGCGTAGAGGATGTACTCAGAATGCTTCGTAAAAACAGTAAGTACAGCGAGACCCATAATGCAGTTTTGGATGCGCAGGATGAATTGGAGATTATGCAATTGCTGGGATATGAAATAAAAGAATATGGGATTGCGCTTGTCATGGCAGGCAATAAATAAACTTACGGAGGAAACAGGGATTGTGAAGACGTATTAGCGGTCTATGATTCCCTGGTAAGAGCCCATGAATCAATCAATAAGCTTGCCCTTGTTCCGGACAGCTTTTAAAGGAGGATGATTAATGAACGATATAATGCAATTTTCCGGTAGAGAAGAATTCAGGCAATGGCTTACGGAACATTGTCTGTCAGATGCCGGCGTCTGGCTTTTATTTGGCAAGGCCGGCGGGCCGAAAACCATAAAAGCGGGAGAAGCGCTTGAAGAAGCGCTCTGCTTTGGATGGATTGACGGACAGATGCAGAGTATTGACGATAAAGCTTATAAGAAATATTTTTCCATGCGCAGGGAGAAAAGCAAATGGTCGGAGAAAAATAAGGCTTTGGTTCAAAGCTTGGAAGAACGGGGGCTTATGACCGAATTTGGCAGAAAGAAAATAGAGGAAGCCAAAGCAAACGGCCAGTGGTACGCTCCAAGTCCCATGGCAGTTACGGAGGAGCAAATTGCGCAGGTTACCGCGCTGCTGCAAGGCTGTGAGCCTGCCTCCACAAATTGGGGGGCTATGTGCTTATCGGTAAAGAAGACCTATACGCGGGCGTATTTTGACGCAAAGACAGACGCCGGGCGTGAAAAGAGAATCGCCTGGATGGTGGACCGGCTTAATAAAAATTTGAAGCCTATGTGAATTAGAATGAGGGTTTAAATGATTACAAGCCTAATTTGTTTTCAGGCGCTATCCTCGCCGGCCCACTGCATCCGGTTGTAGTTTGAATCTAGTATAACGTCCTCGAAGAGCGTGTGCAAAAGTCACACAGAGATTTCATCCA
>CAJUNP010000033.1:0-24206 GCA_910587935.1 uncultured Lachnospiraceae bacterium
ACCTGCATTAAAGGCGTCGGAGGCCTTCGTTCTATCCGTTAGACTACAGGTGCTAAGAGTTATTACAAATTTGTTACATCACCTTGCTTATAATAACATACTTAACACCGGATGTCTAGTCATGTTTTCTCTCAAATTTTACCAAATTTACAAAATTTAATGATTTTTTTGTTTAATCGCATAAAATTCTGACCTTATCCGTCTCTCTATCATAATAATAAACAGAATCGGATAGGATTTCTTCTTCCGCCACCTGGGTTTCGTTTACCTCCCGGACCATAAATTTTAAGCTGCAGGGATTTTCGCCGTGGTCAGGCAGTAAAATAACTTCATGGATGGAACTGGGAAGTACAAATAAATTGTTTTTCAACTGCTCCGCCATTTTCTTCAGCTGATCCTGGTACAAAATGCCCGCCGCGCCAAACTGTTTCGACCGGTTTGTCAGTACGTACATGGGAAGCGCTTCTTTTTCCGGGAAAATCTGCGAAAAGCAGTCTGTTTCAACCGTCCTCTCTTCTCCTGTCAGATCTGCTGCCAGTTCGTCAATATTCATAATTTTAACGGGAAACAGCCTTTTTGTATTGGACGCCGCGTTCCGGTAAAGTTCCTGTACCGATACGTTCCAGTCCGTTAAATGACTGTTTCGGATTAAAACGCTTCCTTTTCCCAACGCTTCGCTTTCATATGCAAAATAAAACACAATGGCAAGATCCAGATAAGGAATATGAGGAATTTCCTGCAACAGCGCTTCATTTCTGCCAAAGTGCACCAGTTTAAAGCAGACCCGCTCCTGTACCGTTTCATAACTTTTTAAAAAATCCATATCAATCTTAGCCCGGTTATCGATCCGGTTATAAATCCGGATAATTTCCACAACAATATCGCTGACTTTTCTTCCCCTTCTGTATTCTTTATAGTAGTCGTCCAGATAGACGGCAGGAGAAATATTGGTCTGCTCATTAAACAGGATCAGACCGGTCAGCTTGACACCGTTATTTTTTTCCACTTCCTCTATTTGGGCTTTTACACTCTCTCCGTAAAATTCAGATACTCTTTCGTAAATTATTTTACTGAATTGTTTGAACTCCAATTGAATTCTCCTTTCACACTGAAAATAAAAAAAGACAATGGATGGTTGTCCATTGTCTTAAAAGCTTCATGATAGATCGTTTTATACTCTGGAAAGATATTCACCGGTTCTGGTGTCAATCTTAATCTTGTCTCCCTGATTTACAAATAACGGAACGTTCACGGAAGCGCCGGTCTCCACGACTGCCGGCTTGGAAGCGCCTGTTGCGGTGTCTCCCTTGAATCCGGGTTCGGTATCTGTAATCTCAAGTTCTACAAACAAAGGCGGCTCTACCGCGAATACGCTCCCGTTATGGGAACATACTTTACACATCTCATTCTCTTTTACAAATTTAAGAGCGTCACCGATTGCCTCCGCATTTAACGCAATCTGCTCATAATTCTCCACGTCCATAAAATAGAATAAATCGCCGTCAGAATATAAATACTGCATATCTTTTCTATCAATACGTGCCTGGGGACATTTCTCGGTGGGACGGAACGTTTTCTCAACAACGCCGCCGCTCTTGATATTTTTCAGTTTCGTTCTGACAAAAGCAGCTCCCTTACCTGGTTTTACATGCTGAAATTCAATAATCTGGAAAATATTATTATCTAATTCAATCGTAACCCCATTCCTGAAATCACCTGCAGAAATCATATTCACTTTTCCTCCTAAACTTTATCACGTTATAATTCTTTAATAGTGTATACTAAAAACTACACTTTTTCAACCTCTTTTTATTTTTTTTACATACTTTCCGGCATACTTTTTCCGTCTTTGCCCAAAAGCTCCAGACAGCCATCGATTGCAAGGAGGTAGCCTTCCAGTCCTTGTCCGTAAATCTGCCTGTCGCAGGCAGGCGCCGTAACCGATACCTTCCGGAAGTCCTCCCGGTTCATGATATCCGAAATATGGATCTCCACTTTCGGTATGTTAATACTCGCCAGCGCATCATGAATCGCGTAACTGTAATGCGTATAAGCGCCCGGATTAATAACCAGCCCTTCCGTTTTATCAAAATACGCGTCCTGAATCCGGTCTATGATCGCGCCCTCATGGTTGCTTTGAAATACTTCGATTTCACAGCCGCAGGCGTCCGCCTTTTCTCCGATCATATGAATAAGATCCTCATAGTTCTTCGTTCCGTATACGTTTTTCTCACGAATCCCCAGAAAGTTCAGATTGGGACCGTTAATAACAAGTAATTTCATATGCTGCCTCCATTCTGCCCCCTATTTCAGCCCGGCCATAATTTCTTCTGCAATTTCATCGATGCTCTTATCATCCGTCCGGATTATCATATCCGCGCCGGATTTATAGAAATCCTGTCTCTTTGCAAGCAGCCCCGTAATTTTCTTTTCGGCGTCACCGTTCTGCAAAAGCGGTCTTGTGGTATCTTCCTTCAGCCGTTCATAAACGGTTTCGGGCGAAGCCTCCAGATAAATTACGGTCCCGAGTTTTTTAAGAAGGGTCCTGTTTTCTTCTCTGACAGGCATACCTCCCCCCGTAGACACGATCCGGCTTTCGGTTGCATTTAAAAGTTCCTTTATATATTCCGTTTCCATCCGCCGGAAAGCTTCTTCCCCGTCCTGCGCAAAAATATCGCTCACAGTCTTGCCCTGTCTGCGTTCAATTTCTTTATCCGTATCCAGCAGTATTTTTCTTAACCGGTAAGAAAGACAGATGCCCACGCTTGTCTTTCCGCTTCCCATAAATCCGGTCAGAATAATATTTTGTTTTGTATTCCGTTCCATCGCTTTTTACCCATTCCGTTTCATTTCCTGATAAATCCGTTCCGCCTGTTCGTCCAAAACCTGTGCCTGCGTCCATAGCTCATAGGCAATAATCCCCTGGTACAAAAGCATTTTGAGACCGTTAAAGGCTTTCCCTCCCTGCTCTTTAACCAGCCGCATAAAACGGGTCTTTGCCGGATTAAAAATCAGATCGTAACCGGTATGCACGGCTCTGTAGAATTCCGGCCGCTCAATAAGCGTTCTTTCCGTATGGGGATACATTCCCAGGTTCGTCGCCTGAATGGCCAGATAAGCTTTCTCTTCCTGAAAAGCCGAAATATCTTCCGTTCCCGCTGCCTCCACCAAAACATTCGGATAAAAGCCGCGCACTTCGCCGGCAAGCGCTTTTGCCTTTTCTACCGTCCGGTTGAGAATTACGATACGCGCCGCTCCCCTGTCTGCCATCAGTATGGCGGCCGCACGTGCCACACCGCCGGCGCCGAGGATCAATACCTGCTGTCCTTCGATTGTAACTCCGTCGCTGACCATAGCGCGGTAAAGTCCCGGCAAATCCGTATTATACCCCTTAAAACCTTCCGGATGGCGAACCAGGGTATTGACGGCTCCAATTTTTTCCGCCATGGAATCGATCTGTACAAGATAAGGAATAACGTCGGTTTTATAGGGAACCGTTACGTTGCATCCCAGAATGTTTAACGCAAATGCGCCTTTTACCGCTTCCCCGATACGCCCCTCTTCTACCTTGAACGGCACGTACACCAGATTATGTCCGAAATCTTTTGCCAAAGTATTATGAATCACCGGTGAAAGGGTATGCTCCACCGGATTGCCGATCAGTCCGCAGGTTCTTGTCTGTCCGTTTGTCATTTTATCGCTCTTCTTTCTGTCGTTTTAACTTTCTGTGATAAAAAAATAAGACCGGTTTCTCCAGATACCGTTTCAGAACAATCTGTATTTCTTCCGCGGGATCAATAGGTTTGGTGAGAAACGTCCGCAGCCCCGCCCTTTTTGCTCCCCAGATATCGGTAAAAAGCTGGTCTCCCACAAAAAACGTATTTTCCCTGTCCGTCCCCATTTTTTCCATAGCTCTGCGGTATCCTGCCACAGCCGGCTTTCCCGCTTTATATATATAATCCGCTCCTACATCGTCATGAAACATTTTTACCCGGGGTTCTTTATTGTTGGATAAAAGAATGGTCCGGTAACCAATCTTACGCAAACGGTCAAATAAACGCACAGACCGTTCGTCTGCCGGCGCCCCGTGAGGAACCAGCGTATTGTCAATATCAAAAATAATGCCCCGGTATCCCTGTTTATATAATTCCTCATAAGGAATAACATACGCGGAAGCTGCTTCCTGGTCCGGATAAAAACATGCAAACATACAATTCCATACCTTTCCGTTTCATTACCTTTTCCATCATAACAAAACACCCTGCACTTTTGCAAGGTGTTTCCTTTAATCTTCTGAAAATCCTGCCGCAGCCAACAGCTCTTTTGTATACGCCGCCTGCGGATTTTCGTAAACCGCTCCGGTTTCTCCCTGTTCCACAATATGCCCTTTTTGCATGATCATCACGCGGTCGCAGATCTGATATACCACCCGCAGATCATGGGAAATAAAAAGAACGGAAAGGTTCATTTCTTTATGAAGCTGTAAAAGCAATTCCAGAATCTGCGCCTGAATCGTAACATCTAATGCGGACACGGGTTCATCCGCAATTAAAAGCTCCGGTTCCAGCATTAAGGCCGCCGCAATGGCAACACGCTGACGCTGTCCTCCGGAAAGCTCTCTCGGATAACGGTCCGCATACTTTTCATCCAGTCCCACCCGCTTTAACATTTGAAGCGCCTTTTGCCTGCGCTCATCTTTTTCCATTCCGCCTTTGTTCTTTAACGGCTCTTCCAGAATCCAGCCGACTTTTCGGGCCGGATTTAAGGAACCGAAAGGATCCTGAAACACCATCTGCGAGCATCCTGCGCTACTGAAAATCTCTCCCTGATAATCCCGGATGATATGCAGGATCGTTCTGGCAAGGGTGGATTTACCGCAGCCGCTTTCTCCCACCAGACCCAGAATTTCTCCCCGCTTCATTGAAAAACTGACATCCCGGAGTACCTGTATTTTTTCTTTTTGTTTCCATAGACCTTTTGCTTTACCGTCAAAAAAAACATTCAGATTCCTGACAGTCAGCAAAAAGTTTTCCCTCTCCTGCCCGCTCATGCCTTCTCACCTTTTTTCATATGCCGGGATCGCTTCGATCAATTTTTTTGTATAAGCATCTCCGGGATGATAAAAAATCTGCTGCGTTTCCCCGCTTTCTACCACATATCCGCTTTTCATAACAAGAATCCTGCTGCAAAGCCGCTTTACAAGACTCAAATCATGGGAAATAAAAAGAACCGCCGTTCCCTCTTCCCGGTTCAACCGTTTCAGAAGCTTTACAATCTGCGCCTGAATCGTAACGTCTAACGCCGTGGTGGGCTCGTCCGCAATGAGCAGTCTGGGCTTACAGATCATGGCCGCCGCAATCATAACGCGCTGACGCATCCCGCCGGACAGTTCATGAGGATACTGCCGGACAATACGTTCGGGGTCCTGCAGTTCCACATTCTCTAACGCTTCGATCACTCTCCGATACCGTTCTTCCTTATTCAGCTGCGTATGAATCCGAAGACTTTCTTCCACCTGCCATCCGATTTTTTTAACCGGATTCAAGGACGTCATCGGCTCCTGAAAAACCATCCCGATTTCTTTTCCCTGAAATTTCCTTAAAACTTTTCTGTCACAGTTTAAAAGATCCACTCCGTCAAACAGAATCTGTCCCGTTTTTTTCATGTCATGCCGACGCAAAAGCCCTGCGACCGCCAGAGCGCTCATAGACTTACCAGATCCTGACTCTCCCACCAAACCTACGATTTCTCCGGCTTTTAATGTCAGGTTAAAATCGTAAACTACCGTCTCCGGAATCAGATGATCATGAAATTCTATATTTAAATCCTGTACTTTAAGGATTATTTCTTTCTCTTCCATCCGCGTGTCTCCTAATTGTCCCGGACGCCTTCTCCCAGAAGACTGAAGCCTAAAATCATAAGAATCAGCACGATCCCCGGAAAAATTGCATAACCCGGCGCAGAAAAAATATAGGTCTGCGCTTCCGATAACATTCTTCCCAGACTTGCATCCGGCGGCATGACGCCGATTCCCAGATAGTTCATGCCTGCCTCCGCCAGCACCGCATTGTTAAAGCCGATCAAAACGGAAGATAAAATTACGGGAAAAGCGTTGGGAAGAATATGCACGAACATGATACGCAGATTTCCCGCCCCCATCAGTCTTGCGCTCCGTACGTAGTCCATATTTTTGCACCGTATAAATTCACTGCGCACGATCCGGGCAAAACTCGGCACAAAAGCGATGCCAAGCGCCAGAATAACGTTATATTTTCCCGGTCCGAACAGTCCGATAATCATAAGGGCGAGAAGTATACTGGGAAACGCCAGCATGGCGTCTGCCGCCCGCATAAATATCTCATCCAGCAAACCACCGTAATAGCCGGCGAAGGCTCCCCATATAACGCCGAAAAAAGCGCCGATTGCCACGGTGGCAAAAGCGACTCCGAGCGTTGTTCCCGCTCCCGTCATAACACGGCTTAAAATATCCCTGCCAAAATTATCGCATCCCATGGGATGCCGCCAGGATATTCCCGCAAACCTGCCGGCGCCGTCCATTGCTTCCGGATCGTAAGGCGTATGAATACAACCGATTATAATAAACAAAAGAATCAATCCCGTAAGAACGGCTCCCGCTATAAAATTACTGTTTTTACTTATTCTCTTCATAGGTTCACGCTTAATCTTCATTACGGATTCTCGGGTCCGCAAAACGATAAATCACATCCACCAGTAAATTAATCACAATCACCGCAAATGCAAGACATACAATAATTGCCATTACCACCGGATAATCTCTGTTTGAAATAGACGTCAGAAGAATTCTTCCAAGGCCTGGTATATTAAATACCTGCTCAATAATGATACTTCCCGTAAAAATGTCCGCCAGGGCCATTCCTAAAAAGGTGATCACGGGAATCATGGCATTTTGGAGCACATGCCTGTAAAGAACGTCCCTCGTCGTATTACCGCGGCTGTACGCCGTCCTTGTGTAATCAAGCTCCGCCTGTTCAAGCAGGGAGCTCCGAAGAAGCTTTACCGTCATTGCCGCCTTGGGAAGCGCAATGGCAAGGGCGGGGAAAAAGAGATATCCCACAAAACCCCAAAAATTTTTCGTATAAGATACGTACCCACCCGGAGTAAACAGCTTTAAAACCACGCCAAACAATACCGTAATCAAAATTCCTGCAAAAAACGGCGGGACAGCCATAAATACCTGATTAATGGTAATCACCGCCCGGTCTGTTCTGCCTCCCTGGTGTTTCGCGGCATAAATTCCAACAGGAACGGAGATTATCACCACCAATATAAATGCCATCACCGTCATGGTAAAAGTAATCGGCAGCTTATCCAAAATCATTTCCTTTACCGGTATTTTATAACTGTAGGAAATCCCCATGTCGCCTCCGGCAAAAGAAAGCAGCCACTCTCCGAAGCGGAGGAAAAACGGACGGTTTAACCCCATCTCTTCACGAAGCGCCTCCACCCTTTCCGGCGTCGCATTCGTTCCAAGCTGAGAAACAGCCGGATCTCCCGGTATCACCGAAAACGAAAGAAATACCAGAAAAGAAACGACCAGAAGCGTTATGATCGTAGAAACTGTTTTTTTCAAAATCGTTTTTCCTCTCATAACGCCGCCTTTCTTCTCCGGTATTCCTGTTTCTTATTATGTTCCCTCATTCTTCAACAATATACAGTTTTGAAAAATCCTGCACGTATAAAGGATAAAATTCATAACCCGCGTATTTTTTATTCAGCGCTACCAGCTCCGCAATATCCTGTATATATACGTTCGCCGCTTCCTCTGTCAAAACCCGCTCGCATTCCTTATAGTATTCTGTCTGATCCGCTTCCTCCAAGGCTGCCTGCGCATTGGCAAAGGCCGTATCGTAAGCCGGACTGTTAAAATTAATAAAATTATTGCCCGCCGTACTGGTAAAACGCATCAGTAATGCGCTTGCCGTAAGAGACGCCGCGTCTACGCCCACAACCGTCGCTTCATAATTCCGGTCCGCATACACATCGCTGAGCCAACTGTCCCACTCAATCAATTCAATCTGCGCGTCCACATTAATCGCTTTTAACTGTTCGGCCAATACCTGCGCCGTATCCACATGCTGCGTATAATTGGAGGGAACCTTCACCGTAAAGGAAAATCCGTCCGGATATCCGGCATCTGCAAGAAGCTCTTTCGCTTTCTCTATATCTTTCTTATACACATCATTAAGCTCGGGCATATAATACTTGCCAAATGCCGGGAACATACTGCTTCCGATCTGGGTACCTTTTCCGTCAGATACCATAAGAAGAATCTCTTCTTTATCCACTGCATAGCATAAAGCCTGACGTACGCGTACATCGTCAAAAGGCGCCGCCGCGTTATTCAGATACATAGCCTGCACCAGGTTCATGGTTCCTTCCAAAACCTCAAACTGACCGTTAAGCTGCCCGGCCTGAGCCGGTGTTACACGTGCAAACATGTCCACCGATCCGCCGTTTAAATCCATTACAATGGAATCGGTATTGGCGCAGACCTTCAGTATAACCTGTTCGATCTTCGCCGGTTCTCCCCAATAATCGTCAAACTTTTCAAGAATAAAGTTCTCCTGGGGAGAGCGGGAAACGAATTTGTAAGGCCCGGTGCCGATGGCAGTCTGATCCGGATCGTTGTTGGACGC
Organism: uncultured Lachnospiraceae bacterium; assembly: GCA_910587935.1. Lineage (GTDB taxonomy): Bacteria > Bacillota > Clostridia > Lachnospirales > Lachnospiraceae > MGBC143606. The sequence goes on from CAJUNP010000033.1 coordinate 8,679, forward strand.
AGGCGTAATAGCGGCGTCCACAGTCGCAAGGTTTGCCAGGAAATCGGCATCCGCGCTTTTTAATACGATTTCCACCGTACTTTCATCCACAATATTTACGCTTTCAACATTAGAAAACGCCGGTACCAAGGGATCTCCGTTACTGGCATCGGCGCATTTATCAATGGAAAACTTAATGTCCTCTACTGTAACGGTTGTTCCGTCGTGGAACCTGATTCCGTCCCGGAGCGTAAAAGTATACGTCAGCCGGTCGTCGGAAATTTTGTAGTCGCTTGCTACAGCAGGGTTTAAATTACCATCGCTGTCCGGTTTCAACAGGCCTTCAAACATGTTGAAATATACCTCTTTTGTTCCTGCCGCAACCGCTTTGTTGGGGTCAAGACTGTCTTCCATATCCTGAGGTATACCAATGGTAATCTGAGAGGAATCCTCACCTTGCTTATCACCTGAGCAAGCACTCAGTGCAATAGTCAGTGTCGTCAACACAACTATTGAAAGGAGTAATTTCATTCCTTTTCTTTTCATGTGTTTCGTTCCTTTCTTTTTCCTTTATGAAATTGTTATGATGATAAACTTCATCATTCTTCTGTATTGTATACAAAGCCGCAGAAAAAATCAATACCTTTTCTGAAAATGTTTAATCATCCTTGTTCAAAACACTCTTCAGTTCATCCATAAACGTATTAATATCCTTAAACTCTCGGTAAACGGAGGCAAAACGGACATATGCCACCGCCTCCAGATTTTTAAGCTTATTCATAACCAGTTCCCCGATTACCTGGCTGGGAATTTCTTTTTCTTCCAGATTAAAAATTTCCGTTTCCACATCGTTAATCAGATTCGTAATCTGACTGGCGGAAATCGGACGCTTATGGCAGGCGCGGAGCACACCCGCTTCAATCTTGGAACGGTCGTAGGTTTCCCGGTTGTTATCTTTTTTGATAATGATCAGGGGAATCGTCTCCACTTTCTCATACGTTGTAAAACGTTTCCCACATTCATCGCAGGCGCGGCGTCTGCGTATGGAATTATTCTCTTCCGCCGGTCTCGAATCAATTACTCTTGTATTTTCATGGCTGCAAAACGGACATCGCATATCCATTCTCCCTTCATCTTTCTGACGTCTGAATTCCGCTGTTTTTCATAATTATATACATTATAGAAAACAGCGCTGCTTATGTCAACTTTTTAAGTACAGATATCCACTAAAATGATATCAGGACCTATCTGTTTAATATTTTTATACGGAATGATATAATCCTGATCACACTTAAACAAATTGCAAAACTTATTGCCGCACTCCGGCACAATCAGCTTGTGAATACAGCCGTTACACTCGTCAAATTCAAAATCTGCTACTTTTCCCAATCGTTTGCAGTCTTTAATATTAATTACTTCCTTTGATTTAAGCTCTGAAAACAGCATATTCCACCTCAAAAAAGCTTCTTTACTTATCCTATGCAGCTTTTAAAAAAGAATGTATAAATTTCCTTTTACCGGTAAATCATTTTATTACAAAGAATCGAAACAGCCCGGCCGTTTAACCGGAAGATTCCTATTATTAACCGGAGGTATTAAGCATGGCGTTAGGCAGCAAAGTAGAAATCTGCGGTGTAAATACCGCAAAGCTCCCCTTACTAAAGCTGGCGGAAAAAGAGGCTCTTTTCGCCAAAATCGAAGAAGGCGACCTGTCCGCCCGTGAAAAATATATTGAAGGAAATCTCCGTCTGGTCTTAAGCGTTATCAAACGTTTTTCTTCCAGCAACGAAAACGTAGACGACCTCTTTCAAATCGGCTGCATCGGATTAATTAAGGCAATTGATAATTTCGACAGCACCTTAAACGTTAAATTCAGTACTTATGCGGTACCTATGATAATCGGTGAAATCCGTCGTTTTTTAAGAGACAACAATTCCATCCGCGTCAGCCGTTCCTTAAAGGACACCGCATATAAAGCAATCTACGCCAAAGAAAATCTTACGAGAAAAAATTCCAAAGAACCGACAATTGAAGAAATTTCCCAGGAAATCGGCATAACAAAAGAGGATATCGTATACGCTCTGGACGCCATCCAAAATCCCATGAGCCTGTATGAACCGATCTACACGGACGGCGGCGATACACTTTACGTTATGGATCAGATCAGCGATAAGAAAAATAAAGAAGAAACCTGGGTAGAACATCTGTCTTTGAGCGAGGCAATGAAACGGCTTGGCGACAGGGAACACGAAATTATTACGCTTCGCTTTTTCGAAGGAAAAACACAGATGGAAGTGGCCGAATTAATCGGGATATCCCAGGCGCAGGTATCAAGGCTGGAAAAAAACGCACTGCGCGTCATGCGCGGTTATTTAAGCGCCTGAGTCTGCATATATTCCATGAATACAAAAAGAAAGTGTTAAAATGTTAAACTTTAACACTTCCTACATAAAAATCAATTCTGTTTTACATCTGCTTACGAACCACCAGATATTCATCTCCCGGCTGATAATAAGGACAATTATCAAAAGAGGCTGAAAGAAACCGGCTCATCTCATCCTCATCCAGTTCCATTTCACAGGTATAACAATCATAGTCTTCGTCATAGATATAATTGTTACAGCTGTCACAGTTAGTTTGTCTTATCTTTTTCGCTTTCAATGCCGCTCCTGCCCGCCTTCCGATTCAGTATCGAGGCCCCCCATATAAGGACGGCTCCTGCAATAACCGTAAAAACAGAAATAAACTGAGAAGTTGAAAAGGTTCCTACATTCCCGCGGATCAAATCTCCCCGGAAATACTCCAGAATAAAACGTCCGATACTGTAAAAAATCAGGTAAAAACCGCCGATCTGGCCCGGCGCCTTGAATCTGCCGGACAGAAAAACCAGCACGGCAAACAACAGAAAATCAAGTCCGCTGGATATCAGCTGCGTCGGAACCAGCGGTATTCCGTTAGGCGCAAACGCGGAATTCGTAAACGTAACCGCAAACCGGCCGTCCGTAGGACATCCGTAACAGCATCCGGCCAGAAAGCATCCGATCCTTCCAAAACCCTGCGCAAGAGCAACCGCCGGCATCGCAACATCCAAATACCGTAAAAATTCCAGTTTCTTTATCCGGCAGAAAACAATTGCCGTAAGGATTCCTCCGATAATGCCTCCGTATACAACCCAGCCGCTTGCCACTTCCCTTATTATGGCGGGATCTGCAATAATATCCTTCAGCCTGGTCAGCGTATATAAAAGCTTGGATCCCAGAAAACCGCCGATCACACTGCATACAGTCAGTGCGAAAACGGGTTCCGCATCCAGGCCCTTTTTCCGTGCTCCACGCTCCGTCCAAAGATATGCCGCTATAATACCAATCCCTACCATCAGTCCATAACCGTAAACCGTAAAGGGACCGATAGAAAATAACTCGTTCTTCATATTTAAATTAATCTCCAGTTCTAATCGCCAAGAATTTTGCCGACGGTCTCTAAAATTTTATCTTTCTCAAGAGGCTTTGTAATAAATTCCGCCGCGCCAAGCTTTACGGCTTCCATTACCTTGCTCTCCTGTCCGGCTGCCGTCACCATAATTACGTTCGCTTTCCCGTCGTATTCACGGATCTGCCTTAACGCCTCCAGACCATCCATAACAGGCATGGTTATATCCATGGTAACAAGCTTTGGCTGTTCGGTCTTATATTTCTCTACGCCGTCCGCTCCGTTCTCCGCTTCCACCACGTCATACCCGTTTTCAGAAAGCAGGTTCCTCATAATCTTTCTGGATGTTCTTGAATCGTCTATAATCAGTATTTTAGCCATTTCTTCTCCTCCTTTTTTTCTGCTCCGTCACTGAAACACGACAAAACGAAGTCTGCTCCCCTTTACCAGCATGGGCAGAACACAAATCCCTCCGTCTGCCTGCATATCCTGATCCGTTTCGTACATTGCCGGCGGCAGAAGCTCCCATTCTATAGATTCCTTACTTTTTGCCGAAGCATAAATTCCATTTATACAATTCAGAAGTTCCGCACAGGAATCCAGTGCATCCGCATCCAGCGTGGCAAAGGCTTCACCTGCAAAAGAAGATGCCGCATTTAAAAACCCGCCGTCCTCTTCAATCAGTCCCACGCAGATCCGGCTGCCATCCTCCGCTTCCAGCGTCTGAAAAGCTCCGTTTTTCCCGTTAATGCTCTCCTCCATATTCCCCTGTTCCAGACAGATGTCTCTGTCTACACATCGGATCATGGTTCTTACGGCAACCCCTGCAAGTTCCTCAAACAGTGTTGCTTCTTTTGGTAAAAACATGGAAATAACGGCGTCCGTATCACCGCTTTTTAACGCTTCACATTCCTCGTCGGAAAGGCCTCTTGCTTTCTTATAATCTGCCAGAAGATTCTCCGTATCGGCCATGCTCATAATACCCTGATCCACAATCGTCTGCAGGAAAATAAGATATTCGTCTCCCTGTTTCTTTAATAAAAGCTCTACCTGCGGCTGCGTCAGATAACCGTTCTCTACCGCAATATCTCCAAACCGTTTATCCATAACAGCCTGCAGACGGTTAACCTCTTCTGCCTGGGCCACGGTCATAAATCCCTCCGATACGGCAATCAGTCCCAGCTTTACCCGAATCTTTCCGGCTCCTTCCAGAACCTGCGCCAGTTGTTCTTTTGTTATCTTTCCGGTCTCCACAAGATAACTCCCCAATATGTACCCTACCATATAAAACTCCTTTCTCTCACGGTGCCTGTTACTGTGCACTGTATCATTCCCTGTTCATTATAACTAATTTCACAAAAATATTCCACACTTTTATAGCAAAATAACGAAATATTTTTTATTGTATCGATATTATATCAAATTTCTTTTACCATCTCTTTCTTTAACTGTTTCATGATTTTCTTTTCCAGTCTGGAAATGTAGGACTGCGAAATTCCCAGAAGGCTTGCCACTTCCTTTTGTGTCATTTCCATACCGCCCGGCGTATTCAGGCCAAATCTGAGGTTAATAATCGTTCTTTCCCTCTCAGAAAGCTTATCAATAGCCTTTGCAAGAAGCTTTCTTTCCACTTCATTCTCAATATCCCTGTAAATAACGTCCTCGTCCGTTCCAAGAATATCCGACAGCAGTAATTCATTTCCGTCCCAGTCTACGTTGAGAGGTTCGTCAATGGATACCTCCAGCCTGGTTTTATTGTTTCTGCGCAGATACATTAATATCTCGTTTTCAATACATCTGGATGCGTATGTTGCCAGTTTAATATTTTTCTCAGGATTAAACGTATTGATCGATTTTATTAATCCGATCGTTCCAATGGATATCAGGTCTTCCACACCGACTCCGGTATTATCAAACTTTTTGGCTATGTAAACCACAAGACGCAGATTATGTTCGATTAAAATAGATTTTGCCTCGTCCTCATATTCCGTTCCAAGATCATGTATAACTTCGTTTTCTTTTGCGGTTTCAAGAGGCGGCGGCAGCACTTCCGTACCTCCGATATAATGGATCTCTCCCTGTTTCGGAATTAAAAAACCGGTGTCTCTTCTGCTGATCTTAAATTGAATTTTTCCAGGTATTGCAACTTTAAATATCATACTTATTAATCCTCCAGATTTTTTATGAGCCTGGGATTCAGAATCATTCTAAATCCCTCGCCGGGCGCATACTCTTCACTGCACGCCACATATACATTTTCATATTCCTCTTTCCTGTCCTGATACCAAACCCACATTTTCGGCACCTCAAAGCCTTTCAGTATTCCGCTCCTTTTTCCGATGCTTGTAAAGGGAACCGCCCGGTAAAACTCCGGAAGACATCCCCCGAATAACTGCCTGGCGGCAGTTATATCCAAAATGGAAACCGGTTTTTTACTGATTGGCTCCTGTAATGAATTTCCCGTATCAAGCAGAGCTTCCACTTCGATTTTTATATCCTCCCTTTGCAGGCATACCCGACAGGAAATCTCTTTTTTTCTTTTGCTCTTTTCTATAATGCCGTATCCCAAAAAACATGCAATTCCTCCGATTCCCGCAGAACACAAAACGCCCTTTTTCATATTCTTTAACAAGGGAATACGATCCCTCAAAAACAAATACATGCCGCCCATAAAAAAAGCCGTGCCGGTCAGAACGCTAAGTATTTTTACAAACTGCTTCATGTTCCTGCACCTGAACGTAATTGCTGCCATTCCAAAAAAGGCTGCAATAAACCCCAAAGTCATCCTGATTTCAAACCTTATGGAAGTTAATAAAAATGTCAGGCAGTAAACAGCGGCTCCATATACCGCGCCAAGCAACAGCCGCGGCCACGTGGCAGTGTGTCCGCAGGTCCTGTTTACCAGCCACAGTAAATAGAAATCCATTATAAAATTTGTTAAGAACAGGCTGTCAAGATACAACTCATAATACAAGGTCACACTCCCTTCAGAAAAATTCTTAAAATTAAAATGGATGCCTGTCATTACTGACATGCATCCATTATAAAAAATCTCATTCAATTATTTTGTCAAATTCATTCCTTTTTTTAAGTCAGGCATCGCCAAAACCGACACAAACTACTTCTTTTGGAGGAAACTGGGAATTTCGAGACTCTTTGTCTCAATCGAACTCCTGATTTCTCCCGGACGCTTCAATCCCATTCCCGGATTTCCATTCCCCGGATTAAAAGGCGACGTTCCGGCAGCCGTGCCCGGAGCGGCGGCTTTATTCAAGCCGGAAGCTACATGAGGTTTTACGGCCTTAAATCCCGAAAAACCTGCAGGCACCCTGTTCTGACGATCATCCAGCCCCGTTGCAATAACCGTAATAGAACAGGTATCTGTCTTTGTCTCGTCATACATGGCTCCAAAAATTATATTAACCTCGTCTCCTGCCAGTTCCTCTACATAGCTTGCGGCATCCGACGCATCCGTCAGGGTAATATCCCCGGATACGTTAATAATGACATGGCTTGCGCCTGTAATAGTCGTCTCAAGAAGCGGACTCTCAACCGCCATCTTAACTGCCTCAAGCGCCTTATCATCACCTTTGCCGTTCCCGATTCCGATGTGTGCAATGCCTTTATCCTTCATAACCGTCTGTACGTCGGCAAAATCCAGATTAATAACAGACGGTACATTAATCAGATCCGTTATGCCCTGTACGGCCTGCTGCAATACCTCATCCGCCTTTTTCAGAGCCTCCGGCATGGTGGTTCTTCTGTCCACAATTTCTAAAAGCTTATCATTGGGGATAACAATCAGTGTATCCACGTTTTCTTTGATTTTTTCGATTCCGCTTAATGCATTCACCATGCGCGCCTTTGCTTCAAAACGAAACGGTTTGGTTACCACACCGACGGTAAGAATTCCCATATCCTTTGCCAGCTTTGCGACAACCGGCGCCGCGCCGGTTCCGGTTCCGCCTCCCATTCCGCAGGTAACAAATACCATATCCGCACCTTTTAACGCGCCCGTAATTTCTTCCGAACTTTCTTCCGCGGCCTTTTCACCGATCTCCGGTTTCGCGCCCGCTCCAAGCCCCTTTGTAAGCTTTTCGCCGATTTGCAGAAGCTTTGGCGCTTTACAAAGCTGCAGTGCCTGCTTGTCCGTATTCACACCAATAAAATCCACACCGTCAATACTCTCATCGATCATTCTATTTACAGCATTATTACCTGCACCGCCAACACCGACTACAATGATTTTGGCAGCAGATTCAGCATCGTTCGTCTTAATCTCCAGCAAAGGTTGTTCCTCCTTCTAATCCTCATAAACTCATATACTCTATCATATAATTATTTTTTAAATTAATCAACCTATTTTTTTATGAAATGTATATTTTTTAGGTGTCATTTCCGGATACATCCGGTTCAAAACTGATGCTGCCCGCATTGGAGGAATAATTTTCCATCCTGAGCACTCCGCTTTTTCCCTCCAGAGAAGGTAAAAACTGTGGCAGAAGCATGATCTTTTCATCAATTCTTTCATCGCTGCCGATATTGATCCTGACGTTTCCGAAATAAATGGTCAGCCTGTACGACGAATCAAAATGCAGCCTGTCCGCAGACAATCCGTATTTTGTAAGAAGCTGGCTGATATTCAGAATTTGCTTAAAAACCGTTTCTTCTTCAACGGGCAGCGGTTTGCCCAGCACTACATAATCAAAAGTCAGTCCTGTGATCTGAACGATCCCCACTGTCTTTACGTTAGAGCTCTCAACCACCATTCCGTCCTTGTCAAAATACATATACTTCCCCAGATACTCTACAAACCCTGCCAGCGCCTTTTCATAAACTGTAATTCGTATTGTATCCGGCGAAAGTATATTGACATCAATAGCATCAATAAAGGGAATATCCTGTAAACCTTTATTTTTATACAAAAATGACAGATACAGAGAATTATTCCCAAGCGGCCCTTTCATAACCAGTTCCTGAATTTCTTCACTGCTGTAATGGAGATTCCCGTCTACATATACGTTTTTTACCTGATAATGAAAAAGCAGAAAACAAACCGTTCCCAAAATCACGCAAACAAACAGCAGGCTAACGGGAATCATCCACAACCGCTCTTTTTTCCTCTTTCTTTTTTTTTCTTTTTTTCTTCTATACACTGTATACACGCGCTCCCAGCTCCCGCAAATCCCTTCCTATATTTTCGTACCCTCTGTAAATAAAACCGCTTCCGGTAACCGTTGTATGTCCGACAGCTCCCAGCGCTGCCATAACAAGCGCCGCTCCGCCTCTTAATTCTCTGGCTTCCACTTCGGCTCCCCTCAGACAACTGCCGCCTTTTATCAAAACGTCCGAACCGCTGACCCTGATATCGGCCCCCATTTTCCGCAAAGGCTCCACAATCCGGAACCGGTTCTCAAAGATCACTTCCGTCAAAATGCTTTCCCCTCCTGCAACCGTCATGGCAGCCAGAAAAGGGGACTGCATATCTGTCGGAAATCCCGGATACACAGCAGTTTTTAGATGTCCCGGCGATAACAGAGTATCCGGCGTCTGTACAAAAAGTCCTTCGTCTACCGGCTGAATCTGAACCCCCATACTGCGTGCAGCCCTTAAAACCGCTTCCATCTGACTGACCGGAGCATCCTTAAGAAGTACGCTTCCCCCTGCGATCATACACCCTGTCAGATAAGTACCCGCAACAATTCTGTCGGAGGGAATCCTGAATTTTGTTTCCGTCAGACGGGAAACGCCCCGTACGTGAAGTGTGTCCGTTCCGATCCCTTCAATCCATGCTCCCGTATGCGCCAGGAATTCACATAAGGCTTCGACTTCCGGCTCTCTCGCTGCATTTTGAATCCAGGTATCTCCTTTTGCCAGCACTGCCGCCAACAGAATATTTTCCGTTGCGCCGACACTGGGAAAACGAAGGGAAATCCTGCTTCCTTCAAGTCCGGTCGTCCGTGCATACAATACATCTTCTTTTTCTTCAAATACAACTCCCATCTGTTTCAGGGCATCTAAATGTATATCAATCGGCCTGGCGCCGATTACGCACCCTCCCGGAAAATCCATAACCGCTTCCGATGTTCTTGCAAGCAGTGCTCCCAACAGGCTGATGGAAGAACGCATGGCCTTCACTTCTTCACTGGGCATACGGCTCCCGTTTACACCGGAAGCGTCCACCTTCAGACTGTTTCCTTCCCACGAAATTTTACACCCGAGATGCGTAAGCAGCGCCTGCATCTGGAATACGTCCGCAATCTTCGGACAATTCTCAATCAGGCTGTTTCCCCGTACAAGTATCGTAGCGGCAAGTATCGGTAACGCCGCGTTTTTAGAACCCTGTATTTTTACCTGTCCCTGTAGTGGTATGCCTCCGTCAATCTGAATAGAATCCAAGCTTTCACCTTCCGGTTATCATCTATTCCATTATATTGACATACCTTTAAGAATGTGCCTTGTTCTTTATAATTCCTTTAACTGAATCCTCTTTGCCACGCTTAAACACAGTCCGATTTCAATCAGCAAAAACATAACCGACGAACCTCCGTAGCTGATAAAGGGCAGAGAAATACCGGTATTGGGAATCGTGTTCGTAACAACTCCGATATTTAAAATTACCTGAATCGCGATATGGCCCAGTACGCCCACCACCAACAGCGCTCCGAATAAATCCGGCGCATTGTTCGCGATTACCATTAAACGCCAGATCAGCAGAATAAACATCAGAATAATGGCGATAGCTCCGAAAAGCCCCAGTTCCTCACAGATAATGGAAAAAATCATATCATTCTGCGCTTCCGGGAGAAATCCCAGTTTCTGCATACTCTGTCCCAGACCTTTTCCCCAGATCCCGCCGGAGCCAATGGCATATAACCCCTGCAGCGTCTGAAAGCCTTTTCCGCTTGCATAGGCCTCCGGGTCCAGCCACGCCAGAATACGTTCGCTTCGAAATCCCATTCCTTCCGTACTGGAAGCCGTTACAATGACAAACACCACCAGAGCCGCCCCCGCCAGCCCGATCAGGCCCATAATAATAAACTTTTTATAATCGGGACTTGCCACAAACAACATTAATACACTTATTCCCAGAATAATAATAGCGGAACTCAGATTCTGCGTAATTTTCCATACCATCAGAACGATCGGAAGCGGTAATGCAAATACCAGCATAAATCCTTTCATATTCCGTATGGAACGCCCCATAGTACAAATCAGGCTTGCCAGAAATAAAATCATTCCCAGTTTAGCCACTTCCGCCGGCTGGAGAGATATACCGCCTATGTAAATCCATCTTTTCGCTCCCTTTACCTCACGGCCGAAAGGAATAATCAAAAGAATCAATACCGCAGACACAATATACCCGATCACTGCAAATTTTCTCCAGAACTGATACGGAATATTCGCGGTAATAATCATCAGTATCAGCCCCAGTACAACGGCAAATATCTGTTTTTTCAACCAGTAGGCAGAATCATTGAAATCCTGCGCCGCCTGATAGGAACTGGTGGAATACAGCATTATCATTCCAAATCCCAGCAAAAACAGCACAATAAACAGAAGGCTGTAGTCAAAAAAGTATTCCGATTGTTCTTTCCTTCGTTTGCGCCCTGTCGTTCCAGCCACGTTTTCACTCCTTTAGCTTCATAACATATTCTTTAAACATATTTCCCCGAACCTCATAATCAGGAAACATTCCCCAGCTTGCGCAGGCAGGCGACAACAGCACCGCATCGCCGAAGCCGGCGTTCTTAACGCAGATATCCATCGCTTCTTCAAAACTGTCTGCAAAAACATACTGCTCAAATCCGTGTTTAGCTGCGCACTCCGCTATTTTCTCCCGGGTCTGTCCGATCAGCACCAAAAGCTTCACCTTTCCCTCAAAAGCTTCTATCCACGCATCATATTCATTCTGCTTGTCGTATCCGCCTCCAATCAGTACGGTCGGCCTGCACATGGCGCGGATCCCCTGAATGGCCGCATCCGGATTGGTTCCCTTGGAATCATTATAATAATCAACGCCTGCCTTTGTGGCCACAAATTCTATCCTGTGTTCAACCGCTTTAAACGCTCCGACAGCTTTCAGAATCTTATCCATAGGCGCCTGCATGCCTCTGCTTATGGCAATAGCCGCCATTACATTCTCCACATTGCAGATCCCTACCAGATTCATATCCTTATGTATATCTAATAATTCCGTCACAATTCCATCCTGGGCCAGGCAGATTTTATCATCCCGAAGAAAATAACCCGCTTCCAATTCTCTCTTTGAGGAAAACCATACAACGCCGGCAGGACAATCCCGGCCGAAAGCTCTGGTGTATTCATTCTCGTAATTTAACACACACAAGTCCTTCTTCGTCTGGTTACGGGCTATTGCCTCTTTGGCTTTCGCATAAGCTTCCATGGTATGATGCCTGTTCAAATGATCCGGCGTCACATTTAAAATTGCGGATACCTGCGGATGAAAACTCTCCACCGTTTCCAGCTGAAAACTGCTGATTTCCGCAACCGTTACGGAAGATTCCGTTGTTTTTAAAGCTTCCGCCGTATAAGGATCTCCGATGTTGCCTACCACAAAGACATCCCTGTAAGCCTCTTTTAAAATTTCACCGACCAGGGAAGTCGTCGTTGTCTTGCCGTTTGTCCCCGTAATCGCCGCCAGTTTTCCCTTTGCGGCGCGAAAAGCAAGTTCCACTTCTCCCCACACGGGAATCCCTCTGTCTTTAAATTCTTTTACAATGCCCACATCACAGGGAACTCCGGGGCTGGGCACCAGCAAGTGAATCTGCTTTTTTATTTCTTCGGGAAGGCTCCCCGTATAAATCTCAATTTGTATCCCGCCGTCCAGTTTTTTTTGTATCTCTTCCCGGGTAACCGCTTCATTGCCGTCATATAAAACTGGCTCCGCTCCCATCCGGGCAAGCAGTTTTACCGCTCCGATACCGCTTAATCCTGCTCCCACAACTAACACTTTTTTTCCTTTGAACATTCAGATACCCAAACCTTTCCGTTATACAGCCATCAGAGCCACCAGGCATAAAAGCGCCGTTACAATGGAAAAAACTGCCACAACTCTGGTTTCCGACCAGCCGCATAACTCAAAATGATGATGAATCGGCGCCATTTTGAAAATCCGCTTTCCTCCGCTCAGTTTAAAATACCCAACCTGCAGAATTACCGATAAAACTTCAACCGCATACACCAGTCCGACAATCGCGATAAAAATCGGCATCTGCATCATATACGCTGTGGCAGCCACAAAACCACCCAACGCCAAAGACCCCGTATCCCCCATAAAGACCGAAGCCGGATATACATTAAACAGTAAAAAACCAAGCAGCGCGCCTACAACCGCGCAGGTAATCGGTTCCACACCGCTGTTCGTTCCGATTGCAACCACGGAAAAAAAGGTCGCCACCATAACCGTAACGCTGCTTGCAAGACCGTCCAGGCCGTCCGTAAAATTCGTTCCGTTAACCGTCGCTATGATTATAAAAAACATAGCCGGCACCGCCAGCACTCCCAGATCCAGATAGTGTCCCGGCCAGAAAGGAATCCGCATTGCCAGAGAAACGTCTGTATAATGGATCAGATAGTATGCAAAGACTCCCGTCACGATAATCTGCAAAAGCATTTTCTGCCATGCCCGAAGACCCATGGAACGCTTTAAGACCACTTTAATATAATCATCCAGAAACCCGATCAGACCAAAACCAAGCGTTAAAAACAGTATCGGAATGATTTTCGGATAATCCCGAACGTACAGTAAAGACGTAACCACTACACTTACCAGGATTATGATCCCGCCCATGGTAGGCGTACCCGATTTCTTCAGGTGACTCTTGGGGCCTTCGTCACGGACTGTCTGCCCGACTTTCAGCCTCCGCAGAAAAGGAATTACTACGGGCCCTAAAATAACGCAGATCGCAAACGATATAATTACCGACATTATGATTGTATTGTTCATTAAAATTCCAGTCCTTTCTGAAATGCTTATCTTATCCATTATAATCCATTATATCCAAATAAGGAAGAATATTTTCAAAAAGCTGTCTTACCACCGGCGCTGCAATTTGGCCCCCATAATATGTACCCTGGGGATTATTAATAATTGCCACTGCGATCACCTGGGGATCATCTGCCGGTGCAAATCCGAGAAAAGACGAAATATACTTGCCGCTTCCTCTCGGAAGCGTCTGACTGGTAGCCGTCTTTCCGCCGATTCTGTAACCTTCCACCTGTCCGTTCTTCCCGCCGCCTTCCGCAACAACCATCTCCAACATCATCCGCATGGTTTCGGAAGTCTGTTCGCTGACAATCCCTTCCGTTACCGGATAATTCAGTTCCGAGACAAGATTCCCTTCGCTGTCTGCAACCTTTACACCAAAATGCGGCGTTACTCTGTTTCCTCCGTTAATAATGGAAGAAACGGTAGTCAGCAGTTGAATCGGCGTAATCTGAAAGGACTGCCCAAAAGAAATTGTCGCAAGCTCTACCATTCCGATATTTTCCAGCTTATGCATAATCGTTCCGGCTTCGCCCGGAAGATCGATTCCCGTTTTGTTTAACAGTCCGAACTGCTTAAAATAGCGGTAATACGATTCTGCTCCCAGACGCAGTCCGACCGTTACAAAAGCGGGATTGCAGGAATTCATCGTCGCCTGTATAAAATTCTGTCCGCCGTGGCCGCCGACTTTATGGCATCGTATTTTCCGGTCTTCCACCATAACAAAACCCGGGCAGCTGAAGGTGCTTTCCGGCGTTACCACCCCTTCCTCCAGACCCGCGGCGGCAGTAATGATTTTGAATGTAGACCCCGGCTCATACGTATCGTTAATACAGCCGTTTCTCCACATCCGATTTAAAAGCTCCTGCTTTTTCTCACTGCTTAAACCTTCGGAAGAAGTATCCGCGGGCAGCTCGTAAGGATTGTTCAAATCAAATTCCGGCACATTGACCATGGCAAGCAGTTCTCCGTTCTGCGGATTCATAACCAATATGGATACACTGTCTGCCTGTTTTGTTTCCATTGCCTGATACGCGAGCTGCGTCGCATAGCTTTGTATGTTCATGTCAAGACTTAAATATAAATCGTTTCCGTTTACCGGTTCAATCCGGCTTTCTCCCGCCTCAGACACTTCCACGCCCTTTGCATCCGTAACTGTGAGAATCGTGCCTTCCATGCCTTTGAGGTACTCTTCGTAAATAACTTCAAGTCCGATAATTCCCTGATTATCCGCTCCCGTAAAACCAAGTACCTTGGAAGCCAGCGAATCATAGGGATAGTATCTTTTATAATCTTCATCTACTTTTACGCCGTCCAGATTATATTCCCTGATTCTGTCTCCCGTTTCTTTATCCACGTTGCTCTTAATCCGTTCAATAGCGGAATATTTTTCCACGCGCTGTGTGACAAATTCCTCCGAAAGGCCCAATTCACTGCACAAAACCTCCACAACCCGTTCTTTGTCCTTTACCTGGTTATGAATTACCGAAACCGTACATACGGTCCGGTTATCGGCAATAACGGCGCCGTTTGCATCCAGAATCCTTCCCCTTGCAGCTTTGATACTTCGCTCTCTTTCATGAAGCCGCTGCGCAAGTCCCGAATAATATACACTTTCAAATACCATCAGATACAAAAGCCGTACAAACAACAGCGTCAGCAATCCGGCGCATAAAAAAAATACAACAACTATCTTTTTTCTTATATAAGTTTTGTTTTTTGCTTCCTGCATGGAAAACCTCATAAAAAAGGTATTAATACAATTTATTACCGTTTTTATGAGGTTATTCTACTCCCAAATGTTTTTCCATCAGTGTTTATTCAAAAGCGGAAAAAGTACTGTCTATCGGATCGCCCGTATCCGGGTCCACACTTTCTCCGGTTTCAGGGTTAACCGCATATCCGGTGACCGGATCAATCGGAAAATCTTTCCATGGCGTATTGACTGTCGGCTCCGGTTCACTGCCCTCTCCGTCGCCTTCCGTTCCGGCGCCCTCCGGATCCTCCCCGCTTTCCTCCGGTTCCTCCTCCGAGGACTCTTCCGGCTGCGTCGTATAACGGTTGGTAATCTCCAACTGTCTTTCTTCCAGTTCCTTCATTTCATCTTCACT
>CAJUNP010000033.1:24223-30638 GCA_910587935.1 uncultured Lachnospiraceae bacterium
GTTCCTCCTCCGAGGACTCTTCCGGCTGCGTCGTATACGGTTGGTAATCTCCAACTGTCTTTCTTCCAGTTCCTTCATTTCATCTTCACTTAACGCTTCCGTCATGTAAATTCCAAGATAAGGAAGCACTTCCGTAAGTATATCTCTCGTCAGTTCCGTAGCATATCGTACATTATCCTGTTTTTCGTCATTAACCCGGTCTACCACCACATAAATGGCAATCTGTGGATCATCTGCCGGCGCATATCCCAAAAAGGAAACCACATATTCGTTATTTTCCCTGGGAGCGGTCTCGGCAGTTCCTGTCTTACCCCCAATGGCATATCCCGCAGGTCTTGCAGACTTTCCGGTTCCCTCCGTTACGACGCCGTTACAATAATCTATAATCCTGTCCGATGTGGACTGCGAAACGGTCTGCCTGAGCACCCGCGGTTCGATATTCTTTATTGTCGCGCCGCTGGAGCTCGTTATTTTGCTAACCATGTGGGGTTCATAATAATATCCCCCGTTAATTAAAGAACAAAAGCCGGCGATCACCTGAATCATGGTCGTATTAAAACCCTGTCCGAAACTGCTGGTTGCAAGCTCCGTAACTCCCAGTCCATCCACCGTGTACACAACCTCCGCCGTCCTGGCCTCACCTGCCAGATCGATATTGGTCTTTAATCCGAAATTAAAATTTTTCTGATACTCTGCAAAAATATCCTTGCCGATCGCCATTCCCATATACATCAGCGCGACGTTGCAGGATTGCTCCACCGCCTGCTTTACGTTTACGGCGCCGCATCCACCGTACCGGAAATTATGACACTTAATAGGTTTGGGAAATCCCGGAACCTGAAGCGAGCCGTTACACTGGTAACCTTCATTACCTGTCAGTTTTCCGCTCTCAAGGCCGGTCGCAACGGTAAACGGCTTTATTGTGGAACCCGGTTCATACGTATCGCTGATGCAGAAATTTCTCCAAAGCTGATTCAGATAATCATAGTATGTGCCGTCCTCTTCTTTTGCCCTGACTTCTTCTTCGCTCAGATAAGCGCTGACATCTCTTGGATTATTTAAATCAAAATCCGGAAAACCGGCCATGGCAAGAACATTCCCGCTGTCTACTTCCATAATAATGCAGCCCAGATTATTAGCTCCGTTGCCTTCCCTTGCCACATTTTTATGTTCTTCATTAAATTCATGAAAATATTTTTCCACGATACTCTGTATATTTGCGTTAATGGTGCTTACAATACTGTATCCGTCAACAGCCGGTTTTGTGGTCCTCTCCAGCGCGGAGTCTTCGTTCATGTAACCATATTCTCTGCCCGGCGTACCGTTTAGTATGTCGTTATAGTATTCTTCCAGTCCGAATTTACCCTGAAGATCTGTCGTTGTAAAACCGATCACGTCACAGGCAAGGCTGCCGTTGGGATATGTACGGGTATACTCTTCCTCAAACCAGATTCCCATAATATTCGGATAATTTTCCGTATCGTTTTTCATTTCCAGAAACGGAGCGATCTGTTCGTAAGTCAGCGCCTTTAAAGGCACATAATAAGCGGATGTACTGTGCTCTTTTACAAACCCGCGTATCTCATTCATATTCAGTTCAAAACACGCCTCCAAGGCTTTCATGGTCGGTTCAAAATAATCTTCCTTGCTCATGATAACCTTAGAATCAATCACCAGATTATAAATCTTTTTACTGACCGCCAGCGGTGTTCCGGTATTATCCAGAATATCTCCCCGCCTGGCCGGCAGTGTCTTACTGGAATATTCCTGCTGTTCCAGAATCTGTTTTTTATAGCTTTCTTCATTTTCGCTGCTGATACGAATCAACTGAATACTTAATCCGGCAAACGCCAGCAGTAAGATTCCAAACAATACGACAAGCTTTTTCTGCATTCGGATTGTAAACTTTTTTTCTTTTCTCCTGATGTCTCCTCTTTTCAATACAACACCTGCTTTACTCCGGAATGTCGGCAAACTGTTTTACGTAATCGCTTCCCTCATTCGTATAAGATATAATCTGTCCTTCAGAAGCATAGGTCATACCCAGTTCTCCGATCGCAATCCGTTTAATTTCTTCCAGATCAATATTACTGGTAATTCTGCTGTATTCTTCATCGTTTGACAGCTTTAAGTCATTCAGCTTACTTTCCAGTCTGGAAATTTGTTCCACATTATTTGTAATTTGTGACTGTAATTGAATATAATTTATTAAGACCATACTGGTTATAAACATAGCCGCCGCCAGAAATAAAACATAACCCAGGTTCATATAGACAGCTTTATCCCTGTTTTTCCGCGTTGCAACGCTCAAACGTTTTTTGGGTTTTTCTTCAATTGCCTTCTGTACGTTAAGCTTTCTTGCCGTATTATCGTAAACATACGGCTGCGAACCTCTTTTATATCCACTATTCCTGCCTGCTTTTGTTCTGTTTCTGTTGGTTCTGTTTGTATTTCTGTTTATTCTTACCGTATTACCCCTTACTTCTGCCATATTTTTTCTTCTTTCTACTCAATTAAATGAGAAATCTTTTCAAAAACCCTTAATTTAGCGCTCTTCGATCTAGTATTCTCCTCCAGTTCCTTATCCCCGGGAAGGATCGGTTTCTTTGTAATCACTTTTCCTTCCGGTTTTCTTCCACACATGCAGACCGGAAAATCCGGCGGGCATATGCATGGATTTTCTGCGGCGCGGAACGCGCTCTTGACAATTCTGTCCTCTAATGAATGAAACGTTATGATACAAAGTCTTCCGGACGGATTCAGCAAAGATATCATATCTTCCAGCGAATCCTTTAAAACCTCCAGTTCCTTATTACATTCAATACGAATTGCCTGAAACGTCCTTTTAGAAGGATGTCCGCCTGTCGCACGTACTTTGGCGGGTATCGCCGCCTTTATAATCTCACTCAGTTCTTCCGTTGTCTGAATCGCCCGCTTGTTTCTTGCCTGTACAATATGTTTTGCGATATTCTTTGCAAACCTGTCCTCTCCATAGTCCCTTATAATACGAAACAACTCCATTTCCGGATACTCATTCACGATTTCCTCGGCAGTAAGACTTTGCCTTAAATCCATACGCATATCCAATCTGGCGTTTTGGTTATAGGAAAATCCTCTCTCCGCATGATCCAGCTGATAAGATGAAACACCCAGATCCAAAACAATACCGTCCACGTGTGTAACGCCTTTTTCCGCCAACGCGGATTTTGCATTGTAAAAGTTAGTCCGCATGATGGTTACACGATCCTGAAATTCCTGCAGTCTTGCGGTTGCCGCCGCAATTGCCGCATCATCCTGATCAATTCCATAAAACCGGCCGTTCCGGTTCAAACGACTGCAGACCTGCCATGCATGTCCGCCTCCGCCAAGAGTGCCGTCCAGGTAGACGCCGTCGGGTTTGATATGCAACTGTTCTATGGTCTCCTGCAGGAGAACAGAATAATGTGAAAATTCCATGAAAGCTCCTCGTATCGTTTTATATGCGTATGCCCCATTCCGCCATCTTTTCTAAAGTATCTGCCACATCCTGGTCTGCGGATGCATCTTCCCAGCGGTCTTTACTCCAGATTTCTATTTTATCTGCCATGCCGATCAGTACAACCTCTTTTTCCAGTCCGGCATAATCTCTTAAGTCTGTAGGTATCAGGATACGTCCCTGCTTGTCCACTTCCACATCGGCTGCGCCCGCCAGAAAGAATCTGGCTACCTGTCTGACGTCTTTACGGTTCATGGGCATTTCCTGCAGGGTTTCTTCAAAAGCTTTCCAACCGTTATTGTCGTACACAACCAGACAGCCGTCCGCTCCTTTTGTAACCACAAATTCATCTCCTAAAAGGTCTCTGAATTTTGAAGGAACGATCAACCTGCCTTTCGTGTCTATCGTATGATTGTATTTGCCTTTATACATATCCAATCACCTGCCTCAAAGCGGTCTGCCACAAAAGCGTATATGTTCCTTTATAATCTATCCACCATTTTACTCCATTAGGAACCACTTTTAACCACTTTTATATAGATTTTATAATAAAATAAACTATTTAGCAAGCAAAATCCATAAAAAATTGCTTTTGGGGCAAAAAAATAAACGCTTTGCAAAACCTCTGCAAAGCGCATATTTACGCGATTACTACATGTTGTGTTATCCTGTTTTCCTCCTACACAATGTAGGTTTCCCATATTTTTTCCTATGGGGAGCAAAGTGGAGGGAATTTGTATAAGTCAGACATTAAAACGGAACAAAATCACATCCCCATCCTGTACAACATACTCTTTTCCTTCCATGCGGACCATTCCTTTTTCTCTGGCTGCCGCAAGGGACTTCTGTTCCAATAAATCCCGGTAATTTACCACTTCCGCCTTAATAAAACCGCGTTCAAAATCCGTATGTATCTTCCCGGCAGCCTGGGGCGCCTTTGTCCCTACCTTTATCGTCCAGGCTCTTGTCTCGTCTTCTCCCGATGTCAGATAACTGATCAAACCCAGTAAATGATAGCTGGCCTTAATAAGCTTCTCAAGTCCCGATTCCTTAAGTCCCAGATCTTCCAGAAACATGGTCTTTTCGTCCTCGTCAAGCTCTGCAATTTCCTGCTCGATCTGCGCACAGATCACAAAAACTTCGCTTCCTTCCTCCTGCGCAAATTCCCTGACCCGGCGTACCTTGTCATTGGACGCCCCGTCATCCGCCAGATCCTCTTCCGCCACGTTAGCTGCAAAAATCACGGGTTTATATGTCAAAAGATTATAGGAAGCCAAAAGCGCCTGTTCCTCTTCATCCTCCGTCTCAAAGCTTTTTGCGAGCTTTCCTGCTTCCAGATGCTCCCGTATACGTTCCAGAAGTTCCAGTTCCCTTGCAAGAGCCTTGTCCATTCTCGCGCCTTTGGAAGTCTTGGCAATTCTTCTTTCCAGGATTTCAAGATCGGAAAAGATCAATTCCAGATTTATCGTCTCAATGTCACGCAACGGGTTCACACTGCCGTCCACATGCACCACGTTGCTGTCCTCAAAACAGCGAACCACGTGCACAATCGCATCGACCTCCCGAATATTGCTTAAAAACTGGTTGCCAAGTCCCTCTCCCTTGGAGGCTCCCTTCACCAGTCCCGCAATATCTACGAATTCAATCACGGCGGGCGTCACTTTTTTGGACTGATATAAGTCGCCTAACAGCTTCAGCCGTTCATCCGGCACCGCTACAATTCCGATATTGGGATCGATCGTACAAAAAGGATAATTGGCCGACTCGGCTCCCGCTTTGGTAAGAGAGTTGAAAAGTGTACTTTTTCCTACGTTCGGCAATCCTACAATTCCTAGTTTCATTTTATCTTAATCTCCTTTGGTTTTTCTTATATTTTATAGGGTTTTCGCCTTTCAAGGTTTTGGTTACGTACCAATCTGAACCATTCAAAATTTCAAAATAGTTTTTGAACCATGCTTGCATGAGCGAAAATATCTATTAGAATTACTACTGTGAACTCCGGCAGATCACACTCGATCAGAAAATTATAAAACCGTTTCGCTTAACTGCCTGCGTACATCCCTGCCGCCAAACATAATTCGAATAATATTTACTGTATTCTGCGATTCTTCCGGCAGATAGAATATCAGATAATTATCTACGGGCAAAAAGCGGATTCCCTGACTATGCCACGGTTCTTCTCCATAAAGTTGATGACGCATGGGCATTTCTCCAAGAGAACGAATCGTTTTCATAATCCGCTGAGTTTGCCCGGTTGCAGTTTCCGGCGCAAGCAGCTCTAATGCTACATATTCATAAATATCATGCAAGTCTTGCCTTGCCTGTGCTGTATATACAATTTCCCAGCTCATACGCCGAAATCTCTCCTCATTTCCGCTTCAATGGTATCTGCCGAATAAACTCTGCCCGCTTTAATATCAGCCATGCCTTTTTCCATTTCCGCATCAAACTCTTCTCTGGTAAGAGAGCCGCAATTCAGCCGTGCTGTCTGCGGCAGCTTCATTTCAAACGGAATACCTCTCTGCAACACCACCTGTCTTAAAAACATACTCACCGCATTGGACATTGGGATTCCCAAACGTTCAAGCACCTGTTCCGCCTGCTCTTTGATTTCAGGTTCCACTCGTGCAAATACATTTGATGTTCGTGCCATAACAATCGCCTCCTTTATCTTTAGTATATCCATTTTGCTTGCGAAATGCAAGCGCTTCGCAAAAATATCTTACGGAATGATTTCAGTTACTCCTCCAATATCTACGAATCTGCTGGCCTCATCAAAATCGTCAGACATGCAGAAAGGGGGAATCGGCTAATGCCGATCCCTCCGATTTTGTAAGAGAATAAGCAATGCCCACCAAAATACAAGACTTTGCCCTCTTGCATTTCGTAAACGTCAAATTCTCCGCCCCTTGATAAACTAAGCGCCGCTTACTTGCGGCG
>CAJUNP010000034.1 GCA_910587935.1 uncultured Lachnospiraceae bacterium
CATAGGAATCACCGCCGTTTCTTTTATTATACCTCGAAACAACAATAATTACCAGTAATATTTATCTAAATATCAGTATGTCAGTACAATAGTTGTCTATACCATAGATTACTCTAAAACTCCACCGGCTTATATTCTTCCATCACCGGATCAAACACACCGTCATTAAAATCCAAAAAGATACGGGAACATTCTTCCTGCGGACACATTTTATAGTACACGCCTGATTCCTTATCCTACCAATTATTCACCGCATGCTCCGCAAACGAAATCACATTCTCCACCTTCAGCTCAAGACCGTCGTCCAAAACCGCTTTTCCCGCAAAGCTGCCAAACATCTGGTGGCAGCAATTATTGACCCAGAGCAGCTTGATTGCCGTTGTCCTGTCGTATATCGGCGTCAGCGTCAGATCCAGTCTTCCTTCCCGGTCCCGGATACGCCACGGGTCCATATAATCCTTTCCCAGCAGGAATTCCACCTTGCCGATTTTATGGGATTTTCCTTTATAAAAAAGCATATTTTCACTGGCGGTGTCCGTATTGCCAAAGCCGCAGCCCAGATTAAAGCCGAACATTTCTCCGTCTAGGTAACCGGTTCCGTTGCTCCAATACCATTCATTGTGAAACGGCCATACGCCGCGACCCCAGTCCAGAATCCCGAAGCTTTCCTGTTTATCGAATTTCCATTCCTTTCCGCCGCTTCGCACGTACCCTTGTGCCGTCATGCAGTTGATCTTATGATTGTAGTAAAAAGCGCGGGCATTTTCGTCAAAGGGCAGATTGATTACCAGCGAATCGGGATTGCAGCGTTCCAGACCAACAAAAACCTCCGTGTCCTCCCACCGGCAGGTCAGGACACGCGCGTTCCCCTTAGCCTCAAAGCGCATGGAGACACCGCCCTTTTCGTAAGCAAGGATATGATCCCGTTCCGCATCCTCCGGCATATGTAAAGAACCGAAGGGAAGCGGCAGAATCCGGTTGAGATCCAGCAGCTTTTCGCCTTTGGCAAAATCAAACAGCATAAGACTGACCTGCCCCGCGTAAGCCGCATGGCCGATTGTCAGCTGCAGACACAGCCGATCGTTGGTAATCTGGTAAAAATCCCATTCTTTGATGCGCCACGGCGGCGCTTTAATGGCGCTTCTTTGATATACCTGTGTGCTTTTTCTTGAAAATCCCGGAACCGGACGTCCCTTCTTGTCTAATACCGGCCCCCGCTCCAATACTTCTTTTTCCATTCGTCACCTGTCCCTTTCTCTCATAACCTCCCGATACCTGAAGCAGCTTTCCACATGGTCGTTAATCATTCCGCAGGCCTGTAGGTGAGAATATACGGTAACCGAACCAAGATACTTAAACCCTCGTTTTTTCAATTCCCTGCTGACTTCATCCGAAAGACTGTTTTTAGCCGGAAGTTCTCCTTTTGCATGATCCCTGTACAGAATTGTCCTGCCCTTTGAAAATCCCCATAAGTAATCGCTGAACGTACCGATTGAGGCCGCACTGCATAACCTCCAACATCAGAAATTCGAACTGTTTCCTGTCGTCATGCACAGGTACGCCCCATTCTTCATCATGGTATTTTATCATTTTTTCATTACACAGACACCATGGGCATCTTACCTTTTATTCGTCTTTTATCACGCTTGTATTCAAGGTAAATTCATAGATGCATTTTTCAAACTCGCCGCTTTCGCGCATATCATTCCCTTCCGGAAGCTCTGCTATTTCCAGCAATTTGCCGCCGGCATATTCACACGTCTTTTTCGACGCGTGATTGTCCGGATTACAGGTAATATATAGATATTCCATATTATGCTTTCCGGCTAATTGGAATAATAACAGGCAGGCCTTACCTGCATAATGATTTCCCCTGTATTCCGGATAAACCGTATATCCGATGTGACCGCCAAAATAGAGGTTGTCGTTATATCCAATTCTTAAATCACACTCGCCCATCTTGATTCCGTTAAGATCACGGATGGAAAAATGATAGGCAGGCACCCAATTTTTTTCCGGGTTCCCCTCTACTGTCTTTTCCAGCGCCAACTGAATTTCCGTATTTTTCAGAAATTCAGTATCTAAAAAAATATTCCTATCTGATACCATACAAAGCGCCTCCCTTATACTATCTGATCCAAAATAAACGGATCCCTGATTTTTTTATCCTCCGCCAGCAGCACAATCTTAGACATAATTTCCGCAGTCTTGGGATCTTCATCCACAAAAGGCAAAAACAGCTTTCCCCGCTGCTGGCTGTGCACCGGCAGAATATTCAGCATGGCGCCGCCCTCCTGATGGATCACGCCGCTTCCCAGATGAACGGTGTAACTGCCCCTTGTTCCCTTAATCAACGCATGGCTCTCTTTCAGTGTCACATTATCCAGCTTAAACAGCGGCAGGTTAAATTCCACAATGGCCCGGCGCATTTCAATGGTGGAATGGCTTGTTTCCGGGTCTACGCCGCCCGCATGAGCCACGCTCACGGCCAGATCCACGTCCCGCATGACCTCGCTGTAAATCAAATCCGGCACCTGCCCAATGGTCAGCGCGGCAAAGGTCTTACGGTCGGAAAATTCCACCCACTCCAACGCAGGCGCTTCCGCGTCGCTGGGTGAAAACCAGTCTGCCACCGCGTAGATTCTGGCAATAATGTTTTCTTTATAATAAATTTTCTGAAGTCCTTCTTCATAATCCGCAATCCAACGCCGTCCTTTCAGACAACCTGCCGTTTTCTGCGGCTGGATCTGATTGCCCGCAAACATCCGGGACGCCGTCAGTCCCAATTCCTCCGGCATTTTTACGTATAACTCCCGGAACACCTGTTTAAAGGGCTGGCGGATCCGGCGGTCAAATAAATGCTTCTGATACGCATGCCATACGCCGGCTTTGTACAAATCCAGAGGATGCGCCAGACGAAGCTTCTGTTCCCCACTCAGGCCGGTAACCTCACCGTCCCACGCCCGGAT
Source organism: uncultured Lachnospiraceae bacterium (assembly GCA_910587935.1). Lineage (GTDB taxonomy): Bacteria > Bacillota > Clostridia > Lachnospirales > Lachnospiraceae > MGBC143606. Next base: position 2,970 of record CAJUNP010000034.1, read on the forward strand.
TGAATTGTCTTCCCAAAATCCCGTCTTGTCTCCGCATACAAACACCAACGGCTTTAAAATGGCGTAAACCACCGGATTGGACATCAGTCCGGCCACCTCCGCCGCCGTAAATTCCGCGCCGCTCTCCATGGATTCTTCCATCAGCTTCCTGGCTCTTATATATTGTTCCTTCAGCTTTTTGGCGGCGTCCTTCACTTCCTGCACATATGGATTCTTTGCCAGTTTTGAGGGTACGGATTTCAACGTTTTTCCGGCCTTTCTGCACAAAATTCCGCTCTTTCCCAATTCATCCACCTGCAGGCAGAGTTCTACATCCTCAATTTCCTTCCACTGCATATAAGGCGCAAACTCCTCCGCAAGCCGGCTCTCCATATTCAGGGTCAGTCTGGTTACGTCGGCAAAGCCTCCGTGAACGCTTAAATTCACCAGTGCAATCTCGGCTGCCTTGGATTCGCTTGCCCTTCTCTGGGCGCCGAATTGTCTGGATTCCTTGGCGTAGCCTTGAATAAACTGATACCTCTGCAGCAGATCCTGCTCCCGGTCTTTCGCGAAAGGCGCCAGGCCATAGCTCATCAGCAGATCCTTGTTTCTTTTTTCACGGATCTGTTCCCGCAGCGCTTCCAGGTTTACCTTACCTGTCGCCGCATCGGCATACTTTCTGGCTCTGGAATGTTTCTGGCCGTTTGAAATATATTTGGCCGCCTTATAGATAAGCTCAAAATTCTTTTCTCCAAGAGTTTCATACGCTTCCTTAAACCAGTCGATATCAAAAGCGCCGTCCTGCAGTTCTTCCGCCGATAAAGGCGTATATTTCGCAATCATGGCCATTTTCTGATCGGAAAAGCGTTCGTTCATATGAGCCATAAAATAATAACAACCGCTTTTCAGTCCCTGCCAGCCAAGATATTCCTGTATCAAATCGATCCACTGGGGCGCGTACATGGCGACCTCGATCAGGCGGTCCGTCTTGATGCCGGTGCCCTTCAGCGCTTTCCCCAAAGCAGCTCCGTCATCCCCCTGCGCCGGATAACACGCCTTTAGAAGTCGGCATAAAACGCTCTTTTTCGTTGTATTGGAGGAATAATACCAGGAATAGTAGCCTTCCCGCCCCAGCGTGTCTTTTCCCAGCGCTTTCAGAATCCGGATCAGATATTCAATTCCTCTGATATAAGTTATGCCTGCCATATCCGCTGAAAATATGGTTTCCGATTCTCCCCTGCGAAGCTCCGTATCCACCATGAGCGGTACAATTGTGTCGTACAGTTCACGAACCAGCCTGCCGCACCAGGTATCTTTGCCTGTAAAGCTCTCTCCCTGCTCCAAAATCTCTTCTTCCCTGTTTTCTCCGAAAAATCGTCTCCACAACATCCGGTTGCCGGGTTTTGTATATTCTCCCTTGACCAGCTGCGTAAGAGCCTCAAGAGTATTTTTTCTGTTAAAATAATGAAATACTGCCTTAAACAAAATATCACGGGAAACCAGTTCCATATGATATGCCTTCAAAAACCAGTAGGGCGTAATAGGCGTGACCGGGGAAGCGTTCAGACCGCCGTAAATACTCACGGCAGAAAGAAACCGGGAGTCTTCCCGCTCCTCGCAGCATTTCAATTCAAGCCTCCACGCCGCAAAAAAGGCTCTGGTAAATTCTTCGTCTGTTTCCCAATATCCCAATCCTTCCAGAAAACGGTCTAAAAACGGCAGATCGCATACCGGGGAGGTCTGCTCTAATTGTCTGCCGTTCCATCCGGTATAATGCCAGGTAATCATTTTATTTTTATTATTCATTACCTTTGCCAGCGCTGAAGCTGTTTGTACGCCGGCCTCAAACAAAAGCTTCCGGTCGAGGAATTCAAACCGGTAATTCAGACGCACGTTCCATAGCTGTTTCTGATATGTTATTCCAAGGGGTTCCGGCCGAAAGGGAAGCTTGCCGAAAACAGCCTGATAAAACAGCCTGCCGTTCTGAAATCTTTCCGTATTCTGCAACAGCAGTCTTGCCTCCCATTCCACAAAGGTTCCGTAATCTCCAAGCTCCTTTTCATAAAAGTCACGGAATTGTTGTGCAAGCGGATAATTTGCCAGACGAAGTCTTTCCGAATAATATTTTTGTTTCTCCGAACCGGACGGTTTCTTGCAGGCTGCATAGGAATTCCCCAGAAGCGCTCTGTCTCCGGAGCTTGTTTCATATTCGTAATCCTTGTTTTCCTGTATAATCGCGTCCAGTTTTTTAATTTTTTGGAGTATTTGTTCCTCCGTAAGGGGAAGACAGCGAAAGATGGCGTCTCTTCCCTCTTCCGGCGCAGGAAGTATCTCCGGCGCATCCGGATCGTAGATGCCGAAGCCTTTTTGGCTTGCGGCAGAATTTTCGTTTTCCGAAAGGATTTCTTCCAAAAGAATTTTTTCCTTATCCGTAGGGTTTTTTATAGCCGCCGCCAACGGCTTCACACGCCGGTATAACGCCGCCGCGTCTTCTTTTTTAGATAATCTGAGCAGCAGATCCAGGCCCGCGTCCCGCTTCTCTTCTTTCGTATCCTTAAGAAGCCTCTCCAGACACTGCTCCATACAAGCCTGATTCTGTCCCATCAGTAAATCCAGAAGCTGCCCCCGGAGCTTACTGCGCTTAAACCGAAGCATATCTTCCATCAGACGGTAATCCGTCTCTTCAAGAGATAAGCTTTTAACCAGCTCAATTGCGCAGGAAGACGTAAATTCTTCGGCGTTTCCCATGTATTGGATCAAAATCTCTTTCTGCCTCCTGTTCGCCGGACGGTATAATAACAGGTTCACAAGACTGCTTCTGCCGCTGGATACCTCTTCCAGCCTCGCCGCCATATCGGTAATCTTTTCCTCATCCTGGAGAACATAGGCGGTAAAAGCCAGATACCGGACAACCTCCGACGGCTTCAGTTCCACCCGGTGCCAGGGAAAAATACAGGGATCGTAAACCACACCTTTCCCCGGCAGTCTCTCATAAATTTCAAGAAAGCTCTCATACTGCGCACAGGCGTCCTCTCTGTTCCGGAAATAATCGGTCAGCGCCGGTTTTTTGGGCACGGAAAATTTGCGGGAATAAACGGTATTCTTTTCAAAAAGTCTTTGCACCCACGTTCCCACGCTTATGGCAAAGACCGGCATAAGAACTGCCGCAAGCTCCAGGTCCTCCGTATGCTCCAGCACGGCTTTTCTGGCTGTGGCAAGCCTTAAACGGTCGTCAAACAAATTATGGTTGTAGAAAGCGGCCGTCAGCTTCTGGTTTTTGCTTCCGTAATCGATCAGCTCTCCCATAGCATGAACCGCATCCTGCGCCTCATAAAATCCCAGCGCCCATAAGGCGGCGCTGATGGCAACCGAATCGTCCGTTTCCAGCTGCCGCCGGCAAAAGCTCTGATCCCGCAGGCACTGTCCCATCAGATTCAAAAGCTTTCCACTTATCCGGTCCGCGCTTTTTTCGTCAAAAATACCGATCCAGGTGGAAACCGCACGTTTTACGGAAGAAAACCGGATCAGATCGTTCTCCTCAATCACCTGTAAAAGCGTCAGAAACGCTTCCGCGGTTCCCTCGTCCATCGTTTCGCAGATTACCTGGCGCAGTCCTTCCTGCAGTCTGGCCGCCAGAAGGAGGCCGCCGATAAGCTTATGTAATTCCCGGTTATCCGAACGGAGAATTCCCAGAATCATCTCCCGGTCCAGATAAGCCGTATTGTTTTCACTGCAAATCAGATCCTTCAGGGCGGCAATCACCGCCTGATTGCCCCGGTCTATTTCCGCCGCATAAATCAGGCTGAAATTGTTGTTAAAGTTCCATTCGTTTTTGATATAATCCAGCTTTTCGGCATCTAAACGCCTGTAAATATAATGTTCCAGGTTGTCCCCGCAGTAATATAATTTTTCATAGGCTGCCAGCAGAGAAAAGACCTGCCAAATCTGGGGGCCGTATCCGGCCGTTCTCACGGTTCTTCTGTTCCATCCGCGGGAAAAAGGAAAACGGTTCAGTTTGTCAATGATGTAAAGATAAGACGCCTGATATTTTTCGGGAACAAAAGCGTCCAGAAGATTTTTGTGCACACGCCGCCCCAGCGCCCCCTTCCGGTTAAACCAGTCCGACGGCGATTTTTTACCGTCCGCGTAAAACTCTTCCGCAATACGGTTCACCTGTTCCCTTCCGTCGTAATATCCTGCGGCTAACTCTTCCGCCAGCTCTTTATCCTGGCCGGAAATCTTGGCAATCCGCCTGTTTAATTCTTCTTTGCGCCGTTTTGTAACCGCCTGCCTTGTGTTTGTGTCAAATTCAGCCATCTCACCACATCCTTCCTGCCAGCATTGTCAGCCTGACGAATGTAAATACACTATCCTGTGTAAACGTAATTTCATCTTCCAAAGCGCTTAATGGCTCTTCATTCAGAAAAATCCGGTAAACGCCGTCCTCAAAGCATTGCAGGGCATTTTCCTGTGCCTGCCGGAGCGAGGCTTTTTTCTCTCCGTAATTGACGCCAAAGGAAACTTTTCCCGCCTCCGCCGTATTGTCAATCTGCTCTTTTGTTAAATAAGATAAAAGCCCCGCTTCCTCCATTCGCCGGTTATACGCTTCTACGCCGGTCTGTGTAACGGCAAGAATCAGTTCCCGGACCGTCCGGGGGCGGCCTTTGATTTCATAAACGGACGGCTGAACGGAGGCCTTCCGTTTACTTATGGATTTCAGGCTTACTTTTATTTGCATGGAACACACTCCTTTGCGTTCTTTCAACGGATCCGCTTGTTTTATTCTTTTTCTATTGTATCTTGATTTATGGAATAATTCAATTGATAGATGACTGTGCCCGGCAAAAGCCAAATTTCTTGCTTTAGTCCGAAAACCGCTCTTTAATGCCGCAAATAGCAGTAAAATTTCTCATAATTAAGCGTTTTACATATTGTCACGCTTATATTAAAATGAAAGCAACGTTTTTACATATGGGAGGAATCTTCATGAAATTTTTCAGAAACCAATCCAAAAATAAACCGTCTGCGTCAGAGAAAACGCATTTATGGACCAAAGACTTTTCCTGTATCATTGCCGCCACCATTTTGTCAGCAATCGGCGGCGAAGCCATGTGTCTTCCCGTAAGCCTTCTTGTCTTTGACGAAACCAAATCAACCTTTCTGGCCGCTCTGATTATGGTTTGCGGGATGCTGCCGGATATGGTTCTTCCGATTCTTATCGCTCCCTTTATTGACAAGGGAGGAAAGAAAAAATGGATTGTAGGACTGGACATTTTGCTTGCCGTGCTTTACGGCGCCGTAGGGCTCTGGATCAGCGGCCACGAATTCCAATACGGATTATATGTCTTTTTAACCCTGGCGGCCGGAACCATATCGGTCTTTTACCGGCTGGCCTATACGGCATGGTATCCGGATCTGATTCCGATGGGAGCCGAACAGAAAGGATACGCGGTAAGCGCTACCATTTATCCTCTGGTCACCATTCTGATTTCCCCCGTCGTTACATTCCTGTATCAATGGATACCTATGGAAGGCTTCTTTCTTATAGTAAGCGGTCTGACAATTGTGTCGGTTATAATTGAAAGCTGTATTAAGGAAAACAGAACGGACGTACCGGAGCTTTATACTCTGAAGCAATACTGCGTAGACATAAAGGAAGGTTTTGCATTTTTGAAAAGGGAAAAGGGCATCCGGAACATTTACAGTTATATGAGCATAACAAACGGCGCTTCAAACGGCATAAGCATAATTACACAGGCTTATTATCAGACGTGTCCATGGCTTACGGTAACCATGCTGGGATTTTTGAAAAGCGCGGAAATGATCGGCAGAGTCATCAGCGGATTTTTTCAGTATACAAAAGAAATTCCTGTGAAAAAAAGATTTGCATTAACAAAATTTGTTTATATTTTTTACGATTCCATGGACGCTCTGCTTCTTTTTCTTCCCTATCCGCTGATGCTGTTAAACCGCTTTTTATGCGGCGGTCTGGGAACGGCAAGCGCAACCGTCCGTGAAACGGCAGTGCAGTCTTATCTGCCCGGACAGATCAGAGCCAGGGTCAACGCATTTTTTGATGTGGTTATGGCTATCGGCGGCGTTGGCTTCCAGCTGCTTGCGGGAATCCTGGGACAACTGATGCCTTACCCCGTGGCCGCAGCGCTTTTAGGTCTTGTAACGCTCCTGAGCGCCTTTACGCTGATTGTGCTTCCGGCAAAGGATAACCGCGTCGTTTATGAAGCGGTACGCAAAGAAGAGCCCCGCTCCTGAGAGCGGCGGCTCCTTCCTATACGATCTTTGTCGTCCATTCCCGGCAGTCCCAGACACAGGTCGCCAGACCCTCGTAAAATTCCGGTTCATGGCAGACCATCAATATACTGCCCTTATACGCCTTAAGCGCCCGACGGAGTTCCTCCTTGGCGTCCGGATCCAGATGGTTCGTAGGCTCGTCCAGAAGCAGGATGTTTGTCTCCCGGTTGATAAGCTTGCAAAGCCTTACCTTTGCCTGCTCCCCGCCGCTTAAAACCTTCACTTTGCTTTCGATATGTTTTGTGGTAAGTCCGCATTTGGCCAGGGCGGAACGGACTTCATACTGGGAATAAGCGGGGAACTCCCGCCAGATTTCTTCCATACAGGAGGTTTCTATATCCGGAGCCATTTCCTGTTCAAAATAACCGATACTCAAATAATCCCCCAGCTCTACGGTTCCTTCCAGAGACGGAATCAGTCCCAGAATACTTTTCAGTAAGGTGGTTTTTCCGATTCCGTTGGAGCCAATCAACGCAATTTTCTGGCCCCGTTCCATTTCCAGGTTCAAAGGCGTAGAAAGAGGTTCCTGATAACCGATTACCAAATCGTGCGCCTGAAAAATATAACGTCCCGGTGTGCGCGCTTCTTTAAAATGAAATTCCGGCTTCGGTTTTTCTCCGGCAAGCTCGATCACTTCCATTTTGTCCAGTTTTTTCTGGCGGGACATTGCCATATTGCGGGTAGCTACCCTGGCTTTGTTGCGGGCTACAAAATCTTTTAAATCGGCGATTTCTTTCTGCTGCCGGTTATACGCCGCTTCCAGCTGGGCTTTCTTTACCGCGTAAACCTCTTGAAATTTATCGTAATTGCCTACATAGCGGTGAAGCTCCTGTTGGTCCATATGATAGATCAGATTTACCACGCTGTTTAAAAACGGGATGTCGTGGGATATTAAAATAAAGGCATTCTCATAATCGTTCAAATACCGTTTCAGCCACTCGATATGTTCCGCATCCAGATAGTTAGTCGGCTCGTCCAAAAGCAGGATATCCGGTTTCTCCAGTAAAAGCTTTGCCAGCAGAACCTTGGTTCTCTGCCCTCCGCTTAAATCCGTGACATCCCTGTCAAGTCCCACATCCGTAAGCCCAAGGGCTCTGGCCACTTCCTCCACCTTCGCGTCGATCATATAAAAATCGTGCATGGTAAGCAGATCCTGGATTGTGCCGAGTTCTTCCATATACGCTTCCAGCTCCGCTTCACCGGCTTCGCCCATTTTATCGCAGATATCGTTCATGCGCGCTTCCAGCTCAAAAAGAAAATCAAAGGCCGATTTGAGAACGTCCCTGACCGACATTCCTTTTTCAAGCGCCGTGTGCTGATCCAGATAACCGACGCGGACATTTTTGGCCCACTCTACTTTTCCCTCGTCCGGAGCAAGGCTTCCGGTAATAATGTTCATAAACGTTGACTTTCCTTCTCCGTTTGCGCCGATTAAGCCGATATGTTCTCCTTTTAACAGCCGAAAGGAGACCTGGGAAAAAATTGCCCGGTCTCCAAATCCATGTGATAAGTTAACTACATTTAATATACTCATAATTGTCCCGATACCTTTCCGGAGTATTTATCGGAAAATATCCGGTATTCCCTTATATAATTCTGGATTCTTTTTTATACCATTCTCTTTTGTCTTCATACATTTTCTGATCTGCCTGCGTAATCAGATAATCCATATCCACACTTCCGTCCGGTTTCCAAACATGCCCAAGAGCCATGGACGCTTCCGCCTTTATCATATCTGTTTTGAGCGTTTCTATTTTCCGATACATTTCCTCTTCGGTAATTCCTTCGCACAAAACCAGAAATTCATCGCCGCCCACACGGAACAGAGCATATCCGTTAAATTCTTTTTGCAGGCACTGTCCGGCCCGGATCAACAGCTGGTCTCCGTTCTGGTGTCCTTTCGTATCATTGGCCCGTTTCAGTCCCATTACATCGCAGTACAAAATACCGACGCTCCTTCCGGGATGCATGGCGGCAATATACTCATGCATTGCGTGTCTGTTCCCCACTCCCGTCAGCTGATCCTGAAAGCACATTTCCTCCAGGCGTCTTACCAGATTTCTGCGGCGCAGAAGGGAATCCATAAAGTGCCCCCATATCTGGAACATGGTCGTTATATGATCCAGAACTTCTTCAGGAGGATTATCCAGTCCGTAAAAGCCAATAATTTTTTTATCTCTTACAAGAGGGCTTACGATCAGGGATTGAATATTCTGCGGATGCAGATATTCGTAAACCTCAGGGTCTATCTCCCGGATCTTTTCCAAATCTTTAATAAAAATATTTTTACCTGCCTGAAATCTTTCGTACCATAAACGAAGAACATCGAATGGAACGTCCTGCAGATTTTCCTTCTGCGGCATTACGCCGCTTGCGCACCACTCGTAAGTATTACAAAACGATCCCTTATCCGTCTCCTCAAAAATGTAAACTCTGTCGCTGTTAAAGGTCAGTCCCAGGTATCCCAGCAGGACATTGATGGACTTTTCCGGCGTAGACGCAGAAAGAGAAATGCGGAGACCTTCGTTAATAATGGCGTCGTTACTTTCGCACACCTGATTCGGGTACATTTCCGTTCCTACATCCACCGCCAGGATAAAACGATTCTTTTTTCCATCTTCTTCTATTACCGTTTCTTTAAAAGCAAGCCTTTTCTTAATAGCGGGATTATAGCGCACCTCTTCCAGGAAATATCCGGACTCCAGTTTTTTATCGCAGCACACTGCGCAGGGAGACTGACTGCCGGCCAGCAACTCATAACATCTTTTTCCCTGATACGCTTTTTCATCCGATATTCCGTATAATTTCCGCGCCCTACGGTTCATATATACGATTTCGTAAGTATCCATATCCACAACATATACAATCTCATTTAATTCTTCATAAAAATGCCATAACTTTTTATCTTCCATAATAAACTCCATATGGTGCTTCATAAATAGAAAATTTAAAATTGTGATTTTTATACTTTAAATGATGTAACTGTCTGATTTAACAGTTCGCTCAACCGGAACAGCTCTTTTGTCCGGGCAAGTACCGAACGGGAACTTTGATCGGAGCTTTCGGCAAACTGTTCCATTCCGCACATGCTCCGGGCAATTTCGCCCATAAGCGCCGCAATGCTTCCGATCGATACGTTAATACCCTCCATGCCTTCGCTCATCTCCCGGGAAGCCGCCCCAAGGTTACCGGAAATATCGCTGTAAAATACGGCGTCCTCCTTATACATTTCAGCGAGCTCCGTCAAACCCGCATAATCCTTCATTACCTTTTCGTTCATAAATTCCAGCAGCCCTCCGGCGCTTTGTGACAATGCGGATACATTCTCCACCACGGCTTCCGTCACCTGCCGGATCTTTTCTACCGCCTGCCTGGAATGATTGGCAAGCTGGCGGATCTCCTCCGCGACCACAACGAAGCCTTTTCCCGCTTCTCCGGCCCTTGCCGCCTCAATGGACGCATTCAGCGCCAAAAGATTTGTGCGGGAACTGATTGCAAGAATTTCGCTTGTTAACGCGTCAATTTCCTCTACCTGCCGGCTGTCCGCAATTGCTTTCTCCAGTTCTTCTCTCGATTTCCTGTAAAGGGATACGGCTTCCCGGCTGGATTTTTCACAGTCTTCATGCTGTTTACCGGCGCGGCTCATAATATTTCCCGACTGATTTAACGCTTCCTTTGCCTTCCGTGCCACATCTTCAACCACAATCCCCAGTTCCCGCCCGGTTTTCTTTACGTCTTCTATCAGCTCTTTCGCCTGTTCCGTCTGATTCTTCACCCGGACCGCCTCTTTCAGGATATTGGAAATATCTTTTGTCAGCACGGTCATTTTACCGGAAGCGCCTTCGGCAATCGTTTCAATATCCCGCGCTTCTTCTTTGGTATTTAAAATAATTCCCCGGATCTGCTGCCGCACTTCTACGGTAGCCGTCCGGATCTGTTCCGTCTCATTTTTATATTGACTGGGAATCTTATTCCTTTTATCCGTAACAGGATTCTCGGAAAAATCTCCGGAGGCAAACTGTTTAAGCATCTGTACGGGCGCCATCATTCTGCCAATCAGCCACGCCGTAAAAATTGCGGCAAAAATAATGACGGCAAAAGCGATAACGGCCGCCACCGCAATCATGACTTTTAAAGATTCCTGCACATTGGCCGTCGGCGCCGCGACACCCAGCATCCAGCTGCTGCCCGTAATCAGGGACGCCGCAAAATAACATTCTCCGCCGTCATAGTCCGCAAGCCTTTGTACTCCGCCATCCGCCCCGTTCATTAAGCCTGTAAGGCCGGGCTGCATATCGGCTACGGCAAACGCTGCATTTTCCGAAGGTTTATATTCATCATTAACATGTACCACATATTGCCCGCTGCTGTCAACTAAGAATCCATAAACTCCCTGTGCATAATTGATGCTTTCCGTCAGCTCCGTTACCGTTCCAAGCGTTACGTCAAGGCCGATTACGGCCGCCAGTTCTCCGTCTATGTATACCGGTGAAGCAATCGTAGCGCACATCTGATTGGTCAGCACGTCCCAGTAAGGGTCCGTTACAACCGTTGTTTTTTTCTCTGCCGCCTGCTGATACCAGCCCCGCTGCACCGGATCGTATCCCTGCGGAATCACGGCCTCTTTGTTGGACTGGATAAACTTACTGTCTTTTGTTCCACAATACAGATTCAACAATTCCGTCCTGTCCGCCGCAAAAATATCCAAAACCGATTGAATAAACGTATCCGTGATGTTTTCAGACGCTTCAATACTGTTGGCCGCTCCTTTCGCAAGCATTTTTTCATTTTCTATCCATGTATTGATTTCTTCCGCGTATTTATCCGCGTTTAACTGCAACGCTTCCGTCTGATCCCGAATCAGACGCTTTCCTGCTACCATAACGATTCCCAGTGTTGTCAGTACAATACTTAACGCCACAAAACAGATAACACTGATCGTCAGTTTTCCCTTAATCGTTCTTCCCATAATCCGTTACCTCTTTGTACATTTTAAATACATTTTTTAAGTCATTATATCAGCATTTTTTTAAAATGCGACCAAAAGGGAACCATTCGCGTTTTTTTGGGTACGGATTGCCGTTACATTATTCCTCTCCGCAGTAATAGGCAAAATATTGTTCCCGCAAAGCCTGATAGGACCCCCTGGGCAGATAAATTTTTTTACCGTTATCCATCTCAAGTTCCTGGGAATTCAGGCTTTCCATATGTCCCAGGTTCACAATATAAGCGCCTCCGACTCTTACAAATTCCCAATATCCGGACAGCATTTCGTATATCTCGGTCATCGTCCGGCGGAGCAAATGCCAGGAGCCGTCCGAAAGGTGCAGGCACTGCGTCTTTCTCTGGGCCTCGCAGTACACAATATCGTTTAAAGCAATACGCTGTATTTTTCCGTCGATCCGAAACAAAAGATATTTTTTCCGGTCCGTTTCCAGTTCCTCCAAAATTTTGTCCAAAACGGAAAATAAAACTTTTTCGGAAACCGGCTTTACCAGGTACTGCGCCGCTTCTACTCCAAAAGCCTCCAGCGCATGCTCTTTTGAAGTGGTAAGAAAGATAATCCGGCTCCGGTTCCCCATGCCGCGCAGCTCTCTCGCCGCCTCAATCCCCATCTTATCCGGCATATATATGTCCAGTATCATCAAGTCCGGCATATAATTTTTTTCCCGGACCGTGTAAAGCAATTCGTCCGCGTTTTCAAAACGTTCTATCTGAAATTCTGTTCCGGAACGACTTTTCTCATATTGATTCAACATTTGCTCTGTCTTTATCAGTTCCGCCGTCTCATCGTCGCATAACGCTATAGAATACATAAGCGCGCCCCCTATATTTTTATTTCGTGCCGGTTACGGACACCGATGGAATATTTATGATCAGCCGGAAAATAAATGTCCCGTTATCATTTTTGAAATCATACTCTCCCTGATATTTTTCGGCTGTCTTAATAATACTGAGCACACCGATTCCGCCTGTAGATTCCGGCTTGGGAAGTCCGTTTACAAGCTCCGTTTCAACGCGGCAGGTATTGCTGCAGTATATGACTAATTTATTTTTCTTCTTTTTAATCGTAAGATGAATAGAGCACGGCCTTTTCTGCGGACTTTTTTTCACTTCCATGCATCCGTAAATGGCGTTTTCATAAGCGTTGGCCAAAATCGTCACAAGATCCAGTCCGGATATTGCCGGATTCCGGCTTAACTCCACATCCAGCGTAACTTCTATCTGTTCGCCGCGCGCTTTTCTTGTATATGCCGATAAAATATTATTTACCGCCGTATTGGCGCAGATATACTCGGCAAGATTCTCCTCCGTATCCTCCTGATATTCCTTCAAATATGCCAAAATCTCTTCTGTCTGTCCCCTGCGCGCATATTCCCCTATCACGGCGTTATGATGTCTTATATCGTGCCGCACTCTTTTCCCGGACTCAACGGATTCCTCAAGAAGCTCCATATTTCTTTCCAATAGCCTCTGGTTCATATCCATAAGCTGATTTTCTTTTCTGTATTCTTTCTCTCTGCCGATATGCAGGTATAGCCGAAAGACCAGAAGCTGCAGCGCGCCTGTCAAAAAAAAGTTCATGAAAATCTGGAAAAGGCGGTAAGGCGTCTGTTCGTTGACGTCAGGATTTAAAATAAATCCGATTCCGAAAAGAAGACTGATTATCATAACGGTTACGCTGAACCGATCCACCTCGTTTTCCACATAATAGCCAAAGCCCCGGATTGAATCTTTTAATTTTTTATTCAGGTAGTATGCCAGAATGAGAATCAGAATTATACGTGTGATAATATCCGCCCAGATATTGCGGTCAAAGAAAATTACGGCAATTTTGATTCCGCCGACCAGAAAAAAAGCCATCAGGTAAAAGGTCAGAGCCAGCTTGTAAATTGACAGAAAAACGTGGTCACGGCTTATAAAGAGTGCAAAAACAGCGAAACATACATACATCGCTATAGGAGTTATTTTTATACAGCTTTTCCAGTCGATCACATACCAGACGCACGCCAGCGCCACAAGTGCGACGCCAAAACAGCTATAGCACACCGCCGTCTTTTTTCTGCCAAACCGCGGTTCACTCATCAGGCAAAATAACAGAATCGTCCCTGCAAGGCTTATTGTAAACCGAATCAACGCCGTTAATACGGAGCCACCCAACATATCTTTTACCCTCCCCTGTCATCGTCATTATAGCAATCTACTGCGTAGTATATCATAAGTTTTTATCCGGCAGGATAAAAATCAACCGGCAAAATTAACTCAAGGTAATAATTCTCTTAATTGAAAAAAATACAGGGCATAGCAACCGCCATGCCCTGCATTTTCTATCGTTGTGCTTCTCATACAGATTAAATCCCTTATCCTCTAAACGCTGATTTCCATACACTGTTTTACGTCTCCGATAACCGGCCCGGTGCGTCAACACGGGTGTACAATGCGCGCTGTGTATCTCCGTGAAGCGCCATCTTCCGGTTCCGGTCCTGACTGACATATTCATTGTAGATGGCGTCAATCATCAAAAGAAGCGGAAACTGAGGAGATACCGTGCTGCCCGTCTCCAAGAACTTTGAATAGGCAGTCAGCACTACCTCATCGCAGAATTCCCTGTAGCAGTTTCTGTCACGGGTCGTAATAAACACGGTTTTCGCGCCTCTGTTATGTGCTTCCTTCAGCAAATACAGGACCGGCCCGGTCTGCCCGCTGATGCTGAAACCAAACACCAGGCTTTCCGCATCCACAAAAATTGCCTGCATCTTCATGCGGTCGGCATCCTGCAGAGAATCGATATCCACGCCGATCCGCATAAAACGGCTTTCCATCTCACTGACTGCCAATCCCGAGCTTCCGATTCCACAGGCTATAACCCGCTTACAGTGGTCCATATATTGAACAATACGCGCAATTTGGGCCTCATCCATCAGGCAGCATGTTCTGTTCAAAAGATCCTGATAGGTATCCATAACCGTCTTCGTGCTTAAAGCTATCTCTTCTTTACTCTCCCGAAGAGACTCTTTATACCGGTACAAAAACTCCCGGTATCCGTCAAATCCGCACTTTTTTGCAAAACGGGATATGGACGCCTCAGACACAAATATTCTGCCGGATAACTCTTTTATGGTAAAATCCCCGTCTTCCCGGTTGGTTATAAAAAAATCCGCAATTCTCTTTTCAGACTGTGTCATACTGTCATATTTTGTTTCTATCACCGGAACAATCGACTTATTGCTCTCCGCCATTTTGTTTCCCCCTGAAATGATAAAATGCACCCAACATTCCTGCCTTGTTATGGTGCATTGCCGCACGCAGTTTTGTTTTCAAAGAAACTGCCGGAACCAGACAGCGTTCCAGCGACGCCCGGATTCTTGGAAGCAGATATGCCTCCTGGCGCATGATTCCGCCGCCCAACACCACCACTTCGGGATTAAACAGATAGCATGCGTTTGCGATTCCCAATCCCAGGATATCCGTCATCTCGTCAACAGCCCGGATACAAATCTCATCCTGTTTTGCAATACAGTCAAAAATTTTTCTGCCATTCCACCGGTTCGGGTTCTCTTTTTTTCTCTCCGCCACCCGGCGCACCAATGCGGTTACCGAACCCGCCTCTTCAAAAGTCCTGCCGTCCGGCATATGCATATACCCCACAGATCCCGCAGAATAACTGACTCCATGCAGAATCCGGCCATTTACCATGACACAGCCGCCGATTCCTGTACCCACGGTAAGGCAGAGCGCCTGACTGCTGCCGGACGCCGCACCCGAAAAATATTCCGCAATACCCGCGCAGTATACATCGTTTTCCACTTCACAGGGAATATGGAATGCCTCTTCCATCCGCTTTTTTATTTCCGTTCCCGTGTATCCGGGAATATTGGAATTGGCAAAAAGGATTTTTCCCAGTTCCGAATCAACCATACCCGCGGTAGAAATGCAGATTCCCGCCGTGTCCGTCTGCAGCAGACTGCCCACGATCCGCCCGGTCTTTTCCATAAGATACGAGCCGCCCTTTTCCGCCTCCGTAGGCGTACCGGCCGTTTTAAGAAAAGCGCCGTTCTCCGCAAGCAGTCCGTATTTGATTTCGGTTCCGCCTATGTCAACACTGATATAATTTTTCATGGTCGCTCCCATCTGCCCTCCGGCAGCCACAAATTTCCGGTATGATTTCCGCCAGCTTACGGGCGAGATGTCCGTGGCCTTCCCTGTCTAAATGCATGTAATCACAGGAAGACATTTTTACGCCTTCTATGGCTGCCGCATCCAGAAAGCTGCAGCCCTGCTCCAAGGCTGTCTTTTGAAAAAATTCCGCCAGCGCCTCGGATTTCTCAACGCATCCGTCTCCCATAACGGCATGGATATCCGTCTCCCGATATTTTCTGTCTACAGGCGGCGGCGCCACAACCAGAATTGCTGGCTGCGTTTTCCATGCAGGAGTCTGAGACGCCTTAATAATCAGGCGTCTCAGTCCATCTGCTATATTCCGGGCGGTAAAGCCAAACCGCTCTTTTGTATCGTTCGTACCCAGCATTATAACAAGAAGATCAACCGGCTCATGGGTCAGCAGGCAAGGCGTAATGGCCCGTAAACCGTTTAGGCCCTCCGTAAGCGGATCGTCGATAACGGTAGTGCGTCCGCTCAGTCCCTCTTCTATTACACGGAAGCCTTGTCCCAAATATTGTTGTAACAGACAGGGCCACCGGGTAAATTCATCAAATCTGCCCTGAACCGAGGCGTCGTAGCCATGGGTATTGGAATCGCCAAAACATAAAATTGTTTTCAACCTTTATGCACCTTCCTGCCTAACAAGATTTAACGCAGTATTTTGAAACAGCCTCCCTAATCATCCGCGCCGCCTCGTTAACGACCGGCATATCCTCAGGAATAAGCTCCGTCAGCGGCCTGCGCACGCCTCCGATATCCAGCTTTTCATTAATTCTCAATATTTCCTTGATCACGGCATACAGATTGCCATGGGCTTCACACATTTTATATATTACACTATTTACGGCATTTTGAACATCCTTTGCCCTCTCGATTTCTCCTTTTTGAAGAAGCTCGTTCATGGTAAGAAACAGTTCCGGCATAACGCCGTAGGTTCCGCCGATTCCGCCGTCTGCGCCGATCACGCGGCCGCTGATAAACTGTTCGTCCGGCCCGTTCAAAATGACATGTCCTTCTCCTGCCGCGGTTTTAAACATCTGAATATCCTGCGCCGCCATGGAAGAATTCTTAACGCCGATTACCATGGGGTTTTCCAGCATGGTCTTGAACAGAGACATTGTCAGCGCCGTTCCCGCAAGCTGGGGAATATTATAAATAATAAACGGCGTGGCGGGAGCCGCCGCGGAAATATCGTTCCAGTACTGCGCTACGGCATATTCCGGCAGGTGGAAATAGATCGGGGGAATGGCCGCGATTGCGTCTGCGCCCAACTGTTCCGCATGTGCCGCCAGTTCCTGTGAATCTTTCGTATTATTACAGGCAACGTGCGCAATCACGGTAAGCTTTCCTTTTACGGCCTGCATTACATTTTCCAAAATCTTTTTTCGGTCTTCTACGCTTTGATAAATGCACTCGCCGGAGGAGCCGCCTACATACAATCCCTGTACGCCCTTTTCCAGTAAATGCCGCGCCAGCGCCTGCGTCCTTTCGGCGCTGATTTCCCCGTTTTCATCATAGCATGCATAGAATGCCGGAAAAACACCGTAAAATTTCTCTATATCCATTGTCTCACCCTCCTGTCAGACATTTTTCAAAAATTCTTTATTCCTCACATTGTCGTTTAATTTTCCGTTTACAAACAGCTCCACATTGTCTCCCATTATTACCTGCGAACGGTAACCGCTTTCAAAGGTCTCGGCGCCCATATGGGAAGAGATAAAAACATTGTCCATCGCCAAAAGAGGATTATCGCTCTCAGGCGGTTCCTCCGCCAGTACATCCAGTCCTGCCGCACCGATTTGTCCGCTGCGAAGGGCTTCTGCCAGATCCGCTTCATTGACTACGTCGCCCCGGCAGGTGTTAATCAGGTAAGCGCCCTTTTTCATCTGTGAGAAAAGGGCTGCGTTCACACTGCCTTTTGTCTCTTTGGTACTGGGAATATGCAGGCTGACAATATCGCTCTGCCGGAACAGCTCCTGTGCGGAACCGGCCAGGGTCACGCCGTCTTCTTTTGGTACGGTCCGTACAAAGGGATCATAAGCAAGAATATTAACGTTAAAGCCCTTCAACATTCTGGCCAGATTTTTCGCGATCCTGCCGTATCCCAAAAGTCCTACGGTTTTCCCGTCCACCTCGGTGCCGGTAATCGTGGAATTCCATCTGCCGCTTTTAACGCCGCAGACGCAGGAAGAGAACTTTCTTCCGACGTTGAGTATATGCAAAAGGGCAATCTCCGCTACCGCCGCGGCGTTGGCGCCGGGCACATTGGCAACGGCAACGCCGTGCCTGCCCGCCGCTTCCAGATCGATGGTATCCAGTCCGGTGCCGTATTTTTGGATAAAGCGTACTTTACCCTCCACAGCCGCCAGCTTTTCTTCATCCCATCTTTCCATTGCCGCAATCACAATGTCCGCTTCCATGGCCTTTTCCAAAACAGCCTCCGTATGATCAACCGGCACGGCTTCTGCTTTCACCTCATAACCCAGCCCCTGAAACCGTTTAATCAGATAATCCAGATCTACTTTCTTTGGATCAAAATTCATCCATACTTTTACACTCATGGCTTCCTCCGTCCGTTTCTATTCGCCAACCTGGTCTTTGAAATCTTCCAGATCGCTGACTATCTTTTTAACGGCATCCTCTACGGAAGCCGAACCTGTCGCAACCTGGTTGTACATCTTGCCAACAGGGAATGTAAAATAGTGCTTTGCCGCAAAAGAACGTCCGCTGATGGTTGCTACGGGATATCCGTAATAACCGGTTGCGCTCTGTACGTATTTAAGCACTTCGGCGTTTACCGCATCATCCGTCCATACGGGATTGCTTTCCGCGTCCTGGAACATCGGCGCATAAATTGGCGCTATGGCTCCCAGGTATTCATCGTACCATTCTTTTTCCACAAGATATTTAATAACATCCGAAGCCAGTTGTACATCCTGACAAGTGTTCATAATGCTGAAACCTACAGGGAAGCTCATGTATACGTTATTGTCCGCACCTGCCGGCGGCGCAAGGATCGCCGTATTCGCAAGAAGTTCCTCGTACTGTTCATCATTCCGCATAGCGTTATACAGGGTAGGCGCATTGAAAACAATACCGGTCCGGCCCGCCAGGTAAGAGCCGTTATTTCCTCCTGCATCCCAGGTCGTCGCATCGGGAGGAATCACGCCGTTCTTGTAAAGATCGGCCCAGTTTGTGACACATTTCTTAATCACATCGTTATCCACGGTTATATTCCCGTCTGCGTCAAGCAGATATCCGCCTTCATTCCAGAAATACTGGCGAAGGGTATTTTCATCGTCGTCGTCGTTTTCTCCGCAGCCCATGCCCAATCCATAAAAATCATTTTCGGGATCGCTGATGGCCTTCGCCGCTTCAAATACTTCTTCCCATGTCGCAGGCATCTGTGTAATGCCGGCCTCTTCCAATTTATCTTTTCTGACAAACATCATACAGGACGAGCTGTCGTAAGGCACATAATAGTGAACTCCGTCGATCTGCGTTCCTTCCAGCGCAGACGGCAGATAAGGACGCTCGGCATTGATCTCGGCTACCAGATCCGATACGTCGAGGCAGGGAATGTTGGGGTAATAGTTCAACACCTTGGTCGTACTGGAAGAAATAATATCGGGTACGTTTTGTCCCGCCTCGATTGTAGCGTTGAGCTTGGTCATGATGTCTGTCGCTCCAATCAGTTCCACATGTACCGTAACGTTGTTTTCCGTGCCATACTGTTTCAGTCTTGCTTCTATGGCCGCATTTGCATCGTCGCTGAAAATTTTCTCAACCCAGACCGTAATTTCCCTTCCTGACGGTTCGCTTTCCTCCGTCTGTTCCGGTTCCTGGGATGTGCCTGACGGTTCGCTGCTGTTACCGCATGCGGTCATAGCCGCAGCGATCGCTGTCGCCAATATCAGCGCCAAAATCCTTTTTTTCATAGCATTGCCTCCTTTTTGTTTGCTTTTTCTTTTGCATTTATTCTAAAAGAGTCAGACTCTGTTAGATTCTTAACCTTTTACACCGCCTGCGGTTCTTCCGCCCACCAGCGTACCGGAAGCCAGCGTGTAAATAATGATAATGGGAATACCCGCAAGCACTGCGGCTGCCATCAACTGATTCCATGGCGGCATGTCTCCGAAAATCAGGCCGGAAATCACGACGGGGAAAGTCTGCGCATCCAGGGACGTCAGATTAACCAACGCATACAGGTATTCTCCCCAGCACATGGCAAAGGTAAATATGGTAGTCGAAACGATCCCCGGCAGGGCCAGCGGAAAAACAATCCGGTACATGGTCTGAAGCTTCGTACAGCCGTCCACTTCCGCCGCCTCCTCCAGTTCCCGTGAAATGTCCGCGATATGGGGTATCAAAATCCACGATATATAGGGCAGCGTAAAAGTCGGATAGATAACGGCCAGTCCCCATATGGTGTTGGTTAACCGCAGTTTTGCCAGCAGCATATACAGGGGAATATACAAAACGGATGTGGGAAGCAGGTACATAAACAGGATCGCTTTTGAAAACATTTTCCTTCCCTTAAACTTTAATCTGGCCAGCGTGTAGGCAACGGGATAGGCAATCAATATGGAAAACACAGAAACCACCGCGGCCACGATCAGGCTGTTTTTCATGCTGTTTATAAAATTCGTATTCTCCAGCAGGTATTTGTAAGCGTCGAGAGAAAACTTATGGGGATAGAGCGTGGGCGTTTTCGCATAGATCTCGTATTCCGTCTTAAACGATGTATTAATCATCCAGTAGATCGGAAACAGCGCTATAAACAAGCTGATTACAATGTAAATTCTTCCGATCACGTCAGACATCCTGATTTTATTTTTTCTTTTTTTTCCATGATTGTTCCGTTTCATTTTTGCTTTGCCGCCTCCTCTTTAACACATTCCGCATTTTATTTTTCTTCCGGAAGCATCCTTCTTGTGAGCAATCCGATCAATATCATCAACACCGGCATCGCCAGTACCGCAACCGCAATGCCGCGTCCCAGCATCATGCTCCGCATGGCCGTTTTATAGCTGTAGACGTTCATAACCTCTGTCGCGCCGTTAGGTCCTCCGCCGGTAAGCAAATAGACCGTCTCAAATTCATTAATGGTCCAGATGGTACTCATCAGCGCGGAAAGGATCGTAACGTCTTTAATCTCCGGAAACGTAATATATCGGAACTTTTGAAAAAGATTGGCTCCGTCTATATCCGCAGCTTCGTAATAATCTTTGGAAATTGTCTGCAGCTTTGCCAGGATGGATACCCCGAAAAAGGGAGTTCCCCGCCAGACATTGGCCACCACAATGGTAAGCAGAGCCAGTCCCGCAGAGCCAAACCATACCAGATCCTTATCGATCAAATGCAGGGACTTTAAAATATGATTGGCAATTCCTCCGCTGGAATTAAATATCCACCGCCAATTGTACACCACCACGATATTGGGCAGCGTCCACGGAATCATCAAAAGCGCTCTCGCCGCATTTCTTCCTTTAAAGTTCTGATTCAGAGCCAACGCCATACAGATTCCCAAAACAGTTTTAAGGGTTATGGATAAGGCGGTAAACTTTATGGTATTGACAATGGAACGGCGGTATTCGGGATCGCCGATTAATTTTTGATAATTTTTCAGTCCTGTAAACTGCGCGTCCCCGCCTATCACTTTGTTGGTGAAGCTCATGCAGATTCCCCAGACCAGCGGAAAAACAAGAACGGCGCCCAGAAAAATAATCAGCGGGAGATTTACCTTATATGCAAATTTTGTGTTTTTAGTCTCTCTACTTTTCATGTCTGTCCTCCATTCGGTCTCCCTGCTCTTTTTAACTAAACCTGTTCACATTCCAAGGCCTCTACAAACGACTTTGTAATAAGCTGCGGCCTTGTAATAATGGAACCGACCACCACGCAGAAAGCGCCAAGTTCAATCACTCTTCTGGCCTTTTCCGGCGTATTAATATTTCCCTCCGCGATTACGGGATGTTTCACTTTTCCGAGAATGGTACGGAGTATTTTGAAGTCGTCTTTATCAATATGATCGTCCCGGCTCTGTTTTGTATATCCCACCATGGTAGTTCCGATAAAATCAAATCCCATTTCATCCGCTTTTACGGCCTCATCTACGGTTGAACAGTCGGCCATCAGCACGATGTCAGGATACTTTTCCCGGATCTGACGGTAAAACGTCTCAAGCGCCATGCCTCCCGGCCTCAAATCATCGGTGGCCTCCAGGGCAATAATATCCGGGCCGGCCTCAATCAGCTCGTCGATCTCCCGCATGGTAGGCGTAATATGTACCACGCTGTCAGGATAATCTCTTTTTACGATTCCTATAATCGGCAGGTCCACCATGGACTGTATTTCTCTGATATCCTTTTTTGTATTCGCTCTGATGCCGCCCGCTCCGCCTACTTTTGCAGCCAGCGCCATACGTCCCATTATATAAGAAGAATGCAGCGGTTCATCTGGTAATGCCTGGCAGGAAACAATCAGCTTTCCTTTCAGCGTGTTGATTCTTTCATTCATAGGTCTTCCACCTCCTCACAAGCACATACTAGCATTGTTTAAATATTTTTTCAATATTGCCAAACTATTTTGAAAGTTTTTTCATGCATACTGTGATTTTAACAGAAAACGCAGGTTTTAATTTGTCATGTTTAAACAAATAAATTGGTTGTTTGAAAGCCAAAAATACCGCCGATGTTCTATGATCTTTAAAGAATCTCAGAACATCGGCGGTATTGGTATTTGTTTACATAATTATTGTTTTCTACGCACAGGTCTTACATATTTAAAAAACCTGTCGCAGTCGTGATAAAAATAAAATACCCGTTTCGGAGTCAGATCGAGTTCATAGCCGCTTTCTTCATAGTTAAATTCTTTCATTGCCGCCTCAATTTTTGCCTCAACATCAACGCTCTCCGTTTGAAAATCAAAAGGTCCGTGCTCAAAAACAATGTACTCGCCTTCCGGAACGTCCATAAGCATCATCTGTTCTGGCACTGCTCCCGAGTAATCTGCAGGCAGTCTGACGCCATAAGCTTCCGCCAGCGGAATTCCCTAGCCGCAGATTCTGCCGGCCGGTTCGTTAATCCAGGCCATTAACTGACCGCTTCCCGCGTTCTGCCCGCTGCCGCCCACGTCGTCCAGCTTACCTTTAATGCTGTCCAAAAGTCCGCAGACAGTCTCGCAGTCCTGCCCTGGAATCCGGCTCTGTTTCTGCCAGAAATCCCAATAGCCTATGCTCTCATAATTTCGGATATGCAGAAATTTATGAGCTGGTATTTTTACAAAATAGGTTTTTACATCTCCATTGCTATGCGTTTGACTCATGCTGTTCATCGCTCCTTCCAGTAAGTAACAGTCAAAGGGTTTGAGGATTGTTCGGAGCACAACAGGAACGGGACGGCTTCGGTATTCGCTTGGCGTGATACCGTATGCATCTTTAAATGCACGGGTAAAAGCCTCGTTAGAAGAAAAACCGTATTTCACAGCAATATTCAACACGCTGTTTTCCGTATCTCTGAGGTCTTTCAAAGCAAAAGCCAGTTTTCTGAACCTTATATAAGCTTTGAGGGTCATTCCCGAAACTTCGCGAAACTTCCTGGACGTATAGTATTCAGAATAGCCAAGCTTATTTGCCAGCTCACAAAGTGTCAGGGCGTCATCCTTTTCATTTTTTATACATATGTCGATGTGGCCGACAATCTGCTGTATATATTGATTCCACTCCGACATAAATTTCACTCCTTCTAATCATCTTCCTCCATAATACACAGCGGGAATGATGATTACCTGATTTCAGTTGCGGTGTCCGGCGCCGCTCCGTAAACAATAAGGACGCCATAATATTTTGATACTACGCCGCCGTCTTTCGTATACTTTCCGACGTCCTCAATTCCGTATCGTAAAAGAAAGTAGTCTAAATCATGAAGGATTTTGTAAATCTTATTTGCATACTCCATTTCGTGCGTTTCTGCCGCCATACTTGTCAGGTCGATCAATTGTTGAAGATCGGCGGCCAGCATTTCATTATGAACTGACTTCTGCATATCCTGAATGAGATTTATGAAATTAGCGGCGTCAAATCTGTTGTATATCATGATCGGCGTACCGTTTTTCTCACCGACTTGTATATCGCCTTTCTGATCAAAATAGTTCCAGTAAAGGCTGTCTTTATCAGATAATTTATCAAAAATATGATCATTCAGATAAGCGGATTCCATACGAAGATTGGCTATTTTAATGTTCTCGGTCAGTCTTTCGATTTCCTCATCCGACATTCCTTCTAATACGGTTTCACGCATGTTAAAAACTTCCTCTTTTGAAGGTGTGGTAATCTCTGAAGTATCTTCTTCTTCGATTTCTTCTTGTGTAACATTCTCCGCGTCCGTTTGCTGAGTTGTCGTTTGCTGTAGTGATTCTTCCGGCTGTTGTTTTGTGCCGCAGGCCGAAAGTAACAGACATGCGGCTGAAATGATAAAATATAAGGCTGAGTTATTCTTTTTCATGTACTTGATCCTCTACATATTGTATATTCTTATATGCAATTTCCAGCAGCTCCTCTGCAACATGACGATTTTTTATACGCATTCCAATTTTCATCCACAAAAGCGCTGTTTCCGTTTTTAAGCGCCTGTCCCTGCATAGGCAGCGCAATAAGATTACCAAGGCTGCCTGCCGCATCCTGGGACGGATACATTCTGTCATAATACTGAAACGACTTTATTTCATGATTGTCAAAATCAAACACAATGAATCTGCATTATATGCTTCTATGTTCATACTTCTCCATATCCACAAACTCTGGCCCGGAAAGCCCATATTCTTTCATCTCACGATACAGTCTCGGAATCCCGGTACCCCATCCCTCAATCAAATTTTTCAATCCACTCTGCTTCCTTAAATCCTATAAGCACAGTATCACCGTTTACAACCAACGGACGCTTTACCAACATTCCATTTGCAGCGAGTAATTTCAACTGCTCATCTTCACTCATAGCAGGAAGCTTGCCCTTAAGCTGCATTTCTTTATATAAAAGTCCACTGGTATTAAAGAACTTCTTAAGTAAAAGTCCACTCTTGGAATACCATTTTTTCAATTCATCATACGTGGGATTGTCCTCCGCAATATGACGCTCAGTATAATTTATATTACGCTCATCCAGCCACTTTTTAGCTTTTAGGCAGGTTGAACATTTGGGGTAATAAATAAATAACATTGATTAACACCTCTCTTACCAATAACGATTGTCGAATCCGAATTCCTGTGTTGTTATCATATATCCATAAAGCTGTCTTTTTGTGCCTTTTCCTGCAGCTTTTTTGCCTGTTCTTTTGTCAAAGGCTTACTTTTTACATTTCCATCACCAATGGTCGAAGTAACTGTTTTATGAGGAAATGCTTACCATGGTGCTCATGGTTACTAAACTCCAACTGATTTTCGATAATAATCTTTCTGTCAGTCCCAATTTCAGTCGCATAAGTATCCACATTAAAATCACCGACACTCGATTCGGTTTCATTCACGATAATCTCCAAGCCCACCGCATCTGAATTTTTTTCTATCAGTTATTCGCTTTTTTCTTTAACGAGTATTTCGGATGTGCGGATGGTTCTCATTCAGAAGGAGAGTGAGGAGGAACACCTCAAGAAACTCCGTCGTTTCGTAAATACCGTTTTTCAGGTCATTGTAGTTTGCCCTGACCGAATACATGGATCTGCCACAGTCTGGATACGAATACTGCAAGGTGATGGATAATCTCATCCATCGAGAGATTTTTATAAGAAAACTTCTTCTCCTCCGAAAAATCATAGTCCAGCGTTGCCCGTAGCTCTGTAGCGCTGCCGTAGAGCACGGTCGCTCCATTCAACACCCATTCCTTCCTCGTGATGTTGTAGTCCCGAATTCGCCCGGCATGGGAATAGATGCCGGTAAACAGCTTTCTGTGAATCGAAATATACTCGTTCGGTGTAAAGCTGAAAGCACGCTCGGAAAGAAGCGCGGCGATCCGAGTCGAGACTTTATCGGCCTCCTCGGTGCGGTCTGACGCATCACGAGTAGGATTTTCCTTATAGTAGGACTGCAAAAGCTCATTTGCTTCTTCAAATGTTATCTCGCCCTCAATATTCCGGACGGCAGTCCGCACCAAATATTCTGATATCTTAAGTCCATCAACCGCCTGCAGGCCAATAGCTGTATGCCAAGCATAACCTTTGTCCCGTTTTGTCGGCTCGGACTCCTTGATATATTCCTTAAATAAGTCTTTGTTCACGTGAACTCACCTCGCTTATAATTGTAGTGGATAGATATTTAGACTATTTCACTACAATTATGGAGGATAGGTTATGGCAGGTACTCGCAAAGCCCGTGTTCCGATGGCGGAACAGATCAGGCTTATCAATGAATGCCGCCAGAGCGGCATGACAGATGCTGACTGGTGTCGTGAAAACGACATTGCAGTAAGCACCTTTTACAACTGGGTCAGCCGCTGCCGGAAAGTGGCAGCGGATCAGATCCCAACAGCGAACTATGGTCATCTTGAAGTTCCCCGTCCTAAACAGGACGTGGTCCCTATTGTTTTCTTCTTTTTCATAGCTCCTCCATTCCAGTAATTATCTTGTTTACACAAG
>CAJUNP010000035.1 GCA_910587935.1 uncultured Lachnospiraceae bacterium
ACAGGCATTATGCGGCCTGCAAGAATTTTTTTCTTATTCAACTGTCAAACTCCCGTATTTACTGAAATTAAACAAAAACATTCAAAAAATGATTAAAACATTCAAAAATGTATTGAAAAAGCGTGTCAGAAATGGTAGGATACAATTATAAAGTCACAGAAAAGATCAGATTTCAACAGGAGGAATTCCATGAAAACAAGGCTGAAGGCTCCGTTTTTTGAAGTGGGAGTTAAAAACTATATTTATGGGGACGACGTACTGAAACTGGCGCAGGCAGCGGATCAGGCGGCCGTAAAATATGATATTGACGTAATTTTTCTGGCGCCTTACGTGGATATCCGAAGAATTTCCGAGAATACGGAACGGCTTATCGTATTTGCGCCGTATATGGATACCCTGCGGCCGGGCCGGGGAATGGCGGACGTTCTGCCGGAAGCGGTTCATGCTGCAGGAGCCGAAGGAGTTGTAATCAATCATTGTGAAAGACCTATGACGCTTCCTGCAATCCGGGAGACGATCCGGAGGGCCGGGGAACTGGATATGCTCTCCTTTGCCTGTGCCGATACGATTGCGGAAGCAAAAGCCATTGCACACTTTAAGCCTGATATTATCAATCCGGAACCTGCGGAACTGATCGGCACAGACTCCGGCAGCAGCGAAGATTTTATCAGGGAATCCATACGGGCGGTGAAAAGTATTGATCCGCATATTCTGGTGGAACAGGCGGCCGGTATCCGTACCGGAGAGCAGGTATACCGGAATATTATTCTGGGAGCGGACGGCGTGGGAGCGGCTTCAGGAATTGTGAACGCAGAGGATCCCCTGGCTAAAGTGGAAGAAATGATAAGAAGCGCCAGAATGGCGTATAATGACAGGGAGGTACAGGGATGAAGGTTTACAGAGAAGTTTTTGAAGTACAGTCAACAGGCATGCGGCCTACGTTTCACACAGTGACCGACAGGGTACGGGAGATAGTGGAAAGATCAGGTGTTAAGGATGGTATTTGTGTGATATACTCCCATCATACCACCTGCTCGGTGATGATTCAGGAATGCTCCTTTGATACGACTTACACAGGACTGGAGTATTTGCAGCAGGATCTGTGGGACATTATGGAAAAAATAATACCCACATGCCGGGTAGAGGGGCAGTATATGCATCCGGGTCCCAAGTTAACGGAATTCTCCAAAGAACATGGAGAAGATAAGCCCGAAACCTTAAACACCGACGGACATCTGCGCTCGGCGCTTCTGGGAAGAAGCGAAACCGTTGTGCTGGCGGACGGCAGGCTGGATCTGGGCAGTTTCGGTCATATTTATTTTGTGGATTTTGATCAGACCCGCGCAAGGACAAGACAGGTACAGGTACAGATTATCGGCGAATAGCGTGAAGAGAATTTCTAAGGCTTCACGCTTGAAAAACGCAAAAAACAGCGTTTTTCATTTGCATTTGAACAGCTAAAAGCGGCATGGAGGGTTAAGATGAAAGAGCGGAACAGAAAACCGAGAATCGGTTTATTGGGATTAATGACGGACGGATATGAAGCAACATTTCCCGGAATTATGGAAAAACAGAAGAAGTATGCCCGATCCCTTGCCGGTATGTATCCGGATGAAGTGGAAGTAATATTTCAGGAGATCGGCGCCAACCGGGAAAGTATAGAAAAAATTACGGCGGATTACAATGCGGCGGGAATCGACGGAATTCTCATTGTTCTCCTTGCTTATTCCCAGGGGGCCTGGCTGTTAAAGGCTATGCAGAATAACAGGCTTCCGGTAGCGGTGGCAGTGCTCCAGACAGACGATGCGGTGCGGCCGGACTTTGAAGAATTTGAACTGACGATCAATCAGGGAATTCACGGGGCCCAGGATAACTGCAATATACTGATGCGTCTGGGGATTCCTTATCAGGTGTATGCGGGAAGCCGTTTTTCGGAAGAGTTCCACCGGTTTCTTGTGGATTTTGCGAGAGCCTGCAAAGCGAGAACCGCGCTGCAGCATATGCGTATCGGAACCATGGGACGCATGCAGGGAATGGGAGATATTCTGACGGATGAGATGCAGCTTTTTGCAAAGCTCGGCGTGGAAATATGCCATGACGACTTGGGGTGCGTATATTCGCAGATGCAGGCGCTTACGGATGAGGAAGTGAAAGCCGTGACAGCGGCGGACAGAGAAGAATTTCAGATAGATCCCAAACTGACGGAAGAAAGTCATGAGACTGCCGTCCGGGAATATCTGGGATTTAAAAAATATTTGGAAGCAGGCGCATACGACGGCTTCACGGCTCATTTTGACATGTTCGGACAGGATGGAAGATTCCGGCAGCTTCCGCTGTATGCGGCATCGAAGCTGATGGGAGAAGGATACGGCTATGCGGCCGAGGGCGATATAATCTGTGCGGCAATGGTCCGTGCGGCTCATGAACTCAGCGGCGCACCGGCCGGTTTTACCGAAATGTACATGATGGATGAAGGAAGCGCTTCGATTCTGTTCTGCCATGCGGGAGAAGGCAATTATAAAATGGCGGAGCGTACAAAGAAGCCCCGCCTGATCGACCGGTATTTGGGGGAAGGCGGATTGGAAAATCCCCCCACCATCATGTTTGTGCCAAGGAAAGGAAGGGCTACGTTAGTCAGTCTTGTTTCCGTTACGGGAGACCGTTTCCGTCTGGTTGTTTCCAAGGGTGAAATGTTAGACAAGGAAGATCTGAAACGGTGCGAAATGCCTTATTTCTTTTTCCGCCCGGATACCGGCGTCAAAAATTGTGTGCAGGCATGGCTGAAGCAGGGAGGCACCCATCATGAGGTCATTTGTCTGGGAGATGTGGCCGAACGGTGGAAAATGCTCTGCGAGATGTCAGGAATCGAATATACGGAGGTTTAAAGTGAAAAAGACAGACTCTCTTTATCTTACAATCGACGTGGGAACTACGGCGGTGAAGGTATGCGCCGTAACGGAAGATTTTAACATTCTCGCCTGTAAAAAAAGGGAATATCAGGTGCATACGGAAGGCAAAAACGTAACCATACCCGCTGAAGAATACTGGAAGTATACAAAAGAAGGTATCCGCATGGTAACGGAAGAATACGGCGGGGAGTCTGTCGCAGGAATTACGGTTACGACGCAGGGAGAAACCCTGATTCCCGTAAATGAACAGGGAGAACCCGTATACGATGCGGTGGTATGGCTGGACGGACGCGCTGGAGAACAGGCGGACGAAATTAACCGGCTGATCGGAAGAGAAGAATTCTATAAAAGGACCGGAGTTCCGGAATGTAATGAATTATGTCCTGTCAGTAAGCTTCTGTGGTTTATGGAAAAGGAGCCGGAGATTTATGATAAAACCAGATATTTTCTTTTATTGGAGGATTATATCATTTTCAGACTGACGGGGCATACGGTTACGGAAAAGTCGCTGCTTTCCACAACGGGGTATTTTGATATAATACAGGACTGTGTGTGGAATGACATCCTGGAAAAAATCGGGTTTGATGTAAATAAGATACCGCGGGCGTCAGACTGCGGCGAGATCGTTGCAGGGGTCGCCGAAAATGCGGCGCAGGAGCTGGGACTGTTAAAAAACACGCCTGTGGTGACGGGGGCTATGGACCAGGTCTGCGGTGCGATCGGAGCGGGAAACAGCGCTCCGGGTATGTTGACGGAAACCACCGGAACGGCTTTGTGTATCGGAAAGACCGTTGCCAAAATGCCCGTAAATCCCGATTATCCGGTTCCTGTTTACAGGCATTACAGAAAAGATCTGCAGCTTTTGCTTCCGGTCTGCATGACAGCGGGAATGGCGCTGAAGTGGTTTAAAGATACTTTCTGTGAAAAAGAAGAGGAAGAGGCGGAGCGTACGGGCCGGGATGTGTATGATTTGTTAAATGATCTTGCAAAAGAATCGCCGGAGCTGGCAGGCGGGATGCTTATGCTTCCGTATCTGGCGGGCTCCTTACAGCCGCGCCAGAATCCGGAGTTCAGAGGCGGATTTCTGGGAGTGGGACTGGACAGCCGCAAATGTGATTTTGTCAGGGCGCTGATGGAAGGCGTAAGCTATATGCTAAAAGAAAATTTGCAGCTGTTAGAGCAGTTGGGCGGTTCGGGTAACGGCTTTATCATATCTATGGGCGGAGGAGCCCGGAGCCATATATGGTGCCGGATTAAAGCCGATGTGACGGGCCTTGAGGTTC
This sequence comes from uncultured Lachnospiraceae bacterium, assembly GCA_910587935.1. Lineage (GTDB taxonomy): Bacteria > Bacillota > Clostridia > Lachnospirales > Lachnospiraceae > MGBC143606. Next base: position 4,193 of record CAJUNP010000035.1, read on the forward strand.
GAACCTTAAAGGAAAGTGAAACCGCATCCCTGGGAGCGGCGGTATTGTGCTCCCTGGGTCTTGGAAAGAAAAATCTTCCGCTGCAGACCGAAACGGCAGCTGACAAAATATACAAACCCCGAAAGGAAGCGCTTAAGAAATATCAGGAAGGCTACGAGCGTTATGTTTGCCTTTTAGACAGAGTAATAGGATAGAGTTTCTGCGTTTTTCAGGTAACCGATTGAAAGAAATCTGCCGATAAAATATATAACTTATAGAAGCGGGAAAAGGATTTTCCAGTGACATTCAGGGAGGATGGACTATGAGTATGATGATTGGCGGAGTGAATTCCAATGTAAGAAGGATGACATTAAAAAAAGCGGACGGAACCGTAGTCGGGACAGTCAGCGTAAGCAAGCCTAAAAATGCGGGTACAAAGAAAAAGCGTTTAGCATACAATTTTAAAGAGATTTCCAATTTGATTATGCAGACAAGAACGTCTGTGAATGCGGGGCAGGTTGTATCCAGAGCGTTTTCACAGGTGGTAACTCTGCGTCTAAAACACCGGACCGGCCAGTATGACGACAGAGAAATCCGGAATGCAATTATTCATGCGGAGCAGATGGCGAGAATCGCCAAAAAACGGATGAAACATTTGCAGGAGGAAGAAAGCGCTAAAAAGCATGGCGGCGTCTGTCAGGCGGAGTTGGACGAAGAACTGCAGGAGCTGGAACTGGAAAGCTGCGAAAGTGACAGTGAGTTTGGCCTCAGCGAGGAAGAACTGAAAGAGTTAATGCAGGAGCTTCATGAGGAAATGCAGGATCTGGAGGAACTGGCAGAAGATATGACGGAGGAGCCCGGCCTGGAAGAACTCTCCGAAGAGATGATGCTGACCGTCAGACGGGAGATGGATCCGGAGGATTTGGAACTTTTAAAGAAAAAACACAGAGCCGAAGAGCTCCGGGAAATTATGGAAGCCGATATGAAATATCTGCGGGCGGTATTTGAAAAGCTTGCAAAAGAAAAACAGGAGAATTCCAGCGGCGTTTCTTTAGAGCTTGGAGGAATGGAGATACCGGTGGAAATGACGGAAGCGCCGGTGGCTATGGAAGGCGGCGGGATGGATGTATCGGTCTGAAGAGAGGGTAACGATGTCAAAACATAATTGAAATACAGCGCAGGAATGTGTATAATTATCATAATTAACACACAACAGCCGGGAGATGACACAAATGGCGCACGTACCCTCCAATGCCATAAAAACACAAAATAATCATACAAAAGACATGACGGCAGGAAATCCCTATTCGCTGATGCTGGGATTTGCCCTGCCCATTTTTCTGAGCCAGGTATTCCAACAGTTATACAATACGGCGGACGCTTTCATTGTGGGTCGGTTTTTAGGAACTAACGCTTTGGCGGCCGTTACCTCGTCGGGCACCCTTATTTTTTTACTGATCAGCTTCTTTATGGGAACCGCTATGGGAGGCGGAGTCGTTATTTCCAGATATTTCGGCGCCGGCGATAAGGAACAGGTGTCCCGCGGCGTTCATACGATTATGGCGTTTGGCATAGTAAGCGGCCTGATCCTTACGGTAGTCGGAGTTGCGTTTACTCCGACCTTTCTTGTGTGGATGCAGACGGACCCGGAAGTGATGCCGGAAGCGGTGGAGTATTTCCGCTATTATTTTCTGGGAGCCCTTGCCATGGTTATGTACAATATATGCCGGAGCATCATGAATGCATTGGGGGACAGCAGAAGACCCCTGTATTATCTGATTTTTTCATCTTTATTAAACGTGGTTCTGGATCTGCTATTTATTGCCGTATTTCGCTGGGGAGTCTGGGCTGCCGCTGTGGCGACGGTTATTTCACAGGCGGCAAGCGTGGTTTTTTGTATGATACATTTACTGCAAAAGGGAAATATCTTTACCGTGGAAATAAATAAGATTCGTTTTCACAGAGATATGCTTATGGAAATTGTCCGGTACGGACTGCCTTCCGGAGTGCAGAACTCCGTGATCGCACTGGCTAACGTGATTGTACAGTCTCAGATTAACTCTTTTGGAAAGCTGGCTATGGCGGCATACGGTACTCATGCCAAGATAGAGGGTTTTGCATTTTTGCCGATTACCAGCTTTAATATGGCAAGCACAACGTTTATCAGCCAGAATCTTGGCGCCAGGCAGTATGACCGCGCCAAAAAGGGCGCCCGTTTCAGTATCCTTTCCGCCGTATTGATGGCGGAGGCGATCGGAGTGTGTTATTACCTTTTCGCACCGCAGCTGATCGGTTTGTTTGATCAGACTTCCGGCGTAATTTCGTTTGGCGTACAGCAGGCCCGCACCGTGGCTCTGTTTTATTTTCTGCTTGCCTTTTCCCATTCCATAGCGGCTGTATGCCGCGGCGCGGGGATGGCTTTTGTCCCCATGTGCATTATGTTGTCTGTCTGGTGTGTGATCCGTATTGCCTACATTGCGGCGATTATGCACTGGATCGGTGAGATTCGGTATATTTACTGGGCGTATCCTCTCACCTGGGCAATCAGTTCCGTGATTTACCTGATTTATTATCTTTGTTCGGACTGGGTTCATGGCTTTGACCGGAATGTGAAGGCTTAACGGAACCTGCACATTGCGATAAGCTGCTGTCTCACGTTTTCGGTATGTCCGATTATAATTGAATTACAGCCTCTTAACGCTGTCCCTGACAACCAGTTCGTTGCACACCTGGATTTTGGTGCGGACTACGTCTTTGTCCGGGTCCGGAATGAGTTCCGCCAGCCGTTTTAACGCGATCTGGCCGAGCTTTTCCTTGTGCACATGAATCGTAGTCAGCGCAGGTGCGGAGATGGTACAGAAGGGAACGTCGTCGAAGCCGATTACGGATATTTCATCCGGTATTTTATAGCCGTGCTGCTTTAGCGCACGGATCGCTCCCAGAGCAATATTGTCGTTATCCGCAATAAATGCGGTGGGAAGGTCCCGGCAGGAAAGAAGACGCTCGTTCATATCTATGTAAGAGCCTTCCACCGTAGGGGTAAGTAAAAATTGATGATCGGGATTGAGCGCAATGCCGTGCCGGGCAAGAACACATTCATAACCCGCCTGCCGGTCCAGAAAGTTTTTAATCCGGATATTTCCCGCAAGATATCCGATATTTTGATGTCCGCATGCAATCAGATATTCCGTTGCCTGCATCATGGATTCCGTATTGGAGTGGTATACCGTGTGAAATTTCATATTTTCCATAGAACAATCTAACATAACCAAAGGGCCTGCAAAGCTCTCAAAAGGCCGCGCGTCTTCCGGAGACATTTCGGTGGCAAGCAGCAGGATAGCGCAGCCTGTTTCATTTAAAAGCTGTTCCAACGCCGCTTCGTAATCCTTTTGTTGTCTGGAGAGCGTACACAGCGTTACCTCGTATCCCAGACGCTGGCTTTCCTTTGTAACGCCCTCGATTACGGCCGTAAAAAAAGGCGTGTCGGTACAGATCGTTCCGCTGTTTTTAAAATTGACAAATTTAATCTTCTTTATCTGCATGTGATCCAAAAAACCATGCTCTCTGGCTGCTTCCAGAATTCTGTCGGATGCCTCTTTGCTGACCGTTCTCCTGCCGCTGATGGCATTGGATACCGTAGCGGGAGAATATCCTGTTAATTCGCTGATTTTCTTTATACTTATTTTCATAAATCCATGTTCCTTTCCCCGTTTCATGTAGTCTGCAAATGACATATTTTTATTTTATATGACAAACCGGATAAAATCAATCGACAATCATTTTTTTACTTCCTCCGCTTTAAGTCAAAGACCCCGCAGCGAGCTGCAATGGTCTTTGACTCTCGCGGCATTCGCCAAATGTCTGCTTCGCAGCCGCTTGGCTCATTGCTTGCGGAAATAAACAAGCATATACGGTTTTGCCGGAAGCTCGATCCTAAAACGCCCCTGAAATGTACCTGCGGCGGTTCTTGTCATTTCCCAGGTATCGATCACCCAGACGGTATAAGGAGTCGTATCGTCGATGTAATAATTCCGGAAGGATGGCCGTTGGATTCCGTAGTAAAAAAGATAACAGGATTTATCGGGGAAAAAGGTTTCCTCGCAGGCGGCCGTTTCATCCCAGGAAAAGCGGGCGGGAGCCAGAGCCGCGGCCGGCAGCTCTTTCAGGAAATCCTGCATAAACCGGATGCGGGACGGACTTTCCCCGTGCAGCCTGCCGCCGTGGGACCACCACAGGACGCCGTCTTCAGACAAAAAGGTTTCTCCGTGTCCGGCGTATCCGCCCCGGCAGACTGCTTCCCAGAATCTGCGCACAAGTTCTTCTCCGCTGATGTTTCCCCAGCCGTGCTGAATATTCCCTTCATAAGCAATCTCATCTACGATGATGGGTTTTTGAAAACGCTGCCGCCATTCATCCACAAGCTCCCCTGTCATAAACCGGCTTTGCCGCTGAATACAGCAGTGCGTGATCCAGGGTCTTGTATAATCGTAAAAAGCTCCGCAGTTATGGATGGAACGCAGGTGATGATACGGGTCTTTTGCGCAGACAATTCCGGCATAGCGCTCCCAGTCCCGTTCCGTTTTGGCGCGCATCAGGTCGTACTCGTTGGCAAAAGACCACCATACATTCTTAAAGGCGGCATATCTTGCGACCACATATTTCCAGTACAGGTCGTCCTGTTCGGGGGTCATCGTGGAAAAACCCCATCTGTCGTAGGGGTGCATAATAATCAGATCCGCCTCGATGCCCAATTCATCCAGACTGCGGACAGCCTCGTCGATTCCCCTGAAATGCTCCGGGTTAAAGGATTCATAATCAAAGCGGCAGCCTTCGATGCGTCCCATAAACTGCATAAAGTTGTCGCTGTTCAGCATGGAACTGTCACAGGGCGTTCCGACGTATGGATAACTGGAAGGCTCATGCAGATTATAATCGTAATGCTTGGGAAAAATACAAAAACGGATTTTGTTAAAATACCCCTCCCTTAAGGTGTCAAGCGTCTGGTTCCATAAGGTTCTTCCCTGCAGCTGCCATACATGCTGTATAACGGCGGGTTAGTGCCGACTTATATTATGTACACCAATTACTTTCATATTAAAAACACATATTTTGCGCTTTTGATTCCGACGCTTATGATGAACGCCTTTTACATTATGATCACAAGATCCTATATTTCCTCCAGTATTCCGGAGGAACTGATCGAGGCGAGCCGGATAGACGGCGCAAGCGAGATCGGCACATTTGCCAGAGTGGTGGTTCCCTTATCCAAACCCATCGTGGTTACGCTGGTTTTGTTTATCGGCATCGCCTACTGGAACGACTGGCTTAACGGAATGTACTATCTGACGGAGGCAAAATATTTTTCCATTCAGAATATTCTGAATAAAATGCTGAATAATGTCAATTTCCTTGCAACCAATTCATCTGTTGCGCAGCAGGCGGGAAATGTCAGCGTTCCCTCCATTACGATACGAATGGCCATTGCTATGGTGGGGATTCTGCCGATAATTATTGTTTATCCGTTTTTGCAGAAGTATTTTGTGAAGGGAATTACGCTGGGGGCGGTGAAGGGGTAGGAAGTAATTGTAAGCAGAATGAGTGACAATTATGCTAAATAAGACTTTTGTATTTTCAATTTTCGACAATCTATGTTTCGGCATTTTCTGTTTGCTATGGGTATATCTGCTGTGGATTTTGGTTGTTTATTCGATTGGTATAAGGGAGCATCGCGGGAGCGATGCTCCTTATTTGCACAAAAAAACCGTTTTTGTAAATTGCCGGTTCCCAAAAACAGGTGATATAATAGCAGATATTCCGGAAACAGTGAGAGAAAGGATCAGGTCACAGTATGGAAAAACTGGCGGAAACGATCAGAAAAATGCACATTTCATTTTTTAAAAAGCTGATTATAATAATGCTGGCCGTGAACATTCCTCTTTTGCTGAGCATTGCTGTTTTCTGCTATCACAGTATGCGGACCATACGGCAGGATACCATCAAAAACGTACAGATCCACCAGCAAAATCTCATCGATATTGTAGAAAATGACGTGAAGTACGTTGAGCAGCAATTATATCATATTTCAAATATGGACGATTGGAATATTCTGCGCGAAACCAGCCGCGGTCAGATTACGTATGAAGGCGTTTCCGCCCTGAATCAGTTTCGAAGCAGATTTCAGAATGTACTGGGCACTTCCCGTCTGTTTATGGATATATCGGCTAACCTTGAGAATGCTGATCTGCGGTTTTCCGTTAACGAGGGTATAGATGGGTTTGATGCGCAGGAATATGAAGCTTTGCAAAGTGAAGAGGCGGGAGCAGCCCGGTTTAAGAGCAGGGAAGGCAGCTTGTATATTACTTCCTTAAATGCATGGAATTATGATCTGTCAGTCAGTATGGCGGCCAGGATGGATTGGGAAAAAATCAGGAATCTGCTGGCAGATGGGAGAAGCTTTCTGAATGAGCAAATGATGCTGGTATTTTATACGGAGTCAGGAGCCGTAACGATATGCGACGGTATGACGGAAGCGTTATATCGTAAGATTACAGAGGCGGATACCTTTTCACCGGAGGATTCAAAAGAAGTCCAAAAACACATGATTTTGATACATACATCTTCGGCTATGGGTGATTTTGCTATTTACAGTTTTGTTGAAAAAAACGATATTTATGCTGCCATGAAAAAGTTTTATGGCAGCCTGTTCGGTATTATGGCGGGTTCCGCAATAGTTATACTGACTTATGGAATCATTGTAAACAAGATGTTTAAAAAGGTGACGCAGCTGATCGATGAAAATTATGCGAAGGAACTGTACGCCCAGCGTGCCGTATACAGACAGCTTCAGTCGCAGATTAATCCTCATTTTCTGTATAATAGCTTTTTTGTTTTACAGAATATGATCCGGGAAGAAGAAAACGAGAGCGCGTCAGAGTTTACAAAAAGTCTCGGACAATATTATAAATTTATTACCCGGACGGAGCGGCAGGAGGTAGCGCTGAAAGAAGAAGTGGACCATGCGCGCGTGTATCTGGAAATTATGAAAAAGAGGTATGGACGCCGACTGGAATATGAGATTGTATGTGGGGAAGCAGAATGTCTTCAGATACAGGTGCCGCGTCTGATTTTGCAGCCATTTATAGAAAATGTTTTCGGACACGGAAGTCATTCCGGCCGTGACCCCATGAAGATTCGCCTCCAGGTTTTGCGGGAGAAGGAACAAATATGGATTATCATAGAAGATAATGGGTCCGGCATGGAAGAACAGCGTTTAAAGGACTTGGCCGGGGAATTATTTAAAGGGGATGAAACGAAGGATTCCGCAATATTTAATATTAACAGGCGGCTCAAAATTAAATTCGGCTCCGATTACGGGGTTATACTTGAAAACAGTTCTCTGGGAGGATGCAGGGTCTGCCTGCGCCTGCCGGGCATCGAACAGAAAGGCGCAGGACAGAATTATGTATCGGATGATTGTAGTAGATGATGAAGCTGCGATAACAGATTGGCTGTATCAGGCGGTTTCGGAAGAATTCGGAGGCAGTCTGGAGGTATACCGTGCGTACAGCGGCGAAGAGTGCCTGGAGCTGATGGAAAAGGGCAGTTTCGATATTGTTATGACCGATATCAGTATGCCGGCTTTTTCAGGCCTGGATCTGCTGGCCGCACTGACCAGGTATTATCCCAAAACCAGGAAACTGATTTTGTCGGCGTATGATAATTTCGGCTATGCAAAAGAAGCCATTGAGTTAGGCGTCGCATCTTACGTTCTCAAAAGTGACGGGGATGAGATATTGTTTGCAGCAATCCGCAAGGCGCTGGAGGAACTTCAAGAAGAGCAGGAACTGTTTTCGGCTTCCGAAAAAGAAAAACTGCGTCTGCAGCAGAGCGGGGATGCGGAAAGGCATCGGATTTTAAGGCATTTTCTCAGAGGTATGCAGATTACCGGCAGTCTTAATGAACAGGTGTGTCCCAGATGGATCGACTTTACCCTTCCCATGGACTTTGCGCTGGTTACGCTGCAGGTAGAAGAGGCGCTGCAAAGACGCTTTCAGATTATGGCGTTGGAAGATTCCTTTGCGGAATACCTGAAACCCTATTATCGGTATGAGATGGTAGAAATGGGAATTTCGGATGTGGCGCTTCTGGTACAGGAAACGGAAGAAGTAAAGAAAGGGAATCAGACACATGTGAAGCCGTCGCTGTATGCCGCTTATGAAAATGCGCAAAACAGCTTTTACGGTGTTACACAGCAATATGTGAATATAATTTATACAAAAGAAAAAATTACGGCTATGGCGCTGCCTGAAAAATATGATACTTTAAAAGAACTGATGCAGGGATGCGGCGACTTTGCCTGTTCCATAATTTTGTCGGAGGAAAGTGCCTGGAGGAGTATCCGCGCTCAGCGTACAGACATTAAAAAAGAGATTGCAAGAGTAATAAAATATATTGAAGAACATACGGAACAGGATTTATCTTTGCTTATGCTGGCGGATGTGGCATATCTGAATCCTTCCTATCTGTCTCATTTATTTAAGCTGGAGACGGGAATGACGATTTCCGAGTATATAAAAGAGGTCAGAATGGCCCGCTGTAAAAGAATGTTGGCAGATCCCCGGTATCACATTCATGAAGTGGCGAGAGCGGTGGGATTTGACAACGCATCGTATTTTACCCGTTTTTTTAAGAGAACGACCGGCATTACGCCGCAGTCCTACAGACAACAATTAACAGAACAATAAGTAACGGCAGGCAAGGCGTCGGCCATACATCTGCGAAGATGCATGGCGGGCGCCTTATGTGGTTAAAATAAACCATATAGAGAATGAAACGGTCAAAAAATGAAAAATATTTGAATGAAATGGTTAAAAATATTGAAAAGAGTATACCGATGATGTTAAACTGAAAACAACATTTGATGTTTACCGCCGGACCGGAACCAGCAATAGAGGAGGCTTGTGAAATGAAGAAATCGATTAACAGCCGGCTTATTATGATATTGCTTTTATGTTTTTTACTGCCTTTTCTCTTTCAGACAATTTATGTTTCCGGCCATTTAAGCAGGCTGGTGGAAGATAAGATTTTAAATACAACATATAAGAGCCTTGAGAATTCCACGCTGCTGTTTTCCAATGTATTGCAGACACAGTTTGATATGGTGAATTTTTATAAAAGCGATTCAGGGATAATTTATGCCGCAGGAGCTATGGAGGAAGCCGGAACCAGGGCAAGGCGGCAGATTCAGCAGGAAGTAATTACCAGACTTGTAAAGGATAACAGCATAGAAAGGTATCGTTATCCATTCTACTTTATATTGCTTGATTATCAGGGAAATATGATGACAAATTACACGTATACGCCGTATGGCGGATATGATGAAATATATGATGTCTTGTCGGAAACGGACTGGTTTCATACTCTGAAAGAGAGCTATACGGATGCTACGGTTATGTTCAGCGGTACGGATCTGTTAAACGAACGGGGAACGGACAAGCTGTACGCGGCAGCCAATTTATTTGACGGTGAAAATGTGGGGATTTTGCTTTTTGCAACCGATAAAAGCTATTTATCGTCACAGTTCTATGATATACTGCCCGAAGCTTCCAGCTTTATTGCCGATGAGTCCGGAATTTGTATTGCCAGCTCATCCACCACCGGGCTGGAATACGGGAAAGCCGTTTTTCAAAAGGCGGAAGAACTGAAAGAGCAGATAAAGGAAGGCGGGAGCGTTACGGCAGTAGAAACAATTAACGGGATTCCTCATGCGATTCTGTTGAGACAAATTGCCATAAAGGGATATCCTCACGATTGGTATTTTCTGTCGGTGGTTCCCATGGAAAGCATTATGGCGGAGGTGAACGGTATCCGGGCGACCGGCGCGGGTATTCTGTTGTTTTATGTGACAGCTATGATCGGGATATTGTTTCTGCTGAAAAAAACCATTGTAAAACCTGTCCGCATTCTGTGCGACTGTGTAAACGAAGTCCGGGGCGGAAACCTTTCCGTAAAAATTGAAGGCATGCCCGACAATGAAATGAAGGAGCTGGGAATCGGATTTAATACGATGGTGGAAGAACTGGACCGATCTTTTAAAGATCTGCAAAGGAATGAAGAAGAAAAGCGAATCACAGAAATGCGTCTGCTGCAAAACCAGATCAAACCGCATTTTGTCAGAAACGTGCTGAATACGATCCGGTGGCTTGCGGAGCTTAACGGAGTGTCCGGCGTCAGTAAGTCCGTTATGGCTTTGTCCAGCCTGTTGGAATATAATTTCAGGGACAGCACATTAAACAGTACGGTGGGAGACGAAATTAATTATGTGCGTAAATATATTTATCTCCAGAAACTGCGGTTTCAGAACAAATTCAGGGATGAGTATGATATGGAAGAGGAATTATATACGCAACCTGTTTTAAAGCTTACTTTCCAGCCTATTGTGGAAAACAGTATTTACCATGGCCTGTTAAATAAAGAGGGATTGGGAATCATTGTTATCAGAGGAAGAAAACGAGGGCGGGACATGGAGTTTACCATATCCGACAACGGAGTCGGTATGCCGGAGGAAAAGGCAAGGGAGATTTTGGAACCGCCGGCGCATCAGGATATCTATGAAGCCAGCGATAAAACGGAGAATATTGCCTTGTGGAATATTAATCTGAGAATGAAGCGAAGATATGGGGAGAGCTATGGCCTGCGTATTCAGAGCCGTCCGGGAGAAGGTACGGAGGTCATTATAAGAATTCCCGCAGGGGAGGACAAAATAATATGATAAAAGTCTTGATTATTGACGATGAGCCCTTGGTACGTATGGGAATGAATTCTATTATTGCATGGGAGGAACACGGGTACAAAATTGTGGGGGAAGCCGGTAACGGAGTGCAGGGACTGGAGAAGATACGGGAATACAGGCCGGATCTTGTACTGATTGATATTATGATGCCCCAGATGGATGGACTTACGGTCATTGAGGAATCAAGAAAAGAAGGATTTGCAGGCAAATTTATTATTTTAAGCTGTGTTTCCGAGATTGAATATCTGCAAAAGGCGATTCGTTTAGGGGTCAGCAGCTACGTGTTGAAAAGTTCCGTGAATCCGCAGGAAATTCTGGAAACGGTGGAAGAAGCGGCGGCTGAAATAAAAAAAGAAAAAAGAGTTCCCATGGACTTGACGGAAGATTTGGGGAAGGACTTTCGAAAAAATTCGGATCACTTTGCCTTTCGGGAATTTCTGAACCTGATTTTAAAAGGCATTGTAACGGAGCCGGGGGAATTGGGAGAAAAAATGCAGGTTTTTGGATATGACCGGAATAAAAAAGCGTATCTTCTTGTCAGTTCCATTCAGGAAACAGGAATGGACTATAGAAAACTTTTATATAAAATGGCTTCCGTTGGCGAAAGTTTGTTAGAAGAGCGCTGGGGAACCTGTTTTGCAAATTTTGAGGATTATCTGGTTATACTTATGTCGGCAGTTTCCGGAAAGGAAGCGGAGGAAATTGCTTTCCGCATGAAAGCGTCCGCCAGCCAGTATTTTGATATAAAGCTGCGGATACAAATCAGGGGCATTGATTTGCAGGAGTGGAATATTGCCAGTCAATATGAAGATGCAAAAGAGGAATTGGCAGGCAGCTTTTTCGAAAATAAGGAAAAGAAGGAAGACGCCGAATTGATTCCTTCCACGGAATTTGCCAGCTATAAAAAGCTGTCGGCCGCTCTGGAAATGATTAAGAGCATGCTCCTGCAAAGCCGTGCGGTGACCGAATCGGAAGCTAAAAAAGTCTATGCGGGCGCCATCGAATATGTGATCCTGATTTATGAACTGGCGTGGGAAGAGGATATTAAAAAAGAATTGAAAGGAGCGGCCTCCATACCGGAATATTTAATGCGCATGGATTCCTTCGAACAGGTTCATAAGGAGACGCTCAGGGTTCTCCGGAAATGTTATGAGCTGGCGGAACAGAAAGGATACCGGGAATATGAAGATGAACTGACCGATACTATGGTTAAATACATTCACAGCCGCTGCAATTCCAAAATCAGTACAAAGGACGTGGCGGAGCATGTGCATTTCAGTGTAGATTATACGTGTAAATATTTTAAGAAGAAGACGCAGACAAATCTTACGGATTATATTCTGAAGCTCAAAATTTACCGTTCCCATAAAGAACTTCTGGAAGGGAAAAGCATTGCGGAAATAGCCGATATTTACGGGTTTTCGTCAGGCGGCCATTATCTGAAGGTATTCAAAAAGTATGAGGGTATGACCCCCGGCGCGTTTGTGAGAAATAGCCGTACGGATAATAAAAGCGGCATATAAATAGTATTATTTTGCAAGTACAGGCCGAAAAGATGCAGTCGGGGATCGAAGCATCAGCGGTCTGTATTTTTTATAACGGATTTATGTAACGAATGTCAGAATGGGTGCATTGTAAAAATGTGCAGATTTCAGGATAATAGTCTTATCAAAAAAACAGGAGGTATTCGGTATGAAAAAGGTTTTGGCATTATTGCTTACGGCGGCTTTGGTCTTATCGTGTACGGCATGCGGGGGAAAAGAAAATAAAGAATCCCAGGAGCCAGCAGGTACGGCTGCAGAAAGTCCGGAGGAAGAGCAGCAGGAGAGTCAGAGCGCGGAGGCGGAAAACGAAGAAGAGATTGTATTAAAAGTATGGGTGGCGCCGTCGCTTGTTTCGGAAGACGAACAGAAAATGAAACAGGAAGAATGGTATGTATCCAGAGTAGCGAAGAAGTTTGAAGAAGAAAATCCCGGCGTTAAGATTGAATTCACCGTTGTACCGGATCAGTCGGCGGCACATCAGACTTTTAAAGCCGCGGCATCCACAGATTCCGGTCCGGATATTGCGAATCTATGGTCCGGTCAGAGCATCTTTGCCATGGAAGATGTAATTCTGGATATTAAGGACTATATTCCGGCAGAGGATAAAGAACTGCTTCAGGGATGGGAAACCGTAACGGTTGGATTTGAAGAAGGCGGTCCCGTTCTTGGATATCCGGTCAGCGGAAACGAAATCTGCGGACTTTTGTACAATCGTGCAATTCTGCAGGAGGCAGGTCTTGATTTTGATAATAACCCTCCGAAAACGCTTGCTGAGTTTATGGAAGCTATGGGAAAGATTAAGGATGCGGGGTATCTGCCGATTGCGGCCGGAGACGACGGATGGAACTGTGCATATTTTTACGGCTTTGCTTCCCTCTGGGCACAGCAGGAAGGAAATGCGAGAGTCGCTTCCGACAGTACGGGAGAAACGAAATTTGCGGAGGACGAAGCTTTTAAAGAATCCTATCGGTTTGCAAACGAGTTATACAATAACGGATATATTAATGAAGATTATCAGACCAGTCCCGATTACAATGAACTGTTTCTGAACGGGGAAGCAGCGTTTCTGATAACCGGAAACTATATGGTTGCGACGGCGGCGGACGCGTTAGGCATTGAGAATCTGGGCTTCTGCGGATTCCCTGATGTTTCTGCGGATGCGGTAAATAAAAATACCTGTATCGGAGGTCCCGGACAGTGCATGGTCGTTTCCGGACAATGTAAGAACCCGGAGATGGCAGTGAAGTTCCTTTCCTTCTTAAATAATAAGGAAAATCACATTGATTTACTGGCAGGATTGTCAAAGCTTCCGTTAAGAACCGATGTGACTCTGGAAGAAGTAGGGATGGCAGAGGACTTAGTGTACCGGCAGATTGTTAAATTAAGCGAAAATTATACTTACTGGGCGGATAACAGTATGGTACCCGAAGTCAATGCGGAAATGCAGAAGCTGGGATCTTTAGCAATTACCGGCAAAATGAGTATAGATGAAATGGCAGAAAAACTGGATCAGAAAGCAGCGGAACTGGCACAGTAAAGTCTGAATAAGGATGTCTCCTGGCACAGGGCGTTGAGGCATCCTTTCTTTTTAAAAAAAGGAAGGATTGTGATTTATAATATGGGTAAAGGGTCAAAATATGCGAAGGTCACGGCCAGACAGGGGTGGCTGTCGGTGCTTCCGGTGCTGGTCGTGATTTTACTGATACGGGGATATCCTCTGATCGTCGGGCTCTGTGAGAGTTTTACGAACTGGAACGGTATGAACCGGAATGATTTTATCGGGTTTAAAAATTATATGAATATTTTAAAAGATCCGGTGTTCTGGGATCTTTTGAAAAATAATATTATTTTTTTGCTGTTTATTCCAATCCAGCTGATTGTGGGAATTGTGGTGGCGGTTTTGTTTTATGACGAGACGCCCGGCTGGAAGTTTTTTCGGAACGTCTTTTATCTGCCGCAGATTATTTCTTCCGTGGTAATCGGATATCTTTTTTCTGTGTTTTTCAGTTACAGGGGACCGGTTAATGCGGTTTTAAAAGTTTTTGGATTTCAGAGCCGGGAATGGCTGGGAGAAAAGGGAAGCGCCATAATAATTATTATTCTGTGCCTTGTCTGGGTTAACATCGGATGGCAGGCTATGCTGGGACTCGGCGGCATGGGATCGATTCCGCCCTCTGTTTTTGAAGCGGCAAAAATAGACGGGGCAGGCTACTTTAAGCGCCTGTTCAAAATCACCATTCCCATGCTGGGAAGGACTATCGAGTATTCCTGCGTCATGTCCGTAATATGGGTTCTGACAGGCCTTTTCCCGTTTATATTTTCCATGACAAAGGGCGGACCGGGATACGATACGACGACTATTGACTATATGATCTACTTAAAATCCTTTGGAAGCTCCAGCGAAATGGGATATGCATGCGCTTTATCGGTGATTTTGCTGGTGATTGTGACGGCGCTGACAATCATACAGATGAAGCTTTCGGACAGGGCGAACGACTGGGAGGAGTAAAGATATGGTAAAAAAGAAAAAATATCCGGCGTCCCGGATTGTGATTTTTACTATGCTTTCCGTGCTGGCGCTTTCCTTCCTGTATCCGTTGTTTTTTATGTTTATTAATTCCTTTAAGACAAAATCGGAATATAGGAAGAGCGCTTTTGCCTTTCCGGAAAGCTGGAATTTTGACAATTATGTATATATGTTAGACCAGTTTGAACTGCTGCGTTACTTCTTTAATACGATTCTGATTGCTGCGGTCAGTATTGCAATCATGATGCTGCTTGCCATTTTTGCCAGTTATGCTTTTGCAAGACTGCCGTTTAAGGGACGCGGCATTGTGTATCTGCTGGTTATTGGCACCATGTTTATTCCGGCGCAGGTTACGATGATCCCCATGTATCAAATGTTTTCAAAGCTGCATTTAGTAAACACATTTACCGGGGTTATCCTATGCAATATAGCGGGCGGGCTTCCCGGGGCCGTGCTTCTATTAACCGCTAATTTCCGGGGTATTCCGGGAGAACTGATCGAGGCCGGTAAAATAGACGGAGCAGGTTACTTTAAAGTAGTGCGCCATATTATTATGCCCATGGGAAAGGCTACGATTGCTATTAACGTAATTCTTTCCTTCGTCGGTCAGTGTAATGATTTGTTTACTCCCATGATTTTACTGCAGGAAATGGATAAGAGAACGGTTATGGTAGCTTTATCCTCCATTATGTCTAAGACATCGGGAGACCAGGCGTTTCAGCTGACAGGGTTACTGCTTGCGGTTATTCCGCCGCTGCTTTTATATATTTGTCTCCAGAAATATCTGGTAAAGGGTTTGACCGTAGGGGCTATAAAATAGAAAGAGAATTGTTAGATTCCCTGTATGGAAAAGTTCCAAACAAAAGGATAAATATCCATAAGATTTCAGTCTTTTTACCTTTAAAAAAGTATATTACACTTAAATCAGCAAAAAACAAAAAACAGGGAGGTAAAACGAATGAAACGAAAACTGGCGTTAATATTGATTGCAGCTATGACAGTGTCACTGGTATCCGGATGCGGTAATAAAAATTCCGGGGATAAGACGGGGAATACGTCCGCGTTGAACGAAGAAGGAAAATATGATCCGGGCATTACAATTCTGTTAGGGTCATCGCAGGATTCCAATGAAGAAGACATCGACGGACAGAACAGTAAGGATAATGTTTGGCTGGACGCTTACCGGGATGAGCTTGGAATTGAATTTGACGATATGTTTGTGGTAAACCCTGAACAGTTAGAGGAAAAACTGAACCTTCAGATTGCTTCAGGGCAGGTTCCGGACCTGATGGCTGTAACGCGCAAGCAGTTCGAGATGCTTGTGGATTCCGGCCTGGCAGCGGATCTGACGGAAGTGTATGAACAGTATGCCAGTGATAAGACGAAAGAATATATGAATGCGGACGGCGGCAGGTGTATGGAAATGTCGAAAGAGGACGGTAAACTGTATGCGATTCCCGCTACGCAGGGGTATCTGGAAAGTCCCGGCGTGGTTACCTGGATTCGTAAGGACTGGCTGGACAACCTGAATCTGGAGATTCCTGAAAATTATGAACAGCTTTATGAGGTGATGCGTGCGTTCACTTTCAATGATCCCGACGGGAACGGCGTAAACGATACGTATGCGATCAGCACCAGCAATACGCTGGACGAATGGATGGGATTTTTTGCAAGCTACGGTTCCTATCCCAAATCCTGGATTCAGGATGAAAACGGGGAAATCGTATACGGCGGTATACAGACTGAAACAAGAAACGCCCTGGAAGCGCTTCATGCCATGTTTGAGGAAGGCATGATCAGCAGAGAGTTCGGCGCCAATGACTGGACGCAGTTTATCAAGTCGATCGATAACAGTAATGTGGGAATCGTTTATTTTGCCTGGTATGCGGTGGACTGGCCCTTAGGAGACGTACACCGTGAATCCGGCGCAGAATGGATTCCGCTGCCAGTTATGGGCGCGGACGGCACGGAAGCGAAAGTAATGGGTAATGCAGGGCCCGATACGTACTATGTAATGCGGAAAGATTATGAGCATCCGGAAGCGTTAATCCACATGCTTAATCTATGGTTTGAGAAAGCATACGGCAGCAGAGAGGAAATGCTAAAATATCACAAGAATGAAAAGGGCGAGCAGATCGCCAACTTCAGTCCCATTCATCCGTGGCTGGCGCATGAGGACATCGACTATTACTGTAAAATCCGCGACAGTCTTGCCGGGGAGGACGTAGGGGAAATGTTCCCGTCCTGCCAGACCTATTATGAAGGGGTGCTGCGCTACATGGAGAATCCGAATGAGGATGATTATTCCACTTATAAAATGTACGGACCTGACAGCGGCTGTAAAGTGCTTGACTACTATATGAATAACGATCTGGTGTTATTTGAACAGTATTATGGCTCCGGAACTAAAACCATGAAGGAAAAATGGGGGGTTCTGGAAACAAAGCAGCTGGAAACCTATGTAAAGATTATTATGGGAGAGGAACCCATTGAGGCTTTTGATACCTTTGCCGAAGAATGGAAGAGCAGCGGCGGTGAGGACATCACAAACGAAGTGCGCAAAGAGGCGGCGGGAAAATAGAGCAGAGGTGGCGCCGATGAAGAAACAGAAAAAAAGCCGGAAAGCAGTCAGCTTTCCGGCAATCAAAACCCAGATGGCATATCATGCGTTAATGCTGCCATCCTGTATCCTCCTGATTCTCTTTTCTTATATCCCCATGTTCGGAATTGTCATGGCATTTCAGAATTTTACGCCGGCAAAAGGGATATTCGGATCGGAATGGGTAGGAATGAATAACTTCATACGTTTGTTTACTATGGATAATATCCAGCAGGTGCTGTTTAATACTCTTTATATTGCCATATCGAAAATTGTTTTGGATATTGTGGTTCCGGTCACCTTTGCGCTTATGCTCAATGAGGTGAAAAACAGATTTTTTGTAAGATCGGTGCAGACAATCACGTATCTTCCCTATTTCCTGTCCTGGGTCATTATGGCGGGCGTGTTTGTGGAAATTTTATCTCCCTCAGGAGGACTGGTAAATAATATTCTGGGATTTTTCGGTATCGACCCGATTTTCTTTCTGGGAGATAAAAAATGGTTTCCCAATGTGATGATTATTACCGATACGTGGAAAAATTTCGGGTTCAGCGCCATTGTTTACCTGGCGGCGCTTACGAGCGTGGACCAGAGTCTGTATGAGGCGGCGAGAGTGGACGGCGCGAATTATATGCAGCAGATGTTTCATATTACGCTGCCGGGAATTAAAGGCATCGTAATTTTAATGACCGTGCTGTCTATCGGCGGTATTCTGGACGCAGGCTTCGACCAGATTTTTAATATGTATAATCCGATTGTATATGAAACGGGAGATGTGCTGGATACCTTTGTATACCGGCTGGGAATTAAAGATATGGCATTTTCCTTATCGACGGCGGTCAGTCTGGTGAAATCCATCGTATCACTGATTTTAATTGTGATTTCCTATAAGCTTGCCGAGAAGTTTGCAGGTTACAAAATATTTTAGAGAGGGGAGCGTGCAAATACGTGTTAAAGAAAAACAAAAAACACATGGAAACCGGTACAAAGGTACATGTCAGCTGGCAGAGAAAATTGTTCAATGTATTTAATATTGTATTTCTGACGGCCATTTCAGCCCTTTGTCTTCTGCCGCTTATACATGTGCTGGCCTTATCGTTCAGCTCCCCCTTTGCCGCATCCAGCGGGCAGGTAGGGTTATTTCCCGTAGATTTTACACTGGAAGCCTACAAATACGTTGTAAGAAATGCAGATTTCTGGAGAGCTTTCGGCGTGACGCTGCTGCGGCTGGCCATTGCGGTGCCGCTTACCCTGATTATTATTTTTATTACTGCCTATCCCCTGTCCAAAAACGAACAGAAATTTAAGGGGAGAAAATTTTATACGGTATTTTTTATGATTCCCATGCTGTTTGGAGGAGGACTGGTGCCGGAATATATGACTTATATGAAATACGGGCTGATCGGGAATATATGGGCGCTGATTCTGCCCGGACTGGTGCCGATATCTTCGGTTATTCTGCTGATGAATTTTATGCGGGACCTGCCGGCGGAGCTGGAGGAAGCGGCAAGCATTGACGGTGCGGGTCCGGTAAAGCGGCTGTTTTATGTCATTTTGCCGCTGACGGTTCCCGCCATTGCAACCGTAGCGCTGTTTGCCATTGTAGGACACTGGAATTCCTGGTTTGACGGCATTTTATACATGAATCATCCGGATCAGTATCCTTTGCAGAGTTATCTGCAGACTTCCATTCTGACATACGATTCCAGAACCCTGACGCAGAAGGATGTGGCGCTTATGCAGACGGTGTCCGATCAGACATCGAGGGCCGCGCAGATTTTTGTGGCAACCGTGCCGGTGCTGATTGTATATCCTTTTTTTCAGAAGCATTTTACCAAGGGACTGGTTATGGGCAGCGTTAAAGGTTAAATTAATGATTCCGCACATGTGCGGCAGAGAAAGGACGGAGCGGTTTGGAGGAGAAGAAGTTACAGGAATTACTGAATAATATGACGGAAAAAGAAAAGCTGGTGCAGGTGTTTCAATTGGCGGCATGCTGTTATGAAGAAGATTTTACGCCGAATTTTACAGGTCCCATGCGGGACATTCAGGTGGACGACACATTGAAAAAAACGGCGGGTTCGGTAATCGGATTACTGGAGCCGGAGGAAATGCAAAGGCTTCAGAAACTTTGCGCATCCGGGCCCAATCATATTCCGGCATTGTTTATGCTGGATATAATCCATGGGTTTAAGACGATTTTTCCGATTCCCTTAGGTCTTGCCTGCAGCTGGGATACGGAATTGATGCAAAAAACCTGCAGGGTTGCGGCCAGGGAAGCGCGGGCCAGCGGAATTCATGCAACCTTTGCGCCTATGGCGGATCTGGTGCGCGATTCAAGATGGGGGCGCGTTATGGAATCCACCGGAGAAGATCCCTGGCTGAACGCACGGTTTGCAGAAGCGGCCGTAAAGGGATTTCAGGGAGAAGGAGTCGGCGAAAAAGACTCCCTGATGAGTTGTGTTAAGCATTTTGCCGGATACGGGGCGGCGGAAGCAGGCAGGGAATATAATACGGTGGACATGTCCAGAGGAGTTTTGAGAGATATGTATCTGGAGGCGTATCATGCCGCCGTTGAGGCCGGATGCCGGTTGGTCATGACAGCTTTCAATACGATAGAGAGAGTTCCCGCAACGTGCAATAAATGGCTCCTTACCACACTGCTCAGGGAAGAATGGGGATTCGACGGCGCTGTAATAACGGACTGGAATTCCATGAATGAGTTGCTTGCACATTCCGTAGCCGGGGACGGAAAGGAAGCTGCCGGGAAAGCGCTTAAGGCAGGCGTGGATATCGATATGATGTCCGGGCATTACTTGTTTGATCTGGGAAAGAAAATGGAGGAAGAGCCGGAATTGCGGCCCTTGCTGGATCAGGCGGTGATGCGGATTCTGAGACTGAAAAATGAGATGGGACTGTTTGAAGACCCGGGACGGGGAACGGACCCCAAGCTGGCAAGGCAGTTATATTTATGTGAAGAGCACCGGGCGCTGGCGTTGGAAGCCGCCCACAAATCTATGGTGCTCCTTAAAAACGAGCGGGTACTGCCGCTGAAAAAGGAATGCAGGGTTACGCTTGCGGGCAGCATGGCCGGAGCGGAAAATCTTCTGGGCGGGTGGTCGTTTACCGGAGATGCACAGGACTGCATAACAATCCCGGAAGGGTTAAAGCAAATTGGCGCGAATGTAGCCGCGCCCCGGCACGGGTGGATCGATATGGATGAAGTGTGCGCACTGGCACGGCAGTCTGATGTAACGCTGTTGATTGGCGGAGAACCGGTGGAGGAAACCGCGGAGGCAAACAGTAAAACGAATCTGAGACTGAAGGAAGAGGACCGGAAGCTTCTTTATTCTTTAAAAGAGCAGGGGAGCAGAGTGGTACTGGTGGTTTTATCGGGCAGAGCTTTCGTATTGAGCGATGTGGAGCCTTACTGCGATGCAATTCTGCAGGCATGGTTTCCGGGAACCGAGGCGGGCCGGGCAATTGCGGATATTTTATATGGGATCGCGCAGCCTGAAGGAAAATTGACGATATCGTTTCCTTATACGGAAGGACAGCTGCCGCTGTATTATAATGGATTCAGAACCGGACGGCCGCAGAAGGAGGAAGCGCTGACCGGCGGAGAGATCAATGAGGTGGATGAAATCTACGTTTCACATTATATAGACTGTCAGAATAAACCGCTGTATCCTTTTGGTTACGGACTCTCTTATACGGATTATGCATATCGGGATCTAAAGCTTTCGTCGGAATATATGTATCCCGGCGGGACGATTCAGGCCTCCGTGAAGGTGAAAAATACCGGAGAACGGGTCGGCAGGGAAATTGTACAGCTGTATCTGTGCGATCCGGTGGGCAGCGTAGTCCGTCCGGTAAAAGAACTGAAGGCATACCGCCTTTTGGAGCTGCAGCCGGGAGAAGAACAGGAATGTATTTTTACCATTTCGGAAGAAGACCTGAAGTTCTGGGACAATGAAGAGAAAAAAGTACTGGAACCGGGCAGATTTATCGTTATGGCCGGACCGGATTCGGAAAGGCTGTTAAAAAGTGAATTTGTTTATAAACTGAAAAAGGAGAGATAAAAGTATGGCTGTTAAAATTAGTATTATCGGAGCGGGAAGCGGGATGTTTTCTTTAAATCTGGTAAAGGATCTGTGTCTGACGCCGAATTTGCTGGACAGTGAAATCTGTTTTATGGATATCGATGAAGACCGGCTTGAGTCTTCTTATACCCTGTGTAAGAAATTTGCCGGAGAGCGCGGCGTACATTTGAATATTACGAAGACGCTCAGCCGGGAAGAAGCGCTCAGGGGAGCTGATTTTGTGGTAAACACGGTATTGATCGGCGGTTACCGCGGCTGGAAGGAAGGCTGGGAGATCGGTAAGAAATGGGGTTACCGTTTCGGCGGAAGTCTGCACATTATGCATGACGAAGCTTTCTGGATTAATTTTTACCAGCTTCGCATGATGGAGGAGATTCTGCTCGATATTAAACGGATCTGCCCGGACGCCTGGTATCTGATGGTAGCCAATCCCGTTATGGCGGGTATCACTTATTTAAAGAGAAAGTATCCGGAAGTAAAGCTGGTGGGACTTTGCCACGGATATGCCGGCGTATATGAACTGGCGGAACAGCTGGGATTAGAGGAAGAAAACATCAGTTATGAGATTCCCGGCGTGAATCATTTTGTGTGGCTTCGCCATTTTTATTATAAGGGACAGGACGCGATGCCTCTTGTAGACAAATGGGTCGAAGAAAAGGCGGAAGAATTCGGAAAAACCTGCGGGAAGAGTTATTGCCTGGGGCCGAAAGGAATTGACCTGTATAAGAGGTACGGGATTTTTCCTATTGGAGATACGGCAAATGCAGGCGGCGGAGCGTGGGGAAGCTGGTATCACACCAGTAAGGAAGAGGAAGAAAAATGGAATGAAGACCCGGACAAGTGGTTTAAAGATTATTTCAACTACAGCATGGAACAGGTAAACCGGATTCATGAAATGGCGTTCGGCGGCAAATCCATCAGCGAGCAGATCGGCACGGAACATTCCAAAGAACCGATGATTCCCCTGATCGAGGCCTTGGCCTGTGATGTGGAAAGGGTCGTGATTGTCAATGTATTGAATGATAAGGAATATGTGCAGGGTGTGCCGAGAGATTTTGAGGTAGAGATTCCGGCGCTGGTTTCCAAAAAGGGAATCAGGGGACTGCATACCGACCCGCTTCCGAAGGCGGTTCTGTCGAGAATGATGCATGACCGTATTTCCACCGTAGAGATGGAACTGGCGGCTTTTGAAAATCATGATAAAAATCTGCTGGTGGATCTGATTATGATGGATCCGCATAACAGAACGAGGGAGCAGGCGGAAGGATTTTTGGAAGAAATCCTGAATCTGCCTTATCATACGGAGATGAAGGAATATTTTTCCATGGAATATTCTCCTGAGTAAAAGTTCATAAGACAGCGGCGCGGAAACAGACAGGACGGGAATCTGTTTCTGCGCCGTTTTTTAATTTGCCGCTGATAATATACGGGCATTTAAGAAACTGCCTGGGCAGAGTTAACAAATCGCCGCGTTGGTAGTATTATGAATGTATCCTCTCTTTTTCGTGCAGAGATTGAGAGGACAAAAACGGAACCGTATTATATACTGAAAACTGTCAGGAGGATTTTTGTCATGGAATGGATTGAACGGCTGAATGATGCAATTGGTTATATTGAAGGACATTTAACGGAGGAAATTGATTATGGAC
Organism: uncultured Lachnospiraceae bacterium; assembly: GCA_910587935.1. GTDB lineage: Bacteria > Bacillota > Clostridia > Lachnospirales > Lachnospiraceae > MGBC143606. Next base: position 27,386 of record CAJUNP010000035.1, read on the forward strand.
AGCTTGGGCAGATTGCCTGCTGCTCTTCCTGGCATTTCCAGAGAATGTTCACCTATATGGCGGGGGTGCCGTTATCTGAATATATCCGCAGGAGAAAAATGTCGCTTGCCGCTGCAGACTTACAGGGCAAAAACATGAAAATCATTGATGTGGCAGCTAAATACGGATATAATTCCCCTACCGCATTTAACAGGGCATTTCAGTCTGTGCATGGAATCGCCCCGTCTGCTGTAAAAAATGAGGGCGTATCCGTAAAATCCTTTCCGCCAATCTCATTTAAAATTACAGTAAAAGGAGTGGAGGAAATGAATTATCGAATTGAAACAAAGGACGCTTTCCGCATTGTAGGAGTATCCGTACCGCTGCATAAGGATATTGAAAAAAATTTTACGGTTATTCCCCCAAAGTGGCAGGAAATATCTGCGGACGGAACATTGCAGAGACTAATTGGCATGATGGACATGCAGCCTATGGGAGTGCTTGGCGTCAGCACTTGTAATGATACGGAACCATGGAGGTATTATATTGCGGTATCTACTTCACAGGCCAGGGATGACCTTGAAGAATATGTTGTGCCAGCGGCTGCCTGGGCAATATTTTCAGGAGAGGGTACGAACCAGTCTATTCAGGAATTAGAACGGCGCATCGTAACAGAGTGGCTGCCGACATCGGGATACGAATATGGAAATGCTCCCGATATCGAGGTATACTTAAATCCGGACCCGCAAAATGCACAATATGAAGTATGGATACCGGTTGTAAAGAAATAGATAATGAATACGTTTGATTAGCATAATACATACTTTATTAGACATATAGGGAAACACTGATTAATTCAAGTATTTCCTGATAATGTATGATAAAATGTAAG
>CAJUNP010000036.1 GCA_910587935.1 uncultured Lachnospiraceae bacterium
TAAAATGGATGAAATCTCTGTGTGACTTTTGCACACGCTCTTCGAGGACGTTATAGTAGAACACGGAATTTTCGGGGCAGATATGAAAGTTTCACTGACTAATAACGGTCCTTTTACCATTGTTTTGGATTCGGATGAACTTTACTAATAGATTTTTATGAGTAACAGCCGATTGGATTCTCGCAACCGGGAGAAAAAAGAGATCATGAAACAAAAAGACTATATAGAAACATGCTGGGAAGAAATCGAACAGCCAAGAAGCAAAAGAACATCACAGGAGAACCGATAACGACATGGCGTCACCTGTAGAAATTGCGGTAGTAATTATTGCCTTTCTTATCATTGTTGTAATCGGGACTGCATTGAAATAATCATTTTCCAGTGCAACTATTCGTTAAAGTTGTCTTTTGCGCATAGTTAAATAGTTAAACATGAAGCCTTTAACACTCTGCAACATAACGATAATGCGGCATATCCACGCCACGGTAATGTTTTGTCCAGGTATCTGTTATTACCATGCCGTTTCTGACGGCAACATTTATGGTAAGTCCGCATTGACCGATCATTTGGCCGGTTTCTTTTAAAATGACTGCCCATAAGCCGAAGTTCCATTTCTGGTAACGGGAAATCTGCCTGTCAAGCCATTCCTGTACTTCATCATCGCTGAATGCGCCCTCATATGCGTACATGGTATCCTCATCCTGCAGGATTTTACATAAAGAATTGAAATCAGCCTGATTCATCTCCCGCAGATATAATCTTTCCGTCTCAAGTATGATATCCATTATCAATCCATCCCCTAAAGTACTTTTCTCATGAACATTTCCATGGGCTGCTCTAACGGCGTATGATTCATTATCAGCGCCCCACATTCTATGTAACCTGATTTTCTGTAAAAATGCTGGGCATCTTCATCTACCTGTGTCGATATAAGAACCATTTTATAGTTTTGACTCTTCATATCCGATTCCCATAAATTCATTGCTTTCGATGCGATTCCCCGGTTTCTGTGCTTCTCTTCCACATAAATAAGGTTAAGGAAAGGAAGATTGTCCCATAACACAGTATAATGCATAAGTCCTGCGCGTTTGTTGCCGTCCCAAATAATATATCCTGTTTTTGTATGTACCCGGTTTTCATATTGTAACTCATTCACATGAGAATCAATTTTCATAACAAAGGCTTTGTCTTCTGCCCGCATATGTTTAAGTTCTATATTCATGGAGTTCCTCTTTATTTCTTGGAAGTATTTAAGGTCATACGGCGCCAATCATAAACAAATACGCCGCCATCTGCGCCCTGGAGCTGAATTCCTCCGTTTCCAGAAGAACCTCAATTTCCTCCGGGGTATAAAAAGCTGCGTCAATCCATTCGTTTTCCGAAGTATGTTCATTGGAAAAATCCCCGGCTACCTCCACAAATGCAATCTGTGTTTTGACATCCGAGATTCCCACTGCGGCATAAGACGGCCTTAAAATCCGGTTGATTTTTTTAATCTGCAGGCCCGTTTCCTCATAGAGTTCCCTGGCAATACAGTCCTCGATACTTTCGTCCTTTTCAATCATTCCCGCGCAAAGGTTGTATACTTTCCGATTAACGCCCATGCGGAATTCATGCAGCAATAAAAGCTTGTGGTCCATGGTCGCGACAATGGAAACGCCGCTGCTTTTCTGCCCCAGATCCGCAGGTTCCCTTAACTCTTTTCTGCTGACAATTTCATAGACCTTTTCGTGGCCGGCTTTATTGCGATAGGTCAATTCATAATTTTTCAGGTATTTACCGTCTTTTACTTTTTCCAGTTTTAATAGCTTCATTTCTTCGGCTCCTGTTTTTACTTATTACGACAATAGCTGTTCCTTTAAAGTTTTGTTTATTTTTTTTCTTGTAATTTCCACAAGCCCCAGAGGCGTGATGTCGATAACTTCCGTAGGTACGGAATCCTTGTGGCATAATTGCTTTAAGTGTTTTAAAAGAATCTGGTTATCGCGCTCTTTCATATTGATAAAATCGACGATGATAATTCCCGATAAATTGCGCAGCTTTAACTGAAACGCAATTTCCCGGGCCGCTTCCATATTAACCTGGTATGCGGTCAGATCCGGCGTACCCTTTTTACTTTCGTATTTGCCGGAATTAACGTCGATTACCGTTAAGGCTTCCGTCGGTTCAATGACAAGATAAGCGCCGGATTTGAGCCATACGTGGCTTCCCAGCGCGGCGCTTATCTTAGATGGAACGCCATACAGGTTTCCCAGGGATATAAGCTCGTCCTGATAGAGACGGACGGACGGCTGCCCAAGCAGCGGGTTTTCTTCCAGATAAGCTTTGATATTCTCATAAACCTCCGGAATATCCGTTACAATTTCTTCATAGCTTTCATCATAAATGTCACGAAGATTTTTAATGTATGTAGGCTGCTCTTCGTACAGACAGCTATAGCAGGTGCGTGTTTTTACATAAGAAAGAAGATTGTGCCACTTCTCTTCCAATAGCCGCCATTCCTGAAGCAGACAGGTATTGTCTTCAAGAGAGGCGGCGTTGGTGCGAATTACAAAGCCATAGGATAGCCCCATGCTTTCTTTTATATTGCAAAGCTTTTTATCGTCAACATAACCGGCTTCCTGCAAAAACGAAAGGACATCTTTTTTACGTTCTTCTTTGAGTTTGCCAGAAAAGCCCAGATGCTTTTGACCGGTAGACAAAACGGTGTATTTTCCTGAAAAAGATATTCTGGTAGTTACAGACGGCAGCTTTGTTTTAAGCGCTTCCCGTTTTACCTGAACCAGCAGCTCATCGCCGGCGCGTACCGTCCCGTCCCATTCCCGGTTCAACAGAAGGGAACAAGTGGGATCCTCCGCTTCCGCAAGAAGCAGATAACAGAATTCCTTACGCCGGATAGACACATAACAGGCGCCGGCGCTGCGTGTAACCTTTGTAACCTTGGCAATATAAATATTTCCGATTTCACTTCCGGATTCCGCCTGTACATGAAGCAGGCGTTTTCCGCGGATCAGAACGGACAGCAGTTTTTCTCTGTTATTGTTAAAGGTATGCTTTAAAATCAGTAATTTCCCCTGTGTTTTATCGCTCATTGTATTTCTTCTCCGATATCCCCCATAGAAACCAGACGGTCCGACGGGTCTTTTTGATAGGTGTCTTCTCTGGTAACTGACAATGCGTTTTCCTGTAAGGTTTCGTTATTTGCCAAAAGAAATGCTTCCAGCACCATGGACGGTTTGATATTTCCCGAACTGCTGGCGTTTACAAGCATATAAATACCGCCGTCCTCCAGAATTTTGAGTTCGTAAACAGCAGGCTTTAAATCCAGGCTGTGGCTGCCCTTTTTCGTCGTTTTTTCATAAATAATTTCCGGCTGCTCCAAAAAAGACAGAAGCTTCGTTTGATAATCTGCCGCAGGCTCCCGTCCTTCTTTAAAACGCACCGTGTAAGAAGCCGCCGCCACGGAGGCCATTGCGTTCTGACACTTATCCGGCAGCCGTTTGACGGAAAGAATCCTCACGCCGTCAACGCTGGCATTATTCAGACGTGTCCGCATATCTTCGCTGGTTGTAACGGAATGTACTTCAATATCCATATATTCCCCGTTGCTTTCCAGTCCAACGCCTAAAGGCGCGGCAAAAGACATAATCTGGTGGGGGGAAAAGCCGTTGGAATAAGCGATATCCAAGTCCGCACGCCGGATCATTTTCTGAAAAAAACGCATCAGATCCAAGTGTCCGATAAACCGGACCGGACCGAATTTGCGGAATTTAATTCTTATTTTCATAACATATTCCTCCCCCAAAACGGCTGGCTCCGCATCCCTGACACTGCATTTTACAGTTGGGACTGACCGTTTCGTTCTGTGCTTTTTTCCATTCCCGCAGCAAAAATTCTTTCGTTACCCCGCAGTCAATAAAATCCCATGGGAAAATCTCTTCTGCGCTGCGCTCCCTTGTATTATAAAAATCAATGGAAACCTGACACTCGTCAAATGCTTCCAGCCATTTGTCATAGTGGAAATATTCGCTCCATGCGTCAAAAATGCAGCCTTTTTCATAGGCTCTGCGGATAACCTGTCCCACTCTTCTGTCGCCTCTTGCAAGCACGCCTTCCAAAACGCTGACGTCTGCTTCATGCCAATTATATTTAATGCTTTTTTGATTTAACTGGCTCATAATTCCTTTTCTTGTCGTATACGCCTTGTCCAGAAATTCTTCCTTCGTACACATGCGGGCCCATTGGAACGGGGTAAAAGGCTTGGGAATGAAAAAGGATGTACTGGTCACGATCTGTACCTTTCCGTTTTTCCGCTCTTCCTTGGGAACGGTATCAAAAAAGACTTTTGCAATCTCGTTGGAAAGTTCTCCGATTCCCAGAATGTCTTCCTCCGTTTCGGTGGGAAGGCCCAGCATAAAATACAGCTTGACCCGCGTCCAGCCGCCCTGAAAGGCCAGCGTAGCGCCGTGCAGAATATCCTCTCTGGTAAGTCCCTTGTTAATCACATCGCGCAGTCTCTGACTGCCGGCTTCCGGCGCAAAAGTGAGACTGCTTTTTCTGATGTCCTGCACTTTGCTCATAACGTCCAGGGAAAAGGAATCAATGCGCAGGGAAGGCAGGGAAATGTTGATCTTTTTGCGGCTGCACTCTTCTATCAGGAAATCGATCAGTTCCGGAAGTTTACTGTAATCGCTGGAGCTTAGGGAACTTAAGGAAATCTCCTCATGACCGGAAGATTCCAGCATTTTAACGGCATACCGCTTTAAAACCTCCACATCCCGTTCCCTGACCGGCCGGTACAACTGGCCGGCCTGGCAAAACCGGCAGCCCCGGATACAGCCTCTCTGAATCTCCAAAACCACTCTGTCCTGCGTTACTTTAATATACGGAACCACGGGGGCCTCCGGATAAACGGCATCGCTTAAATCCATAACGATCTCTTTTAAAATCCTTTCCGGAAGTCCTTCCCGAACCGGAGTAAAGCTTTGAATCGTACCGTCCTCTTTATATTCGGTCCGGTAAAAGCGGGGAACGTAAAGTCCCGGAATCCGGCCCGCAAGATATAAAAATTCTTCCCGGCTCTTTTTTTCGTGTTTACACCGTTTATAAAGGTCGAAAAGCTCTTCGTATCTGGTTTCCCCTTCGCCTATGTAAAAAATATCGAAAAATTCCGCAATCGGTTCCGGATTATAGGTACAGGGCCCGCCGCCGATCACGATTGGGTCGTCTTCGCTTCTGTCTACGGCAGTCAATGCAATTCCCGACAGATCCAGAATCTGTAAGATGTTCGTGTAACACATTTCATATTGAATTGTAATTCCAAGGAAATCAAATTCGCGGACCGCATCCTGGGATTCCAGCGCAAACAAAGGAATCTGGTTTTGCCGCATGATCCGGTCCAGATCCACCCATGGAGAATAAACGCGTTCGCACCACACATCCTCCAACCGGTTCATCATGTCGTAAAGAATCTGAATTCCCAGATGGGACATACCGATCTCATAAACATCGGGAAAACACATGGCAAAGCGGATTTTTACATTCTCTTTATCTTTTATCACCGCGTTATATTCATGTCCGATATAGCGCGCCGGTTTTTCCACCTTCATCAAAATATCGTCGCTTAAGGCAAGGCCGTCCTTATGTACCGTCTTCTGCATGGATTTACTCCTTTTGTTTTTCATTAATATTTAAAGTATACGTGATATCATCTATAAAATCAAATAAATTTACGGACATGCTGGAATAGCGGTTGATTTCCCCCCGGATCATATCCGCGTTAACGCCTCCTATATTCCCCTGGTTTTTGGCAAGGAAAAAGTATCCGCCAAAAAGCAATAAGGCAATCATCATGCGGATTCCAAAGGAAGAAGAAGGCATTCCGTTCTCCCCTGTTCCTCCTTCTTTCTCAGGATCGTTCTCCCTTTCGTAAACCGGAAAATCCGGCGGCGTATCCAAAGCTTTGCCGTATAGGATGTGTTCTCTTGTCTTTATTGCCTGCCGGTTCTGGTTCTGTTCCTGACGTATCTTTTGTATGAGCCGAAGCCGCCTGTCTGTGCTTACATTACTCATATATGCCTCCAAAATGACCATAGGTTAACATAAAATAATTATGTTAACCTATGTGTTACGAATCTTCTTATTAACATATATATGATTTGCATGTCAGAAAATACTTGTATTCTAAATGTTAACGCTTCGCCAGTTCTTCGGTGATTTCATCCCAGGTTATTCCCTTTTCTTCCATCAGAACCATCATGTGATACAGGAAATCGGAAATTTCATATTTGATCTCATGGGGATTCGGATTTTTGGCGGCAATCACAATTTCCGTAGCTTCTTCACCGAGCTTTTTCAAAATCTTATCGATACCCTTGTCAAACAGATAATTAGTATAGGAGCCTTCCTTTGGATGCTGCTTTCTGTCATGAATGACGGCTGAAACTTCTTCTAACACCGTGCGGGGATTAGCTGTTCCCCCTCCGTCTCTTGTCATAATCTCCTGGAAAAAGCAGCTGTGATTTCCTGTATGGCAGGCGGCTCCCGTCTGGTTAACCCTGGCAAGAATCGTATCCAGATCACAGTCCGCCGTCAGTTTCTTTACATACTGGTAATGGCCGGAGGTTTCGCCCTTTAGCCAGAGCTGTTGCCTGCTTCTGCTGAAATACGTCATTTTACCGCTGCGCAGGGTCTGGTTATACGCCTCTTCGTTCATGTAAGCAACCATCAGGACTTCGCCGGTTTTATCTTCCTGCACAACTACCGGGACAAGACCGTCCGAATTCTTTTTCAAATCTTCCCATTCATACTTTGCTTCCAGAACCGCCACAGGAATTCCGTTCTCCTGGCAGAGTTTCTTTAAGGTCTGAATTTCGTCCGCATTATCGTTCATAATATTTCCGGTAACGCCGGATACATTCTCATAAGAAAAAATTTCAAACAGTTTATTTAAGGCAATCTGATTGACCTGAACGATAACGGGCAAAGAGAAAAGCGCCTGTGTTTCCCGGATGACATGGGTATTCATTAACAGCAATTCCGCCGCATAGTTCTCAATCAGTTCTTTTTGTTCTTCTGTCAGAATTTCCGGATTTTTAAAGGAAACGAGCAGCTTTTCCTTACCGAATTTCAGAGAAACCTCCTGTATTATTTCCACATTTTCAGGATTTTCAAAATCCAGCACAGCGCGTCGGCATCCTGCGTAAAGAAGTTTTTTAACGTCCTCCATGCGGTGCACATGGCCGCCGCCGATTACGGGAACCGCGACGGTATCGCAGATTTCCTCAATCAGGTTCAGCGCTTCCTCATGTTCTTCGTCACCGGAAGACATGTCAAAAACAATTAATTCGTCCGCGTTATGCTCGTTAAAGTAAGAAGCGAGACGAACCGGGTCCGTATCCACCACGCTGGTATCGTTGAGACTGCGGACCGCATGGGCATGATACAAATAAATACAGGGTATATAACGTTTATAAAGCATAGTGAATTCTCCTTATTTTCCTCCTTTGAATTATAAAACACCTTTTGTACTGGGCACCTCGTTAGTGCGCTCTTCCTTTTTAACTGCCATGTCAAGAGCCCTGGCAAAAGCCTTGAAGGCCGCTTCCATAATATGATGCGAATTGCAGCCGTCCAAAAGACGGATGTGCAGGTTCATACCGGCGCAATAAGACACCGCATAAAAAAATTCTCTGGCCAGTTCACAGTCCATTTCTCCTGTCCGTTCCGTGGGAAAGGTTACATTAAAATTAAGATAGGGCCTGCCGCTTAAATCTACGGCACATAAGACCAACGCGTCATCCATGGGAAGTATGGAGGATCCGAAACGGCTGATTCCCTTTTTGTCTCCGAGCGCTTCTTTGATGGCCTGCCCCAGAACAATTCCGGTATCTTCCACAGTATGGTGTGCGTCTACGAACAGGTCTCCCTTCGCCTTTAACTTCATATCAAAAAAACCGTGGCGGGTAAATCCCTCCAGCATATGGTCAAAAAATCCGATTCCGGTCTGAATATCGCTTTTTCCGGTTCCGTCCAGATTTAAAATCAACTGGATATCGGTTTCCTTTGTTTTGCGTGAAATGGTAGTGCTTCGAATCATGGAAAACGCCTCCTGTTAACAATTATTCTTATGCTTCGGCTTCAAAACGGACTTTAATCGAGTTCGCATGGGCCGTTAAACCTTCCTGGCCGGCAAACAGTTCAATATCCTTATGAACCTCCCGCAGCGCTTCCTTCGAGTAAGAAATTACGCTTGACTTCTTTATAAAGTCATCCACGCCCAAAGGCGAGAAAAATTTTGCCGTTCCGTTGGTCGGAAGCACATGGTTGGGGCCTGCAAAATAGTCTCCCAAAGGTTCGGAGGAATACTCTCCCAGGAAAATGGCGCCCGCATTCTGAATTTTGGGAAGAATCTCAAAGGGACTGGCCGTTAAGATCTCCAGATGTTCGGAAGCAATCTCATTCACCGTCTCAACGGCGGTATCAAGATCCGGGGCAAGCAGAATATAACCGTAATTCTGCAGGGACTGTTCCATAATTTCCTTCCGTGAAAGCTGTTGTAAAAAAGCATCGATTTCCGCCGAAACGGATTCGGCTAAAGTTCCGGAAGTAGTGATTAAAATGGCGGAAGCCAGTATGTCATGCTCTGCCTGGGACAATAAATCCGCCGCCACGTAACGGGGATTAGCCGTTTCGTCCGCCAGAACCAGAATCTCGCTGGGCCCCGCAATGGAATCGATGCTGACATAACCGAAAACGCTCCTTTTGGCCAGAGCTACAAAAATATTACCCGGCCCCGTAATTTTATCGACCTTCGGAATTGTCGCCGTACCAAAGGCAAGCGCGGCAACCGCCTGAGCCCCGCCCGCTTTGTAAATTTTCGCGGCACCGGCAATGTCCGCGGCCACAAGCGTAGCCGGATTCATGGAACCGTCCCTGCCGGGAGGCGTCGTCATTACAATCTCTTTAACGCCTGCGACTTTCGCGGGAATGATATTCATTAGCACACTGGACGGATACGCAGCCGTGCCTCCCGGAACATAAACGCCGACACGCTGCAGGGGCGTGATTTTCTGGCCCAGAATCGTTCCGTTTTCTTTTGTGTCAAACCAGCTGTTGCGCAACTGTTTTTCATGATAGGCGCGGATATTGGCGGCAGATTTTTTGAGCACTTCAATAAATTCCGGCGTCAAAGCGCCGTATGCCTGCCGGATTTCCTCTTCCGTGACTTCCAGGGTATCCGGCGTCAAGGTACAATGGTCAAAGCGTTCCGTATATTCTAACAGCGCTTCATCGCCGCGTTCTCTGATCTGCGTGATAATATCGTTTACGGCGGCTTCGTATTGGCCGTATTGACTGGGACTTCTTTTTAATAAATTTTCCAGAATATTTTTACGAGTGCTTTCCGTTAATTCCAAAATTCTCATATTATTTTTCACACCGGGACCTCTTTTTCTACAGAATGGCTTTCAGTTCGTTAATCAGTTTCTTAATACGCTCCGATTCCATCTGAATCGATACGCGGTTTACAATCATTCTGGCGGACAAGGGACAGATTTCCTCCAGAACTTCAAGTCCGTTCTCACGGAGTGTGGAACCTGTCTCAACGATATCCACAATTACGTCCGATAAACCTACGATAGGTCCTAATTCCACGGAACCGTTTAATTTTATAATATCCACCGTCTGATGTTTTTTATTATAGAAATACTCTTTTGCAATATTTGGATATTTGCTGGCGACACGGATCATCTCATGATGCATCAGCAGTTCCCTGGCTTTCTGCGGCCCGCAGACACACATCCGACATTTTCCAAACCCAAGATCCATTACCTCATAAACTCTCCGGTTCTCTTCCATTATGGTATCGCTTCCCACAACGCCGATATCTGCGGCGCCGTATTCTACATAAGTAGGTACGTCCGGTCCCTTGGATAAGAAAAACTTGAATTTTAACTCTTCGTTTACAAATATGAGCTTTCGAGAATCCTTATCCTTCATTTCTTCACAGGTAATTCCAATTTTTTCCAATAGTTCCAATGTAGTTCTGGCAAGTCTGCCCTTTGCCAGCGCAAAGGTAAGATAACGGTCCTTACTGTCCACTTTAACACCTCGTTCCTAATCATTCTTAAGTCAGGCTATTCTTCATGTGCGGCCATTCTGACACAGACACCTTCTTCCCGAAGCTTCTTTGCTTCTTTGAGCGCTTCCGGGAAAGTATGTTTTGTATAAAACAACTGCACAGGATCATCTTTTACGGGCACAGGAATCTGCTGTCCGCTTAATGCTTCCAGCAAATCGTCAATTACCGCCACAAAACCGATGGCCGGCGCGTCTTTGCCAAACTGGGAAAGCAGGTTGTCGTAACGTCCGCCCTTAATAACGGCATCGCCTACACCGTACGTATACGCCTTAAAAATAATACCGGTATAATAATTGTACCGGCTTAACATGCCGAGGTCAAAAGATACATATTCTTCCAGTCCGTAAAGCTTTAATACGGAAAATACTTCTTCCAGCCTTCGTATGGCATTTCTGGAACGCGTATTGCCCGCAAGCTCTCCCGCTTCCGCCAGAAAATCAATCCCTCCGAACATTTCCGCAATGCGCAGCAGCACGTTTTTATGCTTTTCATCCACTTCCTTTTCCATAAGAAGCGTTTCTGCGCCAAACAGATTCTTATTGGAGATGTATTCTCTTAATGTACGCTCCGTCCCTGCATCAAGTCCCGCGTCGTCGCAGATTCCTTTAAAATATTCCACCTGTCCCACGCTGATCTGAAACCGCTTTAAGCCGGTATTTTTTAATGCCTCGATCATCAGGCTGATCAGTTCCGCATCGGCTATGGCGCTTTCATCACCGATCAGTTCCGCTCCCATCTGGGTTACTTCTTTTAATTTACCCTGCAGATTCGAAGTATTGGTAAAGGTGTTGCCAAGATAGCAAAATCGTAAGGGAGCCGGGGAATCCATAAAGTATTTTGCCGCGCAGCGGGCTACGGAAGGCGTAAAGTCAGGGCGCAGCGCCAGGGTATTCCCTTCTTTATCGAAAAATTTATATAATTCCCGTGACGGCGTAGTTCCGATTTCTTTTGAAAACACATCAAAAAATTCAAAAGTAGGAGTCTGGATATCCTGGTAACCGTAACTGCTGAATTTGTCGTGGATTAAAGACTGGACGGATAGTTTTTTGGCATATTCACGGCCATAAATATCTCTTACCCCTTCCGGGGTATGTAATAACTGAGTCTGCATTTCGTTGCTCCTGTAGTTTTGTGTTTAATACTTTAACGTAGTAATTTGCTACCATATTAGCAAATAAAACTACTGGTAGTATACTAAACGGCGTTTGAAAAGTCAACTTAAATTTTCCCGGTCGTTCAAATCCTTTTGCAGGCCGTCTAAAAAAGGAACCAGGATCCCCTGATGCTTAGGGAGAATAAACGCAGGATTTAATTCGTCAAACCGGAAGCTTTTTCTTCCGCCGTTAAGGCTTCGGTTCCAAAACCGTTCCAGCTCCCGGTAAGGCAGATAATAATAAACCCCGCGGGCTGTAAAACCGATCAGCAGGAACGCAATTCCGTCCTGTTCTTCAAAGGCTTTCATAAAGTTTACCTGATGTTCATGTACGTTCTGAAGAGCGAACGTGTCGCCGGCACATTCCTTAGCATCGAAACAGACCGGAATTCCCTGCACAGCACCGATGTAGTCAACGGTACTCTTCTGGTCAAAATATGCAAGGGTAATATGCCGGTGCTCCGGATCAATCCGGATCGGGGTAATGGGAGTGGGAACTTTTTGAATCAAGGCAAGCTTTTTCTCCTGATACTTTTCAAGAGTGCGGTTTATCATATCTTCCAAGGTGGAGCCCCGCAAGCCCCTGGAATTCCATGTGGCCATATTTTACTCCGTTTTCTTCTCAGAATTAACTTTAAGGCTTTCGCCTGCTAATATCCGTTCAAATACATCCGGCAAAGAAGCTGTAAAAATTTTACCGCTTAGCTGCGGACACGCTCCGCAGTCCGAAGGAAATTCAATTCTTATTGCATGAAGCAGCTGATCCTTTACTTTGTATTTTTCCCGGAAGTAATGATTAAAGGCGGCGTCTCCATATTTATAATCCCCGGCAAGGGGATGTCCGATACTTGCCATGTGAGCCCGGATCTGATGGGTTTTTCCCGTAAACAGCTCCACTTCCAAAAACGTAATCCGTTCATTCCACGCGACAGGTTTATAAGCGGTTTTAATATAAGAACCGCCCTCTGCATCTAAATCCTGCAGTCTTACTTTATTATGGTGTGAGTCTTTAAGAAGGGTTCCTTCCAGAAGGCCCGGCGTTGCCAGTTCTCCTTTTACGAACAGTTGATAAAATTTATGAATGGCCCGCGTCTTAATAAGACGGTTCAATTCCCTGCTTCCGGCCAGCGTTTTTCCACAAAGAAGAATTCCGCTTGTATTGCGGTCCAGGCGATTGCAGACCGACGGGCGGAAAACGGACAGGGTCTCTTTTGTAATTTCTTTTTTTATCAAAAGATATCCGATCAGCCATTCGTTGACGCTTACATCGGATTTACCGGCCTTTTGCGATAAATAGCCGGAAGGCTTGTCCAAAAGCAGGACGTCGCCGTCTTCATAAAGAACCTGAATCCCCTTTAAGGTTTCATAAGCTTTATGATACGGCGTAAGCATAACCGTCTCCGCCCGCGTAAATTTCCGATAGGTTTCCTCGGAAAAGAAAAAGCTAACCCTGTCTCCCGCCTGAAGAAGTTCTTTTCCTTCGGCTTTTTTACCATTCAGTGTAATATTTTTTTTTCGTAGCATTTTGTAGATAAATCCCATTCCCGCGCTGTGTAAATGGCGGTTTAAAAATTTATCGAAACGCTGTCCCGCCTGTCCGGCGGGAACAAAAACTGTCTGCATGGATACCCTCCCCGGTTATAAGTTTATAGGGAAATACTCTTCAAAGTTGCATAAACCGCTTCACGGAAATCTGCGTCGTCCTGCTCCAGCTGGTCCAACTGTCTGAGACGTTCCGTATATTTGGAAAGGTTCTTAAAGATTTTCACGGATACTCCTTTATGCCCGCTTGTTAAAAGCATTTTTTCCAGATGTTCCTGGCAAAGCTTTTCCTGCGTTTTTTCATGAGAGGAATAACCGCATAAAGTGCGGTCCTTTAAAACGAGATGATCTACCTGATAATTTTTATCATAGGAGGTAAAGACCATATCATAAAGCCCCTCAAGGCTTCCAAGGTTTGCCGTGATCTTTGCCGCGTCTTCTTTGGAAATGCTGTTAAATTTGAGGTGCATAATCATTCCCACGACGCTTTTGCATGCGGGAAGGCATCCCAAAACAGCTACAATGGTCAAAAGATTCATTCTTGTTTTGGTAGCGACCAACCCCGCAATAAACAGGGACAGTGAAATTGCAAAGTAAAGAATCGTCCGCATGATCTCATATTTTTTCTGCGTGTTGAGGTAGTCTTTATTTCCTTTGTAAAAATAAGTGGTAAACATTCGTTTCATAGTATGACCGTGCCTTTCCTGTTGTCTGTGCGTTCTCACAGCCTGTATTCATTATACCCGAAACGAATCATTACTTCCAGTATAAAATAACCGTCTTTTTGTCCTGTACGTTCACTTATTCCTTTTGGGTTTGTTCATCCATGGGAGGCATATTATACAACTCGCAATAATAATCGATCAAAGAGCCGTCGATTGCATTAATGAAAATCGGATTACGAATAGATATTTGGTGGGCCGCCGTATCCTTTGCCACCAGTGCAAGTCTCCATGCGGGCACATAACTGTATTTTTGCGGATTATTGGCAGTCATATGTATGACACCCTGATCCGTAACGTAAAGATTCAGCCGCGCATTTAAGGAGCATTGTGTCTTTTCCTTGATATCCAGGTTGAGTCGTTCAGTTCCGCAACCGAAATACAAATTGTGCATATAGTCTGTTTCAGATCCAAAATCAACAAAGGAACTCCCCTCCATTCCAAGATCAAAGGAAAATGCGTAACCGTTCACGCCCCATTTGTCGGAATTACCGCCGTCGGTAAAAGACATAAGACTGCCCGCATCCGACCATACCAACGGACAGACTTGGGACACCACGGAGTATTCCAATCCCAGACTCTGCTGAAACCGTATGGCTTCCTCTAATGCTTCTTCTTCTGATATCCCACATTCGTTTTCCGCATTATCTCCAAGTATCCGGGGAGAACACACCGGATCATCCAGAGTCTTATATTTTTCCGGACAAACTTCCTGCAAATTTTGAGGCGTTAATGTAATTTGACGTAGGAGACACCGCTCTCCCTCCTCTTCCGTAAAGGAAAGACGGTACAGACGCCCGGCTGCCAATGTAGTCATTAGCGTCGTATTCTTCAACATGGGTGTAAGTGTCCGGGCCGTAATAGACCTCCCCGGAATCAAAATAACCAGCGGTAAATCCGTCCTTCGATTTACCGCTGCCTTCCCGGTTTCTTATGCACATTCCGTATCGTCTTTTTCTTGTCCGTTTTTTTCGCCTTTCCTTCTTTTCCTGCCACAGTTCCCGCCTGCCTGCCGTACCCCGCGCCATTCCCCTTCTCCGGACGGATCAGACACTTCTTATCATACCCGATCAAATCCTGCCTGCCTGCCTTGATTAACGCCTCCCGCACCAGTTCTTTGTTTTTCGGATTTCGGTACTGGATCAGCGCGCGCTGCATCGCCTTTTCATGAGGATTCCTGCATACATAAACCTTCTCCATGGTTCTCGGGTCCAATCCGGTATAATACATCACCGTGGAAACGGTGGACGGCGTGGGATAAAAATCCTGAACCTGCTCCGGCATATACCCCAGATCCCGCAGATACTCTGCAAGAGCCACGGCTTCCTTCAACGTGGAACCTGGATGGGAGGACATCAGATAGGGAACCAGGAACTGGTTTTTCCCAAGCTGACTGTTCAGCTTTTTGTATTTGTCCACAAACCGTTCATAAACCGCATTTTCCGGCTTGCCCATTTTTTTAAGAACAGGATCGGCAATATGCTCCGGCGCTACCTTTAACTGTCCGCTGATATGATGCTCCACCAGCTCCCGGAAAAAGGTGTCGTCGGAATCGGCCAGCAGATAATCAAAACGGATTCCGGAGCGTATAAATACCTTTTTAACGCCTTCCATGGATCGGAGCTTCCTAAGCAGCTCAAGGTAATCGCCGTGATCCGCTTTCAGGTTGGGGCAGGATTTGGGAAAAAGACACTGCCTGTTTTTACAGACGCCTTTTGTCAGTTGCTTTTCACAGGACGGATGTCTGAAGTTTGCAGTCGGACCGCCTACGTCATGGATGTAACCCTTAAAGTCCGGATCCCGCAGAAAAAGCTCCACCTCTTTCAGAAGGGATTCATGGCTGCGGGTCTGGATTACTCTTCCCTGATGGAAGGTAAGGGCGCAAAAGCTGCATCCCCCGAAGCACCCCCGGCAGCTGATCAGGGAAAACTTGATTTCGGCAATAGCCGGAACGCCTCCCAAAGACTCATAGGAGGGATGATAAGTCCGCATATAAGGCAGATCATAGACCGCATCCATTTCTTCCGTGGTTAACGGCGGCTGCGGCGGATTTTGTACGACATAGACTCCGTTAGGGTATGGCTCGATCAGAGTTTTTCCGTTACAGGCGTCGGTATTCTCATATTGCTTCTGAAAACTTTCGGCATAACGCGAAGAATCCTCTTTCATCTCTTCAAAAGAAGGGAGCATCAGGGAGTTGTAGATCCCGGAGATCTCCTTCGTTTTATAAACCGTTCCCGGAATAAACGTAATATCTTTCACGGAAATACCGCTGTTTAAAGCATCCGCAATTTCCACAATGGATTTTTCACCCATACCGTAAGAAATCAGATCGGCCTGGCTGTCTAACAGCAGGGAACGCTTGAAGCTGTCCGACCAGTAGTCATAATGAGCCATTCTGCGCAGGCTCGCCTCGATTCCGCCTATAATCACCGGTACGTCCCGGTACGCCTTTCGGATCAGATTGCCGTAGACAACGGCGGCGTGATCCGGCCTTTTTCCGGGTGCGCCGCCCGGCGTGTAAGCATCCTGGCTGCGCCTTTTTTTGGAAACGCTGTAATGGTTGACCATGGAATCCATATTTCCGGACGTAACAAGGAAAGCAAGCCTTGGCTTCCCAAGCGCTGTAACGCTCTCTTCGTTTTTCCAGTCCGGCTGCGAAAGAATTCCCACCGTATAACCGTGGGCTTCCAGTACCCGGCTGATAATGGCGTGTCCAAAGGACGGATGATCCACATAAGCATCCCCTGTCACGTACACAAAATCCAGCTGTTTGATTCCTCTGGAATCCATATCTTCTTTTGAAATCGGTAAAAATCCATGTGTCATTTTATTTGTTCCCCGTCGTCCGGTTATCGGCAGCAGACTGCAATATTTCCCGGTAATCCTTAATGTAATAATCGGCAAGCGCCTTTTTTTCTTCGGTCTGGTATAAAGAATACGCATCCTCTACGGCGCAGACCTCCATACCGGCGTTTTTTCCCGCCTGAATACCCGGAACGATATCCTCAAAAACAAGACAGTCTTTTGGCATAACCTGTAAGGCCTGCGCTACCGCCAGATAAATTTCCGGCGAAGGTTTCCCTTGCTTTACGTCGCATCCTGTCATAATGCAGGAAAAATCATCGTTCAGGCCGTGTACGGCAATGATATTTTCCACAAGCTCCCTGGAATTGCTGGTTGCGATACCAAGAGAGATTCCCCGGCTGCGGCATTGTCCGATAAATTCGGAAACGCCTTCCTTTAAAGGAACCTGAAACGTGTATTTATCCCATGCCATTTGATTCCAGTCCCGTTTGATCTTTTCCAGTGAATCCGGTATGTGAAACCGTTCCTTAAAATAAACGGCCGTTTCGGAAAAGCTCATGCCCTCAATCTCCGTCTGGAGGCCGGACGGTACGGATATCCCGAACCTTCCCAGATATTCGATGTCAATATCCCGCCATATCCACATAGAGTCTACCAGTGTTCCGTCCAAATCAAAAATAACCGCTTTTTTATTTTCCCACATCATAATCCGCATCCTTTTTCAATTGATTTATTTCTTCATCCGTTAACGGTCTATATGCGCCGGACGCCAGCGTTTCATCCAGCGCAAGGCTTCCGAACGCGACTCTTTTTAAAAAAAGCACTTCGTTGCCTGCCGCTTTCATCATTCTTTTTACCTGATGAAATTTCCCCTCCCAAACGGTGATGAAAATTTCCTGTTCTGAAATAAGCTTTGTTTCCGCAGGCAGACAAAGCTTTTTTTCACCGATATCGACGCCTTCCGAAAGCCGTTTTTCCTGCCCCTTTGTAAAAGCTTCCTTAAGCCGCAGAAAATATGTTTTGGGAACATGGCTTTTGGGCGCTAAAAGACGGTGGGCCAGTTCCCCGTCGTTGGTAATCAGAAGCAGTCCCTCCGCATCCTTATCCAGTCTGCCCACAGGAAAAAGATTCTTTTGGGGAACATCCTTTAAAAGCTCCATCACCACGGGAGAACGCGGATCCCGGTTGGAGGTTACCATGCCGGCGGGCTTATTCAAAACATAATATGCAAATTTGCTAAAGGAAAGAAGGCGTCCCCGAAACGTAATCTGCGTATTTTCCTCATCCACCTTATATTCCGGCTTCAGTACCGTCAGGCCGTCCGCCTGAACCATACCTTTTTTAATCCATTCTTTCACCTGGCTCCGGCTTCCCATATGTACTTCACACAAAAAACGATCCAGCCGCATCATGGCCATTCTCCTTTTCTGACATGTTTTCCGTTCTCTTTTCATACGTTGTAAACAGGGAGATTTCGAAACGGTTACGGAGGAATTCCAATGAAAAAATATGAGCGCATCCTGCTTACGCTTGCATTTCTGATCCTGTTTTTTCTGATGCTGATTAATCCGGTGGAAAGCCTTTATTTTGCCTTTACGGGACTGACGCTGTGGTTCCAGAAAATGATTCCGACTTTGTTTCCTTTTATGATTCTGTCGGGAATCATGGTGCGGATGAATCTGACCGAGTACTTTTCCGCGCTGCTGACGCCGGTTTTAAAACCGCTCTTTAAAGTAAGCGGCCATGGGGCTTATTGCATGATTATGGGATTTTTGTGCGGTTTTCCCATGGGCGCAAAGGTTATTGCGGATTTATATGAAAGAGAGAAACTTTCTTACGAAGAAGCTTCGTATCTTCTCGCTTTTTGTAACAACATCGGACCCATTTATTTCGTCAGCTTTGTGCTGCCTCTTTTAGGCCTGAAAAAAACGCTGCCGTATCTGTTCGGCATGTATGGGATACCGCTTCTATACGGAATTCTGTTAAGCCGCAGCCGGGTCTTTCAAAAAAATCAGGAAAAACGCCGGATTGGGCAGGAGCTGAAAGCCGCCTCCGCAAAACAGGACAAAGATTCGGTACTGGCGCACATCGACGCTTCCATTATGTCCGGAATTGAAAATATTACGCGGCTTGGCGGCTACATGATTCTGTTTAATCTGTTAAACCTTTTTCCGTCCATGTGTCTGCCAAAATCCACGCTTCCGATAATTAATGCCCTTTTGGAAATCACAAGCGGTATCAGCCGGATCGGCCCCTCCATGCCTTTGGCCGTCCTGCTTCTGCTCCCCTTCGGCGGTTTTTCCTGTATTGCGCAAACCTACAGCATCATAAAAAATACGGATTTATCCATTAGCGCCTATTGTATACACAAAATAATCCTGACGCTTTTTACGGCCGTTTTTTACGGAATCTGGATAGGAATCCATTGGCTATTTCCGGCGGCGCCTTTTCTTCCTTGAAAAAGTAATAATTTTTGCCGTAATTGCGGATATAAAAATAATTACAACCAATCCCAGGCAGATTTCCAGAAATAAAAGGAATGAAAATTCCTGTTCTTTCGGTTCTTCCTCTTTCGTTTTGGCAAAGGTGGTCCGCACCTGCCCGCTGTCGGCTTTAAGTATCTCTTCATCCTCCAGGTAGACGGGAGTTTTGTTCGGTTTGTCCGGCAAATCTTCTCCGTATCGGAAGGTAGGATACGTAATACTGTTGCTTTGGGTATACCGGTCAAACAGGTTATAGGCGCGGAATACCACGGCCGGCATAACCTGACCGGACGGAATCTGCAAAATGACGTTCTGTGTATCTTTTCCCTCCTCCCATGGGAAAAGCTCCGTCCAGGTAAGTCCTCCGTCCGTAGAATAATTGTAATAAAGCATGGGACTGTCATAGTCCTGTGCGGTCAGGGCAATTTCCACCTTTCCGGTGGCAGCGTCACAGGATGCCTCTTCAATATAGCATACGTCGGGATCCGTAGAATCAGGCGCCATTACATAGGCGGGAACCGGCACGTCTTCTCTGGGGTAATCGGAATAATCGATGCCGAGAGCCTTGCTTGTCAATCCAAAATATTTTGCCACAGACTGCGCGTCGGCGCGGCCCATCGTTTTCAGCTTCTCTTCCGTCTCATAATAGCCTTCATCGTTCTTATGATCCAGATGACAATGTTCGATCAGAGCGCAGGCCAGTCCCAATTCCCGGCTTTCCCGGATAATTCCGTAATAATCCGCCGAACCGTCTTCCTTTAATTTTGTTTTAACGCCCCGGCTGTAGAGTCCCATAGCTTCCATCGTTTCGATCTGAATCTTCCCGAAAGCAAGTCCTTTGGCATAATACTCGTCATAAGCCGAAATCCAGACTTCCGTACCGAAAAGGTTATGATTGGGAGACATATTAAAATGAAGACAGAACAAAAAGTCCGCATTCAGGCCGGCGGCAAACTCCGCCCGCTCTTTCAGACTCATATCAACATCTTCCGTATGCGTCAGGTATACTTCCACATTGTCATACTGTTTAAGCTCCTCATACATGGCAAGAGCCACCACCATATTCAGCTCTTTTTCCGTATACCCGTTATATTCCGCCCCCAGATTCTCACCGCTATGTCCCGGATCCAGCACAATCACCAAAGGCTCATCCGCCAAAACCCTGCGCGATCCCAGAAAAAACAATAGTAAAAATATAAAAAAGCTGCTATATATCCGTATTCCACCTAAAAAATATTTCATTGATTTATCCTTCCTGACTCAATATAACATACAGAAGGGACAGACCCATTCAACCCGGAATCTGTCCCTGCAACTTTCTATATGACGTCTATCCCTGCGTCAGTCTTTTCCCCGGCAGGAGAAACATCCTCCAGTTCATCTTCCACCGGATGCAGTTCGCTGCGGTTAGCCTGGATAATTTCATGATAATGGCCCAGCGAATCAATTAAATTTTCGTAATGCGCAGCCGCCGTCTGGGAGGACTGGCTGATAATGTTCTCAATGTGAGCCAGCATATCATCCATATACTGCATAGCGGAAATCCGCACATTATTTGCTTCCATGGTCGCGTTATCGAGAATCTCCTGCGCCTGTTCCGTAGCCATGGTTACAACACGGTTAGCCTGTGCATAAGCCTGCTGCATAATCTCATGTTCGTTGATCAGTTCGTTTGTGTGTACCGTCGCATCGTTGATTAAAGCTTCCGCTTTTGCACGGGCATCGTTTAAGATCGCTTCCTTATTGCTGATTATCTTCTGGTAACGCTTGATTTCATCGGGCGTTTTCATACGGAGTTCTCTTAAAAGTTCATCGATTTCCTCTTTATTTACAATTATCTTCGTATTCGATAATGGCTGATATTTACAACTGTCGATAAATTCTTCGATCTCGTCAATCAACTGTTCGATTCTGCTGCTCATAATAACACTCCATTTCTGCCAAATTTATTCCCTGCGGATACCAAACTTCTCATAGATTAAAGGTATTACAAAATCCGGTACGCACTGACTGATATCCCCGTTAAAGCTTGCAATTTCCTTTACGCTGGAAGAGCTCAGATAAGCATATTCCAGACTGGTCGTTAAAAACATGGTATCCAGCCGTCCGCCGGATAATTTATGATTGGTCTGCGCAATCTGCAGCTCATATTCAAAATCCGTAATAGCGCGAAGTCCCCGGATTGCAACGTGAATATTTTTTGATTTGGCATATTCAATCAAAAGACCGCTGAAGGACTCCACTTTCACATTGGGAAGGTCCCTTGTCGCTTCTTTAAGTATCTTAACACGTTCCTCCACAGAAAACAATGGAGTCTTTTCTTTATTATTTAAAACACTGACAATTAATTCATCAAAAATATCCGCGGACCGCCGGATAATATCCATATGGCCAAAGGTAAGCGGATCAAAGCTTCCCGGATAAATTGCCGACTTCATGACTGTTCACACCCTTCTTAAAAATACATGCTGGTTTGTCTTGTACTTTTTTTGTTTAAATACCGCGTACCCCATTGCTTCCACATAAGAAAAATCCGTATGCAGATCCGCTTCCGTTACAAGAATCGTATTATCAGTAACATACTTCACATCCCGCAATGCGTCAAGCACTTTCTTTTCGTATTCTTTTCCGTAAGGAGGATCCATAAAAACAATGTCCGCTTCTTTTTCAAAAATATGATAAATTCCGTTCAAAACATCCTGCCGCAAAAGCACGGCCCGGTCCGCAAATTTTGTAAATTTCAGGTTGTCCGCAATGCAGGCCGCAGCCTCTTTGTCCTGTTCCACAAAATAACATTTTTGCGCACCCCGGCTTACCGCCTCAATGCCGATGGCGCCGCTTCCGGAAAAAAGATCGATAAATACGCAGTCCGAAAGATACGGCTGTAAAATGTTAAACAGGGTTTCCTTAATCCGGTCCGTAGTAGGCCGGGTAGCCATATTCTTCGGCGTTTTTAAGGGAAGGCTTCTTGCGGTTCCGGCTATTACTCTCATACTGCTCCTCCATGTTGAAATTTTCAGGCGCGTACTTTTACGCCCTTGGAATCCCGTCTGCCAAGTTTCAATTTGTTCAGTTCCAGATTTTTATTTTTATACAGGATGGTCTGATCCGACGCGCTTGCGGTATAATACACGGCTTCTACGTAATCCTGCTCCGACAGCTTCATTCCTCTGACGCCGATGGCGCCCTTTTTCTTTTCCGGAATCTCTTCCAGAGAGAAACGCAGGAAATAACCGTCGTGAGTCTGCAGAACAATATTTTTCTGTTCCTTCAAAATTTCCACGCTGACAACCTCGTCGTCCTCCGTCAGCTTTGTGGCTGCCACCGTGCGTTTTGATACGTCAAATTCTCCACCGTCCACAACCTTCATCATGGAGTTTCTGGTGACGAACAAAAGTCGGTACAGATTCAGCTCCGACTGGCTGGTAATAAAAATCAGGTTTTCTTTTCCCGTACTGAAGTTACTGATATTGTCAATGGGAATACCCTTGTCCCTGAATTTTCCCATAGGCAGTTCCTGAACCCGGATGGTATGTAGCTGGCCCTTATCCGTAAAAATGCAAACTTTTCCGGTGTTTTTACAGGGGAATACAAAACGGTTTTCCGCATCCGCCGCTTCTTTATTTCTTTCATAAGCAGCCATGTCGATGGTTCTGGCGTAACCGAAACGATCCATTAAAAACATGACTTCCATTTCTTCGATTTTCTTTTCCTCGTAAACGGCTTCCTCTGCATTTTCAATAGCGGTCCGGCGTTTTCTTCCGTATTCTTTTTTGATTGCGTCCAGTTCGTTCATTATTACCTGCGCCATGGAACTCTTACGTTCCAGAATATCTTCATAACGGTAGATATTGGCCATGGTTTCTTCGTGTTCTTTAATCAAGGCTTCGATTTCCAGACCGATCAGTTTATAGAGGCGCATATCCAGAATGGCGTTGGCCTGTACTTCGGAAAATCCAAGCTGCGCCGCCATGATTTTGGACTCTTTGGATTTGAACCGGATTCCGTCTACCTTTCCTTCTATCAGGCAGGCTTTCGCCATATTGCGGTCCTTGCTTCCGCGCAGGATTTCTATAATCAGGTCGATTACGTTGCAGGCTTTAATCAGTCCTTCCTGCACTTCCTTTCTGCCCTGCTCCTTCTGCAAAAGATTGGTATATTTCCTGGCGGCCACTTCAAACTGAAAATCAACGCTCTCTTTAATAATGCGTTTCAGGCCGAGCGTCTCCGGCCGGCCGTGGGAAATGGCAAGCATATTCACGCCGAAGGTATCTTCCAGACGCGTTTTTTTGTAGAGCATATTTTTAAAATTCTCTACGTCGGCGTCCCTTCGCAGTTCGATTACAATACGGATTCCCTCTTTGGAAGACTGGTTGGATATATCCACGATATCCTGCGTTTTTTTTGTCTCCGCAAGGGCGGCTACATCCGATAAAAATTTGGCTATATTGGCGCCGATCATGGGATAGGGAATCTCGGTGATAACCAGATTGGTTTTGCCCGCTTTGCCCTTTTCAATCTCTACCTTTCCCCGGATCTTAATTTTTCCGGCTCCTGTCTCATAAATGGCGGGAAGATCATCTTTGTTAACCACAATCCCTCCCGTGGGAAAATCAGGCCCCTTAATGTGGCGCATTAACTCTTTAGTGGTGATGTTTTCATTTAACATATAGGCTTTCACCGCATCAATGACTTCACCTAAATTATGAGGGGGTATATTGGTAGCCATACCTACCGCGATGCCTTCGGAACCGTTCACAAGCAGGTTGGGAATTTTAACGGGCAGCACGGAAGGCTCTTTTTCCGTTTCGTCAAAATTAGGAAGGAAATCCACTACGTCTTTGTCAAGATCGGCCAAAAACGCTTCCTGGGTAATCTTTTGCAGTCTCGCTTCCGTATAACGCATGGCGGCTGCGCCGTCTCCCTCGATATTCCCGAAATTGCCGTGCCCGTCGATAAGGGGAAGTCCCTTTTTAAAATCCTGGGTCATAACCACCAGCGCGTCATAGATGGAGCTGTCTCCGTGGGGATGATATTTACCCATGGTATCGCCTACGATACGGGCGCTCTTACGGTAAGGCCTGTCATAACGAATGCCAAGCTCATGCATATCGTAAAGGGTACGCCTCTGAACCGGCTTCAGGCCGTCCCGGACATCCGGCAGCGCTCTTGCAATAATGACGCTCATGGCATAATCAATATAAGATTTCTGCATCAGTTCGGAATATTCCGTCTTGATGATTCTTTGTTCGTCCATGCTTTCTTCTCCTGCTTTATACGTCTAATTCGGCGTCCGTTGCGTGCTCGTAAATAAATGCTTTGCGCGGAGGAACCTCCGTACCCATAAGCATTTCCGTTACTTCGGAGGCCATTCTTGCGTCTTCGATTTCAACCAGCTTTAAAAGTCTGGTTTCCGGATCCAGGGTCGTTTCCCAAAGCTGTTGCGCGTCCATCTCCCCGAGTCCTTTATATCTTTGCAGGGTAAACGGTCCTTTATGGCGCTTCCTGTATTTTTCCAGCGCCTTATCGTCGTAAAGATATTCTTCCGCCCCTTTACTTGGCATGGCCTTATACAGGGGGGGCATGGCGATATAAACGTGTCCCTCATAGATCAGTTCCGGCATAAACCGGTAAAACAGCGTCAGCAGCAGCGTCGAGATGTGGGCGCCGTCCACGTCCGCGTCGGCCATAATAATAATTTTATCATAGCGCAGCTTGCTGATATCAAAATCATTGCCGTAGCCTTCCGAAAAACCGCAGCCGAAAGCATTGATCATCGTCTTGATTTCGGCGTTGGCAAGTACTTTATCGATGCTGGCTTTCTCTACGTTCAGGATTTTTCCGCGGATGGGAAGAATGGCCTGATAATTCCTGTTACGGGCCGTTTTTGCAGAACCTCCTGCAGAATCGCCCTCTACAATGAAAATTTCGCACTTGGAAGCGTCTTTTGACTCGCAATTTGCAAGTTTTCCGTTAGAATCAAAGGAAAACTTCTGTTTCGTCAGCATGTTTGTCCGGGCTTTTTCTTCTGTCTTACGTATTTTGGCCGCCTTTTCCGCACAGCTGATAATGTTCTTTAAGGTATCCAGATTCCGGTCAAAGAACCGGACGGCTTCTTCGCCTGTAATCTTGCTGACAACTTTGGCCGCATCCTGATTATCAAGCTTTGTTTTGGTCTGTCCTTCAAACCGCGGATCCGGGTGTTTGATGGATATGACGGCCGTCATGCCGTTGCGCACATCAGCGCCCGTAAAATTCACATCTTTTTCCTTCAAAATGTTTAATTCTCTGGCATATGAATTAATCATATTGGTGAACTGGGATTTAAAACCGGTCAGGTGGGTGCCGCCCTCGGAATTATAGATATTATTGCAGAAACCCAGCACATTTTCGTGGAATTCGTTCACATATTGGAACGCCACCTCCACGTTTATGCCTTCGCTTTCCCCGGAAAAGCTGATCACTTCATGGACGGTGTCTTTAGATTTATTCATATCCTTAATAAATCCCTTAATCCCTTCCGGTTCATGAAAGGTAACTTGTTCCGGTATGTCCTTCCTGCGGTCCTCAAAAAGAATCGTCAGATTCGGATTCAGGTAAGCGGTCTCATGAAGCCGGCTTTTTACTTCGTCCTCTTTAAATCGGGTTTTATCAAAAATAGTATCGTCCGGAAGAAAATTAATGGTCGTTCCGGTTTCTTTCGTTTTGCCAATGACAGGGAGCAGACCGTCCTCAAGCTGCGTAACGGGATTCCCCTTTTCATACTGATCTTCGTAAATGCAGCCACCGCTTTTGACCCTTACGGTCAATCTGTTGGAAAGCGCGTTTACAACGGAAGAACCAACACCGTGAAGGCCGCCGCTGGTTTTGTAGGCGGTATTGTCAAACTTTCCGCCGGCGTGCAGGGTCGTAAAGACAAGACGTTCGGCGCTGATTCCCTTTTCATGCATGCCTACGGGAATTCCACGGCCGTTATCGGATACGGTTGCGGAACCGTCCGCTTCCAAGGTTACGGTAATAACCGAACAAAAGCCGGCAAGATGCTCGTCCACCGCATTGTCTACAATTTCATAAATCAGGTGATTCAACCCTTTTGTGGAGACGCTTCCGATATACATTCCGGGTCTTTTGCGTACCGCTTCAAGGCCCTCCAGCACGGTAATGCTGGAAGCGTCATAGGTAGATGGTTTTGCCATTTTTATACTTCCTTTCAAATATGCCGCAGACGGGCATAATACAACATGATGATTATAGCATGAAATCTGCGGGGATGGAAGAAAATTATTGAGAAATTGAAGATATAAAAAAATGGAAGCAACGGGGCTCGAACCCGTGACCTTTCGCGTGTGAGGCGAACGCTCATCCCGGCTGAGCTATGCTTCCATAGACTTTATTAAAACGTTCTGAATCAGACATATCATCTTAAATCTGCAAAATGGAGATAGCGAGACTCGAACTCGTGACCTATACGTTGCGAACGTATCGCTCTCCCAACTGAGCTATATCCCCATATATAGAATTATAGCACAGAAGGGAAAGAATGCAAGAGCTTTCTTATTGCAAATTTAAATCAAATTTAAAGCTTATATAGCAATCAATATTCCATCTTTTTACAGCATGCAATCGCCAAAGCTCCGGGGCCGATATGGCACGCTACGCTTAAGGAAAGCGGATCGATGTGGATATCATATCCGGGAAATACCTCCAAAAGCTC
>CAJUNP010000037.1 GCA_910587935.1 uncultured Lachnospiraceae bacterium
TGGTTGCCCACAACAGATTTTGAGTCTGCCTCGTCTGCCATTCCGACACGCCGGCCTGCCTGCTTTAACAGCCGAATATTATAATAACATATTCTCCCAACATTGACAAGCTTTTTTTAGTCAATTGTTCAATATGGAATTTATGCACATAGATTTGGCGATTCTTTTTCACAAATTTATATAGTAAAATCACATAATTTGTTGTATTATAAATAGTTAGAAAGCGAGGTGGCGCCATGACCTGTAAAGACGCTGAAAAGATGATTCCCAATTTTATTAAAAATGAATTGAATTACACGCAGCTGGAACAATTCATGGATCATATCGACGTGTGTCCGAACTGCCGGGAAGAGGTTTCTATTCAGTATCTTGTTACTGCGGGAATGGTGCGCCTGGAAGAAGGCAGCGCGTTTGATCTTGGCAGGGAGCTGGATAACTTAACGCAGAGTTCCAGAGCAAAAATTAAGAGGCATAAAGGTATGCAGTACCTGGGAATTGGTCTGGAGGCGGCCGCTCTGCTTGGCATTATTGCGGTGATTTTGGTGATTTTATTATAAAGACGGAGATTCGTATAGATGAGTAAAAAACTGGTTTTGATAGACGGACATAGTATTTTGAACAGGGCTTTTTATGGAGTGCCCGATCTTAGCAATGCAAGCGGACTCCATACCAATGCGGTATATGGGTTCCTGAATATTCTTTTTAAACTGCTGGAGGAAGAAAAGCCGGACTACCTGGCGGTGGCTTTTGACGTGCATGCCCCTACGTTCCGGCATGAGATATATTCGGAATATAAAGGAACCAGAAAACCCATGCCGCAGGAGCTGCGAGAGCAGGTTCCCGTTATGAAAGAAGTCCTTTCCGCCATGGGAATATGCATGATGGAACAGGCAGGACTGGAAGCGGACGACATTTTGGGCACACTGGCGAAAAAGGCTGAAAAGGAAGGAATTGCGGTATCCCTGGTATCGGGAGACAGGGATTTGCTGCAGATTGCGTCAAAGAATATCAAAATCAGAATTCCCAAGACCAAAGGAAGCCGTACGGAGATTGAAGATTATTACGAAGAGGACGTGCTTGCAAGGTATCAGGTCACGCCTGCGCAGTTTATTGAACTGAAAGCTTTGATGGGCGATACGGCGGATAATATTCCGGGCGTTCCCAAAATCGGAGAGAAAACGGCTACATCGCTGATGACGGAATACGGTTCCCTGCAGGAGATCTATGCCCATGTGGAGGAAATCTCCAAAAACAGTATCCGTGAGTCCTTAAAGCAAAATAAAGAACTTGCGGAGCTGTCAAAAGTACTGGCCACGATTAAGACCGACTGCGGAGTTGCGCTTGATTATGAGAAGGCGAAAGCGGAAGGATATTTTACAAAAGAAGCGTATGAGCTGTTCAAAAAGCTGGAATTTAAAAATATGCTGGGCCGTTTTGAAAAAGACAGCCAAAGCGACCGAGACGGGATGAAGGATGTATTTAAGATTGTTTCGGAGCTTGCGGAAGCGGAGCGGGTCTGGGAAACGGCAGGCCAAAAAGAGAACGCGGGATTTTATTTCCTGAAAGACCGTGAGCAGAAGGGCTTCGCAGGACTGGCGCTGGCATTTTCAGACCGGGAGGTATTCTTTTTCCCGGCGGAAGGTTTTTTGACGGAAGAATATCTTGCATGTAAAATGCGGGAATTATCCGGAAAGATCCGGCTTGCAACGTATGACATTAAGAACCAGTATGCATATCTTTCAGACGATTCTACGGAAAGATATTTTGATGTTTTGATTGCGGCTTACCTTTTGAATCCTTTAAAAAACGATTATGAGATTGAGGATATTGCCGGGGAGTATCTGAATCTGATGATTCCCGGAAGAAAGCAGGTTTTCGGAAAAGAAAGCGTGCGGACGCTTTTTGAAAGCCAACGGCAGCAGGCCGTTTGGTTTGCCTGCTACGGCGCGTATGTTTCTCTGAAAGCATGGAAGCCGCTTAAGGAGAGACTGAAAGAGACCGGTATGCTGTCTTTGATGGAAGAAATTGAAATGCCGCTGTCTTTGGTGCTTCATAGTATGGAAGAGGAGGGCGTTCTGGTCAGACGGGAAGAATTGAAACATTACGGAGACGCGCTGACCGGCAGAATCAGCGAGCTGGAGAAAGAAATTTACCATAAGGCGGGCGTGGAATTTAATATCAATTCTCCCAAGCAGCTTGGCGAGGTTTTATTTGAAAAACTGGGTCTTCCGGAAGGAAAAAAGACAAAAACAGGTTATTCCACGGCGGCGGATATATTGGAAAAGCTTGCGGCCGAATACCCCATTGTTTCGGACATTTTGGAATACCGCGGGCTTACCAAATTAAAATCCACGTATGCGGACGGACTGGCTAATTATATTGGCGCAGACGAGCGGATTCATACGAACTTTAATCAGACCATTACCGCTACCGGGCGTATCAGTTCCACGGAACCCAATTTACAGAATATTCCCATGCGGATGGAGCTTGGACGCAGAATCCGTAAAGTTTTTGTACCGAAATCAGGATATTTGTTTATGGACGCGGATTACTCGCAGATTGAGCTTCGTGTGCTCGCCCACATGTCCGGGGACGAGAAACTGATCGAAGCGTACCGGATGGAGGAAGACATCCACCGGATTACGGCGTCCCAGGTTTTTCACACCCCTTTTGAAGAAGTTACGGATTTGCAGAGAAGAAATGCAAAAGCGGTGAATTTTGGAATTGTTTACGGTATCAGTTCCTTTGGATTAAGCCAGGATTTGAGCATCACGCGGAAAGAGGCGGCGGAATATATTGAACAGTATTTTAAGACGTATCCGAAGGTAAAAGGTTTTCTGGACGGCATGGTGGAGGAAGCTAAGAAAAACGGTTATGTAACGACTTTGTTCGGCCGTAGAAGACCCATTCCCGAATTGTCTTCTTCGAATTTTATGCAGCGTTCTTTCGGAGAACGGGTGGCCATGAATTCTCCCATTCAGGGAACGGCGGCGGATATTATTAAGATTGCCATGATCCGGGTTTATAACAAGTTAAAGGAAGAAGGCCTGAAATCCCGCCTGATTTTGCAGGTTCATGACGAACTGCTGATTGAAACAAACGAGTCGGAAGAGGAAACGGTACGAAAAATTCTGGAAAGCCAGATGAAGGAAGCGGTGCAGCTTGCAGTGACCCTGGAAGTCGATCTTCATACGGGCAAAGACTGGTACGAGGCAAAATAGAGGTAAAAATCGTGAAACTGATAGGAATTACGGGAGGCGTCGGAGCCGGAAAAACGGCGATTCTTGCTTATCTGGAGCAAAACTGCAGCTGTCGGATTGAATTGGCGGACGAAGCTGCGCATAAAGTGAAGGAACCGGGAGGAAGCTGCTACGGCAGGCTGATAGAACTGCTTGGAACAGGGATTTTAAATACGGACGGAACGATTCACAAGGGACGCATGGCGGAAGCGATCTTTTCGGATTCCGAAAAGCTTGCGGCAGTCAACGCCCTGATTCATCCGGCTGTCAAGGAATACCTGCTGCGCGAAATCGAAAAGGAGCGGCGCAAAGCCAGGGTAGATTATTTCTTTATTGAGGCGGCCTTGCTAATTGAAGAAGGTTATGAGAAAATAGTGGATGAACTATGGTACATATATACCAGGGAAGATATCCGTGAAAAACGGCTGCGGGAGGGCCGCGGGTATTCGGCACAGAAGGTCAGAAGCATTATGGCAGGGCAGTTAAGCGACACGCAGTTTCGGGAGCATTGCGCTTTTGTCATCGATAATAACCGGTCTTTGGAGGACACCTATCGACAGATTGACAGGAAGCTGAGGGAAGGCAAGTGACAGGAGAAAAACCAAACAAAGAAAAGCTTATATTCGGGCTGGATATCGGAACGAGAAGCATTGTGGGAACCGTCGGCTACAGGGAGGACGATAAATTTATCGTTGTGGCCCAGCGCTCTAAGGAGCATGAGACAAGGGCCATGCTGGACGGGCAGATTCATGATATCCGCCGTGTGGGACAAACCATTGGAGAGGTAAAAGAGGCTCTTGAGACGGCCATCGGACAAAAACTGAAAGATGTCTGCATTGCGGCGGCGGGCAGGGTGCTTCGGACGATCACAACGCATGTGGAGCAGGAATATGATTCCGAGAAAACGATTGGAGAGGAAGACATCCTGTCCCTGATTTCACTGGGAATCGAGCAGGCGTATGAAGAGTTTATGGGCTTTAACCGGTCGGACATTAAATTTTACTGCGTCGGTTATTCCGTGGTGCGCTATTTTATGAACGGATATCCTATGGGAAATCTGGAAGATCATAAGGCAAAAAATATCGGTGCGGATCTGATCGCTACATTTTTGCCGGACGACGTGGTAGACGGTTTATATAAGGCGGTGGAGTTTGCGGGACTGACGGTTGCCAATCTGACGCTGGAACCCATTGCGGCGATTCAGGTGGCCATACCCGAAAAATACAGAATGTTAAATATGGCGCTGGTGGATGTGGGAGCCGGAACTTCCGATATTTCCATAACCCAGGGAGGAAGCATTATTGCATACGGAATGATTCCCATGGCGGGAGATTCCATGACGGAATTGATTTTGCAGCACTGCCTGACAGATTTTGAAACCGCGGAAAAAATCAAGCGGGCGGCTCTGACGGAGGATATAATTGAGTTTCAGGATATTATGGGACTGACGCAGCAGATCACAAGAGAAGAAGTCCTGGAAGTGGTAAACCCTGCCGTCATGCAGATGACCGGGCAGGTTTCGGACTGTATCCGGGAACTCAACGGCGATAAGCCTGTGAGCGCCGTTTTTGTAGTCGGCGGCGGCGGTAAGATTCCGGGTTATTCCGAAGCTCTTGCAGCGCAGCTTGGGATTCAGAAGGAACGCGTGGCGCTTCGGGGCGAAGAAGTCATGCAGGCTATTGAATTTCTGGAAAGCGGCGTCAGAAAAGATTCTCTGCTGGTAACGCCGGTTGGCATCTGTCTGAGCTATTACGAGCAGAATAATAATTTTATTTTTGTAACCTTTAATGAACAACGGGTTAAATTGTATGACAGCAGCCGTCTTACGGTTGTGGACGCCGCCATTCAGGCGGATTTCCCCAATGACGGACTGTTTCCCAAAAGAGGAAAGGAACTGCAGTTTACGGTTAACGGAAAAAGCAGGATTGTCCGGGGGCTTTTGGGCGAAGCGGCGGTGATCACCGTCAATGGACAGGAAGCGGATATTCATGCGTCCATCCATTCCAACGACGTAATTACGGTACGGCAATCGACCGCGGGCGAAGCGGCGTCCATGGAGCTCGGACAGCTTTCCGAATATAAGGAAAATCTTACGGTGCTGCTGAACGGGAACCGGATACAGGTGCCCCGGTTTGCGAGAGTTAACGGAACCCTGCAGTCAAAATATTATGTAATCAAAGAAGCGGATCGGATTGAATTCCTGGACTACTGTACGGTGGAACAGCTTGCGGAATTTATGGATGTGATGCTGACGGATGACATGGCGTTTTATGTGAATGAAGCGCGCGCCGGAAAAGATACGAAGGTGTATGAGGATTTTGCCGTTATATGGCGGCAGGAAGCGTATCGGCCGGAGGAAGAAGAACCGGAGGAAGACCAGTGGGAAGAAGAACCGGAAGAAGAATTGCCGGAGGCCGGAAGCGTACCTGAAAAACCGGCAAAACCGGAGAAGCCGGAAGCCGACGGGGAACTTTTTTTAACGATCGCCGTTATCGTTAACGACAGGCCGGTAGTACTGAGCGGCAAAAAATCATATGTCTTTGTAGATATTTTTGAATACATAGATTTTGACTTGTCTAAGTCCCAGGGCGGAGGGATTGTGACCAATTTAAACGGAAGACCGGCGCAGTATATGGAGAATCTTCATAACGGTGACCGGATAGAAATATACTGGAGGAAATAATTTCCATGAGATTATGCAGCATAGCCAGCGGAAGCAGCGGAAACTGTATTTATGTAGGCTCCGATGCCACGCATTTGCTGATTGACGTAGGAATCAGCGGAAAAAGAACGGAACAGGGATTAAAAGAACTGGGCATATCGCCAAAAGAGCTGGACGGAATTTTAATTACCCATGAGCATGCGGATCATATCAGCGGACTTGGCGTTATCAGCCGAAAATACGGAGTTCCCATATATGCAACCAGAGGAACGGTGGAAGAAATGAAGCGGTGCCGGAGCCTGGGAAAAGTGGATGAGGAGCTGTTCCATCCGATTCAGGCAGACAAAAAATTTACCATCAAAG
This sequence comes from uncultured Lachnospiraceae bacterium, assembly GCA_910587935.1. Taxonomy (GTDB): domain Bacteria; phylum Bacillota; class Clostridia; order Lachnospirales; family Lachnospiraceae; genus MGBC143606. The sequence goes on from CAJUNP010000037.1 coordinate 6,265, forward strand.
ATCTGATCGTGGATCCCATGCGGATTTCCCACGATGCGGCGGAACCGGTTGCCTACCGGATTCGATACGGCGATAAAAAGGTAGCGGTCGCTACGGACCTGGGATTTTTCAATGATTATATCGTAGAGTGTCTGAAAGGAATGGACGCGTTGCTGTTAGAGGCCAATCACGACGTAAACATGCTGCAGGTAGGACCGTACCCTTACTATCTGAAACAGAGAATTCTGGGAGAACGGGGACACCTGTCCAATGAAAACTGCGGCAGGCTGTTAAGCCGGATTTTACACGATAAACTGCAGGGAATTGTTTTGGGCCATTTAAGCCAGGAGAATAATCTGCCGGAATTGGCTTACGAGACGGTGCGCGTGGAAGTGACATTGGGCGATAACCCCTATAAAGCCGACGATTTCCCCATCCAGGTAGCAAAACGCAGCGAAAGATCTCCGGTTATCAGGATAGCTTAAATTATAACGAAGAAAGAGGTATACGATTCACTATGAAAAAAACGATTATTACGGTGGTAGGTAAAGATACGGTGGGAATTATAGCGAAAGTCTGCACGTATCTGGCGGACAACGGGATTAACATTCTGGATATTTCCCAGACGATTGTTTCCGGATATTTTAATATGATGATGATTGTAGATACGGGCGAAAGCGGTAAAGCGTTCGGCGAGATGGCGGATGAACTGGAGGAAACGGGAAGACAGATCGGCGTTTCCATCAAGTGCCAGAAGGAAGAAATTTTTGATCAGATGCACAGGATTTAAGCGGGGGATAAGCATGATTAATATATATGAAGTTTCCGAAACGAATAAAATGATTGAAAAAGAAAATCTGGATGTGCGGACGATTACGCTGGGAATCAGTCTTTTGGATTGTATCGATTCCGATCTTGAACAGTTGAAATCTAATATTTATAGTAAAATCCATGAGGCCGCAAAGGATCTGGTAAAAACCGGGGAAAAAATTTCAAGGGAATTTGGGATTCCCATTGTGAATAAAAGAATTTCGGTTACGCCCATTGCCCTGGTGGGAGGCGCGGCCTGTAAAACGCCGGAGGATTTTACCTCTATTGCACAGACTCTTGACCAGGTGGCAAAAGAAGTGGGCGTGAATTTTATCGGAGGTTATTCCGCGCTCGTCTCCAAAGGAATGACTTCTGCGGACGAAATGCTGATCCGTTCCATACCCGCCGCCCTGTCCGTTACGGAAAGGGTTTGCAGCTCCGTGAATCTTGGTTCCACCAAAACGGGAATCAATATGGATGCGGTGCGCCTGATGGGAAATATGGTTTTGCAGACAGCGGAACTAACGAAGGAAAACGATTCTCTGGGCTGTGCCAAGCTGGTGGTCTTCTGCAACGCTCCGGACGACAATCCCTTTATGGCGGGGGCGTTTCACGGCGTAACGGAAGCCGATAAAATTATCAACGTGGGGGTCAGCGGGCCGGGCGTTGTTAAGACCGCACTGGAAAAGGTGCGGGGTGAAAACTTTGAAATTTTATGCGAAACCATAAAGAAAACGGCGTTTAAGGTTACCAGAGTAGGCCAGCTTGTGGCGCAGGAAGCGTCCAAAATGCTGGGCGTTCCTTTCGGGATTGTAGATCTTTCCCTTGCGCCGACGCCGGCCGTGGGTGACAGCGTGGCTGATATATTATGTGAAATCGGACTGGAATATGCCGGCGCGCCGGGAACGACGGCCGCCCTTGCGCTTCTGAATGACCAGGTGAAAAAAGGCGGCGTTATGGCTTCCTCCTATGTAGGCGGCCTAAGCGGCGCATTTATTCCGGTCAGCGAAGACCAGGGCATGATCGATGCGGTAACGGCAGGCGCTCTGACTTTGGAAAAGCTGGAGGCCATGACCTGCGTTTGTTCGGTGGGACTGGATATGATCGCGATTCCCGGGGATACAAAAGCGTCTACCATTTCCGGCATTATTGCCGATGAGATGGCGATCGGCATGGTGAATCAGAAGACTACCGCGGTACGTATCATACCGGTTATCGGAAAGGGCGTGGGCGAAACCGTAGAATTCGGGGGTCTGCTTGGTTATGCGCCGATTATGCCGGTAAACCCGTTTTCCTGCGAGAATTTTGTAAACCGAGGCGGAAGAATTCCCGCGCCGATACATAGTTTTAAGAACTAGAAATTAAAGGGGCGTAAAGTATGAAGAAAAAGAGGGAATTGTCCACCACGCAGGTCATAGCGCTGGGATTTTTACTGGCCATACTGGCGGGCACTTTTTTGCTGACACTGCCGGTTTCTTCTGCGGCCGGCGTCTGGACCGGTCCGGTGGATGCGCTTTTTACCGCGACTACTTCTGTCTGCGTAACGGGACTGGTGGTAGTGGATACGTATTCTTACTGGAGTCTGTTCGGACAGATTGTGATCCTGTTTCTGATTCAGATCGGCGGTCTGGGTATTGTAACTTTAACGACTTCCGTTATGGTTTTTATGGGCAGAAAGGTGACTCTGAAAGACCGGCTGCTTTTGGAGGATGCGTTTAATTTGAATACCATGTCCGGACTTGTACGTTTTTTGAAAAATATTATAAAAGGAACGCTGTTGATTGAAGGCATTGGGGCCGTCTGTTACAGTTTTACTTTTATTCCCCGGTTCGGCCTTATCAAGGGACTCTGGGTGTCGGTGTTTCAGACCGTATCGGCGTTTTGCAACGCGGGGATGGATATAATCGGATCAAACAGCTATATGGATTATGTAAGGAACCCTTGGGTTAATTTTGTTACGATGTTCCTGATTATACTGGGAGGAATCGGTTTTATTGTCTGGTGGGATGTGGTAAGGGTTATACAGCAGTGTTACAGAAAGGAAATTAACGTCAGACAATTTTTCGGCAGGTTAAAGCTGCATACCAAAATTGTACTGCTGATGACAGGCATTTTGATTTTTACAGGGATGATTGCCGTATTGGCGCTGGAGTATCATAATCCGCAGACTCTTGGAGAATTGAATTTTTTTGAGAAACTTCAGGCCTCTCTTTTTCAGTCGGTAACTTTAAGAACTGCAGGATTTGCTACGATATCCCAGAAGGGATTGAAGGAATCCACCTCCCTTGTGTGTATGTTTCTTATGTTTATAGGAGGGTCTCCGGTGGGAACGGCCGGAGGAATTAAGACGACCACCGCCGCGATATTATTTATCGCCGCGTTCTCCGTTGCAAAAGGAAAAGAGGAAGCCGTGATTTTCCGAAGAAGCATTGCAAGGGAAACGGTGCGTAAAGCGCTGGCTATCGTGGTTTTCAGCGTTATGGCGGCCGTACTGGCGGTACTGCTTTTGCTCACCCTGGAACAGGGAAGCTTTATGGACGTGGTATACGAGACCTTCAGCGCGATCGGAACGGTAGGATTGTCAAGAAACTTTACCGCTTCCCTGGATGTTGCGGGAAGGCTGGTTATATCTTTATGTATGTACCTGGGGAGGATCGGTCCTATTTCCATGATGATTGCGTTTCATTTTAAGAAAGGAAAAAGCGGTATGGGAGTTTATCCCAAGGAAGATATTACCGTTGGGTAGAGTATGAAAAAGAAATCGTTTGCCGTACTGGGACTTGGAAAGTTTGGATCCGGAGTTGCGAGGGAAATGGCCAGAATAGGAGCCGATGTTCTGGCGGTGGATCTGGACGAGGAAAATGTGCATATGATTGCAGGCGAGGTGACATGCGCCATGAAGGCGGACGTCTGCGACAACGAAACGCTGCAGAATCTTGGTTTGTCTAACATGGACGGCGTTGTAGTAGCCATTACCGGAAGTCTGGATGCGAGTATTATGGCCACCATTTTTGCAAAGGAAGCCGGAGTGCCTATCGTTGTAGCAAAAGCAAGGGATGCGGTTCATGCGAAAATTCTGGAGAAGGTAGGCGCTGACAGGACTATTATACCGGAAAAGGAAAGCGGAATACGTATGGCAAGATGTCTTATTTCCGGTAATTTTATCGACGTTATAGAGCTTTCTGACCATATCAGCATTGTGGAGATTCAGGTGAAACCGGAATGGGCAGGAAAGAACTTAAGCGAGCTGCGTCTGCGTGAAAAGGCGGGCGTAAACGTAATTGCGCTAAGGGCGGAAGGAGAGCTGACGGCTGCGGTAGATCCAGGCATGCCTTTGAAAGCGGAATATACCATGTGGGTTATGGTGGATAAGAAGAATCTTGAAAAGCTGTTTTAAAGCTTCAAAACCGGAGCGGCAAATTCATCGGGAAGAACCGTGTCAAAGCGGTCCGCCAATATATGCGTATAGAGCCGCGCGGCTCGCAGATCGGTTTGCAGCAGGTTTTTTGCGGCGGCTGTGGTAACGGGTGACTTCATAAATTTTTTTGCGTCGTCGGCGGTTACAATCAAAGGAATACGGGAGCAGCGTTTTATTTTAGCCAGCAAAGGAGCGCTGCTTTCGCGGAAACCGAGGACCCGTGCGTAGGGAACGCCGTTTTCGTTTATGATTTCCTGCGCGTCCGCTTGCCGAATGTTTAACAGAATATGTGTCATGCATCTGTAAATGCGGGTTAAAGTCAGGTCCCTGGATTTCAGGGACATGCAGAAGGAATCGAAGCTTCCATAGGAACGGAGCTTCTTTTTTATTTTGTCCGACAAGTCTTTCGTTACATCCAGGTATTCGGTATACCCTTTTTCCGCTTCTGACAGGAGCTTATAGTAAAGGAGGGAGGAAAAGTCCCTTGCAGAGACAGGCAGTCTTTTGCCAAAGCCGCCGTTAAGCAGCGCAAATACAGGATCGGGAACCTGCCCTTTTAAAAGGGTAATATCCCCTTGGGACAGTATGGCATTTCGCAGGGCAAGGGCGGAACTGAATACGGAATATAGTTCCGAAGAACACAGTTCTTTTTCGTGATACCCGGAACCTTCCCGTTTGACGGCCAGAGGACGTATGGAGGAGTCCAGACGGTATAAAGCCTTTAAATATTCAAGAGCCAGAATGTTATTAGGAGAAGAAAAAAGATCGGCGCCTTCCGTATTTGTTCCCAGACAGTGAGAAAGCGCCATAGCGCGCGCTGCGGGAAAGGAATATCCGTTTCGCAGCTCTTTTTGCAGCACGTTCCTGAATGAAGCCGGTTCCTGCGCAAGAATAAAAGCGGCTTTTTCTAAAGGTTCCAAAGCTCCGCACTCGCAGCCGAATCCCAGATAATCCACAACGCCCATCCGGTCCAATAAAGAAACGCCGCCAAAAGCAAAGGCTTCGGCGCTGGAGCAGGCAAAAAGGCAGGGAAGTTCCACAACCAAATCGGCGCCGCATAAAAGAGCCGCCTGCGTACGCAGATACTTATCGGCAATTGCCGGAGCTCCGCGCTGTACAAAATCGCCGCTCATGACAATCATAAGATAATCCGCCTGAGACCGTGCGCGGACCTGATTCAGGTGATATGCGTGTCCGTTATGGAAGGGATTGTATTCGGCGATGATTCCGGTAGTTATCATGGCGAGGGTCCTTTCTGTTTGCAGGGGGTGGGTAAGCCGATAGTCTTTGAGAATATTCTCACAAGCTATGGTTTTCTGCAATCATCCTCATTTTTTACTCTTGTATACAAGATTTGTATTTAGTATAATATAGACAACGCTTTTTGGAAAGCAGAACTTGGAAAGGAGTCGGACATGGCATACATTGATTTGATCAAGGAGAGGGCAAAATCGGACAAAAAAACAATCGTTTTGCCGGAAAGTAATGATAAAAGAACTTTAATTGCCGCTTCCAAAATTCTGGAAGAGGGCATAGCGGATCTGATTATGGTTGGCAATGAAGAGAAAATTATGGATGGTGCCGGCTGGCTGGAAGTGGAACTGGACGGACTTACCGTCATTGATCCCGCCAAAACGGAGAAGCTGGACGCTTATGTTGATCTTTTATACGAAACCCGAAGGGCAAAGGGCATGACGCTGGAGAAGGCGAGGGAAGTATTGCTGAACGATTACCTGACTTTCGGCGTTATGATGGTAAAAGCCAATGACGCGGACGGCATGGTGGCGGGGGCCTGTCATGCAACGGCGGATACCTTAAGGCCGTCGCTGCAGATTTTAAAAACTGCGCCGGGCGTAAAACTGGTTTCGGCATTTTTTATCCTGGATGTACATAATCCGAATCTGGGAGAGAACGGAACGTTTCTGTTTGCGGACTGCGGTCTGAATCAGGACCCTACGGCGGAAGAACTGGCGGCAATTGCGGATACCAGTTCCAGAAGCTTTAAAAGCCTGATCGGACCCAAGCCGGTTATTGCGATGCTGTCCCATTCCACTAAGGGCAGCGCAAAGCATCCGCTGGTAGATAAAGTGGTGGAGGCCACAAGGATTGCCCGCGAGCAGTATCCCCATTTGACAATCGACGGTGAATTACAGGCCGATGCGGCGCTGGTTCCGCACGTTGCAAAGTCGAAATCGCCGGGAAGCGAAGTGGGGGGCAATGCGAACGTTTTGATTTTCCCTAATCTGGATGCGGGAAATATCGGCTACAAGCTGGTACAGCGCTTAGGCGGCGCCGAAGCGTACGGACCCATGCTGCAGGGCATTGCAAAGCCGGTTAACGACTTATCCAGAGGCTGTTCCTGGGAAGATATCGTAGGCGTAGTGGCGCTTACGGCAGTTCAGGCGCAGTTAGCATAAGATTTACAGGAGGTATGGCAGAAAATGAAAATATTGGTAATTAACTGTGGAAGTTCGTCCCTGAAATTTCAGCTGATCGACGCGCTGACGGAACAGGTAGAGGCAAAGGGACTTTGTGAGAGAATCGGAATCGAAGGGAGCCGTCTGGTGTATACGCCCGGAGACGGGCGGAAGCAGATTATTGAGACTCCCATGCCGGATCATAAAGAAGCCGTACGTTTGGTGCTTAACGCGCTGACAGACAAAGAACACGGCGTATTAAACAGTCTTGCGGATATCGGCGCATCGGGACACAGAATCGTACACGGCGGGGAAAAGTTTTCCGACGCTACGCTGATTACGGATGAAGTATTGGAAGCGATTCGGGCGTGCAACGACCTTGCGCCGCTTCACAATCCTGCCAATCTGACAGGTATTGAAGCCTGCAGGAGCCTGATGCCGGAAACGCCCATGGCGGCCGTATTTGATACCGCGTTCCACCAGACTATGCCGGAGGAAGCATACCTCTACGGAATTCCTTATGAATATTATGAGAAGTATAAGCTGCGCCGGTACGGCTTTCACGGAACCAGCCACGCCTATGTATCTAAACGGGCGGCGGCCGTACTGAACAGAAGCTATGAGGACTTAAAAATTATTACCTGTCATTTGGGGAACGGGGCAAGCGTTGCGGCGGTTAAGAAGGGTGTCTGCGTGGATACTTCCATGGGATTGACGCCTTTGGAAGGCCTTATCATGGGAACCAGAAGCGGGGATATCGATCCGGCTGTCATTGAGTTTCTTGCGCAGAAAGAAAATAAAACGCTGGAGCAGGTTCTTGAGATATTAAATAAGGAATCCGGCGTACTGGGATTGTCCGGACGGCTTTCCTCCGATTTCCGGGATCTGGAGGACGGATATCTGGAAGGGAAAAAAGAAGCGGTGCGGGCCGTGGATGCATTTGTGTACCGCGTGGCAAAATATATCGGAGCTTATGCAGCCGCGATGAATGGTGTGGACGCCATTTGTTTTACGGCGGGACTGGGAGAAAACAGCGCCATGATCCGCCGGAAGGTATGCGGTTATCTGGGATATTTGGGCGTTGCCATCCGGGAAGACTTAAACGAAGTGCGCGGGCAGGAAATTGTGATTTCAGAGAAAGGCGCCAAACCGGCGGTTCTGGTTATTCCTACGAATGAAGAACTGGCAATTGCAAGAGAAACCTTCCGTCTGGTGCGGAAGCAGGATTAACGCGTACACAAAGGTTTGCGCACAAAGGTTTCACACAAAGGTTTCAGCGAAAAATTATGTTGACAAATGAAGGTTCAATATGTATAATTAGTCAAGTGTGAACAGGAGTCTGCTATGTTGCTTAATTTGACCGATGTATTTACATCCGAAGGAAAAACCGATACGAAGACCGTCCCTTTGGAGCTGACAGAGTTTCAATGCCAGGCGGGTTGTTTTGCGGTTGTCGGTAAGTCGCCGGTACAGATAAGAATGTCTAATCTGGGCGTAGGCAGGGCGTTGATAACGGGGAATGTCTCGCTTACCTTACAGATGTCGTGCGACAGGTGTCTGACAGAGGTTCCGGTTGAACTGAAGCTTGATTTTTCCAGAGAAGTTTCTTCCGAAAATGTGGGAGATGCCGGGCGTGACGAGGAGAATCAGGATGTTCTGGAAGCGGATTGGCTGAACGTAGAGGCTTTGATTAACAGTGAGATTTTGATAAATCTGCCGGAAAAGGTATTATGCAGGCCTGACTGCAGAGGGATCTGCAGCATATGCGGTCATAATCTGAACGACGGTGAGTGCGGATGCGACGATTTTGTGCCGGACCCCCGTATGGCGGCGATAAAAGATATCTTTAACGAGAAAAGGGAGGTGTAACGATGTCTATTTGTCCTAAGAATAAATCCTCTAAATCAAGAAGAGATAAGAGAAGAGCCAATTGGAAAATGAGCGCTCCTACCTTAGTAAAGTGCAGTAAGTGCGGTACGTTGATGGTGCCACACAGAGTATGCAGGACTTGTGGTTCTTACAACAAAAAAGAAATCATTAGCGTAGACTGATTCAGTCGGACGGCTCCCCTTTGCGGGGAGCTTATTTTTTGTCCGACGTTTCAAATAAAGGGAAAGAGGGAGCCGCCATGAAACAAAAGGGTATAACAGGCAGCACGCTGAAAATTATTGCGGTTGTCACCATGATCATCGACCACATCGGCGCAAGCGTTCTTTGGATGCTGCTTAAAGAGCGGAGAATTCTATATGCGGTTTCGGGACTGGATACGATTTTTTCTCTTACCGGCTCCGATAGAACACTGGCGCTGCTTTGGTGGGGAATGCGTATTGTGGTGGGCAGGATTGCTTTCCCTGTCTTTTGTTTTCTTTTAGTAGAGGGCTTTTTACATACTAAAAACGCGGCGAAATATACGGGACGTCTGTTTCTCTTTGCGTTGATTTCCGAGATTCCCTTTGATCTGATGCTGTTTGAGAATGTATATGCCCCGGATTATCAGAACGTGTTTTTTACTCTGCTGGCCGGATTCCTGTGTATGCAGGGAATGTCTCTGGTCGATAGAAAATCCGTTGAAAATGGGCGGTTTCATTCGTTTTTCAGTGTTTTTTTGAAAATACTGATTGTTGTTTTGGGCATGTCTGCGGGGTATTTCCTGAAAACGGATTACGGAGCGTCCGGCGTGGCTTTCATTCTTTTACTGTACTTTTTCCGAGGACAGAAAAAAAGGCAGATTGCAGCCGGATGCGTGGGAAGTATTTTACTTCTGGAGGAGTGGGCGGCGCCCCTGGCGTTTCTTTTCATTGCCTTTTACAAAGGGAAGAGAGGCCTGAAATTAAAGTATCTGTTTTACGTTATTTATCCCTTGCATTTGTTTCTCCTTTACCTGATTTGTGTTTTCCTAAAAACTGCTTGATTTTTGGAAAGGTGTCTAGTATATTAAAATAAGATATTTGAGAAAAGAGGCAGGATATGAGTGATTACGTGAATGTTGCGGTGGACGCCATGGGCGGAGACCACGCTCCGGAAGAAATCGTCAGGGGAGCTGTGGAAGCCGTGAATGTGGATTCCCGCGTTAAGGTTTTTCTGGTAGGAAGAAAAGGTCCTGTCGAGGAAGAACTGAAGAAGTACAGCTATCCGCAGGCGCAGGTTGAAGTGGTGAACGCGGAGGAAGTGATCGATATGGCGGAACCGCCGGTTATGGCCATCCGCAGGAAAAAGGATTCTTCCATTGTGAAAGCGCTGAATCTGGTCAGGGAAGGCGTATGCGACGCCTATGTATCCGCCGGAAGCACAGGAGCCACTTTAGTAGGAGGACAGGTGATTGTCGGCAGAATTAAAGGCGTGGAACGTCCGCCCCTTGCCCCGTTAATTCCCACGGAAAACGGCGTGGCGCTGTTAATAGACTGCGGCGCTAACGTTGACGCGCGTCCCAGTCATCTGGTACAATTTGCCAAGATGGGTTCCGTATATATGGAACATGTGGTGGGCGTTAAGAATCCGAGGGTTGCGATCGTCAATATCGGCGCTGAGGAGGAGAAGGGCAACAGTCTTGTAAAAGAGACGTTCCCGCTGCTTAAGAACTGTCCGGAAATCAATTTTACCGGCAGTATCGAGGCAAGGGATATTCCGGCAGGCGGCGCGGATGTAATTGTATGCGAGGCGTTTACGGGCAACGTAATCCTGAAGCTGTATGAAGGCGTTGGAGCCGTTATGATGAAAAAGATTAAAGGGGGCATGATGTCTTCTTTAAGAAGCAAGATCGGCGCCCTTTTGGTGAAGCCGGCGCTTAAGCAGACATTGAAGGCTTTTGATACCAAGGAATACGGCGGCGCTCCGCTTCTTGGACTGAAGGGACTGGTGGTTAAAACCCATGGGAGCTCCGGCTCGGTCGAAATTAAAAATTCTGTTCTCCAGTGCATTGCATTTAAGGAGCAGAACATTAATGAAAAAATAAAAGAGAAAATTACTCTGGAAGATTAATAAAGAAAGAAGGGCATTAGTATGGAATTTGAAAAACTGAAACGAGTGATTGCAGAGGTATTGAATGTGGATCCTGATGAGATCTCTCCGGAATCAACCTTTTTGGATGATCTGGGCGCAGATTCACTGGACGTATTTCAGATTATCATGGGAATCGAAGAAGAATTTGATATTGAGATCCCGCCTGAAAAAGCAGAAAAAATCACTACGGTAGAAGAAGCGGTAGAATTGATCAAAGGCGCGTTAAATTAAACGTAAGATAGGGAACGCAGGATATTCTCGAAGTTGCTTCGGGAATATTCTGTTTATAAGGGAGGATTTTTATGCCGAAAGCAAGTTCTTTTGAGGAATTGGAGGCTTTGATCGGTTATCATTTTAAAGATCCGGCGTTGATTCTGCAGGCATTGACACACAGTTCTTTCACGAACGAACAGAAAATAAACAAGACCGGTAATTATGAGCGGCTGGAGTTTCTGGGAGACGCGGTGTTGGAACTGACGGCCAGCGATTTCCTTTTTCATCAGATACCCCAGATTCCGGAAGGTGAGATGACTAAAATGCGGGCGGCCTGCGTGTGCGAGCAGGCTCTTGCTCTTTGTGCGAAAGAGCTGGAGCTGGAGCGGTTTATACGTGTCGGAAAGGGAGAGGAACAAAGCGGCGGAAGAAGGAGGGATTCCATTACGGCCGATGTTATGGAGGCGGTTATCGGAGCGCTCTATTTGGACGGCGGTATGGAAGTGTCAAAGACCTTTATAGAACGTTTCATTTTATCTGATCTGGAGAACCGGCAGATGGTTAAGGACAGCAAGAGTCTGCTGCAGGAGCTGGTGCAGGGCCGGTTTCATACGAACGTTACCTATGAGGTTGTGGGGACAAGCGGGCCGGAGCATGAAAAGGAGTTTGTTGTACAAACGAGTATCGACGGACAGGCGGTCAGTCTGGGGCAGGGCCGGTCAAAAAAAGCGGCGCAGCAGCAGGCGGCTTATAAAGCCCTTCTGAAATTAAAAAAATATAAGGAAGCATAAAAGAAAATATATGTATTTAAAAAGTATTGAGGTGCATGGATTCAAATCCTTTGCAAACAAAATAACCTTTAAATTTCACAACGGGATTACCGGAATCGTGGGACCTAACGGAAGCGGTAAGAGCAACGTTGCGGACGCGGTCCGCTGGGTTCTGGGAGAACAGCGCATTAAACAGCTGCGCGGGGCTTCCATGCAGGACGTCATTTTTTCCGGGACGGAAGCCAGGAAACCGTTGGGATACGCATATGTGGCGATTACGCTGGACAATGCCGATCATCAGCTTGCGATTGATTACGATGAGGTAACGGTTGCAAGAAGGATTTACCGGTCCGGCGAGAGCGAATATCTCATTAACGGCACTATATGCAGGTTAAAAGATGTTAACGAACTGTTTTACGATACCGGTATCGGTAAGGAAGGTTATTCCATTATAGGACAGGGACAGATCGATAAAATTTTGAGCGGTAAGCCGGAAGAGCGCCGGGAGCTTTTTGATGAAGCTGCCGGAATTGTAAAGTTTAAGAGAAGAAAATACGCGGCGCAGAAGAAGCTGGAAGACGAAAAACAGAATCTTGTGCGCGTTAACGATATTTTGTCCGAACTGGAGAAACAGGTCGGACCTTTGGAAAAACAGTCGGAGAAAGCCAAAGTATACCTGAAGAAAAAGGAAGAACTGAAGACCCTGGACGTGAACGTATTTCTGCTGGAGAATACACGTCTGAGAGAACAGCTTTCGTCCATAGAAGAAAAATTTCAGATTGCCGGCGGCGATCTGAAAAGGACTACGGAACAGTATGAAGGAATAAAGCAGGAATATGAGCAGGTCCAGGTTGAAATAGAAGCTCTTGACGGACGTATAGAACAGGCCCGGGCATCCCTTACGGATACCAGCGTATTGCGCGGAAAGCTTGAAGGAGAAATCAATGTTTTAAAAGAACAGATTCATTCGGCTAAGGGAAACGCGGAACATTTTCAAAGCCGTCTGAAAACCGTACAGGGAGAAATCGACGCCCGAAATGTAGATAAGGACGGAATTCTTGCCAATAAGAGTGAAATCGACGGCCAAGTCCAGGAATTATCCGCTGCAAGGGACGAGGTGCGGGAAGCGCTGCAGACCGTTCAGCAAAAAATAGAAGAACTCAATGGTAAAATTGAAACGGGTAAGAACACCATTATCGACGCCCTGAACCAGAGAGCGACCATTAAGTCGAAAATGGGGCGTTATGATACGATGCTGGAACAGATTCAGATCCGGAAGGCGGAGCTGAATTCCCGTCTTCTTCGGGCAAAATCCGACGAAGCGCAGCAGCAGGAGACCATTAAACGCCTGGAAGAAGAATTTGTCCGGATCAATGAGGAGTTGCGCGTATTAAATGAAAAGCAGGCGTCCGTGGAGCTTCGTCTTAAGCAGATTAAAGAAGAACTGACACAGGAAGACGCGAACCTCCGGACGGCTCAGGAGAATTTCCACCAGGAAAAGTCCAGACTGGAAACGCTGGAAGACATTACGGAGCGGTACGAAGGGTACGGCGGCAGCGTTAAAAAGGTCATGGAGCGAAAAGAAAAGGAAAAGGGAATTATCGGCGTTGTTGCGGATATTATAAAGGTGGAGGCCAGATACGAGACCGCCATCGAGACCGCGCTTGGCGGAAATATCCAGAATATTGTTACGGATGATGAAGAGACCGCCAAAAAGATGATCGGATTTTTAAAACATAATAAACTGGGCCGGGCTACGTTTTTACCCTTAACGAGCATTAAAAACCCTCAGGAATTCAAAAATCCCGAGGCGCTTAAGGAAGAGGGTGTTCTCGGAATGGCGGACGCGCTGGTGCAGGTGGAGAAAAAGTATCGGGACGTTGCCAGGGCCATGCTTGGCAGAATCATCGTAGTAGACAATGTGGACCATGCGGTAAAAATCGCCCGGAAGTTTTCCTATGGAATACGTATGGTAACGCTGGAGGGAGAGCTTCTGGTGCCCGGCGGCGCAATCAGCGGCGGCGCTTTCAAAAATAATAACAATCTGCTGGGAAGACGGCGTGAAATTGAGGAATTAAAGGCAAAGGTAGAACAATACCGCCAGGAAATCGATTCCATTAATGAGAATATTGAACGTACCAAGGAAGAAAGAAACGGACTCCGCCGGGAAAACGAATCCGTTAAGGAGACGATTCAGCAGAAGTTTATCGAGCAGAACACCATGCGTCTGAACGTGATTCAGGCGCAGGAAAAAAGAGAGGAAGCCGAGCAGGGGTTTGACGAATTAAAGAGTGAAGAGCAGGAAATCGAAAGACAGATTTCGGATATTAAGCAGAATAAGAATGTGATTCTGGAAGAATTGAAGACTTCGGAGAATCTGGAAAAAGAGACGGAAGCGCAGATTGGAGAGTATCAAAAGGAGCTGGAGAAAAAACGGCTTGAGGAATCGGAACAGTCGGCGCAGGTATCCGACTGGGATATGAAAGTGGAAAAAATGCTCCAGACCCAGGGATTCCACCAGCAGAACGTAGACCGTATCAACGGGGAGATTGGCAAACTTAATAAAGAACTGGAAGAAATAAGAGAAGGCATTGAAAAGAACACACAGGATATAAAGGATAAAGAACAGAATATAGGAGAACTGGAAAAGACCATTCTGGCGTCCCATACGACCCAGAGCGAGTCGGAAGAAAAACTGAAAGACGATCTGGCGAAAAAGGAGGAATTTTCTTTAAAACAGAAGAATTTCTTCAACCTGCGGGAAGAATTGTCGGAGCGGATATCATCTCTGGATAAAGAGGTTTACCGCCTGAATGCCCAGAAAGAGCGTATGGAAGAATCAATGGAATCCCAGATCAACTATATGTGGGACGAGTATGAGATTACATTAACCGACGCGGCCGGACTGCGGGATGAAGAGCTGTCGGATTTATCCGTCATGAAAAAAGATATTGGGGCGCTGAAAGACCAGATCCGCAGGCTGGGCGACGTAAACGTAAATGCCATTGAAGATTATAAGAATCTGATGGAGCGTTATACTTTCCTGAAAACCCAGCATGACGATCTGATTGAAGCGGAAAAAACCCTGGAGGGTATCATTGAGGAACTGGATTCGGCCATGCGGAAACAATTTAAAGAAAAGTTTGCCGAAATCTGCAGGGAATTTGATAAAGTATTTAAAGAACTGTTCGGAGGAGGAAAAGGCACTCTGGAGCTTCTGGAGGAAGAAGATATTCTGGAAGCGGGAATTCGCATTATCGCTCAGCCTCCGGGAAAGAAGCTGCAGAATATGATGCAGTTGTCCGGCGGGGAAAAATCCCTGACGGCTATCGCGCTTTTGTTTGCAATCCAGAACTTAAAGCCGTCCCCCTTCTGTCTTCTTGACGAGATCGAAGCGGCGCTTGATGAATCCAATGTATCCCGGTTTGCAAAATATTTACATAAATTGACGAAAAATACACAGTTTATTGTGATTACCCACAGGAGAGGCACGATGGAAAGCGCGGACCGCCTTTATGGTATTACCATGCAGGAAAAAGGAGTTTCCGCTTTGGTGAGCGTCAATTTGATCGACAAGGATTTGGAGGACTAGTATGGGAGAGGAAAAGAAAGGATTTTTTTCCCGTTTAAAGGCGGGACTTGCGAAAACCAGAGATAATATCGTACACGGTATCGATTCCGTATTCAACGGCTTTTCCGCTATCGACGACGAGTTTTATGAGGAACTGGAAGAAATTCTGATTATGGGCGATATCGGGGTTAACGCTACGAATGAGATTATTGAACGTCTGAAGGTTCAGGTTAAGGAAAAGCATATAAAAGAGCCGAAAGAGAGTAAACAGCTGCTGATCGAAAGTATCCGGGAACAGATGCGGGTAGAAGAGACGGCTTATGAATTCGAAAACAGGCAGTCGGTCATTCTTGTGATCGGCGTGAACGGCGTGGGAAAGACGACTTCCGTAGGAAAACTTGCGGGAATATTAAAGGATAAGGGAAAGAAGGTTCTGATTGCCGCGGCGGATACATTCCGCGCCGCAGCGGGAGAGCAGCTGGCGGAGTGGGCGAAAAGGGCCGGCGTAGATCTGGTAGGCGGCGAACAGGGCAGCGATCCGGCAAGTGTGATTTACGATGCGGTCAACGCGGCGAAAGCCAGAAATGTGGACGTTCTGCTTTGCGATACGGCGGGACGGCTGCATAATAAGAAAAACCTGATGGAAGAGCTGAAAAAGATGAACCGGATAATAGACCGGGAGTTTCCCGGGGTTCATAGAGAAAATCTGATTGTTCTTGACGGGACAACCGGCCAGAACGCCATGCAGCAGGCAAGGGAATTCGGCGAGGTGGCGGATCTGACGGGCATAATTCTAACCAAGATGGACGGAACGGCCAAAGGCGGCATTGCGGTGGCTATCCAGTCGGAATTAAAAGTGCCGGTGAAATATATCGGTGTGGGAGAAACCATCGAGGATCTCCAGAAGTTTGATTCAGATGCGTTTGTCAACGCGTTATTTGATCTGGAAGCGGGAGGATATAAAAATGACTGAAGATATGCTGACGTTGGAAAAATTTGAGGAAGCCTCGGAAATCGTAAAAAAAGTTACGTTGGAGACAAAACTGGTTTACAGCGATTTCTTAAGCGCCCAGACAGGCTGCCGGGTTTACCTGAAACCCGAAAATATGCAGTTTACAGGCGCCTATAAGGTGAGGGGCGCTTACTATAAAATGAGCACTCTGACAGAGGAAGAGCGGCAGAAGGGACTGATTACGGCTTCAGCGGGTAATCATGCCCAGGGTGTTGCTTATGCTGCAAAGTGCTACGGCGTGAAGGCAACTATTGTCATGCCGACCACCACGCCATTGATGAAGGTAAACCGTACCAAAAGTTACGGCGCCGAGGTGGTGCTTTACGGGGACGTCTATGACGAGGCCTGTGAAAAAGCCTATGAGCTTGCGAGAGAACACGGCTATACGTTCATCCATCCCTTTGACGATTTGACGGTGGCCACCGGACAGGGAACCATCGCAATGGAGATTTTCAAGGAGCTTCCTTTGGTGGATTATATTCTCGTCCCCATCGGCGGCGGCGGACTTGCTACCGGCGTATCAACGCTTTCCAAGCTTTTGAATCCCAAAATCAAAGTAATCGGAGTAGAACCGGCGGGCGCCAACTGTATGCAGGAATCGTTAAAAGAGGGAAAGGTGGTAACTCTGCCTTCCGTTAACACGATTGCTGACGGTACGGCGGTAAAAACGCCCGGAAGCAATATTTTCCCGTATATTCAGGAAAATCTGGACGATATTATTACGGTGGACGACCAGGATCTGGTAGCGGCGTTTCTGGATATGGTGGAAAACCACAAAATGGTAGTGGAGAATTCCGGCCTTTTAAGCGTAGCGGCGTTAAAGCAGCTGCAGGTAAAAGATAAACGGGTCGTTTCTATCTTAAGCGGCGGAAATATGGACGTGATCACCATGTCTTCGGTGGTACAGCAGGGATTGATTCTCAGAGACCGCATCTTTTCCGTTTCCGTGTTGCTGCCGGACAAGCCGGGAGAATTATGCAAGGTATCCGGCGTGGTTGCAAGGGTAAACGGCAATGTTATAAAGCTGGAACACAATCAGTTTGTCTCTACCAACCGGAATGCCGCGGTGGAGCTGCGTATTACCCTGGAAGCTTTTGGAACGGATCACAAAAAACAGATTATGGAAGAACTGGAAAAAGAGGGGTACAAGCCGAAACTGGTGCGCACCAATATATAAAATTACAGATAACGGAGATGCTATAAGTAAAACGGAGCGGAGGGCATGATGGGAACCAAAGTCAGAACGTCAGAAACGGTTTACGAGGAAAAGAAGAGCGTCCGGCGCAGACTGCTTGATTATATGACGATTACGCTTGCGGCGCTGATTCAGGGCGCGGCAATCAGTCTTTTTCTGGACCCGAACCAGCTGGCTCCCGGAGGCGTTACCGGTATTGCCGTTATTTTAAGCCGGCTGACGGGCCTTGGAACGGGAACCTGGATTTTGCTGTTAAATATCCCGATCCTGGCAATCGGTTTGTGGAAGTTCGGATTTCGTTTTCTGTTGTCTACCCTGTATTGTACGACTTTGGTATCGGCGACGACCACTTTGCTTTCGCCTTTTGGACCGGTCACTGACGATAAGCTGCTTGCTGCGCTTGCGGGCAGTATTTTGATGGCGCTTGGAATCGGCTGGGTATTCAGGGCCGGGGCAACTACCGGTGGAACGGATATTGTTATTAAGCTTCTGAAGTTAAAATTGCCGCATCTTCGCACGGGCGCGTTGTTTCTGATTACGGACGCCTGTATCGTGACCAGCTCGGCGTTTGTATTCGGGGATATTAACCTGGCGTTATATGCGGGAATTGCGGTTGCGGTGACTTCCTTCGGACTGGACCGGGTTCTGTATGGAAGAGACGGGGCGAAGCTGATTTATATTATCAGCGATTCTTATGAATCCATTACCCGGCGTCTTTTGCAGGATATGGATATCGGCGTTACCCATATCCGCGGTTTCGGCGCTTACAGCGGAAAAGAAAAAAGCGTTATTATGTGCGTGGTTAAAGTCCAGATGTCGCCCCGGGTGGAGGAGATCGTGAAGCAGGAAGACGCGGAGGCGTTTATGATTGTGACGAGCGCCACGGAGATTTATGGAGAAGGGTATAAGAGTTATTTCAGTGAGAAGTTGTAGTAACGTAAATTTTCAGGAATGTTATATCGATACACAAATTCACATGTGTTTTTTATAGTATTGAGGTAATGTTTCGATAAAACACAACAGTATTATGGAAATGCTTTATCATTTCCATAATACTGTTGTTATCTTTACCCATAACGGCGTCCATCATATATTTGGAAATTACGTCCTGATATTATTTATCAGTATTGAATGAGTGGGTTAAATTATATATTCCGATTAATAATAGTACACTGCCAACTCCTAAAATAATTGCCGGAGGTAAAACGCCTATTTTTCCTGAAATAAATGTTGTAGTTGCTCCATTATTGCCAAACATTATTGTCCATGAACCATTTATGAAAAGGTATACTGCGTACAGTACCGCACATAAACCAACGATAGAGCAGGAAAAGCCAAAAAATACTTTTTTTATAACTTTGTTTCTTTGATTTTTTGCAATAGCAATGCTTGCTAAAATACCTAAATCCGTATTATCGGAAGTTTTATTTGCCTCATTGTTTTTCTCGCATTTCAATAATTCTGACAGGCTGATGCCTAAGGAATCTGCAAGTGGTTCTAACGTGTTTATATCCGGAAATCCCAAGCCTCTTTCCCAGCGGCTTACCGCTTTATCAGTTACATTTAACCTTTTTGCTAACTCTGCCTGTGTGATTTGCTTTTCTTTTCTCAGGCTGGCAATAAATAAGCCTAATTTTTTTGCCTCCATCACTTTGTGCCTCCTTTTTTGATTTTTATAAATTAAACATAACACTTAATGGCTGATTATTGTACCGACGTATACTTTACCATCTGATATGTGTAATCTACGGTTTGTTTACATTATATTCTAACATCCTATATCCTTGATATAAAGGGTACGACATCCGTTTCTTTCGGAAGTCAAGTTCCGAACCCGTGCACTCACGATATGCAGTGGGGCATATAAAAATTCTGTTATTGTTTAACTAATCATATTTATATAATTTCAAACTTTTTATTTTCTCAAAATAGATTTTTATGAATTTTATGTATATTTTATAAAAAATATCCTTGACATGAATGATAAATTATTGTAAGAATTAATAA
>CAJUNP010000038.1 GCA_910587935.1 uncultured Lachnospiraceae bacterium
TTTATGCTGGCTGTGAGGTTTTTACCTTTTCTCAACTGTCAAAAACAGGATTATACTCAAAACCGGCACGGATAGCAATGATAATTTTTTCCGATTCAGGAAATTATCATCTCTTAACGGGGGATAAATCCGAAAAACACAAAAAAAGCCGCATTGTCAAGTCCGTGAAAACATGTTAGACTAAATTTGAAACAGTATACCAAAACAGCTCTCAGGCAACGCTTTTGCCCCCTTCGGAAAACCGATACAGGAGACCTCATGATGAATGAAATAAAATGGAACGACCGGTTTAATATAGGTATTGATACAATCGACAAAGCTCATAAAAAACTCTTTTCCATTGTAGAAAAGCTGATTGCCCTTAACGAAGATTCGGATAAACAGCAGCATGCATGCCGGGAAGGAATCAAATATTTTAAAAGTTATACCATAAAGCATTTTGAAGAAGAGGAAGCCTATATGCGTTCCATAAATTACAGCGACTACGCCATGCACAAAAGTCTTCACGACAATATGCAAAGTAAAACGCTCCCCGCCCTTGAACGGGAGCTGGACGAACAGAATTACTCCGTAGAAGCCATGCAGCATTTTCTGGGAATCTGCGTAGGATGGCTGAACGGCCATATTTTGACAGAGGACCGTGCCATTACGGGACGCGTTTCCAACAAATGGGTACATTCCCCCTCGGAAGACGAGATCGTTTCTCTGGAAAAAGCAATTCTGCAGAGTTTTCAAAGCCTGTTCCATATTAATTTGGAACTTATCAGCAAACATTACAGCGGAGAAGATTTTTCTTCCGGCAGCGCGCTCTGCTACCGTCTCAATTATATTTCCCAGAACAAAGAGAAGCTGCAGGTATTCGTCGTTTATGAGGAACGAATGGTTCTCGGCATGTTGGGAGACCTGCTTGGCAAACCGGTCAAGAAGGCCGATAAAACAGTAATTTACGCCGTCAAAATACTTTCGCAGCAATTCATGGACTGCATCGGCAGGCATTTTTCATTAATTGGCCGGTACCGGCTTGAGAAAAATGATATGTTAACCTTTGAGCAGCTTCTAAGAACCTTTGAAAAAGAGTACCCGCCTTACAGTATGCTGTTCAGCGCAAAGGGCAAAGGTTATTTTTCTCTGTGTATCAGAACCTGAATACGGGTGCGGCAACGCATGGCTGTCCATGCCTTGCCGCACCCGTTTTATGTACCGATACACTTCCGTAAGCTTCACGCTTAATCCAATATTTCATTTAATGTATCAATCAGTTTTGTAACGTCGATCGGTTTTGCAATGTGGCCGTTCATTCCGCATCGCAAAGCCTGCTTTTTATCTTCTTCAAAAGCATTTGCGGTCATTGCCAGTATCGGTATGGATGCCAGTTCTTTGTCTTCCAGTCTGCGGATTTCCCGGGATGCCTCATAACCATCCATGACAGGCATCTGAACATCCATCAGTACAACCTGGTAATATCCGTGTTCCGACTGTCTTAGCATATCCACTGCAATTTGTCCGTTATCCGCCACATCCACCGAAAATCCTGCATCTTCCAGAATTGTTACCGCAATTTCCTGATTCAGTTCCACATCTTCTGCCAGCAGGATTCTGCCCGTACGGGTCTGAACCTTTTCTTTTTCTTCCGGCTTACCGGCTTCTTCTTCCTCATTAATAATCGTATGCAGGCAATTCCTCAGTTCCGATAAAAACAGGGGCTTTGTGCAAAAGGCCGTGACACCGGCTTCTCTTGCCTCGTCTTCAATATCGGACCAGTCATATGCGGTCAGGATAATAATCGGCGTGTTTTCTCCCGCCTCTTTCCGAATCCGCCGTGCAACCTCAACACCGTTCATATCCGGCATCAGCCAGTCAATAATATAAGCCCAATAACCGTCTCCCCGGGACATCGCCTGACGGGTACGCAGCACCGCTTCCTTTCCTGAAAGAGTCCATTCCGCACGCATCCCGATCTGCTGCAGCATGTAGGAAACACTGTCACAGGTATTGAAATCATCGTCTACCACCAGTGCCCTGTAATCCTTTAATTCGGGAATAGTCTGCGATTCCTTTTCCGCAGAATGCAGCCGGAACGTAAAGGAAACCGTAAACTCCGATCCCACGCCCAATTCACTTTTTACTTCAATGGAGCCGTTCATCATATCTACAATATTTTTCGTTATGGCCATACCCAAACCGGTTCCCTGAATCTTACTGATAGTACTGTTCTTTTCCCTTTCAAACGGTTCAAAAATGTGAGCTACAAATTCTTCGCTCATCCCGATACCGGTATCTTTAATGCAGAATTCAAAATTGGCATATCCTTCAGGCGCTCCGGCTTTTTCCGTAATTCGGATGCTGACCGATCCGCCTGCGCCCGTATACTTCACGGAATTACCCACCAGATTCAAAAGCACTTGATTCAGCCGCAGTTTATCGCAGTAAATCTCCTCGTCGCGGACATCCACCGCATCAATATACAGATCCAGCTGTTTGGAACGGATATCTGCCTGCAGAATGTTACACAACCCGTGTAAAATTTCGGGCAGACTGCAAAGTTTCTCTTCCAGCCGGATTTTGCCGCTTTCAATACGGCTCATATCCAAAACGTCATTGATCAGACTCAGCAGATGATCTCCCGACGTTTTTATCTTTTTGAGATATTCCTCTACCTGTTCCCTGTTATCCATATGAGATATCGCAAGAGCCGTAAATCCAACGATAGCGTTCATAGGCGTACGGATATCATGGGACATGTTGGAAAGGAATACGCTCTTAGCCTTATTTGCCCTTTTGGCCTGGGAAAGCGCATCTTCCAGCAGATCATTTCGTTCCATTTCTTTACGGATTTCCTCATCCACACTGTGAAATCCCAGAACCACTCCAT
Organism: uncultured Lachnospiraceae bacterium; assembly: GCA_910587935.1. Taxonomy (GTDB): domain Bacteria; phylum Bacillota; class Clostridia; order Lachnospirales; family Lachnospiraceae; genus MGBC143606. Next base: position 2,873 of record CAJUNP010000038.1, read on the forward strand.
GATTTTCTTTCCATTCGCCAGCGCGCACAACACGCATCTGGTAATACTGCATTTTGCCGTTCTTTAAAACCCGGTAATTCACTGACCAGAGATTTTTTTCCGCCAGCTCTTCCCTTATCTTTTCGCAGGAAATCGCCTGCCCCATCAGCTCTCGGTCTTCTTCCTGAACGAACTCCCGTATATAACGTTCCATGCTCTCTTCCAGTATTATTTCACCGCCGAAAATGGAATCAAGCACACTGCCGTTTTTCCCGTCATTCCGAATCACGGTTCCCATTCCCGTATCCAGATCAAAGAAACAAACAAGATTATAATCGATTCCCAGCGCCTGAAGAAGTTCCATCTGGTGTCTTTCATTCTTTTGATCCAGTAACCTTTGTTCCGTGCAGTCCAGCAGAAAACGCTGATAGCATAATTCGCCGTTTTCGCGTATCAGCTTGATATTCCCCATAACATGCAGAAGTTCTCCGTCCTTATGCCGGATACGATATTCTACGCTGACGCTGTCTCCCTCTTCTTTCAGTTCCTCTATATCCTTTTTTAGCTTCTCCCTGTCTTCCTCCACAACCGAAGGCGCAACCATAAAAAATCCGGTTTGCATCATTTCTTCCTGAGACTCATAGCCCAGAATCTTTAAAGCCGCCTGGTTAACGCTGAGAATACGTTTTCCATCTACCGTGTGGCAGATAATACCACATTCCATAGCCATAAATATTGTTTCCAGCGTGCGGTTTTTATTGACAAGTTCCTGCTCATAAGAGCGTTCCTGGGTCACGTCGATGGCTACGCCCACCGTTCCCATAACACTGCCGTCCAGATCATACAAAGGCGATTTATACGTCGTAAGCGTTCGCAGGCCCTCTCCTGTCATAATGACTTCTTCGGAAATGCAGGTTTCTTTCTTCGACATAACCTCATTCTCAGATTCTATACAGGCGGGATCATCCTGCTCGACATCCCAGATATAAGCGTGCCTGCGCCCCTCTACCTGCTGTTTGGTTTTACCTACCGTCCTGCAGAAGCTGTCGTTAACTTTTTCGTGGATGCCTTCTTTGTCCTTGTACCAGATAAGATTCGGGATATTATTAATAGCTGCCTCCAGAAACTGACCGGTCTGCCAGAAATCTTTTTTTACCTTACAATCCTTCTGCCATTTTGAAAAACGGAAACGGATGGTCTCCTCGGTCATGGGCATTGTCCACAGATCTGTAATTCCCTGCATCCGGTCTCCCAGAAGTGAAATCTGTTCTGCATCCGTAAGCAGAATGAGTTCCGTTTCTTCCTTTTTGCCCTGTGTCAGCATTTGCAGCTCATCCGGCATAGCCATATCCCGGACATCGGCTACGATAACATCTGCCCGGCCCGCCAGTCCCGAATCCGGTTTCTCACTTTCCAGAAATTCATGCGTAAAATGCTCCAACGGAGACATTTCTTTAATAATATCAAATACCCGATTGTGGGAACCTGTTAAATAAAAGCAAATCTGACAACGATACACGTCCGTTTCCTCCCTGTCCTCTGCATCTTATTGTATCAATTATTGTATTATAAACGCTTTATATATACTGAATCTGCTTCTTTTACTATCTTAACAAGGGTATCATTCCATGTCAACATGCAAACGCCTTTTAACAGGCAAACCTTACTTTTCCGGTTGATTTTTCTTCAGATAATAAAATCCAAAGGCCGGTATATTGATTCCGATGGGCTTCATAATATTACCCGAAACCAGATCCCTGTAATCGCCGTCCGTTTCATGAACCCAGGCAGTCTTATCATGTTCACTGAAATTAAATAATCCGATCAGTTTTTCTCCCTCAAAATATCTGCCGATACAAAGCACGGAAGGATCCCACGTCTCAATGGTCCATGTATCTGCGCAGGATACAAAAACTTTTTCTCTTTTTCTGATCTGTTCCAGCTGCGCAAGTCCCCGGAATATTTTTCCCTCTACGGTATCCGCATCCTGTATTTTATCCGCCTTCTTCCAGTTCATGGCTCCCCGGTGGATATAGCGGGAATCCGCCGCTTTATTGGGATTTTTTTTATACGTGTAATCATTCACCTGGCCGATCTCGTCTCCGCTGTATAACACAGGAATTCCCGACTGCATAAACATATACGCATGAAGCATAATATCCAGCTTTATGGCCTTTTCCATGGCTGCTTCATCCTGTTCAAAGCCTGCTTTTTCTACTCCGCACATGGAAGCGGTGGTTCCGCAGAATCTTGCATCGCCGGTAACGGGATCTGCATTATAAAGCTCTCCACGGCTGTTGCTTCCGCCCGAATTTCCCAGAAAATAATCGTTCAGATACTGCTTATGGCTTCTCTCTCCAATCCCCTTGGTCAAGAGAGTAGCGTAATCAAGTCCCCAGCCGATATCGTCATGGCAGCGCAGATAGTTCAGGAATACATAATCCTTGGGCAGCACATTCACGATGTCAAGCTGTCTTTTCAAAAGGCTGACATCTCTTGTAGCTACCGTATGCCAGGTAGTCGCCATGGTAGTCACATTGTAAAGCATATGACATTCCGGTTTTTCCACGGTTCCGAAATAAGGGACCACCTTTTCAGGTTCCATAACTACTTCTCCGAGCAGTAAAACACCCGGACATACAATCTCGCTGATCATGCGCATCATACGCACAATGGTATGTACCTGCAAAAGATTCCGGCAGGAGGTATTCAGCTCCTTCCATATATATGGCACTGCGTCAATTCTGATTATATCAATTCCCCTGTTTGCCAGATAGAGAAAATTGTACATCATTTCATTGAACACCCTCGGATTTTTATAATTCAGATCCCACTGGTAAGGATAAAAGGTCGTCATGACATAATGCCCGGCATCCGGCAGCCACGTAAAGTTCCCCGGCGCCGTCGTAGGAAATACCTGCGGCACCGTCGCCTCGTACCGTGCAGGTTCATTAGCATTATTAAAGAAGAAGTAACGGCTCATATATTCTCCGTCGCCCTGACGCGCTTTTTTTGCCCATTCATGTTCTTCCGACGTATGGTTCATAACAAAATCCATACAGACATTTACGCCTTTTTTATGACAGGCAGCCGTCAGACTTTCCAGATCCTCCATGGTTCCCAGTTTTTCCTGCACCTTACGGAAATCCGACACGGCGTATCCGCCGTCCGACCTTCCTTCCGGCGTATCCAGAAAAGGCATCAGATGAATATAATTGACGTTACATTGTTCAATATAGTCAAGTTTGGATTCTACCCCTTTCATATTGCCGGCAAAATTATCAATATAGAACATCATACCCAGCATATCGTTTTTCTTATACCATCCCGGGTGGGACTCCCTGATTATATCGCTGTTTTTTAATTCCTGCTTTCTTTCCCTGTAAAATTCTCCCATGCGGTCGCACAGTTCGGCAAACATGGAATCATTCCCGTATAATTCCATGTACAGCCAGCGCAGTTCGTCATGATGACGCTGCAGTCTTTTCATGTAATGATCCGGTTCTTGTACCACCGTTTTTTTCATTGCCACAGCCTCCCGTTTTCACACTCTTAATGTTTATTTATTATATCTCCTGTACCTCCATCCACCGGTCCAGCACACGCTTCAAAATCTCCGGTTCCAAAGGTTTGGCGGTATGCTCGTTCATTCCCGCCTCTTTCGCCGCCTGCACGTCTTCCGCAAAAGCATTGGCAGTCATGGCGATAATCGGTATTGTATCTGCGTCCGGCCTGTCAAGCCGGCGTATCGCTTTTGTGGCTTCGTATCCGTTCATAACAGGCATCATAACGTCCATAAAAATAATCTGGTACGAACCGGGCGCCGCCCCGTTAAACAAGTCCACGGCCTCCTGTCCGTTATGGGCCACCGTAACCTCCAGTCCCATTTCCGTAAGCATATACTGAGCGATCTCCTGGTTCAATTCGTTATCCTCCACAAGAAGGGCCCGCTTTCCTCGGACTCCTGCCCGAACGGAAGGGATCGTTTTATTTTCTTCCCGCCGCTTGGGAGGATCGGCAATTTTCAGAGGCAGAATTACGGTAAAAATACTGCCCACATCACGTTCGCTTTCAATTTGTATGCACCCTCCCATTTTGTCTACCAGAGACTTTGTAATGGTCATTCCAAGGCCGCTGCCTTTGTAATTTGTCCTGGCTCCGGCCTCCTCCTGGGTAAACGGTTCAAAAATATGTTTCAGATAGTCTTTCCCCATTCCGATGCCGGTGTCGGATATTTCAAAACAAATTTGTGCCGTTCCTTTCTCCTGGGCCATCTCATGACATTCAAACCGGACGGTTCCTCCGGGTTTATTGTATTTTACGGCGTTGCCCGCTATATTAATCAGAATCTGTTTTATATGCAGCGGACTTCCCACAAAATAATTGTGCGGCAGCCATTCCGGCTGATCAAAATCCGTGATCAGCTGAACATTCCGATCCGCTGCCTGCCCGCCTACAATCACCGAACAATTATACAACAGTTCCCGCAGGTCAAATACCTCTTCGGCAAACTCAACGTTACCGTTCTCTAATTTACTGATATCCAGCACGTCATTAATCATACTCAAAAGATGCCCTGCGGAAGTCTTAATCTTTTCTCTGCAGTCTGCCTGCCTTTCCAGATCTTCCGGGTTTTTCTCCGCAATGTTCAGCATGCCCATAATTCCGTTTATAGGCGTCCTTATATCATGGGACATATGGGACAAAAACTCTGTTTTTGCCTGGTTCGCCTGCCTGGCTTCCTTTATCGCGTCCTGCAGCTCCCGGTTCTTTTTTTCAAGCAGTAAATACGATCTTTTGCGCACACGCGAGAAAGTGACTCCAAAGATTAAAAGCAGCGTCAGTATGATGCAGAATACGGCAATTACATTTCTGTTCTGATACAAATAATCCGACAGTTCATAACTATCGTAGGGAATGTTCATGTACTGATTGATAATATCTTCTTTTTCATCTTCGGACACCAGTCTCATGGCTTTATTAATTACCTGAATCAGCACCGGGTCCGCCTCTTTGGAAGCCGCCATCGTAGTTCCTGACTGATATCTGTAATTATCCCATTCCATAAGATCTGAAAAGCTTTCGTTTTTTGTCTGGTAGTTATACTCTATTGTGTTCAACAGCGTAATATCCGCCTTGCCTGATTTCAGCATACGCAGACAATCCTTTGCGCTGTCGCAAAAAATCACCTGATCTTTTATCCCCATACCGTCCGCCCAGTATGCGCGTCCGTTTGTTAACGCTATTTTTACATTTTCGTCCCGGACTTTGGACATGGCAAAATCTTTAGCAGACACAATCACTGCATTGTATGGCATAAACATATTGGTAAGGACAATATTTTCGTCCCGCACAAGCTGGGCATTGTTTGATCCTACATATAAATCAATCGTTCCCTCCGCCAGGAGATCTTTCCAGTATTCGGTTCGCTCAAGCGGACAAAATTCAAATAAAAGCCCGCTCCTTTCCGAAACGGCTTTCAATATCTGTATATAAATTCCGTCGTATTCTCCCTGCGAATTAATATATGCCAGCGGCTGCGTATCTTTATAAAATCCGATTCTGACCGTATCCCTCCGTCGGATCAGCTCCAGTTCCTCAGCGGCAAAATTTTCTCTTCTCTGTCCGTAATACCGGACGATAAGTTCCTGTTCCACACCGGGAATATTCATTTTCAGGTTCTCTATTCCTGCGTTCAGTTCATCCAGAAGAGCTTCGTTCCCTTTCCATGTTATGTAATAATACGGCGCATATGCAAATTTTCCTACCAGGCACTGTCCTTCCCAGACTTCCGTCAGGGTATGAACCGCAACGTCAATTTCTCCGGAATAAAGCGCTTCCTGCAGTTCCTGTGTTGCGCCGTATTCCGACAGCTTTGGTTCCCCGATTCCGTTGCGTGCCAGATACTCCAGAAAATCTGTTTTACGGATATAATTTGCTACAACGCCGAACCTCATATCCTTCATCCGATCAAAATCTTCATAAGCCAGGCTGCTTCCGCTTTCCACAAACAGACATCCGTATGTATATCCGCTTGCCAGATCCGCATAATCAAAAATTGCGGCGCGTTCTTCGGAATACTGGGCCGATCCGACCAGATCCACTTCCTTCATCTGCAGCTTGTCAAGCGCATCCTCCCAGCTGTCGCACTTTACATATTCCAGTCTCCACCCGGTATAACCGCTAAGCTCATTCAGATAATCCACATCCATGCCGCCGTAACCATCGTTTTCGGAATATGTATGAAAGCCTTCCATAGGGAAAAATCCTACTTTTACAGTCCGAATCTGCCTCGCACGCACAGTCACGGAAAAAAGGGCGGCTAAAATCACCGTCCCCTGCATCAGGGCCAATATGCCCCGTATGATCTTTTTCCAATGTGTTTTTTTCATATGCTCTCCCGATTAAACCTGAAATAAAGTACGCCTTTTTTAACCTATAAACCGGAAAGCGCATCCTGTGAAATTGTATGAATTCCCTTCCTGTTCAAAACCTCTTCCGCTTTCTCGTTGTCTTCCACCCGCAGAACCATATAGGCCGTAGCCTCCTGCCTGGTCAGAAACGCATACATATACTCCAGACTTATACCGCCGTCTCCAAGCGTTTTTAGTATCCTAAACAGGCTTCCCGGCTCATCCGGCATTTCTACCGCCAGCACAGGTGTTATAGAAACCACATAGCCAGCCTCCTTCAGAACGCAGGACGTCGCATATGCATCGTCCACAATCATTCTCACAATGCCGAAATCCTGCGCTTCCGCAATGGATAAAGCCCGCATGTCAATATCCTGCTGCTGTAAATATTCGGTTAACTCAGCCAGTTTTCCCGCCTTATTTTCTACAAATACAGAAATTTGTTTTACTGTCATAAACGCCTCCTATCTGAATATCCGCCAGTCTGTTCCGTTATCCCTGATATAAATTTCTCCGGTCAATCACGCGAACCGCTTTTCCCTCGCTTCTGGTAATTGCCTTTGGATTGACAAGTTTCACTTTTACATAGATGCCAAGCATAGCCTTTAATGCATCTACCAGCTTCTTTTCTCTTCCTGCAACGATACCTGCATTGTCTGAGAACATTTCCTGCGTCATTTCCACTTGAACCTCAATCGTATCGCTGTTATTATGACGGTCCACAATAATCTGGTAGTTTGCCGGATATCCCTGATTGAGCAGTACGGTTTCGATCTGTGACGGGAATACGTTAACGCCTTTGACAATCAGCATATCGTCGCTTCTTCCCAGCGGTTTCGTCATTTTTACATGGGTACGTCCGCAGGAACATTTTTTATGGCTGAGAATGCAGATATCTCTGGTCCGGTAACGGATCAGCGGAAACGCTTCCTTGGTAATGCTGGTAAACACTAACTCACCCTTTTCTCCGTCAGGAAGCACTTCTCCCGTCTGGGGATTGATTACTTCGGCAATAAAATGATCCTCATTTATATGCATTCCGGTCTGCTCGCTGCACTCAAACGACACTCCGGGCCCGGAAATCTCCGTCAGGCCATATATGTCGAAAGCTCTGATTCCCAGCTTTTCTTCAATGTCACGGCGCATTTCTTCCGTCCACGCCTCAGCGCCGAATATTCCCGCTTTCAGTTTGATTTTATCCTGAAGTCCCCTTTCCCATATGGATTCGGCAAGATAAGCCGCGTATGAAGGAGTACAACACAAAATGGTGGAACCCAGATCGCACATAAACTGAATCTGCCTCTCCGTATTGCCCGATGACATGGGAAGCGTCAGGGAACCGATTTTGTGGGAACCGCCGTTTAAACCGGGACCCCCGGTAAATAATCCGTATCCATAGCAGACATGCACCACGTCTTCCCTTGTTCCGCCGGCGGCTGCAATGGCTCTGGCGCAGCACTCTTCCCACAGATCGATATCATTCTGCGTATAAAAGGCTACAACCCTGCGTCCCGTAGTTCCGCTGGTAGACTGAATTCTGACACAGTCCGACAAAGGCGCCGCCAATAACCCGTACGGATAGGCATCCCGCAAATCGTCTTTTGTCAGAAAGGGAAGCTTATGTAAATCCTCCGCCGACCGGATATCTTCCGGCTTCATTCCGGCTTCGTCCATTCTTTTCCTGTAAAACTCCACATTTTCATAAACCCGCTTCACGGTCTTTATCAGCCGCTCATCCTGCCAGGCGCGGATTTGTTCCGAAGACGCACATTCGATCTCCGGCTGGTAATACTGTTCCATATCTGCACTGTTCCTTTCTATTTCATTATTCTTAGTATTTTCTACCAAAAATTATAACACACTCTTTTTCCGATGTCTAAAGAAATCTCAAAAAGACCCCGGCGGCTTTTGCATCCGCGGGGTTCTCTTAAATCTCCCATTCTACTTTATTTTTTCCGGCAGTCTGTCTGTGCCGGGCCGTCGAGCAGGCGGCCTTCTTTGTCAAACCTTGAACCATGGCAGGGGCAGTCAAAACTCTCTTCGTCGGGATTGTATTTCAATCTGCATCCCATATGCGGACAGTTGGGTATAATACCGGCGTCTCCCGCCGGCAGCAAATGCCCGGCAAGTCCTTTCACCGTATGAGCTCCATGGCAGACAAGCTGACCTGCCGCCTGAACCGTTAAATGCCTGGCCGGTGAAAAAACAGCCGCTTCGGGACATTCCCGGCCGGTGATAAGGGCTGTCAGAATCCGGGCGCTTACCATAGCCGAGGTCATTCCCCATTTTCCAAAACCCGTGGCCACGTACCAGTCTGTATAACGGTTTGAAAAACGTCCGATATAGGGAATTCTATCCGGCGTCATGCAGTCCTGGGCAGACCAGTGTGCCGTTTCTTTGCAGCCGGGATAGAGAATCCGTGCCTGCTTCAGAAGATATTCATATTGTCCGCCCTTTTTATTCACTCCGGTCCGGTGTGAACCGCCCCCCAGAAGAAGTTTCTCACCATGGGGCCGGAAAGAAAGCCCGTTTTTGTCAATTCCCAGATACATGCTTTCCGGAATGTCAGCGCCTTCCAGGGCGATTACACAGCTCCTCTCCTGATACATTCTCGCAAAATAGTATCCCGGTATATTCATAAAGGGAAAGTGTGCCGCAAATACAATCTGCCGCGCAGTCACGTTCCCTCTGTCTGTTTTTGCACGGCCGCTCTCCACCTTAAGTACCGTCGTCCGTTCATATACGGTCAATTCTTCGGCTATTCGTTCTAAAAATTTAAGAGGATGGAACCTCGCCTGATCCTCAAATTTTGTTATTCCTGTTACATAAAAAGGAAGCCCTCCGTCCGTTTGCTCAAAAGATGCCTTTATTCCCAGTTTTGCCGCCGCTTCCGCTTCCCGCTTCAAAAGCGTCTCTTCCTCCCGGGAATATAAGCAGGCCGGACATCTGACAAAATCACAGTCAATTTCTTTTTCCCGTATCAGTTTTTCATATTCGTCAATAGCATTTTCATTTGCCCGGGCATACTGCTCCGCTTTTTTACTTCCAAGGGTACGAAGCAGGCGGTCATAAATAAGGCCATGCTGCGATGTGATTTTTGCCGTAGTGTTCTTTGTCTGCCCGCTTCCGATCCTGTCGGCTTCCAGAACAACAGTGTCAATTCCCGCCTGTTTCAGATAATATGCAGTCAGAATTCCTGCCAGCCCGCCTCCTATGACCAGCGCTTCCGTATCTATATCTCCGGGAAGAGATTCCCTGTTTCGGATTTTTGTTTCCGCCGTCCAGATCGATTTCATTATATGCCTCCTTGTTTTTTAATAGCATGCGCCAAAATACTGCCGCTATGCAGAATCCTGCGGTTCTGTAAAATTTGATCCAAAAATTCAGAGCATATGACTCTTGAAAAACGAAAAAACTCGTGCTAAAAGCATCAGTACCATAAAATGGTTATCCCTTTATATAAAATAATAATTTTTGGAATATCCATATCTGAAATTTAATTTTTATTTCAGGAGGAACCCTATGAAATTTCTGGTTAATCGAAAGCTTGCCTTACGTATCGGTATTATCACTACCGCAATTACTTTTGCCGGTCTACTGCTATTATGGTTCATTGTATCCAGCCACGTCGCCTCTATCGTCCGCCGAAGAATATATGACAGCCTTTGCATTAAGCAGTGAAGTCCGTGATCTTCTTGCCAAACCGGAAGATCCCCTGCTGCTGCAAAATGGACAGAAATACACGGAAGATTTTGCTGCCGTCAAAGGTATATTCGAGGGATTATACATTGTGACTCCCTCCACCTATATCCTGACACATACTTCCCAGAATGCGATCGGAATAACTACCAGGTCCGGCGAATCTCTGGATGAATTCCGGGATACAATTTTATCCGAACCACAGCTGACCAATCTGGGAATCATGAAATCCCCGGGAACCGGCAGTATGATTCTTTCCATGTATTATCCGCTTTTTGACGGCCGGAATTGTATTGGTTATGTAGGCGCCGGCGATTATACAAACCAGCTGATGAATGTATTATTGGACTTAAATATAGAAGGTCTGCCTAACAGCGAATATATCTTTTTGAATGTGGAAGACGGTACGTATCTTTATCACAAGGACGAAACACTGCTGAATACCCAGACAACCGACAGCGGTTATCTGGAAATTCTTAAGCGGATCAAATCGGACGGAAGCACACTGGCAGGCACTTACTCCTATGAGGATCAAGACGGCGTAAGCCAACTGGTTGTTTATAAATATTTAAAGGACCGTAACTGGGTTTTCATGGTCCGTGACAATGCGTCTGAAGTTTACGGAAAAGTTGCAGCCGTCCGTACCGCAGTGGGAATTCTGTGCGCACTTGTTGCAGTGTTCATTATTATGGTAACACTGTTTATCCTTCACCGTGAAGGAAGGGAACTTATGATAATGGAACACGCGATCCGGCGTCTTGGCAATCTGGAACTTTCCGCCGACCATAAATTAAAACCATTTTATGGCAGAAAAGATGAAATTGGCATGATTGCACAGACCATTCATCATGTCTGTGACTGCCTGAGATAAACGATCGAGGATATCGGGCGTATTTTAGGTGAAATGGCGGACGGTAATATTGCCGTTGACGTTACAAAAATCAGGAGTATCAGAACCAAAAAATATTCTGCAAGACTATGGCTGCATACGCTTCTGAAATAATTCATATGCCTTAACTGATAAAAATTTTTTATAATCAGCATGGCCTGTAAATTCAAACAATTCCGGACGATTCATTTTTTTATACAGTAAATCATACATCTGCTGGGGACTCTCAATATTTCTGCGATTATTTGCAGCTCCAATAATTCCGCTTATAGACATTCTTTTTTTCTTAAACTCTTCACCCGGATATATTTCTTTTAATATTATATTCAGTAAAATTTTACTGTCTGTTCCTGTCCTATTCCAATATTCCGGATCTTGGTATACTCTTTCTTTAACAATCATGATCTGGTAATTTTTTTCAATTACCATACTTACATAATAGTACGCATTTTGAATACAAAAATCTTCCAGTCTTTCCATCGATATATCATACGGTACAATTGTATCTACACCTTCACTCAAAATTCGCAAATGGAGTGTCTGTCCTTTATAAAGACAAAGTATGTATTTGTCAGAAACATACTGTAAAACAGACTTAATACAATGCATCAGGCTTAATAAATTATTACCGGAAAATTCCATTAATGTTGGCAGTAAATTTCCATGGTTTTCATGATACCGTTTCTGAAATTTTTCTTTATCAGGGCATTTACAAAATTCAAAATATTCTATTTGATAAGTACCTATTTTATACTGTTTCCGGACCGTAGAAAGCGCCTCGCAGCTTTCAGCAAAATCGGTTTCCCTCAGACATATTTCCATGGTTTTCTCTGCCACAAATTTTTTTCCAAAAGTGGCTTCTCCCATGTAAACAATCATTACGTTTCCGGAAGAAAACGCATTTTCCAAAGCGTAAAACGCCGCCATGACGGAGGTTTGTGCAAGTTCGCATAATATATTTACCAAGATATCGATTCCCTGCTGCATATACCGTTCAATTTTTTCTTTTACCCAGTCTGTCGGCATCAATAATTCAGACGCAAAAACATTAGCCTCTTTTTCCTGTATATCCAACATATTATGCATACTATATTCATTATCAGTCTGGCATATGGTGACATCGTCATGCCAGCCAATAAAAATATGGCCTAACTCATGAGCAATGGTAAATCTTTTTCTTGGCATGTATTCTATATCTGAATTGATTACAATTTTTAATTTATCTTTTTTCAGCTCTGAGTATCCGTCTTCATTCCGCTTCAGTGATTTTTCCGTTATTTCTATTCCTTTTTCTTTAAATACATTATCAAAGTCAGCGGGAAACTTCAAATCATATTTTTTTCTTACTTTATTAGCTATTTTTCTTACTGTTTTTTCCTTATTTTCCATTATTTTTATACTCTTTTACAGCATTCAAATCATACGACCGCGCCGCAAGTCTGTCTTCATCCGACATTGAATAGTAATTTTTAAGTTCCAGCCCATGTCTCCTGCAATACAGCACATCCCGGAGAATATCATCTCCCTCTTTAAGCCACATTTCATACTCATAATTGTCAAGACCTATAAACTCTTTTAACGTCATTTCCATATCTTCCGAAGTATGCCATTTTTCTACATAATCTTCTATTTCATCCAGCATCACGCCTTCTTCCAATACATCAGAAATAAAATTTTTATACATGTAAACGCCTCCCTCTTTTCGCATCCTTAATTAGTGCTCCGCTTACGGCGTCCAGCGCACCCAAATGAAAACCTCTCCTGTCAAACACTTCTATTTCTCCATGCAATTCGTCCCACGAAAAGTATCTGTCCTTACTTCTGTATATTTTACGTCCGTCAATCACTTTATAAAATTCAAACAAATCTAAAAAACATGGTTCGGGCCTTGGTACATATGGCATTTTTATCTAATCCCCCTTCTGTTATTAATAATATTTAAAAAAACATTTATTATTCTTATCACCGACATATTAATTATAAGTATACCATGACAGGTTATCGGATACAATCTTTGGATGAATTCTTTTCAAAATTTCATTCAGAAAGCTTTTTTACAATATTATTAAAATCCGTTTTAACAATCTCATACTTGGACGGATCACGCAGAATTGCCGACGGATGGTATGTTGCGGTCAGCGCACAGTTCTTCCGGCATGTCCATGTGCCATGCTGTCTGGTAATCTTAAAATCCGGTGAAATAATGCGCTGCGCCGCAACACGTCCAAGGCAGACAATGACTTTGGGGTTCAGGAAAAATGTCTCATATTTCAGATATGGAAAGCACGCTTCCTTTTCCTCTTCTTTTGGATCACGGTTCCCAGGAGGATGGCACTTTAAAATATTGGTAATATATATTTCTTTTCTGTCAAGTCCGCAATCCCGCAAAAGACGGTCCAATATATCGCCCGACTTCCCGACAAAGGGAATCCCCTGCTTGTCTTCCTGCGCTCCGGGCGCTTCGGCAATCAACATAAGGTCAGCCTGACGGCTTCCGCGTCCCATGACAGGCTGATGCCTGGTCCGGCTCAATGGGCAGTGCGTACAGGCATCTATGTGCCGTTCAATATCATTCCATGTATATTCCATAAGCATTTCCCCCATATCCTGACATTATTATACACGTAAATAATAAATTTAGTGAGATATTTTTAAAATTATGTGGAAATGAAATACGTAACATAGTATAATCATTAACCGACAGATATACACCTGTATTAAATGAAACAAAGGAGCGAATGGATTATGAAAAAAAGAGGAATATTATTGCTTGCCGTATCCATCGGACTGATGCTTACAGCTTGCACAGACTCCCCCAAAACAACAGACATTCCCTCTGGCAGCGCTGCCGGAGACACCGTTCAGAATGAGACTCGGGACACCGAGAAACTTCCGGCTTCGCAGGAATATATTTCCTCAGACGGCTCTTATAAGGTAATCCTGTTTGAAGGGCTTACACAGACAGATATGCCGCTGCAGGCAGGATCATCCATGATGGGATTGGACGGCGCATCAGAGCGGGCAGGTTTTTCCGGTGTTGCTCTGGGAAGTCCCAAGTCAAACATTCCCGGAAATCCGGACGATGTAGAAAGCCTTGAGGATTATGCGGACTATATAACAGATATGATCTTAAACGGTTCCGGTGTGACCGTAGACTGGCAGGATACGGACGCACCCTCCGCTGAAGGAACCGAACAGTGTCTGGCAAGGGAAGGCGTAGCAAGAAGCGGCGCAACCAGCGGGCAGGCCTACGGATATTATGCCGAATCTGCGGACAGTTATTTTTCAGTGGTAATCATGGGAAATAACGGTGACATAGATGAAGCCAGGCAAATCCTTGCCCTGGAGATCCTTGCCGGAACGCCCATACAGAGAGGAACCAAGGATTTCATCAATGGCATGACTGCCATTCTGGACTCCGTGAACGGAGCCAATATCCGTGAAACCTATAAAATGCTGGAAGATATGGATACGGACGAGAGCCAGCTTGAGCTTCTCTCCTCCCAGGCCCGTCAAAGTCTGTCGGACAGCTGGGGCGTAGAGAACGCCTCCGATCTGATGGAAACGGCGGATTGGCTGATGAATGAAGGCCATAACCAGGACGCGTTAGCGTTCCTTGGTGAATACGGCGGAACGAATGAGACAGACCGTGCTTCCTTTGACGCCAAACTGCAAGATCAAAATCTGGACGACGGAACCTATATCAGCCTGCTGGCGGCTTATGATGCGTGGTCCGCTTATGGCGACGGTGCCCTTGCCGCCTGGGATTTAAGCCGGGTAGGAACGGTTATGGGCTTTGGCTACGCATCCGGTTACTGCACCTATGAGGAGGCTATGGATAAAATGCTGGAGGCCGCCCAAAAATCACAGGAGCTTTTTGAATCCTGGGAGGATTTTAATAAAAGCTATCTCTATGGTTATTCCTATTGGGCGGAAGAGTCCCTTGACGATTCGGAAAGCAGTTCCGCCGAGCGTGCAGAGCTGGTAAGCAGCATGGAATCCCAGGCTAACGGACCTTTTTCCGTGGACTGGAATATGGAGCTTAAGAAAGAGTGGTAACAGGATTTGCAGAAAAATAACCAACCTTGAACAAGGGGGACGGCGCAGTTCTTACGAACCGCACTGTCCCCTTTGCTTTGTTAAGTATTCATCCAGGTAACTGACATATCCATTGCCATACGGCAGGCATTCGTCTGATCCAGCGCATTTAACATAACAAAATCATGAATCGTCCGCGGCACCAAAACCGCTGTAACCGCCACCCCCGCACAGCGAAGCTTTTTTACAAACGCTTCTCCCTCGCTTCGCAGAACATCCGCTTCTCCGTTAATAATCATGGTGTCCGGAAAATTTTTCAGGCGCTCCTCACTTGCGCGCAGGGGAGATGCCATAATTTGATTCCGATCTTCCATACAGGCCGTATATTGATCCCAAAACCATTTCATTCCTTCCCGGTATAAATAGTAATCGACGGCAAACTGACAATAGGTTGGGGTGTTAAAACAAGCGTTTGTTACAGGATAGTACAAAAGCAGCTTGTGAATAGCAGGGCCGCCGCGCATCCCGCTCCATGGATGTAAAAAATAACGCTTCTGATCTTATCAGTTTCGCATGGACTGATAAAGTATACGGGAACGAAATCCCATTTTCCTGTATCAATCCTGTCAGTGGATATATCCGCAGGATATTTGTACACAGGTGTATTCTGGGCTTCCTCCAATCTCTTACGCCCCTCTTGGGGTGGCAGCCGGAATATAAGAGGCGGTACAGAACTTTGATCGCAGACCTTTTCCGCCGCTTCTTCTAATGGAACACATCTTTTCATGGAATACCCTTTATTTTATAGATTCCATATTAAGATATTCATGACTTTTCAACTGTGATAATAAGAAATTATGAACAGATCCGTTGTTTTGCAAATCAGTGTTTTTTTGCAGTCCGAAGAATCCTGTCCACCGCCGCCTCGGCATGTGTAGGCAGCTCCCCAAAAATCTGTGTCCCGGCTCCAGTCGCTTCTGTTCCCGTATAAAAAACATCCAAAGCATATCTTGCCAGCAATCCCGAAACACGCCCTCTTTCTATGGAATCTTCGGTTCCCAGAACAATTACTGCCAGATCATGCTCCGCTGTTCCATCATCCGCAGCCAGGGTTGTAACCAGGCAGGCCCCTGCCTTGTTGGTCGTTCCGGTTTTCAAGCCGGTGACTTCGGGCATATTCCGCAAAAGCGGGTTTGTATTGCGCACTTCCAAGTCAAGAGATTGCAAAGCAGCCGATTCCAGAGAAGTGATATCCGTAATTTGAGGATAGACCTTCAAAAGGTAAGAAACCAGACGAAACATGTCCTCCGCGCTCATGCGGTTCTGACGTTTTGATGGAATGGGATCTTCCGTGTAAGAAGGCAGACCGTGACTGTTATAAAACATTGCCTGGGAAAGTCCCAGCTCCTGCGCCTTCTGATTCATCATTTGGACGAAAGCTTCCTCCGAGCCGGCGACAACTTCAGCCAGACACAAAGCACATTCGTTGCTGGATGGCAAAAGAGCGCCCAGCAACAGTTCCTCCACGGTGATCTGTGCTCCGGCTTCTAAAGGAATCACCCCGTCGCCTGAAGCGGCCAGCCGACTGGCCGCTTCAGAGACTGTGACTATCTTTTCAGGGTTAATCTGTCCCGCTGATATGGCATCCATAACCAGAAGACAAGTCATAAGCTTGGAAGTGCTGGCTATTGGGCAGGGAGCATCAGACTGATACCGGTAGTAGATTTCTCCCGTAGTAGCGTCTCCCACCAGCACACTGTTTACTCCGTAAAAATAACCGGCCTGTTCCAGAACATCCGGGGAGATACGGAAAGAATCCTGTGTGTGGACCTGCAGGGAGCCTGCGGCCGGAACGGAAATATTTACATCCAGAATCATAGCCAGATCCGCCGCCATCATGAAGCAATCATAACAGTCGGTTGGCAGTCTCGTAATCAGGGTATAATAATATACCTTTTGTCCGTTTACCTTAAATTCATTTCGCCGCAGTGAAATATCCGGATTCTCGCTGTCTTCCCATGGAGCGTTTTCCACTCCCACAGGCGTATAGGCATTTCCTGTATTAAGAGATACGGCGCTTTGCGTAATTTCCAGAGAAAAAGATTTGTCCGTATCCTTAAGGGCCATTGCCATATCCCGCAGGGAAAAATAAGTATTAAAATCGTAGTCATAATCCAAAGTTTTCACGATGCATGTTACTCCGGTATCGGTCTGTACCTGACAAGTCCCGGGGATCTCGAAGTTTGCCGCTGCCCTGACAGGCAGAATGGAATATAGCAGGATTGCGGATATTATAAAGGCGCCTGCTTTTTGTAATATTGCTTTCATCGGCTCTCCCTTCACTCTTTGGTTATTGATTCGACGAATGTTTCAAAGTATATATCACGGGGTAATCATCTGAACTATGACCGGAAGTATCCGAATCGGTTTTTTCGAACAGAATCAGACTTGAGCCCTTTCGAATATAACCTTCCGTCTTTGTGACAGACGGGGCGTTATCAAACTGTCTGGTCAGAATACCTCCTGCGGCATCGTAAACGCCACCGCCATCATATTTCGCCTGCAATTCTTCCAGGGAAGGGAGCAAAGCGGGCCCGCAGGACTTCAAATAGGAAACCGTGGACATACCGAAAGTCTCCGTCACCAGGTTTTCAATATCTTCCATATCCGTATTCTCCTCATGGCCTGCCATGCGAAGCCTCTCAGCTAAAATCTCCCTAAAAGCCCTGGCAAATGCCTCATAAGCCGCCTGCCTGCAGGCATCATAGCTTTCAGGCAGGACATGACAGCGAAAAGTTCCCCCCGAGCGTACCGTCTGCTCCAGAGTCAGATTAACCTGAATGGTCAAGTCCTGCATATATGACTCCATATCCTCCAGGGAAACGGAAACGGCTTCTACCTCCTGCAGCCAGCCAAAGGCCGTGACAGCGGCCTGCTTCGTCATATCCAGTCCGCCAGTCCACTCTCCGGAAAGGTCTTTTCCACCTGGGACAAAAAAGTGCAGATATGTCAGGAATAAGGCGTAAACGCTTACGGTAAGAAGCAGTAAAATAAATATTACTTTTTTCATGGTTTTTTTCATAAAGATCCCTCTTGGTCCGCGGCAGCAGATGTTTCTCTACGGGAGATTATCACTATAAAGCAGACTGTAACGTTATTGTGTTGTCTGCTTGTAAATCAATGCATACGCATAAAAATTATTAGTATTAATCGTAATTGTTTCAGGGTCGCTGTCTGAATCATTATAAATAATCGGCTGTCCGTCCTTGGTAACGCAGATCATCTTATAGTCTCTGTCCTCTTTATAAATAGCCGACGGAATTTTTATAGTAAACTGTATTTCCTTTTCCATGTTGTAAATTGTATCGGAAAGAGGATAAATGTTATAAGTTCTGCCAATTGTATAATCCCCAAGAACTGCCTCAAAAGACTTGAAACACATAGGACCCTGCACTTCATTCTCTATGGCAATCTGGTAGGCATTATCTTTTGACAGGGTATACCGGACGGCTTCGTTCCCCATGCAGGCATACCGTTTTATCTCGTCAGGCGTTGTAGGTTTCCATGTTTCCACAGCTGCTTTTACGCCTGAATTTATGATGGATGATGTTCCGGGATATACTTCCCTGTCATTCAAATTACTGTCCGGGTTATTTCCACCTGAGGAATTGCCAGGTTTATCCCCGCCGGGATTGCTGCCGGGATCGTTATCGTCACCGTCATCAGGATTGGGAGGAACGGGCGTGTAGTTATAGTGTATTGTTGCCTTTGACACTGCCGATGCCGTATCACCTATTTTACTTATGCTGTCCCACTGCGCCTCCGTACCGGTAAAGTATATGTCCTTCAAGGGACAGGCTGAAAATGCGGCTATCCCTATTATCGTTACGCTGTCCGGAATTATGACAGTGGTCAATCCAGAACAGGAAGCAAATGCTGACCCTTCGATACTCTCCGCACCTTGCGGAATTTCCACTCCGGCAAGCATCCCGCAATTCTGAAACATGCCCTCACCAATGCGGTCTATATTAAGGGGCAGCGTTACACTCATCAGCCAGTAACATCCTGTAAATATATTGTCACCTAACTTCACCTGTTTGCTTCCGGGGGCAAATGTTGCGCTTTTCATTCCCGTACATTGAAAAAATGATGCGCTTCCCACTTCCCCAATGCTGGCAGGCAAAGCTATAGAAGTAAGACCTGTGCACGCACGAAAAGCATTTTGCCCGATCATTTCCACCCCTTCGCTAACAGTCACCGAACTAAGATTTCGACATTCTCGGAAAGCGCTGTCGCCGATGGATTTCACGCTGGATGGAATAGTCACGGAAATAATCTGCGAACCGTAAAAAGCACTGCTGCCAATATTCGTCACACTGTTGGAAATCTCTACACTAATAACCCCGCAGTTCCAAAAAGCGCCGGAGCCGACACTGGTAACGCCATCTTCAATAACAACCTTCCTGATCTGGCTGCTGTTGCCGCTCCATGGCTGTTCTGCGGCACTGTTGAAATCAGGCATAGCCCCTTTGCCGGAAACAGTCAGCGTACCCGCCTTCGTCAGATTCCATTTAAGCCCGCCTTCAAGAGATCCGGCAGCAATTGATTCATCGGCCTCCGCATCATCCGGCGGAACATAGCCTTCCGGATAGCGGGTGATATAATGACTGGTGTCTCTCATCACTTCTTCTTTAGATATTCCCCGTCCCCAGTGGACCTTACCTATATGGTCTCCAGCGCTGACGTTGCCTTCGGCAATAACCACACCCACATCACTCGTCTCAAGCACGATCACTGTGTGAATGTCATTATTTACCCGCAGAATATCTCCGACTTTTATATCCTCAAATAAAAACTCACCCGCCGCGTACATTCTGGCCGGCAGACTGCCAAATGCCGCATCGCTGAGTGTAAATGCGAAAGCTACGCAGCCCACAGCGCTGATATTCGCTCCGGCAAGAGGACCGCCTTTCCAATGGTAATATTTTGAATCCGAATACGGCTCATCATTAGTCCAGATCGTTCCTTCTTTATACATATCCTGATCCTTCAGTGCAATCATGGCCTGATAGGCTTCCGCCGGAGTGGGGATCGCACTGTCACGTGCAGTCAGTCCGTCCTGGGTATCTTCCGAAAGTACGTACTCGTTCTGTGAAGGTTCTTCCTGAAATGCGTGTGCCACTGACTGGGATGAAATACATAAGCATAACGCTAAGACAGCTGAAAAAATTCGTTTTTTCAATTTTGCAACCTCTTGCTTTCAATTTGGGGAGAACTTTTAATTTATAACATTCTCCGTCCTTTAACATTAGGTTATTATTGTTGTTCTGTTTTGTCAACAGGTAAATAGCGTACAGACATCGTATTTAAAACGGAATACTGTCCTTGACGCACAATGCCCCTTTCCCCACGTATGGCTTCTAAAGCAGTATCAAACATAAACCAGTCACCTGTATTATAATATTCCTGTAATTCCATAAAATCGCGTTGCAGTCCATCCGGCAAATTATCTCTTAAAATTATTTGTTCATCCACATACATTATTTTATCACCTCTCCCTTTACGGTTTCCCATAATCTAATGTATACAATCATTTTTTATACATTCTAGCAATACTTTTTCATACCTGTATTGAATAATTGATGTAAAAAATCTCTTCTGTATTTCTGACAATATTGGTACCTCTTTTATCAATGCTTGTATCTTATCCATATTATTACCTATTTGAGTTGTCAATCTATAAACAGCCTCTAAACATTCCGGATATTCCCTACTTTCAATTATATGATATGGATTTACCCGTTTCCCATGTAATTCAAATATACACCTGCGGGCTTTATATGCCTCTGCTTCCATTTTATCAGCATCATTCATTACAATTCGCATCTTTCCATCATCCCACTTGCTATTTAAACAATTACCATTATCATAAACCGGCGCAATATCCTTCGAACCGTCTTTTCTTAAAATGATTCCCCAATTGCTGTTATTACGATCTGTATTTCCAATCAGCGCATCTATTATGAACATATTCCAAAAATGCTCTTTTACTCCCGGAACATCCTGCAAAAACGGATGCTCCTGTATCGTCATCATAATTTCATACAAGTCTACGCCTACACCATTTGTCTCATTGCCGTTTGAATCTAAAAAATGTGATTCAAAAGTGACTTTGATTATACCAAACTCATAGAGTTTGTCTCCATCTTGTAAAAAATCTTCACAATACAATTTTGCTATTTCTTGTTCCTAAAATTGTATTGTGAACAGGCAAGCCGACTATCTCATATATCTTTGAACCACTATATTCACAAACAGGACTATTCGAATAACTCAGATTAATATTTTTCATCTGCTGTTCTTTTAAATTCCCTGGGAATTTAAAAGATAGTCTTTACCTTCATATGTAATTTCCATTTTTCTTCCAGCCGTACCGCCATACATTCTTTGATTCTGTTGGAAATTATCAAAGCTTATTAATTCCCAAATAGTGCCTCCCATTCTAAATCATTCTTATATCTACTATTGCAATCTTTCCTTACTTACCCCATTTGAATAGCATAAAGAAGCGGACAGTTATACTGACAAACGCTAAAACCTTTCAATTTCTGCCCGTATATCGTCTTTATGAAACCATTCTTTGTCACCAGTGGGATAATTGAAAAAACTACGCTGTCCATATACAAAACCATTATTCGTAAGCCATTCCTCTGCTAAACGCATTGAGGAAAAAGTCTGACTTCCTCATCAACACGTTCCATGATTAAGATCACATGTCAGCAAATCACTTCACTACCCCGGCAGACTATTTTCGACACACAACGCCCCATACCCCTCTTATGTCAAGTTAATGTCAGGTATCTTTAGACAAAATCACTCTTATTCCCCTTTTACCAAGGCAATTTCCAGCAATTCCGCTGCAACCTGAAAGGAACTAACCCGCATCAGGTTATCCCACGCATCTTCCCTGCCAAGCAGGTTCATTCCACCATGCCATACAAGTTCATCGTCTATAACAGCAAAATATTCCGCCACCTCGTCCCTTACAATTATATAAATGCCGTTTTCCTGCATTTCTTTGAGCAAACTCTGATGAAACTCCGGGCTGCCATAAGATATATTCTGCGGCTCTGTTGTAATAACTGTTACCGATACCCCGGCTTCCTGCCTTGGTTTTACAAGATAGATAAACCGCGCCACCTTATCCTGTGTGAGTTCGGGACTAGTGTACTGACATGTTGACATTTAGATTTACCATTGCCTCCTTAAGAGGCAG
>CAJUNP010000039.1 GCA_910587935.1 uncultured Lachnospiraceae bacterium
GTTCCCATCGTAAAAAGGATAAAATACAAATCCCCTTTTGACTACCTAATCATTACATTTGGTTATTACGTCAGCGCAATTCTGGTAAGCTTCGTTTACGCAATCCCCATTTTAAACTTTTTGATAAGTATTGCAGGTATTTTGGCAATTTCCTGCGTGTTTGAAGGTAATATATTCAAGAAACTGCTGATTATTTTATCCGTGGCGGTTTTAAATGCTTGCTGTGATATTTTGGCGTATGCCATGCTGGCGCCGCGGCTGGCTTATATGCAGATCGATATATCGTATCTGTTTACCATTTTGCTGATACTAATCTGCGAGTACTTGATAAACCGTATGATGCGGGGGCGGAATTCCTGTTTCATACCGGATCATTTTGTTGTTCTGACACTGATTCCCATGTGCAGCCTTGTGATTCTCTATATTGTCGCCAATGAATTTCGGACCCGGACACAGGTTGCGGCCGTATCGGTCAGCCTCTTAATGATCAATGTACTGGTCTTTTATTTATATCATATAATATTGGAAAATCACCTGAAACAGCTGGAATTTGAAATGATCGGGGAAAAAGCGAAAGCATACGACAATGAATTGGAGATTTTGTCTGAAGCCTGCCGCAGGATGCAGTCGTTACAACACGATATGAAACACCATATTTTGGAACTGAAAAATTTAAACGATTGTCATAAAGTGAATGAAGTCAGGGAATATCTGGAAAACATGGAACGCGCTATGCATATTTCCGGAGAATATGTCAGATCCGGCAACTGCCGGATAGACAGCGTACTGAATTATTTACTTTCGGAGGCAGAGGAAAAGCTTTTGGATGTGCAGTCCCACATCCGCCTGCCGGAAAATGCGGGTTTAAATGTTTTTAAGCTGAATGTTATACTTGGGAATTTGATGGAAAATGCCATAGAAGCGGCAATTCGTACGGAAGAAAAGAAGTTATATCTGGAAGTAGAACTGGACAAGGGCATATTGTATATTCGGATAGTTAACAGCTTTGAGGGAATGTTAAAAAGAAATGGGAACGTTTTTATGACAACAAAATCCGATAGCGGCAAACATGGTATTGGTTTAAGAAATGTCAGGGAAATTGTGGAGGAGGAAAACGGAAGTATAAATATTATGGCAGAAGGTGGAGAGTTTAAAACGGAAGTGATGTTATACGTTTAGATTAAAAAAGTAAATTTGACAAAAAAATCTAAAAATTTTACGGTACATCTACTGTTTTTTCCTATAGACGCTAAGAAACATGTGTGATAAAGTAATAAAGGAAATGTCACAAACATTCGGTGGAGGATATACAACATGACAAATTTGGAACTTCAAAAAACAGCGAATGAAGTTCGTAAAGGTATTATTACGTCAGTGCACAGTGCAAAGGCCGGTCATCCCGGAGGTTCGCTTTCCGCTGCGGATATCTATACGTTTCTTTATTTTGAAGAAATGAACGTGGACCCTGCCAATCCCGCAAAGGAAGACAGAGACCGTTTTGTTTTGTCGAAAGGGCATGGAGCGCCCGGTTTATATGCGGCATTGGCACATAAAGGATTTTTCCCTGTAGAGGATTTGATTACTTTAAGGAAGCTTGGTTCCTATCTCCAGGGCCATCCGGATATGAAGACGATTCCCGGAGTGGATATGTCCAGCGGTTCTTTGGGACAAGGCGTTTCGGCGGCAGTAGGTATGGCTCTCGGCGGCAAAATGGACGGGCGTGGCTACCGTGTATATACGGTTCTGGGCGACGGTGAGATTCAGGAAGGACAGGTCTGGGAAGCAGCCATGTTTGCCGGACACCACAAGCTGGATAATCTTTGTGTCATTGTGGATAATAACGGACTTCAGATCGACGGAGACGTTGCGGATGTGTGCTCTCCTTATCCGATCGATAAAAAATTTGAAGCTTTCAACTTTTATACCATTCATGCGGATGCGCATGATTTTGATTCCCTGCGCGCAGCCTTTAAACAGGCAAAAGAGAATAAGGGCATGCCTACGGCTATTATTGCCCGCAGCGTTAAGGGGAAAGGCGTTTCTTATATGGAGAATAACGCTTCCTGGCATGGAAAAGCGCCGAATGACGAATTGTTTGCCGTGGCAATGGAGGATCTCAACCGGATCAGTGAAGAATTAGAAAAGGCAGGTGAGGCATAATGGCTGAAGAGAAAAAGAAAATCGCAACCCGCGAAAGCTATGGAAAAACGCTGGTAGACCTTGGCGGAGAGTATTCCAATCTGGTGGTGATGGACGCGGATCTTTCCGGTTCCACGATGACCTCGCTTTTCGCAAAAGCATATCCTGACAGATTTTTTGACTGCGGCATTGCGGAAGCCAATATGATGGGAATCGCGGCGGGCCTGGCAAGCTTGGGGAAAGTCGTGTTTGTCAGCTCTTTTGCCATGTTTGCTGCAGGCCGTGCTTTTGAACAGGTCCGTAATTCCATCGGGTATCCCCATCTGAACGTTAAAGTAGCGGCAAGCCACGCAGGGATTACCGTGGGGGAAGACGGCGCGTCTCATCAGTGCATTGAAGATATCGCCCTGATGCGCGTAATACCCGGTATGGTGGTGATGTGTCCTGCGGATGATGTGGAGGCCCGTGCGGCAGTCCGGGCTGCAATCGAGCATGACGGACCGGTGTATATCCGTCTGGGGCGCGCGGTCTGCAATGTCATTAATGATCATCCGGGATACCGGTTTGAAATCGGAAAAGGAACCGTGGTAAAAGAGGGCGGGGACGTTACGATTGTTGCAACCGGAATCTGTGTTGACAGCGCCATAGATGCGGCGGAAATGCTGGAAAAAGACGGTATTCACGCGGAGGTTATTAATATTTGTACGATTAAGCCTCTGGATGAAGCGTTAATTATAGAGAGTGCAAGGAAAACCGGCCGGGTTGTAACCGTGGAAGAACATTCCGTAATCGGCGGTCTGGGAAGCGCCGTTTGCGACGCACTCAGCGCAAACTACCCGGCGCCCGTGAAAAAGCTGGGAATTCAGGATGTTTTTGGCGAATCCGGTTCAGCGGGCGAACTGGTTAAAAAATTTGGTCTGGATGCAGCGGGCGTTTACAGATCCGTAAAGGAATTTTTATAATTAAGGAACGGAAAGTAATATGAAAATGATTTTATCACCCTCGATTCTTTCGGCTGATTTCAGCGTTTTGGGGGAACAGATTGAAGAAATGGACAGGGCGGGAGCGGAATATATTCATATTGACGTTATGGACGGGTTGTTTGTGCCTTCCATTTCTTTTGGTATGCCGGTAATTCGTTCTATCCGCGGCAGAACGGAAAAGATATTCGACGTACACCTTATGATCCAAAAACCGGAACGCTATATTAACGAATTTGCCGACTGCGGGGCAGATATAATCACCTTTCATCTGGAAGCCTGCGATTGCATCAGGGAGACGATAGACCTGATTCACAGCCGGGGAGTGCGGGCAGGCTTATCCATAAAGCCGGCCACTCCTGTGTCAGCGGTTCTTCCCTGGATGGATATTCTGGATATGGTGCTGATTATGAGCGTAGAACCCGGGTTTGCAGGACAGAAATATATTCCCGCATCTACGGAAAAACTGCGGGAAGCCAGAAGAATGATAGAGGAAAGCGGGCGTCCGGTTGACCTGCAGGTGGATGGAGGAATTAAGCTCGATAATATTAATATGGTTTATGAAGCCGGCGCGAACGTCATTGTGGCGGGATCTTCTGTTTTTAGCGGTAATATTACGGAAAACATAAAGGCGATGCAGGCGCGGGTGAATCAAATTTAGTCTGCGCGTAAAAGGAAATAATAATGCGACAGGAATTAATTCAACTGGAAAATATTTTGGAGTCTTTGCAGAAAATAGCAGTTGTTTTTCAGCAGTCTCAAAGCGTGGACGACGAACTGCTTTATGAGATATCAGGTACGGCGGAAAGAATCAATACGGAGTTATTCGGCTGCGGAAAGCTTCCTTCATTTCCCTTTGGCGAATGTATGGAAGATTCTGCTTTGTTTGGGCGGCAGTATATACGATGGCTGGATCTGCTGAATGAAGAACTGCAGTGCCGCAAGGCTCTGGCTAACCGGATTGATTATGATTTTCATGTGCTGCTTTCCCACGCAGCGGTTATGAGCGAAGAAGCGCTGGTACAAGAGAGCGTTGCCTGTCTTGAAAAAATCTGGCCGACTATCGTTCTAAAAAGGTTCTTTATGGAATTTTAAAGTACTGGCTCACGTTTGACTGTGAATATAAAAATACAATAAAAGAGAATAACTACGACGATTACTATGATTTGGATATTTTAAAATGTGATGAAAACGAATGTCTGGTTGATTTAGGGGCGTATAACGGAGATTCGGCTCTTTCCTTTATCCATAACTTTGGAGTGTATAAGCGTATCTATTGTTATGAAATGACGGATGCATCCATGAAAGAGATGAAGAAAAGGCTGGAAGGTTTTGAGAATATTGTATACCGGCAGACAGCGGTAGGAAATAGGAACGGATCCGTGCATATAGCGGATTTTACAGGCGATTCCTCCAGCAATGCCGTCAGTGCGCAGGGCGGTTCCGAAATTGCCATGGTAAAGCTGGATGATGATATCACCGAGCCGGTTACTTTTATTAAGATGGATATCGAGGGAAGCGAAATTGAAGCAATGAAAGGCGCCCAACGGCATATCCGGGAAGATAAACCCAAGCTGGCGGTCTGTTCATATCACAACAATCATCATATATATGAGATTCCGAAACTTATGAAAGAATATAATCCGCAGTATAAGCTTTATATGCGGTATAACGGTCCGAAGGACCATGTTTTGACTTCGGAATTTGTTACTTTTGCTATTCCTTAAAGGGGCATGTATGTCCTTGTCAAGAGAGGGTAATTAAAAGGAAACAGAAAAAGGAAACAGAAAAATTGAAAACAGGGTTGACAAAAGTCTGATTACAGGCCTATAATACAAATCAGAAGTCAGAAACTTCATAGCTTTTAAACCGTTGAAGGAGAGGAAGTATTTTTCGTCAGATTCATTTCAGAGAGCTGCAGGCGGTGGGATTGCAGTATGATATGCGGAGAAGAATGGGCTCCGGAGGGCAATTCGAACGGAATGTATATTCCGTAGATGCGACGGCTTGATACACCGTAATCCGTATCGGCATATGAATGTATGCAGTGAGTGAACGCGCAGGCGTTAAGCAGGGTGGCACCGCAGGAGTGGATTATATGCTCTTGTCCCGGCAGTAGTTGGGATGAGGGTGTTTTTTTATGTTTCTTAAGACATACGGACCCCTTCCCGAAACAGACTCACCAAATTTGTGCTGACACCAAAATCGCGGGTTGTTGGCAATATGGAGGTATAAGTATGAGCGAAAAGAAAATTCCTTACAAAATTTATCTGGAAGAAAGCGAGATGCCAAGGCAATGGTACAATGTCCGTGCGGATATGAAAAACAAACCGGCGCCCCTGTTAAATCCCGGTACTCTGCAGCCTATGTCGTTTGAGGATCTGCAGCCGGTGTTCTGCGATGATTTGATTAAACAGGAGCTGGATGACAATACCGCATATTTTGCTATACCGCAGGAAATACTTGATTTTTACAAAATGTACCGTCCGGCTCCGTTAGTG
Source organism: uncultured Lachnospiraceae bacterium (assembly GCA_910587935.1). Taxonomy (GTDB): domain Bacteria; phylum Bacillota; class Clostridia; order Lachnospirales; family Lachnospiraceae; genus MGBC143606. The sequence continues at coordinate 5,621 of CAJUNP010000039.1, forward strand.
AGGGCGTATTGTCTGGAAAAGGCTCTGGATACGCCGGCAAAGATTTACTACAAATTTGAGGGAAACAACACCAGCGGCAGCCATAAGCTGAACTCCGCAATTGCGCAGGCTTATTATGCTAAGAAGCAGGGATTAAAGGGAGTTACTACCGAAACCGGAGCAGGCCAGTGGGGAACGGCGCTTTCTATGGCAAGCGCATACCTGGGGCTGGACTGCCGGGTATATATGGTGAAGGTTTCCTATGAACAAAAGCCCTTCCGGCGCGAAGTGATGCGAACCTATGGAGCAAGCGTAACGCCTTCTCCTTCCGATACCACAGAGGTGGGACGCAGAATTTTAGCGGAGCATCCCGGTACGACGGGAAGTCTTGGATGCGCTATTTCCGAAGCCGTTGAAGCGGCGACTCATATGGAAGGTTACCGTTATGTGTTAGGAAGCGTATTAAATCAGGTTATGCTGCATCAGAGTATTATCGGGCTGGAGACAAAAGCGGCTCTCGATAAATATAATATTACGCCGGACGTGATTATCGGGTGCGCCGGAGGCGGTTCCAACCTGGGCGGGCTGATTGCACCCTTTATGGGGGAGAAGCTGCGCGGCGAAAAGGATTATCGTTTTATTGCGGTAGAACCCGCATCCTGCCCGAGCCTTACCAGAGGTAAATTTGCATATGATTTCTGTGATACGGGTATGGTCTGCCCCCTGGCTAAAATGTATACTCTTGGAAGCGGATTTATTCCTTCCGCAAACCATGCGGGCGGCTTGCGTTATCATGGTATGAGCCCTGTGCTTTCCCAGTTATATCACGACGGTCTTATGGAAGCGGTATCTGTGGAACAGACGGCCGTATTCGAAGCAGCGACACAGTTTGCGCGCACGGAGGGTATCCTTCCGGCGCCGGAGAGCAGTCATGCAATCCGCGTGGCTGTCGATCAGGCAATGAAATGTAAAGAAACCGGCGAGGAGAAGACGATTGTATTCGGACTTACCGGCACGGGATATTTTGATATGGTAGCTTATCAGAAATATAACGACGGACAGATGCAGGATTATATTCCTACGGACGCAGATCTGCAGGCCGGTTTTGACGGTCTTCCCGAATTGCCGGAGGACGCATTATACAGATAAAACACTTCGTATTTGAGCAGTATCGCAAGCGTCGCCTGCGATATGTATGGGGATTAAAATGGAACTTTCAATTCTACACGCATTACAAAATATACATGCTCCGTGGTTAGATCCGATTATGATTTTCGTGTCCTTTTTAGGCAATGGAGGCTTGTTCTGGATCGCACTGTCAGTCCTTCTTGTGTGCTTTAAAAAGACAAGACGGTGCGGAATCTTGATGATGGCGGCTATGGCGCTGTGTTTTGTGGGAGGGAATCTGCTTTTGAAAAATATGATTGCCCGCCCCCGTCCCTTTATGGTTGATCCGACCGTGATTTTAAAGGTTCCGATGCCGGGAGAGTACTCTTTTCCTTCGGGGCATACCATGAATGGTTTCAGCGCGGCGGCCGTGATTTTTCTGCACAATAAAAAAGCCGGCGCAGCGGCCCTGTGCTTTGCCGCATTGATCGCATTTTCCAGAATGTATTTGTTTGTACATTTTCCCACGGATATTTTGGGCGGCCTCCTGATCGGCGTGGGAGCGGCTTTTGTCAGTGTCAAGTGGTTTGTAAAGCTTTTATTTAAGAATCCGTGTTAAATCAGAATGAAAAGAGTGTTGCGAAATGGATGAGAAATCGTCCGTAGAGCAAGACTCTTTTTTTATGCCTTTAATATACTTAAAATTCAAATATACCTTGACAGGCGAAGTATATTGATATATTTTATAATTAAAGATGTGATACTTTTTATTTTAAGATAAAACAGAAAGGAGTTGAAACCTATGTCGATTACCTCCGACATATTACGAGGGCATACGGAGGCCATTATTTTGTCACATTTACTGGATCATGACAGTTACGGATATCAAATCAATAAGGATATTATAAAAAAGACAGACGGCAAGTACGAACTTAAGGAAGCGACGTTGTATTCCGCTTTCCGGCGTCTGGAGCAGGCAGGCTTTATCAATACATATTGGGGGGATGAGAATGTCGGCGCAAGACGGCGCTATTATGCTGTCACAGGCAAAGGAAGGGAAGCTTACGAATCTTACAAAAGAGACTGGGAAGAGGCAAAGCAGGTTATTGATAAATTATTAAAATAGAAAGGCAGAGGAAAGATTATGAACAATCGGATCAGAAAACATATGGATATGCTGTTTGAGACAGCGCCTAAGACAAGAAAGGCAATGGACTTAAAGGAAGAGATGACAAGAAACGCCAGCGATAAGTATGAGGATCTGCTTTCGGAGGGATATTCCGAAGAGGATGCATGGCAGAATGTCATCAGTTCCATAGGAGATGTCAGCGAACTTTTTGAGGAACTGGAGGAGAAAACTTCCTATACCATGACGGAAGAAGAGCGCAGAAAAAAAGCAGTTTTGACTGCTGTATCCGTGGGACTCTATATTTTTGCAGGATTCATTTTTTTCCTGTTCGTATGGCTGGAAGAGATTTGGCGGTGGCGGTTTGATCTGACCACATTGGGACTGGTGGCCGCGATAGCGGTATGTATTCCGCCTACCTGCATACTTGTATATATTGCTAATCTGTATCCCGAATATAAGAAAAAGGATGATAATCTGGTGGAAGAATATAAAGAACGCAGCAGCGGCAGCAGACGGGACAAGGCGATTCGCAATGCCATAAGAAGCATTATCTGGATGCTTGTTATTATATTGTATTTTCTGATCAGCTTTACAACTAACGCGTGGCATATAACATGGCTTATCTTTCTCATCGGCGGCTGCACGGAAGCTATTGCGGAACTGCTGTTTAACTTAAGAAAATAAAGAGTTAAGGAAATCTAATGTATCAAGGAGAGACGAACATATGAAGCAGGTTATAATTATTTTTATTTCCATTTTTGCAGGTATTATGCTGTTCTGTATCGGCGTATTGGTATATGCTTTGAACGGGCATGATCCCTTTGGGTGGGGGCTTCGCGATCGGGAAAATGCGGATTACGTCTGTCTGGCGCTGGAATACGAGGCGCCGGCGGAAACAGTCAGGGATTTGCAGATTCTTTATAATAATAATCCTGTGGACGTATATTTTTATCGGAGCAGCCAGGATAAAATCGAGATTAAGGAATATGCGTATAAGGAATTGGCGGAAGGGGAAAAAACCACGGTTGAGGAAAAGGGCGGCGCACTTATCGTCAACGGGAAAAGACGCGGAAAGCTTATCAATTTCGGGTTTTTTGGAAGGGACAAAAATGGCGGCTATGCGGAAGTATATCTGCCGGATACATGGCAGGGGAATCTGCAGGTACAGACTGTCAGCGGGGATATTTCTTCCCAGATTGATTTTTGCCTTGGCACGGAAGCGGATTTTGAGGCGTCCAGTACCAGCGGTGAAATCTTTCTGACTAAGGTGGAAGCAGGAAAAATTAATGTTTCCAGTACCAGCGGCGACCTGCGGATAGAAGATGCGAAAGGAGATGTAAAGCTTGCAACGACCAGCGGAGAAATTACCCTCTTTACAGAAACGGGAGATTGTGGTATTAGTACAATATCGGGTGATATTTGTGTAGACAGTCTTACGGGTGATTTCCGTTTTTCCAGTACCAGCGGCGAGATATCGGCTGCACAGGTAACCGGAGCCGGCAAAGTTTCAACGGTCAGCGGAGATATCAGTCTGCAGTTTAAGGCTTTGCAGGGAGAACTTACCCTTTCCAGTACCAGCGGTGAAGTATCGGTGGGTCTGCCCCGCGATACGGCATTGAATTTTAGAGCGGCAACGACCAGCGGAGAGATCCATACTTTTTTTGACGAATTTCTTTCTTTTAATAAAAGAGGCAGCAGTGCGCAGGGCGTTTACGGAGAGGGAACGGCACATATAATCGATATTCATACCACCAGCGGGGATGTAAGTATCCGGGAGGATTAGAATGATTAACGGAATCGGCAGCGGCGTCAACAATCAAGGTGTGCACGGACATGTACACCGTGTAACGGAATGTGTTCATGCAGATACACATAAGATGAACGGGGGTACTGCCGCTTCCGCGCGTATGAGCGTCGGCGAAAGTGTGCAGACTATTACGGAGCAGGAGCCGCGCCTGAATCTTTTGCAATGGGTGGAACAGTTATTGAGACGCACGGGTGGAGGAATAAAAAGTTTTTTTGGTATCGGAACGGGAGCCGGAACGGAAGGGAATGATGCAGCCGTGGCAGCGGCGGCGGGCCAGGAGGTTGTAACGCAGCTTTTACCGGATCAAAAAACAGCCGCGGACAGGGCGTCCTATTTTGTGCCGGCGGGTGTTCTGCCTCCGAAGAATTCATGGTTTCATAATCTGAAAACAAAGATTGGAATTCGTTTCGGAGAGATAAGGGGATCTCTGACCAGACACCTGAAACAGGAACAGAGCCTGCAGACCGGAACGGGAAGACAGGGCAGCCAGGCCCAGCGGAAAAAAGAAAACCGCAGCCGGCTCAGCGTTTTCCGCCAGGAAGAGCAGGAAATCGAATGTATTATTACGGACGACAGCTATCTGTTGGATTCTTATAATAAAAAAGGAGATTACAGCAAGCTGGGAAGCCGTGATTGACAATTCAGGCCCGTTATGATAATCTTAGGCAAAGAAAATGCAGTGAAGAAGAGAGTACCCTTGTCCTGGCTTTACAGAGAACATTTCATGCGCGCTGACCGGCGCGGCAGGCTGAGAGGAATGGAGTGAATACAGGGGGAAGATGGCTTTGGAGCAGTGCACCGAACCGGACAACGGCCAGGCTGCAACAGGTCCGCCTGTTATAGCGGTGAATGAGGTTTATTCCGTAAGGGATAGACGAATGGAAGTGGTAACACGGGTTATGGCTCGTCTTCTGGTGGAAGGCGGGCTTTTTTAATTAAAAGAAGGGAGATTTATTGTGAGCAAAGGAAAATATTACATTACGACGGCAATCGCGTATACTTCCGGCAAGCCTCATATCGGCAACAGCTATGAGATTGTTCTGGCCGACAGCATTGCCAGATTTAAGAGAAAAGAAGGATACGACGTATTTTTTCAGACGGGAACCGACGAACACGGCCAGAAGATCGAACTGAAAGCGGCGGAAGCCGGAATTACGCCTAAACAGTTTGTGGATGACGTGGCGGGGACAATAAAAGGACTGTGGGATCTGATGGATACCTCTTATGATCGCTTTATCCGTACTACCGACGATTTTCACGAAAAACAGGTACAGAAGATTTTTAAGCGGCTTTACAAACAGGGGGATATTTACAAAGGAGCTTACGAAGGCTTATACTGTACACCCTGCGAGTCCTTCTGGACCCAGTCGCAGCTTGTGGACGGAAAATGCCCGGACTGCGGCAGGGAAGTAAAACCTGCAAAAGAAGAAGCTTATTTTTTCCGCATGAGCAAATATGCGGACCGCCTGATCGAGCATATACAGACGCATCCCGAGTTTATCCAGCCGGTTTCACGCAAGAACGAAATGATGAATAATTTTCTTCTGCCGGGCCTGCAGGATCTGTGCGTATCCAGAACCTCGTTTAAGTGGGGCGTTCCGGTGGATTTTGACGATAAGCATGTAGTTTATGTGTGGCTGGACGCTTTGACCAACTATATTACGGGAATTGGTTATGACGCGGACGGCGGCAGCACGGAGCAGTATCGAAAGCTCTGGCCTGCGGATCTGCACCTGATCGGAAAAGACATTATCCGGTTCCATACGATTTACTGGCCCATTTTTCTTATGGCGCTCGGCGAACCTCTTCCGAAACAGATTTTCGGACATCCGTGGCTGCTGCAGGGGGACGGAAAAATGAGCAAGTCCAAAGGGAACGTAATTTATGCCGACGATCTTGTCAGCTTTTTCGGCGTGGATGCGGTGCGCTACTTTGTTCTTCATGAAATGCCCTTTGAGAACGACGGCGTAATTTCCTGGGAACTGATGGTGGAACGTCTGAATTCCGACCTTGCCAATACTCTGGGCAATCTGGTTAACCGCACGATTTCCATGAGCCTTAAATATTTTGGCGGAGTTGTGGCGGACAAAAACGCAAAAGAGGCGGTTGATGAAGATTTGAAAGCCGTTGTTACGGGAACCCTGCCAAAAGTATCCGCACGCATGGAAGAGCTGCGTGTGGCGGATGCCCTGACGGAAATTTTTGCGTTGTTTAAACGCTGCAATAAGTATATCGATGAGACGGAACCGTGGGTGCTTGCGAAGGATGAGGCTAAAAGCGAACGTTTATCTACGGTTTTATATAACCTGGTGGAAAGTATTGTAATCGGCGCTTCCCTTCTGGAGCCTTTTATGCCCTCCGCGGCGGCTGAAATTGCGCGGCAGCTGCGTACTTCCCTGCGCGGTTTTGAAGAGCTTTCCGTATTCGGAAAATATGCTTCCGGTACGAAAGTAACCGACGCCCCGGAGATTTTATTTGCACGATTAGACGCAAAAGAAGTGGTGGAAAAGGCGGAAGCCATGTTTGCGGCGAGAAAAGCGGAAAAAGAGCCTGCCGTTGAAGAGCAGGAGTCGGAGAAAGGAATCGATCTGGAGAAGAAACCGGAGATTACGTACGATGATTTTGCCAGACTGCAGTTTCAGGTCGGGGAAATCATAGCCTGTGAAGAAGTTAAAAAATCAAAAAAACTTCTCTGTTCTCAGGTGCGGATCGGCAGTCAGGTAAAACAGATTGTTTCGGGAATCAAGGCTTATTATAAGCCGGAAGAAATGGTAGGGAAAAAGGTTATGGTTCTGGTGAACCTGAAACCGGCGACCCTTGCGGGAATTGTTTCCGAGGGAATGTTGTTATGCGCGGAGGATGAAGAAGGGAAACTGGCTTTGGTTATTCCTGAAAAAGAGATGCCGTCAGGCGCAGAAATCTGTTAAAATATAAATATCATTTTTACGGAAAGCAGGTGACGCTTATGAAAAAAGAAGAATTCTATTTTCCGTCCAGAGATAACAGGACGAAAATCCACGCTCTTCGGTGGACACCGGAGACGGACAGACCTGTCTGCATTGTTCAGATAGTACACGGTATGGCGGAATATGCGGACCGTTATGAAGAGTTCGCCCGGTTTTTGACGGACCGGGGTGTTGTGGTTACCGGCGAGGATCATCTGGGACATGGAAAATCGGCGGTCGAAGGGAAAAATTACGGCTATTTTTGTGAGCAGGACCCTGCTACCGTAGTAGTGCGGGATGTGCACAGACTGAAGAAAATGACGCAGGAAGCGTATCCCGGAGTTCCGTATATTCTCATGGGGCACAGTATGGGATCTTTTATTGTCCGCAATTACCTGTGCCGGTACGGAAGCGGGATAGACGGCGCCCTGATTCTCGGAACGGGGATGCAGTCGGCTGCTTTGCTGGCGGTTTCCAAACTGACAGCCGGAATACAGAAGCTGTTTTACGGAGATAATCACATCAGCAGGTTGATCGACCGCGGTGCTTTCGGAGCATACAATAAAAAAATTCCGTCTCCCAACACGGCCATGGACTGGCTGAGCAGGGATGAAGCCAAGGTGAAAGAATATATGGAAGATCCCCTGTGCGGCTTTACTTTTACGGTAAACGGGTTTTCCACGCTTTTTACGCTGATTTCCCGTATTCGGAAGAAGGAAAATCTGGAGAAAATTCCTGAAAATCTGCCGGTGCATTTTGCTTCCGGGGACGCCGACCCGGTGGGAAATTACGGAAAAGGCGTACGTGCGGCGTATGATTCCTTAAAAAAGGCGGGTATGAATCAGCTTTCCCTGAAACTGTATGAGTCGGACCGCCATGAGCTGTTAAATGAAAAAGACCGCGGACAGGTGATGGAAGATCTCTGGCAGTGGATTGAAAAAACAGTAAACAGGAATAATCTTTCTTAATTTTAATACACTATCTGATAACAAAAAAGATAGGAGAATCAAAATGAAAATTGCTTTTTATGGTACCAAACCTTACGACAAGACCTGGTTCGAGCCTCTGGGAAAGGAATACGGCTTTGACATTCACTTTATTGAACTGCCCTGTAATCATGATACGATCGCTTTGGCAAAAGGACATGACGCCGTCTGCATTTTCGTAAACGACAAGATGGATGCGCAGATGATCGATTGTCTGTGCGAGATGGGCGTAAAAGCCATTTTACTGCGCAGCGCGGGATTTAATCACGTGGATATCCAGGCGGCAAAAGGCAGGATCGACGTACTTCGCGTGCCGAGCTATTCGCCGGAGGCGGTGGCGGAATTTGCGCTGGCTATGATTCTTACCGTAAACAGGCGCACCCATAAAGCATATAACCGGACAAGGGACTTTAATATGAGCCTGAACGGACTTATGGGAACGGATTTGAATCATAAAGTTGCAGGGATTATCGGAACCGGTAAAATCGGCCAGGCCATGATCCGGATCTGCCAGGGGCTGCAGATGCGTATTCTGGCATACGATCCGTATCCCGATAAAAGTCTCAAGGTGGATTATGTGGAACTTCCGGAATTGTTTGAAAAGGCGGATGTAATCAGCCTGCATTGTCCTCTGACAGACCAGACCAGCCATATTATCAATAAAGAGTCAATCGAAAAAATGAAAAACGGCGTATATCTGGTGAACACTTCCAGAGGCGCGCTGATCGATACGGAAGCGCTGATTGAGGGTCTGTTAAACAAAAAATTCGGCGGAGTAGGCCTGGACGTATACGAGGAGGAGGACGGAGTGTTCTATGAAGACTGCTCCCAGGAAATTATTACGGATGAAAATCTTGCCAGACTTACAACGTTTCCAAACGTACTGATTACGTCCCATATGGGATTTTTCACCAGCGAGGCGATGCAGGCAATCGCCATTGAGACGCTGGAAAATGCGTATGCCGTCGCAAACGGACTGCCCCTTAAAAATAAGGTGGAATGATTTTTCTTGTAATATGGAGAGAAGTCGGCTATAATTTATTAGATAAGCTTATTTGATGCATGGGGGATTAGAATGAAAGCGCGGGCTTCTTTTCAGGTCAGGCCCGGCTGGCAGGATGACTGGCAGCCGGCAATGGATCTTGCCTGGAAGACTTTTTTAAGATTTGAAGCGGCTGATTACCTGCCGGAAGGAATCAGGAATTTTAACGATTTTATCACGGATCAGTCTCTTTTCAGAATGTTTGCGGATGGGAAATATCCATTATTTGTCGCCTGTCTGGAAGATCGTGTGATCGGAATGATTACACTGCGCAATGAGAGTCATATTTCTCTTCTGTTTGTGGATGAGGCGTACCAGAGGCAGGGAGTGGGGAGCGCTTTGCTGCAGTATATTTTCGCGTACTTAAAGGAAGAATCCGGCTGTCGGCGTGTTACCGTATTTGCGGCGCCTTTCGGGATCGGTTTTTACCACCGGATGGGATTTGCTGACCTGGGACCGCAGATGGCGAAACAGGGGATTATATATACGCCCATGGAGTGCGTTTTCTAAGAGTTCATAACGGAAAATAAAAAGTAAAGAGAGTGGATACGAATGGGAAAAATTTTTGATCTGGACAGTCCGGTTATGCGTTTTTTGAGCCGTATGGCAGACCTGATGATACTGAACCTGCTGATGACGGTGTGTTGTCTTCCGGTTTTTACAATCGGGGCGGCCAATACGGCCATGCATTACGTCATGCTCAAAATGGTACGCGGCGAAGAGGGATACATAGTGAAGGATTTTTTCAAGTCCTTTAAGATGAATTTTAAGCAGGCTACCGTTATCTGGCTCATTATGATTCTGTTTATTCTGGTTTTTGCAGGTGATTATATAATTATGACATTTTCGGGAATCAATTTCCCGAGATGGGTGAAAATTGCCGTAATGGCTGTAGGGATTCTGCTGCTGATAGTGTCCTCTTACATTTTCCCGGTGCTCTCCCATTTTGACAATACGGTTAAAAATACGATTAAGAACGGCTGTATTATGAGCATTATGGCCGTGCCCAAGGCAATTGCAATGGTGTTTATGGGAATTATTCCCGTAGCAATGCTGGTTCTGGCTCCACGGCTGATACCTCTTGTACTGTTGTTTGGTATAGCGCTTCCGGGATACCTGAGCGCATGGATGTATTCCGGCACATTTAAAAAGTTTGAGCCCGAGGATGAAACGCAGGGAGAAGAAGAATTTCATGTGGTTCTTGACGACGGGGAAGAACCGGTGAATGAGGATAACGGCGTGTAGCGGGCTATGTAAACAGAATTTCCATGATTGGGGGCAGAATGAAAGATAAACGTCTGAAATATGCAATTGTACAATGGTGTATTCCATTTACGATTCTGGCGGTTATAGTTACCATAATGCTGGTGCATTTTTACATAACCAACGGCAGAAAAGAGAATCAGGAAGTTAAAGATTCTTTAATTGCCGCGGCGGAAGGGTATGCACGGCAGTTTGAAAATAAATTATACGCCATGACTACCGCATCCGAAACGCTGGCGGATTTTATGGAGAATTACAGCAGTGAGGATATGGAGATTGCACAGAATGTAGCGGCGGCAGGACAGGAAAATACGGACGCCTATCTGGTTGTAATGTGCGATATAACCGGGGAAGGCGTGACCCACGAAGGGACGTTGGTTAATATCGGTTCCGCCGATTATTTTCTGGATGCGGTCGGCGCCACGCAGAAGTATACGTATAGTTCCGACGACGGAGTAACGGGAAAATCCTGCATTATATCGGCGGTTCCCATTCATAAGGGGAATCTTGTAGTAGGATTTTTATACAGTTATTTTGATCCGGACGAATTTGCGGGCATGGTCAAAAAGATGGAGTTTGGCGTGTCAGGATACTATGCGGTGTTGAGTGACGGCGGCGGGAAGATTTGCGAAGCGGGAGCCATACAGGAACATTTTGCGAAAGATGATTTCTGGGGCGGGGTTTTGGAATATGCTTCCAACAGGAAGGAAGTGGAGGAGTCTTATAACCGCTTTCAGAATCATCAGCAGGATGTGGTATTTGTAGAAGGCCGGAGCCAAAGCAAAGCGATTATTTTTGCGCCGGTTGGCATTAATAACTGGACGATGGTTATCGTTATGAATAAAGAATATGTGGATATGCTGCAGCGCAGGGAGTGGATCAACACGCAAAAGCTGATGATCCGGCTTGTAATCTGCATTATTGTTTTTCTGGGCGTTATGGTAGTCATCAACATTATTTCCAGAATCCGCGACGCGGAAAAAAGAGAGGCGCTTGCCAATAAGGCGGATACGGATCTGCTGACCGGTTTAAGCAACAAGCTGGCTACCGAGCGCAAAATCCAGGCATATATGGAATCACATGGCAATCAGCAGGCGCTCATGTTTCTGCTGGATGTAGATAATTTTAAGAAGATAAACGATACCATGGGCCATGCTTTCGGAGACGAAGTTTTAAGTACTCTCGGGCATCAGCTCCGGGCGCAGTTTCGGGCATCTGATATTGTGGGAAGAATCGGCGGAGATGAATTTATGATTCTTTTGAAAGATCTGAAAGAGGATGCCGTTATTCAAAAAGAAGCAAAAAAGCTGGAATTGTTTTTTAAGGATTTCAGGGCCGGCGGGTATGTCAAGTATTCTGCAACGGCCAGTATCGGCGCCGCTGTTTTTCCGGCGGATGCCAGGGATTTCCGGGGATTGTACAAAGCGGCGGATAAGGCTCTTTACAAGGCGAAGCAAAGAGGAAAGAATCAGCTGGCGTTTTTTGACGATACACGGGATTTAAGGCAGAACTGACAGACAATGCACTGTGTACAAAATGCCGGTATTCAAAAGAAAAATTTGGTCAAGTTGACGATAAAGAATAAAATATATGGTGAATCTAAGCAATTCATACAATCCATAGAGAAATCTTTGTGGAATAGTGGTATAGTAAAAACCACATGATTTAATGTATACTATGTACAGAGTTAATCATAATAAATAACTAATTATCAAATTAGATAGCAGGAGGAAAAAGTAATGGCAAGTTTAACACTGAAAAACATTACCAAGGTTTATCCTAACGGGTTTGAGGCGGTTAAGGATTTCAATCTTGACATTGAAGATCAGGAATTTATTATCTTCGTAGGACCTTCAGGTTGTGGTAAGTCTACTACTCTTCGTATGATCGCAGGTTTGGAGGATATTTCATCTGGTGAACTGTGGATCGGTGACAGAATGGTTAACGATGTGGAACCCAAAGACAGAGATATTGCGATGGTATTCCAGAACTACGCTCTGTATCCGCATATGTCCGTATATGACAATATGGCATTCGGACTTAAATTAAGAAAGGTACCGAAAGATGAAATTGATAAAATGGTTAAAGAAGCAGCGAAGATTCTTGACCTGACCCCGCTTCTTGACCGTAAGCCCAAAGCTCTTTCCGGTGGACAGAGACAGCGTGTTGCCATGGGCCGTGCTATTGTTCGTAATCCGAAAGTATTCCTTATGGATGAGCCTCTTTCCAACCTGGATGCTAAGCTTCGTGTACAGATGCGTATCGAGATTGCCAAGCTGCACCAGAGACTGGGCACCACCATCATTTACGTAACACATGACCAGACCGAGGCTATGACGCTTGGTACCAGAATCGTTGTTATGAAGGACGGCGTTGTTCAGCAGGTAGATACGCCTCAGAACCTTTACGAGAAGCCTCAGAACCTGTTTGTAGCAGGATTTATGGGATCTCCGCAGATGAACTTCCTGGATGCAACCGTTTCCGTATCGGGAGACGTAGCAAGCCTGAATATTGCAGGCCATGCTATTCCTCTTCCTCCTGCTAAGTCCAAGAAGCTGATCGAAGGCAAATATGACGGAAAGGTAGTTACCTTTGGTATCCGTCCTGAGGATGTATACGATTCCGAGATGTTTATCGAGACTTCACCGCAGAGTGTATTTGAATCAACGGTTAAAGTATACGAGCTGCTCGGTGCAGAAGTTTACTTATACTTTGATCTGGAAGAGTTCCCGATCACGGCAAGAGTTGATTCCCGTACTACAGCAAGACCTGGCGACAGCATCAAGTTTGCTCTCGACGTTGAGAAGATTCATGTATTCGACAAAGAGACCGAGCAGGTTATTACGAATTAGTCTATTGATAATTTATAGCATATATGGCTCTCCGTGAGGAGGGCCATATATTATAATAGCGGTATGAGTTTAATTATGGCATCTCTGTTTTGAAAATAGAGGTGCCATAGTATTTAAAGTTTTGTGGAGAGGATGTATCTCATATGTTCAAAAAGATGATTGTATATTTTACAATTTTATGTATGTTTTGCGGCATGGCGCCTATGCCGGTTTCGGCGGCGGAGACGGGAGAAGAGATGTGTCTCGAGGACGTTTTGCAGTCTGACAGTGTGTCCGACGGGTCTGGACCGGGGCCGGAATCAGAATCGGATACGGTATCTGGAAATGAAGTATCTTTAGAATCAGATACCTGTTTGGACACGGTCCAGGCGGACAGCAGTACGATACAGCCGGAGACTTTTGCGGCGGAAGGGCAGGGTACGGTACTCTATTCGGGCGAAGAGTCCGGCGTTACCTGGGAGATTACCTCGGATGGCGTACTGAATATATCAGGAGAAAAGACGGCGGGGATGCCGAACCCCAGGGTAGCCAAATGGATCAGGCTATACAAGGGAAAGTTTTCCAAGATAGTTGTTACGGCAAAGAATATTGATTCTACGGCAGGTTGGTTTGACTGTAGCAACAGCCTTGACGTAGGCATTGAGGGTGATTTTATAAAAGAGATTGACCTGTCCGCTTTTGATGCCTCTCAGGTTACGGATATGAGCAAGATGTTTTCTCAGTGTAGCGGCCTGACGAGTTTAGATTTGAGTGGCTTAGATACCTCTCAGGTCACGAATATGAATGGTATGTTTTCAGGTTGCAGCAGTTTGGCGGGTTTGAATTTGAGTGGATTCAATACCGAAAATGTTACAAATATGGAAAATATGTTTTACGCTTGTGGTAGTTTAACAAGTCTGGATCTGAGTGGACTCGATATGTCGCAGAACACGAACATGAAAAATATGTTTTATAACTGCCGGGGGCTGACAAGCCTGAATTTGAGCGGATTAGATACGGGAAATGTCACAGATATGTCATTGATGTTCTGGGGGTGCAGAAGTCTGACGAATCTGGATTTAAGCAGTTGGAATACAGAGAATGTCAAAGATATGAGCCATATGTTTGGTGAGGCGCAGAACCTGACGGGCCTGGACATGAGCGGCTGGGATATCGGTAACGCTGTGAATATGCAGGGTATGTTTTATTACTGTAACAGCCTTCGGAGTGTTGACTTGAGCAGCTGGGTGATGGGTGAGGCCACGAATACGGACAAGATGTTTGACCAATGTTCTCTTACCAAAATCAAGACCTTTTCCAATCTGCAATCGGATATTGAACTGCCTACAGGTATTCGTTACGATAAGGACGGTAATAGATATACTGCCTTTCCCCCAAATTTGCCGGAGGGTATCTGGCTGTATGCGAAGACCATCTATGAAGGAGATGAATCCGGTATCGCATGGTATATTACTTACGACGGCGTACTGACCATATCGGGAGAAAAGCCTGAAGGAGAACCGGACCCGGACAGTTCCGCGTGGAGAGCATATAAGGACGAATTCAGGAAAGCGGTCGTCACTGTGAAAAATATCGAGTCGGCGGCCGGCTGGTTTGAGGATTGTGAAAGGCTTGAAGAGGTTGATCTGTCCGGATTTGACACAGGAAAACTGGTGAAAGCGGACGATATGTTTAAGAACTGCAACAGCATTACATGGATTAAGACATTCCCGAATCTTCAGCTGCAGATTGCCCTGCCTTTGCCGGTAATGTATGATGAGTACCGCAATGAATACAAAACATATTTTCCTACTGCTTTAGCAGAGGGAATATATTTGTATGCGGATGCAGACAACAATGTCCGGTTTTCGGGAACCGAGTCAGGTATTGCATGGAAGATTACCTCGGACGGCGTATTGACTATATCGGGAGAGAAGCTTGCAGGAGAGCCGAATCCGGATGGTTCGGCGTGGAGAGCGCATAAAGGAGAGTTTACGAAGGTAGTCGTTACTGCAAAAAATGTAGAATCGACAGCAAACTGGTTTGAGGACTGCAGTGGTATTACAGAGATCGACTTGACTGCATTCGATACGGTGCAGGTTACGGATATGAGTTATATGTTTGAAGGCTGCAGCGGTCTGACGAGTCTGGATGTGAGTGGATTTGAAACCGCACAGGTTACGAATATGAGAGGGATGTTTAAAGATTGTATAGGCCTGACGAGTCTGGATATGAGCGGATTAGATATTTCACAGGTAACGGACATGGAAAATATGTTCTATAATTGCCAAGAGCTGACAAGTCTGGATATGACAGGATTAAGAGGAGTAGATACAGGAAATATTAAAAATATGCAAAGGATGTTCTGGAAATGCAGAAGTCTGACGAATCTGGATTTAAGCGATTGGAATACAGAGAATGTTATAAATATGAACTATATGTTTGCCTGGGCGGAGAATTTGAAGAGTCTGAACATGAGCGGCTGGGATATCGGAAACGCAAAATATATGCAGGCTATGTTTTGGAATTGTCTCAGTCTGAGAAGCATTGACTTGAGTAGCTGGGTTATGGGTGAAGCAACCAATACAGAAGAGATGTTTTATTCATGTCATCTTACCAAAATCAAAACTTTTTCTAATCTTAAAGTGGATATTGAACTGCCTAAGGTTACAAGTCAGGAAATGTATGATAAGCAGGGTAACAGATATACAGCTTTCCCAAAAGACTTGCCGGAGGGCATCTGGCTGTATGCAAGTATTGTTTATTATGGAGACGATGAGTCCGGAATCGTATGGTATACTACGTACGACGGCACATTGACTATATCGGGAGAAAAAACCGAAGGAGAACCGGACCCGGACGGTTCAGCGTGGAAAGAATATAAGGACGAATTCAGGAAAGCGGTCGTCACTGCAAAAAATATAGAGTCGGCGGCCGGCTGGTTTGAGGATTGTGAAAAGCTGGAAGAGGTCGATCTGTCCGGATTTGACACAGGGAAACTGATGAATGCGGATAACATGTTTAAGGGCTGCAGCGGCATTATGCGGCTTCAGACATTCCCGAATCTTCAGCTGCCGATTGCGCTGCCTCTTGAAACTATGTATGACAGGGACGGCGGCGAATACCACGAATTTCCGTTGTTGTCTGAAAGTGTGGAACTGTATGGGAAAAATGGGATATGGTATTCCGGAACCGAGTCGGGAATTACATGGGAGATTACCTATGGAGGCGTATTAACCATAGCGGGAGAGAAGACTGCGGTAGAGCCAAATCCGGATGGTTCCGCATGGAAAGCTTATAAGGACAAATTTACGAAAGCAGTGGTTACTGCGAAAAATGTGGAGTCGGCATCCGGCTGGTTTGAAGACTGCGATAGGCTTACGGAGGTTGATCTGTCCGGATTTGATACCTCGCAGGTCACGGATATGGGAAGGATGTTCTATGGCTGTTCCGGCCTTACAAGCCTTGATTTGAGCGGCTGGGATATGGGCAAAGTTACAAATGCGGAGGAGATGTTTGAAAACTGCGCAGGCATCGTCCAAATCAGGACATTTCCGAACCTTCAGCTGCAGATTGCTTTACCTTTCACGGCGATGTACGACGAGAACGATCAGGCATATGAGTACTTCCCTACAGGACTGGAACAGGGAATCATGCTTTACAGGGAGCGTCAGGGCTCCGGGGAAGAACCCGAACAACCGGATATACCGCAAGAACCGGGTACGCCGGAACAACCGGATGTGCCGGAAGAGCCGGATATACCCGTACCTCCAGCAGACAAAGAAGGCATGCATGTGGAACTGGTTCAGAAAGGCGGTTACGTATATACCGGCAGCGCAGTGAAGCCTGCCATCAGGGTATACAATCATGGAGAGCTTCTGGCGGAGGGTACAGATTATACCGTGAAGTACAGCGGCAACAAGAAAGTGAGCACTGCAAAGAGCAAGGCGAAGATCACGGTTACCGGTAAAGGCAACCTGTCCGGCAGCGTATCCACGACCTTTGACATTCTGCCCAAGAATATCGGGGACGATGATGTGACGGTTGGAAACATTATGATTGCGGAGGGCAGCAAACCTGCTCCCGTGCTGGTTTACAACAATGCGAAACTGACAGCCAGGGATTATACGCTGGGCATACGCGGTGAAGACGGAGAACTGACTGCCGTGAGCCGGTTTACGGAGGACGGTAAACTTGTGGTCACCGGAAGGGGTAATTATACCGGTGAGATGGAAGTGGACGTTACCGTCAGGACAAAAAGCGAGCTGAAGAAATTTACAGTGATTCCGGGAAAAGAAAAGCTGACCTACAACGGAAAAGAGCAGAAAATATCCTTTACCGTGAAGGATACAAAGAGCGGGGAGGATCTGAAACCGGATGAAGACTATATCGTGTTATATCCGGAAAATATCACGGATGCGGGCGCCATAAAGTTCACGGTAGTGGGCATGGGGGAATACAGCGGCAGCGTTACGAAGTCTTATAAGATCAAACCGCTGGCCGCGGCAGCAGGCGCCATGAAGATCAGCGGTGTAAAGGAGAGCGGCTATACGTTCAAAAGCGGTGGGGTCACCATCGGTGAAGACCTGACCGTTACCTGCAGCACAGAGTCCGGAGACATAGTTTTAACGGAAGGCAGGGATTATAAGCTTACCTACAAAAATAATAAGAAAGTGAGCAGTACGGATTCCAGGGCAAAATACACAGTAACCTTCATGGGAAGCTACAAGGGAACCAAGGCGGTTAAGGGCGAGTTCCTGATTAATGCGTTGCCCCTTAGCCAGGAGATGGACGGCCTGAAGGCAGCGCTGGCAGACAAGGTTTACACCGGCAGGGCAGGAACTTATATCTCCAGGCCCTATGTGACGCTGGACGGCGTGGCGCTTAAGGCTTCCGACTATACCGTGAAGTATTACAAGACGGCGGAAAGGAAAGACGGAGAAGAAATCAGCAGCAGAAACAAACTTGCACTGGCGTCTGAAGATTCCGAAGCGACCATCTATGTAAAGATTATCGGAAAAGGAAACTATGCGCCTGCGCCCGGCGATACGGAGACGTATTTGGAGGCGGAGTACAAAGTGCGGAGAACTTCGGCGGAAACCGGCAGAGAAGTCTATGATTTGTCAAAGGCAAAAGTAACGTTCTATAAGGATGAGGAATGTACCCAAAAGGTGACAAAGCTGGAGTACACCGGGAAGGAAGTGGAGCCTTTTGTAAAAGTGGAGTGCAGGGAAGGCAATAAGTATGTTACGTTGGAGAGAGACATGGATTATAAAGTAACTTATATGAACAATGTCAACAAGGGCAAAGCTGCCGTCATTATTACGGGAGTAAACGCCCGGTATGCAGGCAGCAGGACGGCATCTTTCAGCATTGCAGCAAAAAATTTGAAGAAGGTTGTTGATTTTTTCGAGGATTTATTTAAGTCCTGAAATCTGTCTTTGAGAGTGAAAGCCCAAAACATAGTGCTAAGCCACAGGTTAGAATCTGTGACTTAGCATTTTTTGTGGAAGAACTGTAATGCTTCGTATGTGGAAAATGTGCTGTTTTAGTAAAAAAAACAAAAATTATTGAAATTGAAAAAGTTTTTATTGAAAATAGTCAGGATTTTCTTTATAATCCTGTTTTTGACAGTTGAGAAAAGGTAAAAACCTCACAGCCAGCATA
>CAJUNP010000040.1:0-14640 GCA_910587935.1 uncultured Lachnospiraceae bacterium
TTCAAAGAACAGTTATCGTTCAAAAAGGACGTACCTTTTGACACCTAAATCATTTGATATAAGTAATATCAATTTCGTTGGCATATTCCTTTGACAGAGCCTGCATTCTTCCTTCCGCTTCCGGAAGAAGCTGGTTCCTTGCGGAATAAACACCGATTGTTCCGATCACAACCGCCGTTAAAATAACACACAGTGCAATCGACAAAATAATTTTTGTTGAAATCTTTTTCATTAGGCGCCTCCCGATATAGGATCTGTTTTTCTCTATATCCTACATTATATCAATTATATCAAAAAATTGCATCAATTTCCTTAAAATTTTTTGAAATTTTTTGCCATTTTTAGACTATTATTGTCTAATTTGTCCATTTCCCTGAATAATGTATTTGTAAGAGGTCAGTTCCTTAAGCCCCATAGGCCCTCTTGCGTGAAGCTTCTGGGTACTGATTCCGATTTCCGCCCCAAAACCGAATTCAAACCCGTCGGTAAATCTTGTAGACGCGTTTACATATACACAGGCGGCGTCCACTTCCTTTAAAAACTGTTCCGCATGTTCCTTATTACCTGTAATAATGGCTTCCGAATGTTTTGTATTATGGGTATTGATATGTGTAATGGCTTCCGAAACGGAAGATACTGTCTTAACGGAAAGAATATAATCCAGGTATTCCGTTTTGTAGTCCTCTTCCGTGGCGTCCGTACAGTCGGGAATCCATTTTTTTACCTGCCGGTCTCCGCGGATTTCGACCTGTTTTTTCTTTAACGCCTCGCCAAGCACAGGCAGAAGCTCTTTTTCCGCCGCTTCATGCACCACCAACGATTCGCAGGCGTTACATACGCCTATTCTCTGGGTTTTGGCATTCAGGATAATGTCCACGGCCATCCCGATATCCGCGTCTTCGTCCACATATATATGGCAGTTTCCCGTGCCTGTTTCTATTACGGGCACCGTACTGTTTTCCACAACGCTGCGGATCAGGCCCGCCCCGCCCCGGGGAATGAGAACGTCCACATAACGGTTCATTTTCATAAATTCCGCCGTCACAGCCCGGTCCGTGGATGCAATCAACTGCACCGCATCCATACAAATGCCCTGCGCTCCCAGACTCTCCCGGATAATCTGCGTTATGGCGGAATTGGACGCAAGGGCGTCGCTTCCTCCTTTCAAAATCACGGCGTTGCCGGTTTTAAAACATAATCCGAACGCATCCGCCGTAACGTTGGGCCTGGACTCATAAATAATCCCAATCACCCCCAGCGGAACCCGCACCTTTCGAAGCTCAAGTCCGTTGGGTCTGGTGAACCGTTCCAAGACCTCTCCCACCGGATCGTCCAGTTTGCAGATTTCTTCCAGCCCTTCGGCCATAGACTCAATTCGCGCATCACTTAAACGCAGTCTGTCAACAAGGCCCGGATGCATGCCTTTTTCTTCTCCCTTACGCACATCCTCCCCGTTAGCCAGCAGAATCTTCTCTTTCTGTTCCCTTAACGCCGCGGCCACAGCCAGCAGGCATCTGTTCCTGTCCTCTCCGCTCATTTTCTGCAGCGCATATTTTGCCTGCCCTGCCGCTTTTCCCATTGCCGTTAAATCCATTCCCGCTCTCCTTTACCGTTGTCTAAAACTTCCGTTTCCGTTATTACATAATCCGGTTTATAATCGTGTGTCTCATAAGGAACCTCTTCGGCAATCTGCACCGAATAGGCAAGTCCTACCGTAATAAACCGGTCTGCCTCTTTGCACCTTGTGCATCCGTCTAAAAAACGGTCATAAAAACCCTTTCCGTAACCGATCCGGTTGCGGGCTCTGTCAAAAACAGTACCCGGCATCAGAAGCAATACCGGGGCCATACCGTCCCGCACATAAGGCTTCAACCCGGCCGCAGGTTCCAAAATTCCCCGATACCCGGGCTCCAAATCCCGCATGGAAAACACCCGGTAAAAACAAAGCGTATCCCCTTCCACTCTGGGACAGTATACTTCCTTTCCCCGTTCCCACGCATCTTCCATAACGGGCAGCGTATCTACCTCGCTGCCGAAGCTTACGAAGGCCAGAACCTGCGAAGCCAATTCAAAAATCCGGCTTCCGGTCAGTGTTTCCCGTATCCTTTCGCTGTAACGCTTACGTGATTCTTCCGGCAGCGCGTCTCTGCGTGAAAGAATTTCCGCACGCAGTTCTTTTTTTTGCAAAAAATCAGTGCCCTTTCCGGTTCCCATATTTTTCACCCAGGTTTTCAATGGTTCCGTCTGCATTCTGAATATCAATATTATTAAGCTGTCCCCGCAGGTTTTCCCGTATATTCGCCACATACTCGCTGCGCAGCGCTGCCTGTTCTTTCCGTTCCTCTTCCGTCAGGCCTTCCGCCTGGGACTTATGGTATAGTTCGTTAATTCGTTTGATCATGTCTTCGATCGTAGTATAATGTTTCACTGAATTCCTCCTTTTAGCGCTGCAGATTCTCCACGAATCCCGGCAGGTCAAAATCTTCGTTCCGGCGGGCGGCAAAATACGTCCCCACTTTCTTTCCTTCCAGAATTCTATGTAAAACGGAGATATCCGTACTGTCCGCAATCACCATGTCCGCGCCCGCATTGGTGGCGATTTTGGCCGCCGTCAGCTTGGTGTTCATGCCTCCGGTTCCCACACTGCTTCCCGTGGAAGCCTTTCCCATCTGCATCAGTTCTTCCGTCAGTTCTTCCACCGTATCGATAAACCGCGCCTCCGGATTTTTCCTCGGGTCGTCCGTATACAGCCCGTCGATATCCGACAAAAGAATCAAAAGATCAGCCTCCACCAAAGCCGCTACGACAGCGGAAAGCGTATCGTTATCGCCAACCAGGACATCATTATCGCCATAGATAATCTCATACGTGGCAATCGTATCATTTTCATTTACAACGGGAATCACACCCATTCTTAAAAGCTCCGAAAACGTATTATGGGCATTATAACGGTTGATATTATCCACAATCGTGTTGCGGGTCATTAAAATCTGTGCCGAGGTCTGGTTATACTCCATAAAAAGCTTTTGGTAAATCATCATCAGCCGTGCCTGTCCGATCGCCGCGCACGCCTGTTTTACGGCAAGAGACTGCTTCACACCGTCCTGCTCCTGCAGCTTTACGGCGCTTTTTCCCGCGGCAATCGCGCCGGACGTAACCAGAATCACTTCTTTTCCCTGATTCCTTATATCGCTCAGTTCCCGGACCAGCCGCTCCAGTTTTACGTAATCCAGTTCTCCCGTCTGCGGATGCTGCAAAGAGGAGGAACCGATTTTTACGACGATTCTTTTTTTCTCCTTAAAAAGCGCCCGGCCGTTCTTTATCTGTTCTTCTTTCATTATCTTAATCTTCCTTTACATCGTTTCGTTCTGTTTCAGTGTACTGGAAAATGCCCGATTCGTCCAGTACTTTATATACGGAGGCAATTTGTTCCGCAACCCGCAGCCCGTCCATGGCGGCCGACATAATTCCGCCGGCATAGCCCGCTCCCTCCCCGCAGGGATATAAACCGGAAAACGACGACTCAAGACTTTCTCCCCGTAAAATTCTGACCGGGGAAGAGGTCCTGCTTTCCACGCCGGAAAGAATCGTATCCGGTCTGTCAAATCCGGGAAGAATCTTTCCGAATTGTTCCATGCCCTCCACGAACGACCGGTTTAATGCTTCCGGAAGGATCCTGGATATATCCGTAAAGAATGTGTCCCCGCATATTTGCGGCCTGATTCCGGGAGTAAAAGTTTCTTTTTGCCGTCCCAGTACCGCCGCTTTATAATCTCCGTAGTACTGGCTGGGAATTTTTCCCCGCCCCGCCCGGAAAGCCCGCTCTTCCAGTTCCCTCTGAAAGCGGACGCCTGCCAGAGGATGGCAGGAACCGAAGTCCTCCGGCGTCACCGATACGATTACGGCGCTGTTGGCGTTTTCTCCCGCCCGGTCCGAATAGCTCATTCCGTTTACGGCAACTCTTCCTTCTTCGGAAGACGCGTTCACCACGTATCCTCCCGGACACATACAAAACGAATAAACGCTTCTTAAGCTGTCCGTGCGCGCAGTCAGTTTATAGGACGCCGCCGGTAAAAGCTTTGTCTCTTCCAATCCGTATTGATCCGCATTAATCATTTTCTGGGGATGCTGTACCCGGAATCCTACGGCAAACGCCTTTGCTTCCATGGGTACTTTTTTATCGTAAAGAATCTGAAAAGTATCCCTCGCGCTGTGTCCCACCGCCAGAACCGCGACGGATGACGGCAGCGCTCTCGTTCCCTGCGGCGTTTCAACCAAAAGACCCGTCAGTTTTTCGTTTTCCGTCAAAATATCCGTAACTTTATTTTCAAAATATACCTGGCCGCCCCACTTGACAATCCGGCTGCGCATGGTTTTTACAACATTCCGAAGAATATCGGTTCCGATATGGGGTTTTGCGTCGTATAAAATGTTCTCCGGCGCGCCGCAGTCCACAAAAGTTTTCAGCGCTTCTTTATTTCGTCCGTCTTTATCCTTTATCAAAGTATTCAGTTTTCCGTCGGAAAAAGTACCTGCGCCGCCCTCTCCAAACTGCACGTTGGAATCTTTTAAAAGCGTGCCTGTTTTCCAGAAATTCTCCACATCAAGACTTCTTTGATCCACGTCCCGGCCGCGCTCTAAAAGAATGGGGGCATATCCGTGTTTTGCCAGATAGTAGCCGCAAAAAAGTCCCGCCGGCCCCATACCGATAATAACCGGCCTTTCCGTAAGCGTCTTTTGTCCCGGCTCCGGAAAACGGTACGGCTTCTCTTCCCAGACCGTGACTCTTTTATCTTTTCTTTTTTTCAGTAAAAGCGCTTCCTCCTTCACGGAAAAACGCACGGAATAGCTAAAGAAAATATCCGGTTTTTTTCTGGCGTCCAAAGATCTTTTGACAATCTTAAATTCCGACATCTGCTCCCGGCTGCAGCCTGCCGTCTTCGCGGCTTTTCTTTTCAAATCTTCCAGGGAATGTCCGGGCCTCATATTTAACTGCGTAATCTGTATCATATTCTTTTTCCTGCTTTTTTCTGTTGTGCTGCGGCGTGTGTGCCGGCCGTGTATCCGCTTGCAAAAGCCCATTGCAGATTGTAGCCGCCGCACCTTCCGTCCACGTCCAGCAATTCCCCGGTCACATAAACTCCCGGATATCTGTGCAGCTGCAGATTTTCATCCACGGCTTCCATGGCAAGTCCTCCGGCGCAGACCTGTGCCTGTGAAAAGGAATTGGTTTTCTCCACGGTTAAGGGAAAATCCCGGAAATAACCGAACATGGCTTCCATTTTTTCTTTCGGTATATCTTTCGCCTTTTCTCCCGGCCGGATGCCGGAAAGCTTTAACCATAACTGTATCAGCTTCTTATGGCAGATTCCCAGAAAATATTCTTCCGCGCTCTGCTCCCCGTTTTGAATCCGCCGGTTCTTCCGAAAGCTTTTGTACGCTTCATCCGTAAAGCCGGGAAGACTGTTTATATGTACCTGCACCTTTCGTTTTTCCAAAAGACCGTACGCCGCAAAACGGCTTAACTGAAATACCGGAATTCCTGAAACGCCGTAATCGGTAAGCTGGACTTCTCCCGTTTCCCGGCAGACAGGCTTTCCGTCGATGCATAAAGAAATACATGCCTGAAGCCGCACACCCGCCACGGCTTTCAGATAAGCTTCCCCGCAGCAAAGCTGTACCAGGGCCGGCGCCACCGGCACAAGAGGCAGCTTCAGAGTCCGAAGCAGCCCGTAGGGATCGCTTCTTCCGTTATTTTTGATTCCCGCAATGCTTCCCGCCGCTATAATTACCTTCTCCGCAGAAAAGCTTTCCTTTTTACCGTCCCGGTATCCAAAAAGCCTGTATTCTCCGTTTTCCTCACAAAGCCGTACGATCTCGCAATTCGTCTTCACGCAAACTCCGTAAAATCCAAGCTGCATCCGCAAAAGATCCAGAACCGTCGAGGCCTGTTCCGATGCCGGATAAAGGTAACCGTTTTTTTCTTTTGTAAGCATTCCCATGGATTCAAAGTAAGCGATACAGTCCCGGGGAGAAAATCTGTCCAGTATCTTATGTACCTGTTCTTTTCCTCCGCCGTTATAGGAATTTTCTTCAAGCAAAAGATTGGTAAAATTGCATTTGCCGTTGCCGGTGGCTAAAAGCTTTTTTCCAACTCTGTCGTTTTTTTCATAAATACAGACCGCTGCGCCGCCTTTCGCCGCGCAAAGGGCGGCTGTCATGCCTGATGCGCCGCCGCCGATTACCGCCACAGTGTGTTTCATTGATTTATCCTTTCCTGCACTTTTCTGCCCGCCTAACTGGAATAGGACTCAAGAAAATCATATAATGTCTTTTCGTCTTCTATATACATTCCGCCGATGATCTGCTGCTGTATATCGTCCGGAAGCTGCTCGAGAAGAATGTTCGTTTTCATATAAACCGTCTTTTTGTCGTCGCAGTAAGCCGTAACATAATGCTTTTCCGCCATTAAATAGAAACTGCGCGTGGGCGTCGTATAGATATAATTCATACGCACCAGAATTTTATCACTGGAGAAAGATTTTACTTCCAGGCTGACAAAACCGCGTTCCAGCTCCGTAAGAGGCGGGGAAAGCTCGTACTCGTCCATGGCGCGCAGAAATTCTTCCCGGTTCATGCCGATATATTTTTCCGGTAACTGCCACTGGGTTTCAACCAGCGTATCACGGCGCAGATCGACTTCCTCTACTATGAACTTTGTATCCGCATCGACCAGCTGTTCGTCCGAGGCGGATGCCGCCCGGAATTTTGTTTGCGTACCGTCTTCCTTCTGTATCACGCCGGGTTTTTCTTCCACATCCGGAACAGATTCCTTCTGCAGCCCCGGATCCGTCCGGCTCTCGGGAACGGCGGATTTCCCGGAAGACTCACTCTTTGTCTCTTCGCCGGCATAAATCCGTTCCGCACGGTTTCCCGGATAAAAAAAGGCTGAAAACCGCCCGCCAAGGAAAAAGCCCAATACAAAAATCACCGCCGGTATAATTAGAAATAAACTGATACTCTTCACAAATTTCATAACAAACCTTCCATTACTTCTTTTGTTATCAGTATCAGCCTATCTGACAAAAATATTCATTTGAAATCTTATAACAGACGGATTATTTTTGCAAACTGGACTAACAGGCGTCCTCCCGGAATTACCGCCAGTTCTTCCCTGCGTAATCCCCGAAGGGCTAAAAGCAGGACAAAATTGCAGACCATTCCCATAATAAAGCAAATAAGGAAAGAAACGCCTTTCCCAGCCAGATTTGAAAGCGCTTTGTTCAAAAGCACAGCCAGAATTCCGGTAAGCGCGGAAGTCCCCACCGGGATCAGTAAAAGATACACCCATTCCGGTTCCCATTTCATAAAACGCATAATTCCAAAACCGGTAATACCGGTAATAACCAGCCAGCAAAGACTTAATCCAATCACAATACCTTCCATTCCGGAATGTGCCATACGGCTGCTGACTCCTCCATAAAGGAAAAATACCAGAACTCCTGCAAAATGACTTAAAAGCACCGTATTCATTCTGCCCTGGCCAATCAGTATATCACCGAAAAACGAACCCGCCAGGAAAAACAAAACGAAAGAGGACCCGTAAAGCAAAAGCTTTCCGGCCTGTCCGGAATCTCCCGCAAAAAAACCGGCCATAAGGGAATCCCCCAAAACGGCAAGCATAACCGCAAGAAACGATCCGTTGATAATCACAAAATGAATTCCCCATGACAGCTTTTCCCGGCCTGACTTAAATTCTTCCTTGCGATACGCTCCCAAAACAGCGCTTTCCATAGATACAAGCGGCAGTTTGACCGCCATGGCAAAAAGTAACGCGACCGCCAGATATTTTCCGTAAAAGGCGCCGCAAATACCGATCCCGCCCTTGACGTCCTCCATAATTCCCTGCTGGTAAAGAGCCATCCCTCCAAGTACCGGAATCCGCGCCAACAGTCCGTAAGCCGCCCACGGAAGCATTGCCGCCGCCACACTATAAGCAAGTTCACCCATCCGCTCCGATAAGCGCATGGTCTCTCTGGCATTATTTTTAAGGTTTCTTTTATTTGTCTGGTACACAAATAAAAGAAACAAAACCGCGGACAACATGGCCAGATCCAGTCCCACCGCTATACCTGCGGCGGAAAACGAAGCGCGGAATTCAGGATTTACCAAAAGCGCGGAAACCTTCTTTCCGTGACTGCCAAACAGAAAGCAAAAAACCAGTCCCGTAACAAACAAAATAATTTTTTCCAATATCAGGGATATCCCCGTGGGAACCGCAGACCCCATACCCTGGAAATACCCCCGGTACGCCTGTGCGAACACGGAGAGAATGTAAGCAGGAATAAGAAGCCGCAAGGTAAACGCTCCGTAAGATACCCGAAACAGTTTTACCATCAGAAAGTCTGCGCCGAATAAAAGGACAAGACTTCCCAAAACGCTGTATAAAACGCAAAGCAGCAGAACCGCCTTAAATACCCTGTGCGCATTTTTTCCCTGTCCCTTCTGCATACGGCTTCGAATCATCCTCGCCATTACCTCCGGCAGAGAATAAGCCGTCAAAAGGAAAATCAGGATAAAACATTCGAAAGCGCCCGCCAGGTAACCGATTCCCTGTTCGCCTGTGACATTGGATAAGACAAGTATATTTATAATAAAAATAATATTACTGACGATCGCATATCGTTTTCGTTTCACATCCATCTGGTTCATCCGGTTTCTCCCTTGTAATTCCCAACGCCGCAAGTACGGATTCCTGCCGCTTTTCCATTGTCTTCGCTTCTTCTTCCTCCATATGGTCGTAGCCGCATAAATGCAGTATACTGTGGGCAATCAGAAAGGCAAATTCCCGCCGCACACTGTGTCCGTATTCTTCCGCCTGTGCCAAAACCTTTTCACCGGACAGAATAATATCGCCCAGAATCAATTCTTTGCTGTCCGGATCAAAGTAATCCGCCTCCTTTTCCGGTATCTGAGCCGCCCCAAAATCACCGGGTATTTCAAAATCCAGATTCGGAAAGCTTAATACATCCGTCTCCCGGTCCAGCCCCCGATACTGTCTGTTAAATTCCCTGATCCCTTCATTATCCGTAACCAGAAGATTTACCTGAACCTCATAAGGACACTTTTCCTCCGCCAGAGTCTGTATTGCCACTGCTTCCAGTAAATTCCGAACCGAAAAAGGCCATTCCCGTTTACTTTCATCTTCAACGTAAAAAGTCATAATACAGTTTCTCCTCTTTAAAGATTAACTTCATCCGGTTTAACTCCCTTAAGGAAATCTCACAGTCTCCAAAGCAGGCGTCCTCCTGCTTTTTCCGGAAAATAGTGTCGATAATCTGGTCATAATCCAGCTTTACGTCCGCATCCTTGGCAATTAAAAATAAAATGGAACTTACCACCGCGTCTGCGAAATATAACACTGCAGACTCTTTATGAAGGAGTTTCCCGTCTTTTTGCAGGAATTCCTGCAAAATCGCCAGCACTTCCGGCGGAAAATCATATTCCAGACAGATATCCCTCACATTTTCCCATGAATTCTCTCCCTGCAGGCATCCGATACGATGGTAATATCCCCCCGCCTTTGCCGCCTGATCGTCGAATCCAAGCTTCTTGGAAATTTTATCGCTTAAATATGCCGTATGTACCGCGCGGTAATATTCCTCTTTAGAATGTTCTTTAAGCTGCACAAGAAGCGGACATTCGGGATCGTTAATTACCAAATACCGTTCGCGGTATTTATAAATGACCAGATGAAAAAACAGTTTCAAAATTACGATCAGCAAAACGCAGGTCAGCGCAAGGTTGGTAAAGGGAATTAAAAGCATATCAAGATTCAGCTTTTCATTCTCAAACAAAATCAGCTCCGCCGTCATGGAAACCGTGAGGACTATCAAAGAAATAACAATCGGCGTTCCCACTTTATAGTTGCCGTTAATATTGCGAAATACGCAGACAGCCGCGGTTCCGCTGATAAAATACAGAAAAAAAACGCCGATTCCCGCGCCGGACAGGAGCATACTGATCATTAATAAAACGCTTCCTGCGCAAACTCCAATGAAAGAATTGGAAAATAAAGCCAGAAGCACAAACAACGGTACAAAAGGCCAGCCGCCCGCCGGCAGCTTCGCACAGATTACGGTATTCAGAAATCCTGCCAGAAAGCAAAGAAAAAACCGTCCGTAATAATCCCGGTTATCATAATCGTATAAATTATATTCTTTGGCCTGCGCCATTAGAAACAGCACAATGCCGATTCCCAATCCGGCCGCTACGCTGTTGCGCAGTATGGACGGCTCGTCCAGTCCGTATAAAAAACTGAAAAACCCGGTTCCCGGAAAAATAATAAAAAAAATGGCCGTTGCTGTAAAAAAATCCGCAAATCTCCATATCCCTTTATTTTCTTTCATTGCGTTTGTTCCTGCTATTTCTGTAGTTTTCTTTTGCCTCGTAATGATCGTAGGCTTTGACAATTTTCTGCACCAGAGGATGGCGCACCACATCCCTGCTGGTAAGATTACAAAAAGCAATGTCCTCAATACCGCTTAACACTTTGACCGCCACATCCAGTCCCGATTTCACACCGGGCGCAAGATCCTTTTGCGAAGCGTCTCCCGTAACGATCACTTTGGAGCCGAAACCGATTCTGGTTAAAAACATTTTCATTTGCGCAGGCGTCGTATTTTGCGCCTCGTCCAGAATAATATAGGCGTTGTCTAAGGTTCTGCCCCGCATGTAAGCCAGCGGCGCAACTTCAATGAGCCCTTTTTCCATATTTCTTGCAAAGCTTTCGCTCCCCATAATCTGATACAGGGCATCATATAAAGGCCTTAAATAGGGATCGACCTTGCTTTGCAGATCCCCTGGCAGAAATCCAAGTTTTTCTCCCGCTTCAATGGCCGGCCTGGTCAGAATAATTCTTCCCACTTCGTCATTTTTAAAAGCCGTAATCGCCATAGCCATAGCAAGATACGTCTTGCCGGTTCCCGCCGGACCCAGTCCGAAAACAATCATATTGTTTCTTATGGCGTCCACATACTGTTTCTGCCCCAGTGTCTTAGGCTTTATCGGTTTGCCGTTTACGGTATGACAGATAATATCCTTGTCAATTTCTGTCAATACCGATTCCTTCTCTTCCATTCCCATAGTAATTGCATAATCCACGTTTTGTTCCTCGATTTCATTCCCTCTTCTGGATAATTCCGCCAGCTGCTTTAAAATGCTGTATGCTTTTTCCGCCTGCGCTTCCTCACCCATAATCCGCACCGCTCCATTGCGGTCCACGATTTTAACATGTAAATCCTCTTCCAGTTTTCTGATATGATGATCCTGCTTTCCGAAAATATTACGCATATCTTCCACAGAAACATCCAATAAACGCTCTGTTTCCATTATTCGTCCTCAGTCACTTCTTCTCCGCTTTGCTCCGCATCCGTAAAAATCTGCTCTTCAATGGCTACATTTTTACCGGTTTTCTCCTGCACGGTCAATTCCCCGGAAAGCACCCATTTCAAATCATTTGTTTCTATTTTAACATTTTTTTCGATAATTTGAACCCCTTTTTCTTCTAAACTTTCGACAATTTTTTTATATTCATCCTGTATCAGGGCTTTTGACTCTTCATTTGTATATTTTCTTTCTTCCACATAGTATTCCCGGTAAGTCCGGTTTCCATAAATTACCGGCAGATAAAAGTCTCTGAGCAGCTGAAGCTGATTCCTGCTTTCGATGGAATCGCAGGATCGGAACGGTTCTTTGTTTTTTCCAAACCGGATCGTTTTTCCAAACAGCTCCAGGTAGTACTGCTTTTTTTCCCGTCCCGTATAATTCTTTTTTTCATAGTAAAGAGAAAGCGTCTCCTTTACAGGCAGTACATGCTGCACAACGATATCTGCGTCCGCATTGCAGTACCGGTACTTGCGTATGGTTCCGTCTTCCTGATATACCGGCACATTTCCCGTCACAAGCACATCTCCCTTTTTAATTTCCTGTCCGATCGTTACCTGGGGCACGCCTTCCCGCACGATCATCGACACCACCGTTCCGTCCTGTTCCGCCACCAGATTACTGGCAGTCATTGCGTCTTCCCTTTTTCCTGCCTCTTCCATATCCAGCAGATCGTTTTCCTTAATCTGTATAGTCAGCTTCGTACCTTCCAGTTTTGCCGAAGTCCATGTAACCTGATAAAATTCTTTTCGAATATTCTGCTCCAGTTCTTCAATATTTAATTTACCCTTTTTCATTCCGGTGAATACCTGGTTTTCGGCAAGAAAATCCATCATAATATCTTCCGTAATCATAAAATTCCCCTGTATTTCAATAGCCCAGATATAGCGGGAGGTCTGAAACCAGAAAGCCGCCGCCAGTAAAAATCCCAGAATGAAAATCTTCCGCTTCCACATTCCGGGCATAAAAAAAGGCAGTCCACATCTTTTTACTATGGCTACCTTTGTCCCGGTTTTCTTTACAATCGGCTTAAGCCTGTAAAATCCGGCAATGCTTAAGCACATATAATAAACGTCCTCTTCTTTCCGGATATTCCATAAAAGAATATTCCGGTTGCCGCACAGATTCATAAAACGTTCCGGGGAAAAACCGGAAACGCGGATGCAGACATATCCCTTCAGAAATTTCAAAAATTCGATCATATCCTGTCATACCCTTTCAGAGATAGCGGATTCCGCAGATACAGCCGCTGATTTTCATATCTTCATTGGTATAATAGTCAATGGACAGTCTTTTACCTTCAATGCAGATCTGGCAGGTTTTTGCCTGCAAAAGAATCTGCCCCGGCGTATATTCCAGAATTCCCTTATAGTTTTCCAGCCAGATCTCACGGTTACCCGTAATGGTCAAAATCGATGCGCCAAGCATGGTATCTCTGGGAAGCTTCAGGGAATTCACAAGTAATTCTTTTTTTGTCATTTTATCATCTGACTCTGCGTTGTTTTGCAAATGGTTTCTTCTTCTCATGGTTCATATATATGAAAAAGGCAGGTCCTTTATTCCACAATGCCCTTGATAACGGACGGTATTTCAACCGGCGTTTCACAGTAGCCGTAAGTACCTTCAAACCGCTTTATGGCCTGTCTGAGTTTGTCTCTGTCATTGGCGTAAAGCGTCGCGATGGATTCTCCTTTTTTGACGAAATCCCCTTTCTTCTTATGAAGCGAAATTCCCACGGATAGATCTATGACGCTTTCCTTTGTCTCCCTGCCTCCTCCCAGCAGCAGAGAACAGATTCCCACTTCTTCGCAGGCGATCCGGGAGACATAGCCTTCCTCCGCCGCCGTCACATCCTCCGAAAGCGACGCCGCGGGCAGAAGACCCGGATTATATACGGCTTTACTGTCGCCGCCCTGTGCGGCCACGAATTCAGCCAGTTTATCAAGCGCTTTTCCGTTTGCAATGACTTCCTTCAGCATACTTTCGGCTTCTTCCTTACCGGAAGCCCTTTTTCCGGCAAGCAGCATATAGGTTCCCAGCGTCAGACAAAGCTCCTGAAAATCTGCGGGGCCTCTTCCCATTAGGGTATCAATGGCCTCTTTTACCTCCATCGCATTGCCTACGGCGCGTCCCAGCGGCTGGTCCATATCCGTAACCACGCCGATCGTGGTCTTTCCTGCGCCCTTGCCGATCGTTACCATCTCCCTTGCAAGCGCGAACGCATCTTCCTCCTTTTTCATGAAAGCGCCGCTTCCCGTTTTTACGTCGAGCACAATGGCGTCTGCGCCCGCCGCCAGTTTCTTGCTCATAATAGAGCTGGCGATCAGGGAAAGATTATCGACGGTAGCCGTAACGTCACGCAGTGCGTACAACTTTTTATCCGCAGGCGCAAGCTGCGCTGTCTGTCCCATAATGGCAAT
Organism: uncultured Lachnospiraceae bacterium; assembly: GCA_910587935.1. Taxonomy (GTDB): domain Bacteria; phylum Bacillota; class Clostridia; order Lachnospirales; family Lachnospiraceae; genus MGBC143606. The sequence continues at coordinate 13,866 of CAJUNP010000040.1, forward strand.
ACCGATCTCATTCACATTCTTTAAAAAAGTATCTGCGCTGATTCCGGTTGTAAATCCCGGAAAGCTCTCCAATTTATCAATCGTGCCCCCGGTATGCCCAAGCCCTCTTCCGCTCATTTTGGCAACGGGAATCCCGCAGGCGGCCACCATAGGCGTTAAAGCCAGGGAAGTCTTATCCCCTACGCCGCCGGTACTGTGTTTATCCACTTTGATTCCGCGGACAGCAGACAAATCCAGATGTTCTCCGCTGTCCCGCATGGCCATGGTAAGCTGCAGCGTTTCCTCTTCATTCATACCCTGAAAATATACGGCCATCATCATGGCCGACATCTGGTAATCGGGAATCTCCCCGCGGGTATAACCTTCGATCATGTAATGAATTTCGTCTTTCGTTAATATGTTTCCGTTGCGTTTTTTCATGATTAAATCATACATTCTCATGGCGTGTTCCTCTTTGATCATTTAAGCTACTGATGGCGGTTAAACCACATAATATAGTATAACACAAAACATACGGGAATTGTGAACTGTTTTCTTCTGCCTTTCTTAATTATGCAATTCACCTTTCATGTAAATAATCACAAATCAAATCGTTTGTTGTCCTGTCATCTTCCACAATCAAAATAGCTGCCATATGGTTTCTCCTTATCGCCCAAACTTATTTTATTATAGACCGTGTGTGTTTCAACAGTATGACGGCGGAACTCAATCTCGGATTTTAAAATTCCTTTCTATTTACAATCGCTATACTGAGCTTCATGGATACGGCCAGTAT
>CAJUNP010000040.1:14650-23617 GCA_910587935.1 uncultured Lachnospiraceae bacterium
AATAGCAACGGCCAACAGCGTTCCTGCGCTGACCGGTGGCAGTTTAACCAAAAGGGAAGCCGCATCGATTCCCATAAACGCGGCCGCTTTCACCGCAATAATTCCCAAAAGCATCAGGATGCCCACACATCCGATTATGGCAATTCTTCCTTTTTCACCGCCAAACTTAAGCTGAAACGGCAGCATAACCGCCAGAATGATCAGCATGAAAGGCAGAACAGCCAGTGAAGTCATCAGAGTATCCGCTAACAAACCGTTCCCGTTTAAGAAACCGGCTGTCAGAACCATAAACGTGGATAAAACTAAGGAACCGCCTCCCAGAATCATGCCAAGACAATATTTTTCCATGACGTAGCCGGTCCGGGAAATCGGCAGGCTGAACAAAAAGGCGTTCCCGTTGTCAAATTCGTCATAGCTGACCGTGCTTATGGTAAACAGTGAAACAGCAAACGTTAAAAATCCGGTAATAAAGGATGTATCATAGGAAAACAAACACATTCCAACGGCAACGGCAATAAGCACCATGAAAAAACTCTTTTGCGCTTTCAATAACTGAAAATCTTTTATAAGCAGACCCTTCATTATTTTACCCCCCTTATAAGCATGGTAATCACTTCATCAATACTGCCCTTTTCAATTGCAATCTGCGGATAATTCTCAACATAATACTGTTTCTGGTTTGTCAGACACCGATAACCGTAGCTTTCTTTTTTAGACCGCAGAATGAATTCCCGGTCCAGCTTGGCAAATTGTTTCTCCGAAACTTTCAGCAACGCATAATCGCTTAACAAAACATCGGTATCTTCATGTAAAATAATTTTCCCGTCGTGAATCATATAAAGATCGTCGCACAGGTTTTCCAAATCGCTGGAAATATGGGAACTGATTAATATCGCGCGTTGCGCTTCCTTTTCCATAAATTCCCTTAACATTTCCAAAAGCTCATCCCTTGCGATCACATCCAGTCCGGCGGTAGGCTCATCCAGAATCAATAATCCGGCGTTATGGGAAATCGCAGTCAGAACCTTCAGTTTCGCTTTCATGCCTGTTGAAAACTCTTTGATTTTCTTATCCATCGGCAGTTTAAATCTTTGTAACTGCTCCCGAAACCAGTCCTGTTCAAAACCACTGTAAAGATTCTTTAAAACAGGAATAATATCTTTCACTGTCAGGTATCCGCTGAATCCGGAATCAGACAGAACAACCCCCAGGGCTTCCCTGTCTTTTGCAGAAAATTCCCGGATATCTTTTCCCAAAATCCGCACCGTTCCTCCGTCCATGGCGATTAAACCAAGGACTGCCTTAAAGGTAGTACTCTTCCCTGCTCCGTTCTGGCCGATGAGTCCGGTAATACAGCCCGGCCGTACTTCCATGGAGCAATCCAGCAAAAATTGATCATATGTTTTTTGTAGATGTTCTATTTTCAGCATAATTACATCTCTCCTTCCAAAATCAGTTCAAATAAGCTTTTGATATCCGCATCGTCAATCCCGTAGCGTCTGCCTTTTTGTATGGCCTGTTCCAAATCCGTTTCCAGTTCCTTTTTCTGTTCTTCAAGCAAAAGTTCCGTATTAGCGGCCGCCACATACGTTCCTTTGCCATGTACGGTTACCGTAAAACCTTCCGACTCAAGACTGTCGTATGCTTTTTTAACCGTTAACGCACTGATTTTCAGTTCTTTGGATAAAATCCGGACAGACGGCAGTATATCATTTTCTTTAAGTTCCCCGTTGCGGATCAGCAGTTTGATCTGATCTGTAATCTGCTCATAAATAGGTACCATCAGGGAATTGTTTATGATGATTTTCATCTCTGGCATCGCCCTCCTTTGTTGTTAACAGTATATAACAGATTATAACTGTTGTCAAGTGTTATATGGTGTTTATTCAAGTAATAATTGGACTCAAAAATAATGGCATTACTTTATCATCCATACAGATGATAGAGTAATGCCCTCCGTCAACGTTTATTCATTTTAATTATATTTAAAACCGTCCAGTCGTCGTCCTCTATTTCATAACGTGTTTGGCAATTCGGACAGCTTCTTTGTATTGCGGCGTTAAAACTGCTGCCGCAGTCATAAATATCATCCATATATATATATATCTACCGTTACATAACAGTATTCCTCCTGAACCTGGAAACGTTTAAGCGCAACCGCCCCTGTGTAGGAAGAATCTATAATGTCGGAAAAGACGTTCCCAAACGGTTCTCCCACATAATAAGGAACCTCCTGCGGTTTTTCGGAATAAACCAGCATTTTGAGGATAGAAACCACCTTATCCGAAAAATATTCGTAAGAGAATTCAGGACTGTACCGTTTCATCTGAGAGACAAATTTTTTTCCCGATCCCGCTACGTTTATCAGCATTGGGAGCAATTTTCCAGCGTCGGCAAACAAATGGCGCATCACCTTTATAACATACCATAAATACCCCGATAAAGCGCCAAACACTATGCCTCCAACAGTACCGCTAATAAGCGAATAAAAGAAACGCCCGCTTTCTTCGGAGAAGAAATAAAAATATAGAATAAAAAACAAGGCAGACACGATCATAAACGGCCGAATGATTTTTTTAATATCATGCGTTACCTCCTGCTCGGTTCCCCCGGTATCCTCTATAAAATAATAATTGGTCACTTTCGGAAAAAGCTCGTTCATTTCAAAACAGGCGCCGCAATAAGGACAGCCGTCCTGAAGTGTCGCAATCCGGCTGACCGCGCCGCAGCCCGGACAGGTATAAAGCTCATTTGCCACATTATTTCCGTCTATTACATTGGTGATAACCTGATACAATAACATATTTTTACTGCTGGCATAGACTTTTTTCATATGTATATTTTTTCCCTTATGACGCATCTTCTGAAGCTCTAATCCATAGTTCACATCCTGGCTGCCATACGGAGGCATCTTATATGTAGTTGTAAAATCCTGTAAATCCAAGGCAAAAGTTTCAAAAATACTGTGATGACCTCTGTCCCAAACGACTCCTTTTGATTGTTCCTGCATTTTGGGCTGCGCTCCTTTATTCTAACTCGCGAAAACCCGTTGAATTCTCTTAAGCAGATCATCCGAATCAAAAGGTTTTAATATGTAACCGCATACTCCCAGCTTGGCGCTTTCTACTACAAATGTCTTATCCTCCATGCCGGTCAGCATAATCACCGGTATGTCCGCACGGTCTTTCATGGCACGTATTTCACGCAATGTCTCAATGCCGTCTTTTGGAGACATTTGTATGTCCAAAAGGATGAGATCCGGCTTTTCCTGTTCCAGATATTTCAAAGCCCGGCCACCTGAATTGGCAGTTATTACTTCATAATCATTCTGCAGGGTTTGCGAAATATGCGATAATATAATTGCAGCATCGTCTACTGCCAAAATACGTTTTCTGGAATTTTCGCTTTGTGTCTGGCTCATTTATCTCCTTCCTCCTTTTCAAGTATGTTCAGAAATTCGCCTAACAGCTCTTCCGCATAGTCATCTTCGTACAGCCGCAGCTGGTCGCGTATCTGCAAAAGCCGTTTCTCTGCGTCCGTCGGCAGTTCATGAAGAAGCATTGTTTCCACTCTCCCCGCACACGCCTGAGAACGAAAATGCTTCAGTTCATCCAAAGCTGCCGATACCTGTTCCCTAAGCTCCTGTATTGACAAGCCCGGAAGCTTTTCTTCCCTTTCATTTTGTCCGCGCCTTTCCAGAAACTGCTCTATATTCGTCAAAAGGGTCTCATATTCCGCCAGCAGCGCCGGAAATTGACCGGAAATGAATTCTCCGTCCCCCTGTGCGGCGGCATTCTCATGTGCGCGGGCCATATCGGAAACCTCCATGGCGCCGATATTCGCAGAAGCGCTTTTAAGTCCATGTACCTCTATCTGGTAGCGTAAAATGTCTGATTCCACAAGCTCGTTCAAAAGCTTTGTTTTGCGTTTACCGTCCAGACAATATAGAGCCAGCAAATCGGCAAAGCCTTCTTCGTCGCCGGAATAATATTGCATTGCGGCGTTCATATCTATCCCGTCGATCCGGAATACCTCCGGATCAAACGGCCTGGATTCCTCTTCCCGGTCAGCATTTTGCCGCTCCTTTTCCGGCACCCACCGCAGCAAAAGCTGGTTCAGCTCTTTTCTGTCAAGCGGTTTTGCAATAAAGTCCTGAAAACCATGCTCCAGGAAATATTTCCTCATGCCCTGCATGGCATTGGCAGTCAATGCGACTATTACAGGAAAAGAACCGTTTTCACCACAGTCCTCACGGATAATCTGCGCCGCCTCAACGCCGTCCATACCGGGCATCATATGATCCATAAAGATTATATCATACCGTTCGGAACGTACCAGTTCGATCGCCTCCGGCCCGCTTCCTGCCTCAGTCAGATCAAAGGCATAATTTTTTAAAAAACCTCTGGCTACCTTGCGGTTAATTACGTTATCGTCTACAATAAGCACTTTCACGCCGGGTGCGGTAAAAAGATCCTCAATTTTCTGTTCCTCCCGTGAAATCTCCGGCATTTCCGAAACCGGACGCCGGTCTACGATTTTCTGCGGAATCGTTATTGTAACAATTGTTCCTTCACCGTAGGTACTCTCTATCCCGATCGTGCCCTCCATCAGCTCTACCAGATGCTTTACAATGGCAAGGCCAAGTCCGGTGCCTTCCGCATTCCGGTTCCGCTTGGAATCTACCTGCCGGAAATCCTCAAAGATCTTGCCAAGGTCTTCCTCCCGAATACCGCAGCCGGTATCCTCCACCTGAAAAATAAGAAGTTCCTTATCTGTCTGCTCTGACGGTTTTCCTGTAATATGTGCCCGTACATATCCTTCTTTTGTAAATTTAATGGCATTGCTTAAAATATTGATTAAAATTTGTTTAATCCTGCCGTCATCTCCGTTGTAACAGCAGGGGATCGTCGGGTCACACTCATACTTTAAGATCAGTCCCCGCTGGGAAGCCGCCATGTCCATCATTCCCATGATCTCGTCCGCCATAACTTTTATGTAGTAATCCACATACACCAGTTCCATTTTGCCTGCCTCTACCTTAGACAGATCCAAAATATCATTGATGATCGCCAGCAGACTTTTGGCAGCAGACTGTACATCCCTGGCATGGGCACGGATTTCAGTGTCTCCACATTCTTCTATGATAATATCATTCAGCCCGATAATGGCGTTCATAGGCGTCCGTATTTCATGGGACATATTGGCAAGAAACTCGCTTTTCGCAATGCTGGCCTTCTCCGCCTGATGCCGTATGCGCTTAATTTCGTTGATATATGCATTTATATCAGTCGTATCCAGAATTAAAATAACACAGCCCTGTATCCTGCCGTTTTCATCTACAATATGCTTACTGTGGCTTTCAAAGCGCCGTTCGTTGATCGAAAAACTCTGAGGAACATCCTCATTGAGCATTTCCTCGCGAAAGTCCTCCAACACCCGAATATTCTCTCCCAGCTTATGGGCAGGCAGACGGGTGAAAATATTCGCCGCCGCTCTGTTATAGCTTACCAGGCGGTCATGATCATCCAGTGCGATTACACCGTCCCCAAGGCTTTCCAGAACCTTTTCCGCTGCAAGATGACGGAAATCGTAATTGCGGCGGCTCCAGACTACAATAACTACCATGGCCATGGAAATACTCAGGGTCAACGGCGTTAAATCAAATATCTTCACAATTTTGAAAACATAGGCCATCAGTATTATGGCCGGCAGGGTGGAAATCCAAAGAATCGTCCAATACTGACGGCTGACCTGCTGGTCCGAACGCTCACGGATAGCCTTTAACAATGTACATATACATAAGGCATAAGGAATGATAATACGGCTGAACAGAAAGACCACATACAACGGGCCATAAGTGATACTGACATGATAAAATCCATTCGCATCCGCCAGCCATTCAACTCCCCGGTAAAAAAGGCCGTTCCAGTTAAAAAATACAGAGGGCAGGGCAAAAAAGCTGATTGCCCCAAGTACCTTTAAAAGCCTCTTCGGCGGAACAGCATAACAATAAATATAAATAAACCAGCAATAACACAACGGCACAAAAGCAGAACCCACATTTTCCACAGTCACCGCCGTCATGGCAGCATCCAGCGAAGACGCCGTCAGCTCCAGTAAATACCCAATATTCTGTACAAGAGAGCCGCACATAATAAGGATCAGCAGTTTTTGTTCTCTGGCTCCGTCTCCGTTTAGCAGGAGAAGCAAAGCTATAACACTCAGCCCAATGCCAAAACACTCCATTGCAATGACCAGATTTACCATAGTACCTTTCCGTCCGCTTACGGCTCTTAGCCGCACGGGCATATGGCGAATACCACAAAAATATTTTTCTAAAAGTACAATAGTACACTTTTACTACTGTGTCAAGAAAATTACGCCTCCTGCTCAGCATACTTTTATCTGATTTTCAAAACAATCCCAAGAGAATGCCGCAAGTCTTCCTTCCTGATTTTATTAATGTTAATCCCATCGTACCGGATTTTTCCATCCTGAATGTCATAAAACCGGTTCAGCAGATTGGTAATGGTCGTCTTTCCTGCACCTGTTGCCCCGACAAAAGCCACCTTCTGCCCTGGTCTTGCATAAATCTCAATATCGTGCAGAACCGTTTTTTCATCGGTGTATCCAAAATCCACATGATCAAATACCACATCCCCCTGCATCGGCTGACAGGTAGTCGTATGATCTGCCTTATGATAATGCTTCCACGCCCACACACCGGTCCTATCCGGAGTCTCGGCCAGATTTCCCTTTTCATCATAGCGTGCATTCACCAGCTTCACATATCCGCTGTCCTTTTCCGGCTCTTCATCCAATAGTCCAAAAATCCTCTCTGCCCCCGCAATCGCCATAATGATAGAATTCAACTGCTGTGAAAGCTGTGAAATCGGTTGGTTGAAAGAGCGTGAAAACTGCAGAAAGGATGCCAGCGTCCCCAGTGTCATATGCCCGCCGAAGATAGACAGGCACGCCCCCGCCATTGCAATTACCGCATAACTCACATATCCCAGATTGCCCAGCACCGGCATAAGGATACTGGCATAACGGTTGGCATTGTTCGCACTGTCACGCAGCTTTCCATTCAAACACCTAAAATCCTGTATACAGGCATCTTCATGGCAGAACACCTTCACCACTTTCTGGCCTTCCATCATTTCCTCTATGTAGCCGTTCAGATTGCCCACATCTGTCTGCTGTTTCACAAAATAATATCCGCTTTTTGAGGATATGGTTTTCGTTGCAAATACCATACAGATGACCATCACCACCGTAATCAGTGTGAGCGGCCGGCTTAAGACCAGCATGGAAAAGAACACACCCACAATTGTAATCACTGCGGACAGCATCTGCGGTATACTCTGGCTGATCACCTGCCGCAGTGTGTCTGTGTCATTCGTGTAGATACTCATGATATCCCCGTGGGATTTTGTATCGAAATAACGGATCGGCAGCCGTTCCATATGGCGGAACAAATCATCCCTCACTGTCTTCAACATTCCCTGAGATACATAAATCATGATGAAGTTATAGGCCCATGTGCAGAACACACCAATATAATAAACTGCCGCCATCACAAGCAGCGCCCGTAAAAGAGGCGTCAGGTCGGGCTGCACCTGGTTCACAAAAGGCAAAATGTAATCATCAATCAGGTTCCTCATGAACAGTGTGCCGCCGATATTTGCAACGGTGCTGACCAGGATACATAATGCTACAAGCAGGCACTGCCATTTATATCTTCTCAGGATGTACGCAATCAGACGCTTTAAGGTTGCGCCCATATTTTTCTTATTCTCTGCCTTCATCATTACCGCCCTCCTTTGTCTGTGACTCATAGACTTCTCTGTAAATCGGGCTGCCATCCAGCAGTTCTTCATGGGTGCCTACGGATTCCATTCTGCCGTTATCAAGCACAATAATCCTGTCCGCATCCTGAATTGACGAAATTCTCTGGGCTATGATGATCTTTGTTGTATCTGGTATCTCCTCCCTGAATGCCTTACGGATCAGTGCATCTGTCTTTGTATCAACAGCACTCGTGGAGTCATCAAGAATCAGAATTTTCGGCTTTTTCAAAAGCGCCCTTGCAATGCAGAGCCTCTGTTTCTGCCCGCCGGATACATTTGCCCCGCCCCGTTCAATATGCGTGTCATATCCTGCGGGGAAATCCCGGATAAATTCGTCCGCCTGGGCAAGCCGGCAGGCATTTATGATTTCTTCATCCGTTGCATCCTCTTTTCCCCACCGCAGGTTCTCTTTGATCGTCCCGGAAAACAGCACGTTCTTCTGAAGGACCATCGCCACATTGTCCCGCAGACTGGCCATGTCATAATCCTTCACTGGAACACCGCCAACCCGCACCTCCCCTCTTGTGACATCATAAAGCCTTGGTATCAGTGCAGCAAAAGAAGACTTTGCGCTTCCGGTTCCGCCAAGAACACCAATGGTTTCTCCCGGTCTGATATGGATATTCAAGTCGCTGATGATTTCTTTTCCGGGATTGGATGGGTATGCAAAACCTACCTGTTCAAAATCAACAGAGCCATCCGCAACCTCTTTTATTGCATGGGGAACATTAAATAAATCCGGCTCTTCGGTCAGTACCTCCGAAATCCGCTCTCCCGATGCCCTTGACATAATAAGCATCACAAAAGTCATGGATACCATCATCAGGCTGATAAGGATATTGATGACGTATGTAAACATACTCATAAGCTGCCCTTCCGTCAGGCTTCCTGTAATGATCATTTTTGCACCCATCCATGAAATCAACAGGATACAGGAGTACATGGAAAACTGCATGACAGGGGAATTCAAAGCAAGCAGCTTTTCTGCGCTTACGAACAGGCTGCGGATTTTTTCGCTTTCGGTTTCAAAACGCCGTGTTTCATAATCCTCCCTTACAAAAGAATAACTTCTCGGAATCTTCAGCCCTTATTTCATGGGGCTTTCAGAACCTATTTT
>CAJUNP010000041.1:0-4118 GCA_910587935.1 uncultured Lachnospiraceae bacterium
TTCAAAGAACAGTTATCGTTCAAAAAGGACGTACCTTTTGACACCTAAATCATATAATAATTCAATCAGTTTTATTTCTTATTTTCAATTATCCGCATAAACACGACACTAAGGAATTTTTGTAATAAGAGATACAAAAGAAGAAGTATTAAAAACTCTTGAACCACTTTGCCAGATATGCTCTATATTATAAAAAAAGGGAGAACCATAGAAGCGGCTCTACCCACAACCAAGTTATTACTTAACGCTTATGGCGTCAGCCGTCACTAGTTGCGATAGTGGCGGCTATTTCTTTTTTCCCTTGAAGATCGTATAGCACAAACCAACAAGGGCAACAAGTCTTATGAAGAAGGGAGCGCTGCTCCATAGATCATCAACCCATCTATGGAGCAGCGCCCCTATATAAATCCCCTTTTACCTTAGTGAAGCTGTCCTGCGCCCATCGTGAAGACCGCCGCGTATTTTGGCATGGCTTCGGGAGCGAGACGGTGGGTCACGCTGATACAGGTGATATTTTCCAAAGACAAAATGCTGCGTTCCACTGCGTTCGCGGTTTGTTCGTCCAAGGCTGAGGTCGCTTCGTCCATCAGCAATATATCTTTACCGCTTAATAAGGCTCTGGCGATGGCTATACGCTGACATTCGCCGCCTGAAAAATTGCTTCCGTTTTCCGTGGCCAGTGTATCAAGCCCCTGCGGTAAGGCGGCGACAAACTCCGTCAGTCCCGCTTTTTTAACGGCTTCCGTAATCTCCTGTTCCGTGTAAGGCTTCCACATGGTGAGGTTGTTGCGGATGCTGTCCTTGAATAAGAAGGTATTTTGATGAATCATAGCGCTTTCATCGGGCAGGGCTGCATTTTCATCAGTGTAAATCTGTCCGTCATATTCAGGATAATATCCTGCAAGAAGTTTTAAAAGTGTACTTTTCCCGCTTCCGCTTTTTCCGATAATGGCATATTTTTTTCCTTTTTCAAAAGTAGCGGACACATTTTCCAGAATATTTCTCTCCCCATACCGGAAGCTTATACCCTGCAGAGAAAGGCGGTCTTTTAACGGGCGCACCGCGCTTTTTTCAGGAACCGCCGGGTTGGAAAGGCTGCGCATAGTTTCCAGAACGGGTTTAGCGGACTTTAATTCACTGATTTTCGCGGACAGCTCAAAGGCTGGCGAAATAACCTGACCCGTAAGCTGCGTAACCGCCACAATGCTGCCGATGGTGATATATCCTTTAACCGCGAAGAAACCGGCTAAACTCATGACTAAAAACTGCACGGCGACGGACGCGAACGTAGTCAAGCCATACAATGTCCCCATCAGCGATGAAAAATGTTCTTTATTGCTCTCTAATTGGCTGGCGCTTGCGCAAAATTGGGGAAGTATTTCCCCGGCGGCGTGGTAGGTTTTTATCACTTCATAACCGTTTAGCAGATCGCTGACTTTCTCATTATAAGCGGTAGTCGATTCTATAACCGTTTGCTGTGCCGCGCCCAGCGCCTTTGTAAACAGACGCGGCAGTAAGCTTGGAATCGCCATGGCCGCTATGGAGATAACCGCCATCAGCGGATTCATGTATAACAGAACAAGGATGGCAAGCACAATGCATATTACGGAATCCATGATTGCAATGCGGTTTTGCAGCACTTTTTGTTCGATAACGGAAAAGTTTTGATTGAACGCCGTGACATAGGATGCGCTGCCTGCTTTCTCGTAATCGGCAATTCCTGTCTGTAAAGTACCGTTTGCCAGCTTTTTACGCATCTGAAGCAGGCTTTTCCGAATGTAGCAGGCTTTGTAGCGGTTGGATAAATAAACAAGTATTCCCGTACAGAAAGCATAAAGGACGCTGATTATCAAAATATCCTGTATATGGCTGGTATCTTTGCTGGTAATGGAAATTTGGGCCGCATCGATCAAAGCGTTCAGCAGGATTGCAACGCCTACCGTCGCCATATTTACCAGTAGTTGTAAAAGAAACAGCAGAATATGTTCCCATTTAAGTTTTCTCATGACCATCTCTCCCGGACTTATTTTAAATGGAGGCTGCCGTAATCGGGCAACCCCGTTTTGTTGGAATCTCAGAAAATCTTTACTTTCTGATAATGATAACAATAACCATGCCGCATTCCTCCTTCCTGCTTCATCACTGAAGTATAGCGGAAAAAATGCGGCATTCCCATATCGCTCCATGTATAATTTTAACTTACATCATTTGATAAGTTTTTATCCAGGTATTCCTGCGCCAGATCGGCCATCTTAACTTTGCCAATGAGCCGCATGTAGGGAATCAGCGCTTCCATGCATGTGCGGCTCTCCTGTAATTTTCCCATATCGCTTAAAATCTGCGCGATTCCAAATTCAATCTCCGGGAGCATAAACTGTTCCGTGCCGCAGATGCTAAGCTGCTCCGCTTTCTTTGCGTAGAGAAGAGCCTCCTGGCAGCGTCCCTCGTCTCGCATAATCTGGCTTAAATTGTGGGCCAGATTGATCTGAAGAACTTTATAATCAGAAAGGCGGCTTTGGTTCCGGTCCAGTGCAAACATGACTTCCTCGCCTGTGCGGATCGCCTCCAGATTTTTTCCCGCCATGTATTTCGCCGTCGTCAGTAAGACAAGAAGATTGACCTCTGTGGGCGAAAACAGCTCGCTGCGGTAGTCGTCCAGGTCTATATTCGGTTTTGTCAGGCGCAGGGCGTTTATCAACTCTGCTTCTATATGCTCGTCGGCCGTACCGTCCTGCATACGGATCGCCGCATGAAGCATTTTTGTATGTTGGAGATTGGCAGGGTCCATTTTTTTTGTGGAAAGCTGCCGCAGGGCTGTCCTCGCCTGCACAAATTCACCGGCTAAAACTAATGCGTCGATTTCAGACAAGGTTCGATGCAGGGATGCCTGACATTCGTTTTCATAATAGACATTGCATAGCTGATAAGTGCCTGTGCCAAGGCGTTCCAGAAGCTGCTCCAGGACCTTGCCCGACGGCATCTGGTTTCCGTTTTCGATGCGCGATACGGAAACGGGCGAACAGATACCGTTCGCCAGCGCTTCCTGTGTCAATCCTGCTTTCTTACGTAAATAGTATATAATTTCACCTAAGGTATTTTTCTCCACGTGTTTTTATATCGTCCTTTCAATTAAGCCAGCTTCTTTTCCAGCTTTTCAGCCATATCTTTCATACAGCCGTCTTCAAAGGGAAGCTTTAATCCTACTTCCTTAAGCATGTTGGTATAAAAGTCGCTTGCCGACAATTTGCAAAGCTTTAAGTAGCTCTGCCATGCGGCTTTGTAATCTTCATCCATCCATACTTTATACTGCAGCGCGCAGGTCTGCGCAAGGCAGTAGTCGATATAATAGAAGGGATAGTTGTAAATATGGAGCTGCTTCTGCCAGTATCCGCCGGCGCCGAATCGTTTGTTGCCCATGTAGTCCAGATGCGGCTTGTATTCTTTTTCCAGACGGCTCCATGCGGCGTTTCTTTCATCGGGCGTCATGTCCGGATTCTCGTAAACGATGTGCTGGAACTCATCTACCATGCAGCCGTAGGGAATAAAGGCTGCGGAATCCTCCAGATGCATGTCGATGTAGTCCTGTTTTCTTTCTCCGAAGAAGAGGCCCATCCAGCCTTCCGTAAAGAATTCCATGGACATGGAGTGGATCTCCGCCGTTTCCATGGTAATGTCCGCATGTTCTTTGATGGGATCTTTTCCGCTGATATATCCCTGGAAAGCATGGCCGCATTCGTGGGTGATTACGTCCACGTCTCCGCTGGTTCCGTTAAAATTGGCAAAGATAAAGGGAGACTGGTAATTGGGCAGGTAGGTCATGTAGCCGCCCGCTTTTTTGGTCTTTCTTCCGAGCACGTCAAAGAGTTCGTTCTCCATCATAAAGTCGAAAAATTCTTTTGTTTCATCAGACAGTTCGGTATACATCTTCTGTCCTGCCTGCATGATTTCTTCGGGAGTTCCGTCCGGTTTGGGATTACCGTTCTTAAAATATACGTTTTCATCGTAGAAAGCAAGTTTGTCAAGTCCCAGGCGTTCCTTTCTTCTTTCGTTTAATTTGGCCACAAAGGGAACCCATACTTCTTTTACCTGTCTGCGGAAGCTTTCTACGTCTTTTTTGC
>CAJUNP010000041.1:4128-23554 GCA_910587935.1 uncultured Lachnospiraceae bacterium
CCGTAGCAGTTACGGTTCATGCGGTAGTAGCCCAGTTCAATGTAGTTCTCATAGCCGAGTTCTTTTGCCTGGGCGGTACGGTTTTTCACCAGTTTATCAAAAATCTCGTCCAGTTTGGCCGCATTTTCTTCAAAAAAAGCGGTGTATTTTTCCCACGCCCGGATGCGCACGTCCCGGTCCACGCTGGTCAGAAAAGGACCCATCAGGGAAAGATTTAAGGTTTCGCCTTCCCAGTCGATTTTGGCGCTTGCAATCAGTTTATTATATGTTGTCACCAGATTGTTTTCTTCCTGCATGAGGGGGATCAGTTTTTCGTCAAAGGCCTTGAAGCTGATTTCCATATTTTTAAACGCAACCGGCCCGATTTTGCTCTCCAGGTAATCGCGGTACGACGAAGCGTACAGCAGCTTGCGGTAGGAAATTTCCAGGTTATTAATAATGGGCCCGAGTTCATCATAGTAGTTGTTCTCGCCGTCATAAAAGGAATCCGTGGTATCCACGTCATGGCGGATGCTGGCAATGGTGATGTTGGTCATTATGTCGTCTTTGAGTTTGTAATATTTTTTGTGAATTTCAAACTGTTCTTCTCCTGACGACGCGGCCTTAAATTCCTCCATAATTTTTAAAAAATCTTTTTCGACTTCGTCTTTTTCAATTCGTTTGTAGGGCATGTCTTTAAATTTCATGGCTGTCTTTCCTTTCTGTTTAACTTATATCATGACAGGCGGACAAAAAATGTTATCCGCCTGTAAAAACCGTTCTGTTACCACTTTTTCTTTCTGTCTTCGTCATACAGGCCGAAATTACATTCTGAAGAATTCGGCTCGGGTCCTTTCCAAAGTTCATTGAAGGCTTCAAATATAAACGCAATGATCTGTTCCTGCTCCAGCCATGCTTCCACTTCTTCAATATATCGTTTCTCATTTTTGACGGATGCGCGTCTGGGGGTTCCCGGCTCCGGAATGACTTCATGCATTTCTCCGTTGACCAGTGAATGATAATTCGGCGTCGTATTATCGGAGCTCCAGCCAAGTTCCGTAAACACGACCTGTTTATCCGGGAACATCGCTTTGATATCCGCATAGTGTTTTTTGTTGACTGCTACGGCATCCGCAACATCATCGCCGTAATGATACGGATAACTGTGGACGCTGATGAAATCCAGTTCTTTTGACAGCTCTTTGATATACGGCCATTCAAAATATCCCTCGCAGAAGGTAACCGGCTTATCTAACGCCTCCTTCAGACGTCTGGCGTGGGCAATTAAGCGTTCCTCCGAAACCATATGCGCGCCCCATGGAGGCGTGTTTTCATTCCCGACGGAAACCGCGGCCACTTCATCCGGAAATTCTTTTACCAGAGCAATCAGCTTTTCAAGCTCGCCGTCATTCCTGTCTTTATGCCTCTGCAATTCTTCTTCTGTGTAGCATTGCTTTTCAAACGGGCACTTCTCATTATTGATCTCCGGATCGGAGTCGATTCCGACCATGCATTTAAGCGGAAGCTTCTTATCCCGAATTGTTTCCAGGACTCTTCCCGCATGCAGGTTCGGGTCGTACATGCGAAGGTATTGATATCCGTCACGGACGAGAATCTCCAAATCCTGTGCAATCTGCTCCGGCGAAGGAACTTCTCCTTTGGGATTCTGTCCCTTTCTGTAACCCGAATAACAAATTGCTTTGCCATACTGCAAAATATCCATAACCTTACCTCCTTGTCCTATACTAAAACCGATATGGTATATTATAAATCAAAAGTATTCCGCATACAATATAAAACCTTCCTGCGTTTTAGCGAAAAAATGAGCTTTTTGACATTTACGGCATTTTTCGTTCCTGTTATAATAAATTTTATATTTTCCGGCAAAATGTAAAATATAATAGTAAAATTTTATTAAACAGACTACAGAAGCAGAGGTACAGTCATGTCCGGAAAATACCGCACCGCATTTCTTATTTCATCCGCCGTTTTTTTTGTTTCCTTTTTATTGTTTTTTTATACTGATCTGAAGAGTCTGACGGTCTGGACCTTAAATGTCTGGGACTGTCTTGCCGTATCGGGAAATATCCGCACGTTTTATGAGTACAGCGCCATGAATCTTTACGGGCTGGATCATGCCATGGTGGGAAGCGATATTCTGATTTATATTCCGTGGGCGGTCTGGAATTTTCCTTTATGGATCCTGCAGCATTATTTTCACCTTGCGGCCATCGGGCATTTCTGGATGATGCTTTATTCCAAGCTGTTTCTTGTCCTGGTATTTGGAATTGTTTTATATCTGGCCCGGAAGATTGCCGTTTTAATCACTCCGGAGAAAGAGGATCTTAAGCGGATGCTTTTTCTGTCGGCGACTTCTTTTTTTACGGTAACTTCTCTTGCCTATGCGGGGCAGAATGACGTGCTTGTGATTGCGCCTTTTCTTGCCGCCGTTTACAGTCTGCTCCGGAACCGCTTTAAATCGTTTCTTTTCTGGGCGGCCGTATCTGTCGCCTTCAAGCCGTTTTTTGTGTTTTCCTTTATTGCGCTTGTTTTGTTTCTGGAGAAAAATCTTCTTCTTGATATCCTTTATATTGCGGGCGGATGTTCTCTTTCGGTTCTGCAGAAATTATTGTTTCTGGGCGCGCCTAAGTATAGGGAATCTTTAAGCTATGGTCCTTTAAAGGATGCTTTCGGTCTGGTTCTGGAATCCAAACTGAATATTCCGCCTGCCGGGGCGTCGTTATTTATACTTGGCTTCGGAATCCTTTTGTTGATGGCTTATTTTCACAGGGGAAGTATTTTTCAGAAAGAATATGTGATTTATTTTGCGGCGGCGCCATTATTGGTTTTCTTTGTTTTTACCCGTTATGAATCTTACCGGCCGTTTTATCTGGTGCCGCTTTTATATCTTCTGATGCTGACGAAGCCTGCCTGCAGCCGGATGAATCTTCTGTTGGAAACGGCGGCTTCCGGAGCTTTGATGTATTTTTATCTGGCGGACGATATTTTATTTTATAATCCCAATTATCTCCTCAGGTACCGTAAAAACACGCCTGCTCCAACGGTTTCTTCCTGGCTTGCGGATAAGGTTCCCGGTTACGGATTTCAGGCGTTTACGGCAGTGTTTGTATTGGCGGTGTTCATGCTGCTTGTTATTAATCATCCGGGGTTTCATTCGGATAATGAAATACTTAAGATGGAGGAAGAGCCATGGCTGCTTCCGGTCAGAAGTCTTTTGTACGGGGTTCCTCTGGGGCTTTCTCTTTTGCTGCGGTTTTTGTATTAATATATTTCGTTCAAATACAGCTGTTCGCGGTTTTGTATAATATCCAGTACCTGTTTTGCAGATTTACCCCCTGCAGTATAGTCACCCATTTCTTCTTCAATAACTGACATCAGGCTGCCTCTCCTCTGCCTTCCAGATGGCAAATCCGCCCTCGGGCAAAAAGACAGTATCACTCTCAATCACCACCTTTTCCGCAAGTGACAGAATTTGTACACAGGAACCTATCCCGAAACTTATCTTATTTATCCTTCTCCTATTGACATTTCAAAATAAACTTAAAAGAAACTTTATTTTTTTGTTGACATACTGTGCATCACACACTATAATAATTTTAACACTATAGGAGGATACACCATATGGAAAAAGATTTACTTGACAGCCTGCTTTCCGAGCTGCGGCGTGGAACCTTGATTCTGTGCGTTCTGAGTCAGCTGGAGCAATCGCGCTACGGATACGCAATGGTACAGAATCTGGAGGAAAAGGGAATTCCCATCGATCCGAATACGCTTTATCCTCTTTTGCGCAGGCTGGAAAAGCAGGGGCTGCTGTGCAGCGAATGGGATACTTCCGAATCCAAGCCAAGAAAGTATTATAAAAGGACTGTATTCGGAGATCAAATTTACAGGGAGCTTGTCAGTCAATGGAATATTTTATCCGCCGGAATCGGCAAATTAACGGGAGGAACGGAGAATGAATGATAAAGAGATGGCAAAACGGTATATTTATGAGGTTGTAAAACGTGTACCGCAGGATATGCGGGAGGAAATCGAAATGGAGCTTCAGGCGCTGATCGAGGATATGTGCTCACAGGAAGAGCTTTCCGTAGAGGAGGCTCTGCAAAAGCTGGGAGACCCGGCTAAATTTGCAAAAAGGTATCGGGACCATGATAATTATTTAATTGGGCCGGATTATTATGACCAGTATTGTTGGGTTTTAAAGCTGTCGATTATCTGTGTCGGAATTTCCGCGGTTGTTTCCGCTGTCGTTCAGGCGCTGACGCAGTCGGATACAATCGTTCATTTTTTCACAGGACTGTTTGAAGAGTTTTTTATCAATCTGTTCGGCGGAGCTCTCAGTATTCTGGGACTGATTACGATTATTTTTGCGGTTATGGAGTATTATAAGGTGACGGTGCAGGTGAAACCGGGAAAAAACTGGTCCGTCAGGGAGCTTTCCAAAAACGCGGCGTCCGTTAAGTCCTGGACTCCGCGGCTACTGCCCGCAATCCCTGACAAGCGAGCTGTCATCAGCCGCGGGGATTGTGTTTTCACCATAATATTCATTATTATATTTTCGGCGTTATTATTATTTGCTCCGCAGCTTTTCGGCGCTTTTCACTATGAAAACGGCAGGCTGACCAGCATTGCCTGTATCTTTAATCTTCCGGAATGGGGGAGAATTGTACCGCTTTTTGTTTTTTCTCTTTTTGTAGGGCTTATAGATGAAATAATCCGCCTGGTTATCGGGTATTACTGCAGGTTTGTTATGTATGGCAATCTGATTTGTAATGTGTTTCAAATTGCGGCTGCTGTCGTTTTATTAAAATGTCTGCCGATCTGGAATCCTGATTTTGCAAGGGAGATTCAGACAGCTTCCGGCATAGCCGAATTCTCCCGGGGGGATCTGCTTGCATACTGGGGCAGCGGTATTTTCAGTAATGTAATGCTGCTTATTATAGTTTTGATTTCTCTGGCTGAGATCGGGGTAACGGTGTATAAAACGCTGCGGTATGAATAGACCGGGAAGCATGAGCTACAATGACAGGGGTAATAAGAGACTGGAAGTAGCGAGGGGATTAGTTGATAAGCTGCCCCTGGACAGTAAGGTAGGTATTTTTCGTTTTGATTATACGGAACTTAAATTGACAGAGAGCCTGATATCTGCAATGGTGGACCCCGCGGATGGAAAAGTATCTTTATGCCTTTATGAAAAATTGTACACAGGAGGATTCTTCACTTTGAAACACACATATTCCTATATAACAATTTTGGCGGCCGCTTTCACGGTATCTTTTTTAATTCAGGGATGCCATAAGGAAACCGGACCGGAAGCGCTTACGGAAACTGCCTCCCCGCAGACGGAAGCAGAATCATTGCCCGCAGAGGCAGTAAACGTTTCCCAGAATACGCCTGCCGAACCGGCCGTGGCCGAAGCGCCGTCCATTGCCTCTCCTTCTGTCTGCGGTGCCCTTCACGTTGAGGGAACGCAGCTGACCGACAGCCGGGGCAATCCTGTTTTGCTTAAGGGAATCAGTACTCACGGTCTTTCCTGGTTTCCGGAGTATGTAAATGAGGAATGTTTCCGGCAGTTAAGACAGGAATGGAATGTGAACGTAATCCGCCTTGCCATGTACACGGAGGAATACGGCGGTTATTGCAGCGGCGGCGATAGAAACGCATTAAAGGAGCTTGTTAAAAGCGGGGTGGAATACGCCGCGGCACAGGATTTGTATGTTATTATTGACTGGCATATTCTGCAGGATTATGACCCGAACATGCATGTGGATGAGGCAAAAGCTTTTTTTAGGGAAATGGCGGAACTGTACGCCGGCTATGACAATGTTTTGTATGAAATCTGCAACGAGCCTAACGGCGGCACGGACTGGGAATCCATAAAAGCTTATGCAGAGGAAGTGATTCCGGTTATCCGGTCGTTTGATGAGGACGGAATTATCATAATCGGAACGCCCAACTGGTCTCAATATGTAGATCAGGCGGCGGCCGATCCCGTTACCGGTTACGATAATCTGATGTACAGTCTTCATTTTTATGCCGCAACGCATACGGATTCGCTGCGAAGCGCCATGTCGCAGGCGGTAAACGCAGGCCTCCCCGTTTTCGTCACGGAATACGGAATCTGTGACGCTTCGGGGAACGGCAGTATTGATGAACAGCAGGCGGAACAATGGATAAGCGCCATGAACGAGTATGGAATCAGTTACGTTGCATGGAACTTATCCAATAAGGACGAAACCTCCGCCATTCTAAAAAGTGACTGCAGTAAGGTTTCCGGATTTACGCAGGAGGATCTGAGCGATTCGGGGAAATGGCTGTATCAAATGCTGGTTACCGGTAAAACGGAACATCCTCTGTAACGATTATCTCTTGTTTTTGTGCAGTATCATGCATAGATTGCGCAGGCGATTTTATATTGCCAAATAATTTTAAAAGCTTATAATAAAGACAGGTTACAATTTAGCGACGCCCCAATATATGGGATGCCGACAGCATGGAGGATGAGCATGACGAAACGACTTAAACTGTTAAACCGTATTATTGCCATATTTCTTGCAGCCGCGCTGTTTATGGAAGGAGCGCAGACCGGATATGCCGCCGCGGTTTCGGAAAATGAGGTTTCGGGAAATGAGATTTTGGAAAATGAGATTTCTGCGGCAGCCGAACATCTGGTGGACACTTCGTTAGGATATCAGGTATACGGGGTTGAAACAAAACCCTATAATTATACGATAACTTTCCGGCTGAAAACCAATAAGTACATCGCAAATGTCGCGGTATTGTATACAACTGACGAAGCGTATGCGGAAAGCTTTTTTCCTGATGTAACGAACGTGACGGCAGATGAGATAAATACCCGGCAGATTTCCACCGGATTTTTGTCATTATCCAGCAGTTTTCAATGGAAAGAGGATGGAACCGTTGAATATACCCTGGAGGGCCAATGTGCATTTGAAGCAGGCACAACGTATTATTACCGCCTTGCATATTATGATTATAACACCGGGAACTATTACTTTCTGACTCTTCCTGATCAGGCGTCTACCAGCGCCGCGGCAGAGACCTCCGCAGTATCCGTGGGACCGGCCGAAACAGAAGAAGCCGGTTATCAGACGGCAAGAATTGTATGGACGGTGGACAATCCGAATGATGAAACCGTTTTGTCACAGGTTCTGTTTTATACGCAGACAGATACTTTTACGGATTCTGTTTATGGAAACCAGTATCGGGACGAGGACGGCAGTATTGCCCCCGGAAAGTATTATGCCGACATAACGCTGAACGAAAATCCGGTTCAGGTGCGGCCCTGCGTATATGTCTATACTACGGACGGGCAGGGAAAGAAACGAACGGAGATATCCGCACAGGAGACGCTTACGGTTATTCCGGGAGACATAAACGAAGCTGAGGTCACAACCGGGGAAACAATTGGTTATACTTCTTTTGAAAGCACGATTCAGATTACGCCCTGGTATAAAGCGGACGAACGCGGCAGCGGTATGTACATATATCTGTTTTACAGGGAAAAAGGCCAGGATACTTACGCATGTACAGATTCCAAAATCCAAAACGGATGCGGCCGGGTCACATTATCGCAGCTGTCCGGGGAAACAGAATATGAATATTATATTCAGGTAAAAAGCGGCAGTTACGGCGCTGCGGCATGTTTGAAAAGCTACGGAAGCGAAGAAGCGCCTCTTTCTTTTGCGACAAAGACTTCGGAAATCTATGATGACAGTCAGTTTCCGGATACCGTTTTCAGAAATTATATTAAAAAACAGATCGGTATATCGGAAAACGAGCCGATTACGGACGTTAAGCTGGAACAGCTGAAGCGTTTGGCATTTTATCATAATAACGGGGAACCGGCGGTCAAATCCATAGAGGGTATCCAGTATATCCGCAATCTGGAATCCGTCAGTTTCAGCGACCACGCTATAACGGATGCCGGCCTGCTTTCCCATCTGCCCAAACTAAAGGAGATACATCTGGCGCAAAATAAATTGAAGGCATTTCCTGATCTCTCCGGTTTAACAGAGCTCCAGAACGCCGATTTCACGCAAAACGAACTGACGGCCGCTGAAGTTACGGAAGATAAGCTGCCGTCGGAATTTTTGAAAAGTAATCCCGCATGGATAACCGATACATTAAGCAGGCAAAAGCGTTACTCAAAGGTACCTGGCATGACGGAAATCAATATGAAGTATGCCGAACTTTCATGGGAAAAAAACATTCCCAATACCTTTGCAATAAATCCTGACACACAGCCGCCTTATTCGGCAGGAAGGTTATCGGATACAAGCCTGCATAACGCGCTGAACCTGGTAAATTTCATTCGTTATGTCGCGGGAATTCCCGGTAAGGTATCGTTAAATAAGGAATATAACGAACTGGCGCAGGCGGGAGCGCTGGTAAACAGTGTAAACGGAAAAATGACTCATTATCCCTCCAGGCCAAACGGATTTCCGGAAGATTTATACCAAAAAGGGTATAAGGGCTGCTCCGGCAGTAATATCGCCATGGGATATTCAAATCTGGCATACAGCATTATAAACGGTTGGATGAGCGATGACGATTCTTCCAATATCGGAAGCGTAGGGCACCGCAGATGGGTGCTCAGCCCCGGTATGGCTAATACCGGCTTCGGAGCCGTAAACAGTTATTCCAATATGTATGTATTTGGCGGCGGCGGTATTTCTCTGTCCGACTTTGTTGCCTGGCCGGCACGAAATATGCCCATCGAGCTTATGGGCGGTTCTTCTTATCCATGGTCGGTAAGTCTTGGCGGGGATTATCAGATTAAAGACGTTTCTAAAATAAAGGTAACGATGAAGGATAAAAATACAGGGAAAACCTGGAGCTTTAATCAGAGCGGCTCTAATTTCAACGGCAATTATTTTGCAGTAAGCGGTTCCGGTTACGGTTCTATGGGCGACTGTATTATTTTCCGTCCCAACAGGAACGAGGTCAGTTATGCGGCAGGTTCTAAATTTGAAATCAGTATTTCGGGATTGATCGATAAGGCCGGGGATCCGCAAACTATAAAATATTCCGTAAATTTCTTTTCTCTGGGCACAGGCCAGGATATCAGCGTCAAATTAAATAAGACCCGGCTGCGGATGATGCCGGAAGCTACCTTTCGGCTTACGGCGGCTATCCTTCCCGGCGATGTATCCGACAAAACGATTACATGGAGCAGCAGTAATGAAAATGTCGCGGTAGTGGACCAGTCCGGAAATGTAACGGCTGTCTCCGTGGGCGACGCCGTAATTACCGCCGCGTCGGCTTATAAGGGTAAAAAGGCATCCTGTAAGGTTTTTGTGCGGAATTATGCCCTTGATAAGGAACAGCTTATTTTTGACCTGGCAGAGGGGGAAACGGCACAGACGCTGACCGCAGGGGACGGTCTGGGAGAAATAATAAGCGATGTGACGTGGACCAGCAGCGATGAAAGCGTCGCCGCCGTATCGAAAGACAAAAACAGCGTCACTGTCAGACCCACCGGTTCCGGAACGGCACGGATACAGGCGCAAATCAAGGACGGACCCGCACTGACCTGTCATGTAACCGTGTATAATAACGTATTAAGGGCAATCAGCCTGAGCAGCCATGAATGTACGCTGGAAAAGGGCGATACGAAAAAACTGAAGGTTTATTTCTTTCCGAATAATACTACTTTATCTAAAGAAGTCACATGGAGCAGCGACAATCCCGGATGCGTATCGGTAGACGAAGCCGGAACGATTATGGCATTATCAACAGGAACGGCTGTCATTACGGCCGCTGTCGGCCAATTGGAGGCGCGATGCAGCGTGACGGTAATACAGACTGCCGTTCCCAAAGAGGAAAATATTCCTTCCGGTCTTTTTGCGCTGACAAATGTGCAGACGCGGCTTGCCGATGTAAGTCTGGAGAACTATGAAGGCTGGTCCTGGGAAAACGGCGATATTTTGCTGGGGCAGTTTGCCGGTATTCAGGAAAAAAGCTTTATAGCCGTATATCATAAGGAGGGATTTTCGGATTACAGAATGGCGCTGCGTATATCGCTGGCCTCTTTGAAGGGAATTTCCGTAAAGGCAGATCAAACCGTGCTTGGAACGAATCAGGAAACCGCTGTAAACATTGTATGGAATATGTCCGGTTCTAAGGATATTCTTTCCGGATATATTAAAGAGATCCGCTGGAGCAGCAATTCGGACGCTGTCGAAATTGTAAACGCGGACGCGGCGTCTTCCCGTATTGTTCTGAAAGCCGCCGGGACAGGAAAAGCTGCGGTTACGGCAGAAGTCATATTGAACAATGGAAATATTTTTTCCGCAAAAACTTCCGTAAAATCCGTAGACGGAAGCCTTGCGGAATTTGGGGAAATCAGTGCGTACGGCCTTGTGCAGACTGCGCATGAAAACAGTTTTGAAACGGTTTTTGAGGGAAATATGGAATCTCCGGAGTGCTGCATTTATGCAGATGTTACAAATACCGCAAAGCTATCCGTAAAAAGCAGTAACAAAAAGGCTGTATCCGCCGGGAAGCCGCGTTTGGAAGGCGGAAGATATGAAATCCCGCTGACTCTCAAGGCAGCCGGCACTGCAAAGATTACGCTGACTGCAAATGATAAGGCCAGAACAAAAAAGGAAATTTTAATTTGTGTCAGAGACGCAAAACCAAATTTAAGCGATACAAGCCTGTATGTAAATAAACTGAAATCCCAGGGCAGTATTTTCTATCTTTATCCCAATGAGGGCTACGCCGTAACGGAATGTGATCTGACCGGAGAAAACGCAAATCTGTTTGAAATATCAAAACCCGGAACGGACAGCAGTTTGTATCTGAAGGCAAAGGACACTACGCAGAAGGGAAAATATAAACTGACAATTCGCGCTTTTGTAACCGATCAGGCGGCAGCCGGCGTAAACGCCTTTGAACTGCCTGTTACGGTAACGGTAACGGAACAAAATCCAAAATTTACAATCAGGCAGAGCGCAAAGGCAAACTTATTTTACAGAGATCTCGGAATGCCGCGTTTAACGGTAACTTCCGCTGAAAAACTGACGAAACTGGAATTAACGGGGTGTGATTTTAAACTGGCAGAGATTGCTGAGGCACAAGGCAGGGAATATATTCTTTTTGCCGACTGTGAAGAGCCTTTGACTAACTCCTGTAATAAAAAGGGAAATCTGCTGCTTACCTTTGACGGCTATAAAACAATTTCCGTTCCCCTGACGGTCCGTACGGAAACGAAAAAGCCAAAGCTTTCTTCTGACAAAAAAACGGTTACATTCTATCCGGACTCCGGTATAAACCGCGCGGTAATTCAAATAAAGGAGGGAGGCAGGAGTTTTGCCCCGGATGCTGCACAGGTAACGCTTCAAAAAGCGGATGGTTGTATTTTGAGCAAATCAGAAAACAATCTGATTTTGGAGGGAAGCGGCTTAACAGGCAAAAGGACTATAAAGGCCGAACTCGCCTTAAGCTGCGACAACTGGGCACAGGCACTTACTCTGCCCTTAACAATTAAAACCGATACGGGATATCCCGCGTTAAAACTCGAAAAAAGCACACTGAAGCTTAATTCGGATTCCGCCTTTGCTTCCTATGATATTGCCGAAACGGAAGTCATGTGGAAAAACGGCGCCTGTTTTGAAACTGACGTCAAAATCAGTGTCAGCGCAGTCAATCCGAAATCACAGTCCGTTATTCACGACGGTATTGTTTTTGAACAGGACGGAAACAGGATACTGGCAAAGGTAAATAATAAAAACATCGCGGCAGGCACTTACAAATTTAAGGTTAACGTCACAGACAGGCAGGGAATATCCGCGCCGCTTACTGTCAAAGTAGTAAACACGGAACCGGCGGGAGCGTTTAAGATATCCACAAAGGGAACCATCGATGTGTTAAACAGGAAAAACAGTTTTGTAACCGTTACCCCTTCTTTAAAAGCACTGAACGGTACGCTGATCGATGCAAGGCTTTCCGGCAGGTTTGCGCACTTGTTTGAAGCAGAGGTGACGGAAGGGCAGAAGATTTTAATCCATGCGAAGACGCAGGATAAAAATGGGAATGTTATAGCGCTGATCACTAAATTTAAGTATGACGTAAAGCTTATTCTGACTTATAAGAATTCTAATGGCGACATAATACGTCTTACTACTCCTGAAATCAAGTTAAAGCTTAAACAGGGAAAGCCTAAGGTATCTATAAAACCTGCCAATATTTCTTTTTACAACGGCGCGGAAAACAGCGTAAGGCTCGAGGCTGCCGCAACGCTGAAGGGCGCGGAAAATCCTGAAATTTTAAAGCTTGAACTGATTAACTTTACGGATGTTTTCCAGTACTCGGACGGCGTCCTCAGCCTGATTCATAACGGTGCGGCCGTTAAGGGAAAAACCTATAACCTGCAGTTTAAGGTGACCTTTCGCGGCCAGGCGGATAATGAAAAAGCAGTGATTGTAAAGCACAAAATTAAAATGAAATAGTGATTTATGTCCATATATTGGATTGAGGACTGTGTTGCTTATGGAAGAATTTTGATTGCTTTTAATACGGCTTTTATGCTGGGAACTGGATGGTATCTGGTGGGCCGTTACGGTTGCGGAAGTTTTAGCCACGGTTGTTTCGGCGGTATTTTTGGTTGTAAAGAGAAAGCGGTATCATTATTCGCCTGGATGAGGGTGAAATCATTGTAGGTGAGAGAAAGCTTTCCGGATATAAATACAATATGCTTACGGACTACCGAAGGGAAGACGTGGGATTTGTTTTTCAATTTTATAATCTGATTCCTGATTTAACAGTGGCAGAAAATATAGAAGTGGTATCGGATATATCCGAAAATCCATTGGATACAGACGAGGTATTTGAGGCTATGGGAATACAGAAATACCGTTTTGGTTTTCCAAGGGAGCTTTCAGGCGGCCGCTGCAATTGCAAGAGCAATGATTAAAAATCCCAATTTGCTGTTGTGCGATGAATTAACAGGGGCCCTGGATACAAAATCGTCAAAAACGGTTCTGGAATTTATAGAATCCTAAGTAAGAACCCGGATCAGGGTGAAAAAAATCATAAAAATTTATTTGTAAAAAGCAAATTATCTTTCTGTGTTAAATTTGCCTTACGTTCCCTGCTTGGAAATCCATCGAGAACCTTTGTAGTATTCCTGGGTATTTTTCTGGGCAGCTATGAATACCAGTATGTGTTGAATGAACTGACAGACGGGAAAGAATATGGCGGCGAACCGGTTATCATGTCTACGCTGGAGTGTGAACCATATTTTGCTTCCGCAGGCTTATATTGCTTCTGAAAGCTTTATTTATACGGCTGTTGTGACCTGTTTTTGTTACTTTGGGTCTTTATTCCTGTTACGGCGGAAGATATCAAAAATAGATATGGCGGAAAGTTTAAAGGGAAACCGGGAATAAAACTTTCTACTCACGCGGATTTTTGTCAGGCTGTCAGGGGAATCAGTATTCTCATGACAAACCAGTTGTTTTCCGTGTGAAGCGTCATGGTGCCGCGGTATTTTTCTATTGTATAGCGGATGCTTTTCAGGCCGTATCCGTGGTTCTTTTTGTCTTCCTTGGTGGTATCGGGAAAACCCTGCTGCAGATTTATTTCTTCTTCGCAGTAGTTTTCCAGGCAGATCATTAAAAAGCTGTTCTGGGAGAAAATTTTCAGTTTGATCATACGCTTGTCCGGATCGGGGTTTTTTTCCACATATTCGATGGCGTTGTCCAGCGCGTTGCCAAAAATGCTGCAGATATCCAGCGTTTCCAGAAAATTCAGCAGTTTCCGTCAGCAAGGCAGGTAAAGTTAATGTTATGGGCCGCGCAGTACTGGTTTTTTCTGGTAAGTATTGTGTCTAATACGCCGTTTCCCGTTACGATATCTGTTCTAAAGCTGCGAATCATTTTTTCCATTTCCTGCAGGTAGGATTCTCTTTTTCCTGTGTCCTGTTCGGATCGTATTACGTCGATCTGGTGTTTCAGGTCGTGGCATTTGCGGTTGATAAATTCGCTGTTTTCCTTGTAGGTTCGGTATTGTTCGTACTGCAGTTCAAAAATGTTGTGTATGGAAGTCAGTTCTTTTTTAAGGAAGGCTTCGTGTCTTAAGTTCTGCTGGATATACAGAATACAGAATCCGCACAAATCCACAAGGGTGCGGATGTGGAACAGGCTGCTGCCCGTGGCGTTTCCGGAGAGCGCGCTTTCCAGTACGAAACCGATGTTGCTCATGGAATAAATAATAGCGGCCGCGATTACGGCAATCAGCATTTCTTTTGTGGTAACGTGAATTCCGGTATCCCAGCTTACAATTCTTCTTTTCAGGAAAAAAATCAGCGTAAATAAGGCTGCAAAAATAAGAGCGAAAAAGAGTACTGCGTTTTTCATGTTATTTTCCATTCCGTTCCATACGGCAAAGCAGTATGCCTGCCACTCCAGGGATGCAACCGCTTCGGAGGTGACAAGGGCGCTGGCGCACCAGTAAACGGCGTCCTTTAAGCTCAGGGCGCAGCAAAGGTATATGACCGCCAGCATAAATACGATATTCATCAGGGTTCCGGGCACCCAGAAAGCAAGGGGGAAAGTGCCGGCAAGCTCCTGCAGAAATATTTGAAAAACGCCTGCCAGAGGCAGAATTATAAAAAGCTTTCCTTTGCCGAATCTTTTTTTCAAGGGGCAGATATATATAACGCAGGCAATCCATTCTGCCAGGGCCGTATAAATCCTGGGCATTCCCGGTTCCAGTAAGAGTGTGTTCATTTTGCCATTCCTCCCAGATAATCGGTAAGCGCTTCCATAAAGATTTTTTTCCTGGGACGGCTGATCTGAATTTCGTCGTTTCCCACAAGAGCCGTGTATTTATCCACTTTTTCCACGTAAGCAAGGTTTACAAGATAGCCGTTGTTGCACCGGAAAAATCCGCTTCCGCTTAAGGCCTGTTCCATATTTTTCATGGTTTCAAGGACCGAAATTACTTCTTTTTTCTTATGAATGTGGATATAGTGGCCAAGGCTTTCCATGTAGTAGATTTCGTTTGTATCAATTTTTAAAATGCCGCCGTTGGTATTGAGGATCAGGTAGTTTTTCAGTTTATTCTCCAGATGGTTTTCAATCCGTTTCATATGTTCGGCAAAGGTAAAGTAATTTAATGGCTTTAAAATGTAGTCGATGGCGTTTACTGCGTATCCGTTTACGGCGTACTGCACCATATTGGTGATAAAAACGAGAATCACTTCGCTGTCCGTTTTGCGTATTTCGCGGGCGGCAGTCATTCCATCCATTTTTTTCATCTGGATATCCATTAAAATGACGTCGTATATAGGACGGTAATCGTTCACAATGTCAATTCCGTCTTCAAAAATGCAGATTGTAAATTTATGGCCGCTTTCTTTTTCGTATTTTTCCAGAAAGCGCTGCAGGCATAATCTTGTTTTTTTGTCGTCTTCTACGATTGCTATGCGGATCATATGGGAACTCCTTGTTTACGCAGCAAAATCGTTTTGTACAAAAGTCCTCTTGCTGCCGGCGTATATCCCCGTCAGGTTTATAAAAATGTGATTCAACTTCAGCAGATCCGCAATAACATCTGAGCGGATAGAAGGAGCAGGGATTTGATTTATAAAATAGCTTTAATATTTTCAATCCAGTGTGGGCGTTCATGCCGCTTTTGAGGGCTGTCTCCCTGTCCTCTTCCATGGCATTTGCCGTCATGGCGATAATCGGCAGGCTTTTCACATCCCTGCGGCGCATCGCATAATGCGGAAGGATACGGTTCCTCCTGCCGACGTATATTTGACGGCATTCCCCATCAGGTTTATAAAAATCTGATTCAATTTCAGCGGATCTGCAATAACATCTTCATTGACTACCTCGAAGGTATCGATAAACAATTGTGGCAAAACCTATAATTGCATTCATGGGCGTGCGGATGTCGTGGCTCATATTGGACAGGAAGGTTGTTTTTGCCTGGTTGGCATTGCTGCGCCTGCATCAGAGCATCCTGCAGTGCCTGGGTCTGTTCACACTGTTTTCTGACCTGCTCCGTAACGTTTTGGCGGACATATAAAACCTTTGCGGGTATTCCGTCCCTGCGCTTCAGGCACACCACAATCAGATGCTCCCAGTCTTCCTTTCCCAGACGGGAAACATGACATACGTGAAGATCCGAATCCTTGTCTTTCAGGTTTTCCCTGAGCGTATCGATTCCGGCAAAAAAGGATATTCACGCCGCGGAGCACATCGCCGAGCAGCTTATTCTCCGTTTTCCCGCACGGACGCCAGAAAGGCAATATAAATCATAAACAGGATAAGCAGACAGATTTCCAGCATTACTCCCGCCATATTTGCCCTTTTGACCATTGCCTGTGTGATATCCTTGGGGAATGCCTGTACAAGTACAAAATCGTATCCCGGCAGATGTATGACACAGAGGTTATCCGTTTTGCTGTTCCATCTAATATGCAATAGCTCCTTTTATAAGTGATTTGTTACCTGATTTCTGAAAATTATAACATGGGAATCCGGCTGATTTCAAGCGTAACTCCGCATGTCCCTTGATTTTCTCGGAATTCATTATAAAGCTTACTTAACAGCTTAACCGGATTCTGATACAATAGTATCGGTACATGCAGTTATTTTTTACTATAAAAATCAGGAGGTATTGTCATGAGATATTTTGTATCGGCAAATGCCGCACGGGGCGGAGACGGAACGAAAGACCGGCCTTTTGCCGCCATTCAGGCGGCGGCGGATATCGCCAGGGCGGGAGACGAGGTCATCGTAGCGCCGGGCATATACCGGGAGGCAGTTAACCCGCGCTTCGGAGGAACGGAAAAAGCCCGGATCGTATACCGCTGCGAGGAAAAAGGAGGGGCTGTTATTACCGGCGCTGAATTAGTGACGGAATGGGAACCGGCCGGGGGCGGCGTCTGGAAAACCGCCGTACCGAACCGGTTATTCGGAGATTATAACCCTTTTACCACGCTTGTCGGCGGGGACTGGTTTATTGCATATTTTATTGCCCATACCGGCGAATTATATCTGAACGATAAAGCCATGTATGAAGTTACTTCTCTGGAAGAGGTAACGCATCCCGTTCCCTCCGGGGCTTCCTGGGATCCGGATTTTTCCGTTTATACCTGGTTTGCAAAGCAGGACGAAAAGGAAGACGCTACCGTACTTTACGCCAATTTCCACGAATATGACCCTCGCAGGGAATGTGTGGAAATCAATGTACGGCGGAACTGCTTTTATCCCGAAGCGGAGGGAATCGGCTATATTACGCTGTCCGGCTTTACGGTGACGAAAGCCGCGACGCAGTGGGCTCCTCCTACGGCTTATCAGGAGGGGATGATCGGTCCCCACTGGTCTAAGGGCTGGATCATTGAGGACTGCGATATTTCCCATTCCAAATGCAGCGGTATTTCCCTGGGTAAATATCTGCAGCCCGGCAACGATAATAAATGGTCTAAGCTGAAATATAAGGACGGCACCCAGACGGAACGGGACTGTATCTGTCAGGCGCAGACCGAGGGGTGGACGAAGGAACGCATCGGTTCCCATGTCGTACGCAGGTGCAATATCCACGACTGCGGGCAGACGGGAATTGTGGGCCACTTGGGCGGCGTTTTTTCCGTAATTGAAAAAAATCATATTCACCACATTAACAACCGACAGAATCTGGCCGGAGCGGAAATCGGCGGCATTAAAATGCACGCAGCAATCGATGTGACGATCCGGGAAAACCATATTCACCACTGTACCCGCGGGCTGTGGCTGGACTGGCAGGCGCAGGGAACCCGCGTAACGCGTAACTTATTTCATGACAACACGCTTCCTTTCGATCATCTGATGACTGAAAAGGGAATGACCGGTCTGGGAGAGGATATTTTTATAGAAGTCTCCCACGGCCCCACGCTTGTGGACCACAATATTCTTTTATCCAAACGGGCTTTTAAGCTGCCGACACAGGGCGTTGCAATCGTACATAATCTGATTGCCGGCTCCCTTGCGGCGGTGGGAACCGGCGTAAACAACGGAACGAAAACCATGCTTTCTCCCAGGTACACGCCTTATCATGTGCCGCACCGCACGGAAATCGCGGGCTTTATGACAATTCTTCACGGAGACATGCGTTTTTATAACAATATATTTGTGCAGCAGGAGGTGCATCCGTTTTTGAAGAAAGCAGCGGAGGGACCTGCGTCACAGTGGGACGACATGAATGTTACCGCAGGTACAAAGCCTTATGACGGTTATCGAACCTTTGAGGAGTGGGACCGGGAGTTTGACGGTTACTGCGGCATGGGCTCGGCTCCCAGCGACCGGTATTATATTCCGCTCCCGGTATGGACCGGCGGCAACCGGTATTTTAACGGGGCGCAGCCCTGCGACAGGGAAAAGGATTTTACGGCAGACAGCGAACATAAAATCGATCTGGATTTAAAGGAAGAGAACGGAACCTGGCTTCTGTATACAAATCTGGGCGAATATCTTTCCGCAGGAGAAGAAAAACGGATTACTACTGAAAGTCTGGGAACGGCTTTTGAACCGGAGCAGCGTTTTGAAAATCCCGACGGGACGGATATTGTTTTTGACGAGGATTATTACGGCAAGAAGCAGGACCGTATAACAGCCGGGCCTTTTGCGCAGATAACGGAAATTATGGAAGTATAGTATTTGATTCATTACATATTCTATGATAGAATTGTGGCAGATCCGGAATTTGATTCCGAATCTGCCGCAGTGTTTATGACAGGAGGCGGAGGTATATGGATTATATTCCCAGAGCGTTGGAAGACAGACTGCGTCAATACGAAAGAACATATAAGGCAATGTTAGTGACCGGCGCACGTCAGGTTGGTAAGTCTACTTTGTTAAAAAAAGTGTTTGCCGGCAGGAAATATGTATCCCTTGACGATCCTTTTATGGAGCAGCAGGCAAGGGAAGCCGGAGAAATGTTTCTGACTTTAAATCCGCCTCCTGTAACCATAGACGAGGTACAGCGGGCAAAGGAATTGTTGAACTTTCCGGATTGTCTCTACGCGAATGTATGGGAGACGCTTTTAATCTGCACTTTATTCCTACTATGGAATACGTGGCAAATCGGCGCGTATCCGTAAAAAAACCGGAAAATATCTGGGAAGTGATTCACAGGGGCGGATATCCGGAGCTTCAAAACCGGGATAAGGAATGGAGCGCGTTTTATGCGGATTATGTGAAGACTTATGTGGAAAGAGATGTCCGGGAGCTGGCGGCGGTACAGGACTTAAATGTTTTCCGGCAGTTTTTGATTGCCGCTGCCGCAAGAACCGGAGAAATTTTAAATTATTCCAATATAGCGTCGGAAATCGGAAAAGACGCGGGAACGGTTAAAAACTCAAACTTCCCACACCAGTTGGTGTGCTGAACCTTGAAAAATCAATACTGTA
>CAJUNP010000042.1 GCA_910587935.1 uncultured Lachnospiraceae bacterium
TGTAGGGAAAGGGTTTGGTAAACAGGTTCTTCGAGGTTTGATTCAGTATTGCAAAGAAGAATTTGGAGCAAAAGAGTTTATTTATTCAACAAGAGAGGAAAACAGAGCTTCTATTCGATTGGCAAAGTCGTTAGGTTTTATAATGGTTTCTTCCGTGTCTAAAACAGACAGCAAAGACGGGCACAGTTATAATTTTCTGCAATATAGCTTAAAACTATAACTGCCTACTTAGTGGTGCCGAATAAACAATGAACGAAAAGTTGAAGGAGTGGCAACGCAGTGCCTGAATTTTGCAAAAGAGATTGCCCGAAAAGAAAACTGCTATAAAATGATGTTGCTCACAGACTCTAAGAAAAAAAGCACATTGGATTTTTACAGAAAGGCAGGATATAACAGTGGCGATAAAACAGCATTTATTCAATGGATATAGCGTGGCAAAGGAAACGCTTGACTTGTATTTTGCAATGCAAAACTTAAATCGGGCAACTATAAAGTATGCAGCTGGCATGATTAAAGTTGGGATGAATCTACCGGATATTAAAGCATTGTGTGAAAATTATTTGTTAGAAAATGGAGCAGATTCCTTTTGGTATTGGGATGTTGGCGCGTTTGTTTTTGCAGGAGATGAGACTGTTGTTTCAGTATCAGGCAAAGATTATAAAGTGACGGATAGAATTGTACAGGAAAATGATATTATCACGATTGATTTAAGTCCTCAAATGAATAACATTTGGGGAGATTATGCAAGAACGCTTGTATTTGAAAATGGCGTTTTATGTGATGAAACTGATAGAATAAAAAATGACGAGTGGCGGAGAGGATTGCAGATGGAAGAATATCTACATAAAACTCTAATTGATGTAGCAACGCCGGATATAACATTTGAGGAATTATACTATTTCATGAATGATTTGATTGTGAAAAAAGGATTTCTTAACTTGGATTTTCTTGGAAACCTTGGACATTCCATTGTGAAACATAAAAATGACAGGATATATACCGAAAAAGGGAACCATAAAAGATTATCAGATGTTGAAATGTTTACCTTTGAACCGCATATCAGTATTCCTGATTCCAAATATGGATATAAGAGAGAAGATATCTATTATTTTGATAAAGGCAAGTTAATAAAATTATAGACTGCATAGATGAAAGAATTTTATGATATGGTAAGAAATGTATAATGCAGATTTCAATGCTGCCGCCTATATTTTCTCCCATTTGGCAAATTCGTAAGCTGTCCGTGGAGGGCGGGCGAAAAGAAAATATGAAAATTCCCGCCTATTCCGGCTTGTGTGAACGGCAAATTTTTTTACACTTCTTTTACTTCTTTATCTCACATGGGCAAACACCCAAGGCAGGTCACACGATTGCAACATCAGGCTATATGGTGACTGGTTTTCACCCCCTTACATTTAAATGATAAAATATCCATTTTAGTTCCTCCGTTTTGTTCTTCCCTGCTGAAAATTCAAAGATATAATCCGACAATTCCCCAATATCACCGGCAATATGGCTTGTAAGCAAAATAAGCCTGTTTCTCCATAATTGCCTGGGCTATAGCAAGCCTCTGGCGCATACCTAACGAAAAGTTTTTTACTTTTTCATTGTTGTCAGGATCCAATCCCACCGTCTCCAATGCGGCTTTTATATCCTTATCATTAATGGTATTGTTTATTTGTGCCAGATATTTCAAATTCTCAAATTGAGTATAATTTTCAATAAATCCAGGCTTTTCAATGAGAACTCCCAATTCTGGCAAAAAGTCAATATCCTTTCCGATCAGAATTTCTTTGATAAATTCATTATTTTTAGCATATATTTATTCTCCTTCTTTTAATTAGCACATAATAAAAGGATACCACAGCCAAATCCATGCCCACAAGCAAAAGAAATAGCGGAACTACTGCAATTCGGCTTTTGAGAATGAAAAATCTCACTGTTGACATTGCAAATAGAATTGGTACCGGTAAAACTGTATTTAATACATAAATAGCTATAATATACATGAAACTGTTTTCTAATGTTGAAATGATGAAATCTCTTCTAAACTCTTTCACGATTATTTTAAAGAGCGCCACACTTATGTAATGCCAGGTAGCCAATCAGGTGAATATTATAAAGGAAAATCGAGCCCCATAAGACAACGCCATCGTAAGTTAATGGCGACACATAAATTAATACAAAATATAGCATAGGATTGTCTATGAAAAAGTCCTCTTTGAAAAACACTTTTCCCTGTAAAAATTCCATAGCGGTATCATGTTGTGTTAATAAGCCGGTAATAACCGCAAGAAGCATCTCGGAAAAAGCTAATATAATTGTACCTGATAACGCAATATGGAGCAACAAGGATCACCGGCGCCAATGCCTGAATCATGTAATATGAGTCTTTCCATACCCTATATGTATTTCCGTAATATTTTT
Source organism: uncultured Lachnospiraceae bacterium (assembly GCA_910587935.1). GTDB lineage: Bacteria > Bacillota > Clostridia > Lachnospirales > Lachnospiraceae > MGBC143606. The sequence continues at coordinate 2,428 of CAJUNP010000042.1, forward strand.
TAAAGAATATAACATCCTCCATATTTACCCTCTCTTGACAAGGGCATACACGGTCGATAAAGAGTAAATTTTGTGTCCTGAGCAGAATCTGCTGTCAAAGCAGTTTTCCAACCGCCATAATATGCATTTATAATCATCAAACTGACAACAGCAATGATTAGGACAATGTTTGATTTATTTAAGCTTTCTTTGCCTTATTCTTAACAAACATTGGCTTTACATAGATTTTACACAATCCTGGTGACGGATTTTACATGAAGTTGATAGACTAAAGGTACAACAATAATATGGAAGGAATCTGTCACTATGGATATTTTTAATGTACTCACCGCGATCGGAGGACTGAGCCTTTTTCTGTTTGGCATGAACATCATGGGTCAAGCCCTGGAACGTCGGGCAGGAAGCCAGCTCCGCGCCCTTTTGGAAAAGCTTACTTCCGGTAAGATTGCCGGACTGCTGACTGGCATAGGCATCACTGCGGTCATTCAAAGTTCTTCGGCTACAACTGTCATGGTGGTTGGCTTTGTAAACTCCGGTCTTATGACGCTGAAACAGGCTATCAACATCATCATGGGAGCCAATATCGGCACCACCATCACAGCCTGGATTTTGAGCCTCGCGGGAATCGACAGCGGAAATCTCTTTGTCAAGCTCTTAAAACCTGCCTCCTTTACTCCGGTGCTGGCGCTTATTGGCATCATCCTCTATATGTTCTGCAAGAGCGCGAAGAAAAAGGATAGCGGTATGATATTACTGGGCTTCGCCACATTGATGTTTGGTATGGAAACCATGTCCGGCGCGGTATCCGGTCTCAGGGATGTTCCCACATTTCAGCAAATGTTTATCCTGTTCAAAAATCCCATTATGGGAGTTCTGGCCGGGGCGGTTCTCACAGCGCTCATTCAGTCCAGCTCCGCTTCCGTTGGCATTTTGCAGACATTAGCTGTTACCGGGCAGGTATCCTACGGCGCGGCCATCCCCATCATTATGGGCCAGAACATTGGCACCTGTGTGACGGCTATGATCTCCTCCGTAGGGGCCAATAAGAACGCGAAGCGGGCCGCACTGGTTCACCTTTCCTTTAATATCATCGGAACAGTGGTTTGGCTGACGGTCTTTTGCCTTCTCCGGACAATTTTTTATCCTGTTTTTTTAGATGATCCGTCCTCACGGCTGGGAATTGCCGTGGCTCATTCCGTGTTTAATGTCCTGTGTACGGTGCTGATGCTGCCTCTGTCCGGCCTTTTGGAACGGTTGGTTATTGTCCTGGTTCCTGACACCAGGCAGCCCGAGGTATTTGCGGAGCTGGACGAGCGCCTGTTTGCTACCCCTTCCATCGCACTGGAACGATGCCACGCGGTGGCCGCCGATATGGCGGAGACTGCCGCCGTGTCTTTGAAGGAAGCACTGGCCGCTCTGCGTAACCTTTCTCCGGATCTGGCTGCTTCTATCCGGGAAAAAGAGGACAAGACCGACCACTGTGAGGATATATTGGGGACATATCTTGTGAATCTGAGCACAAGGCAGATCAGCGAGGCGGACAGCCGGGAGGCTGCAAAACTGCTGAAAATGCTCAGTGACTTTGAGAGAATCGCCGATCATGCAGTCAATATCCTGGAATCCGCGGAGGAGCTGCGGGACAAGGGGCTGCGGCTTACCAGCGCAGCCGAGCGGGAACTGTCCGTGATTTCTGCGGCGATCCATGATATTTTGGATCTTTCGCTTGTCGCATTTCTTCAAAACGATATGGTGTGCGCCGCCAAAGTGGAACCCTTGAAGCAGGTCATTAACCAACTGAAAGAGCAGCTGCGGACGCGGCATATCCTTCGTCTGCAAAAAGGCGACTGCACCATTGACGCAGGCTTTGCGTGGCTGGATTTATTAACCAACCTGGAGCGCACGGCAGATCACTGCTCCAACATCGCCGGTTGTGTAATTGATGCGGACCACGACAATCTGAACCTGCATCAATCTCTCCGTGATGTGCGCAGCGGCAGCGAGGATTTTCAGACGCAGTACGCGGAATATAGGCGAAAGTATTCCTTCCCTGCTTTCAATAGGAAAGACCGACCGTGTTGATTGACAGGATTGTCTGTGATAAAATGATCAGGAGCAGCTCTATGTGGCTTTTTCAATGGCCATATGGGCTTAAACTGAAAGGTGAATGAGCAATGATCTATTGTGTGGAAGATGATGAGAGTATCCTGAGTCTTGAACTCTATACGCTGCGTTCCGCCGGTTATAAGGTCTGCGGATTTAAGGATGGCGATTCGTTTCTGGAGGCGCTGCGTTCAGAGAGGCCGGCGCTTGTGATTTTGGATGTGATGCTGCCGGGAATCAGTGGTGTAGAACTGCTCAAACAGATGAAAGCGTCCGGCACAACCCATGAAATCCCTATCATCATGGCGACCGCCAAGGGGACGGAGTACGACAAAATCCAAAGCCTGGACTTAGGCGCAGACGATTATCTGGTCAAGCCGTTTGGCATGATGGAGATGGTGTCCCGCATCAAGGCGGTGTTACGCCGGTGCCAGCCACGACAAAACCGGGTGATTCTGAAAGCAGGCGATTTGGTCGTGGATTTGGCGGAACATACTGTCATGGCAGGCGGCGAACGGATTGTCCTTACCTACAAGGAATTTGAACTGCTTCGCTTGTTCCTCTCTTCCCCCGGCGTGGCGTTCACCAGGGAAAAGCTTTTGGAAAGCGTTTGGGGAGGAGAGTATTACGGTGAGACACGAACGGTGGATATGCACATCCGAACGCTTAGGCAGAAACTGGGCGGCTATGGCACGATGATTGAAACAATCCGTAATGTGGGATACCGACTGGAGGAAAGACCATGACAAAGAAGATATTCCAGGCTATTCTGTCGGTTGCGGCTGTGATACTTCTGGCGAGTCTGTGTATCATCATAGGCTGTCTGTACGACTACTTTGCCAGGACGCAGGAACGCCAGCTCAAAGATCAGCTGCGGCTTGCGGCCTACGGGGTGGAGGAATGTGGACGAGACTATCTGGAAACGCTTACCGCCCACGATTACCGTTATACCTGGACACCGGAGTACCGGCTGACCTGGGTGGCATCGGACGGAACCGTTTTGTTTGATACTGTTGAACCTGCAGAGAACATAGAAAACCATGCGGAACGGATCGAGATTCGGGAAGCATTTGCAAAGGGTGAGAGTAGCAGCGTCCGCTACTCTGACACGCTGACAGAGCGGACGCTGTACTATGCCAGAGTGTTAAACAACGGGACGGTCCTACGCATTTCCGTCAGTCAGGCAACCGAGCTTACGCTGGTGCTGGTCATGCTCCGGCCGATTTTGCTGATGGGGATCATTGCGGTAATCCTCTCCGCCATTCTGGCCCATTGGATGGCCAAAAGGATCGTTCGGCCCCTCAACTCCTTAGATTTGGATCATCCGCTGGAAAATGACACTTACGAGGAATTAACTCCTTTGCTGCGGCGCATCCGGCAGCAATGCGGTCAAATCAGCGCCCAGGTTCGTGAGCTGCGGGCCAAAACCGATGAATTTGAGCAAATCACGGGGAGCATGAACGAAGGGTTGGTGGTGCTGGATCAAAAGAGGACAATTCTGAGCATCAACCCGGCCGCACGGAGGCTTCTCGGCGCGGATTACTCCTGCATCAGAAAGGATTTTTTGACATTGGACCGGGACCATGAAATGAGCCAGGCCATCCTGTCCGCTTTGGAGGATGGGCACGGAAAAGTCCGGGTGAAAAAAAATGGCCGGGAGGTACACATTGACGTCAGCCGCATCGAATCGGATGGGGCTGTGGTCGGTATGGTATTGTTGGCCTTTGACGTGACGGAACAGGTGCTTGCCGAACGCAGCCGCCAGGAATTTACCGCCAATGTATCCCATGAGTTGAAAACGCCGCTGCAATCCATCCTGGGCAGCGCGGAACTGTTGAAAAATGGGATGGTCAAACAGGAAGACACCGCCCAATTCTCCGGCTTAATCTATAAAGAGGCCGCCCGGCTGGTGGCGCTGGTGGAGGATATTATTCATCTCTCCCAACTGGATGAGGGCGCGGAAATGGAGTGGGAGGCAGTGGATCTCCTTACGCTCGCCAACAGCGCGGTATCCGCTTTGCGGGACAGCGCGGAGAAAAGGTGCATTCAGCTTTCTGTTACGGGAGAAAGTACACAGGTGAATGGAGTCCGGGGTTTTCTGTATGAGATGACCTACAATCTATGCGACAACGCCATCAAGTATAACGTGGAAAATGGTTCCGTGGAGATTAGCGTTTCCAAAGGGGCGCGGGGTGCAGTCCTCACTGTCAAAGACACCGGCATCGGCATTCCGCCAGAGTTCCAGCCCCGTGTTTTTGAACGATTTTTCCGAGTGGACAAAAGCCGCTCCAAAGCCTCCGGCGGCACCGGGCTGGGGCTTTCCATTGTGAAACACATAGCTCAATACCACCATGCGGAAATCGAATTGCATAGTGATATTGGGCTTGGTTCAACGATTTCTGTTTGCTTTCCCACCAATAAAGCTGAGGATCTCATTACTCAATAGTCTTAAATATGAATTCTATGTTTTCTTATTTAAGAACATATTCATAAAGGCAATCCTCTTTTGTGGTACCTTCTATTATGCATGTTTTTCCAGTATTGATAAAGCCATGAGTTTCATAAAATCTTCTGCCATTCGCGTTGTCTTTTATGACCCATAGAACTATTTTCTGTCCCCCCTTTTGTCTTACTTGCTGAATCAAGTGTTCGAGTACAAAATTTATCACATATCCGGCATGGAGCGCCAGGGTTCTGATAAACTCACGCTGGCAGCGTCCGTTGCCTTCACGGAAGGGGGGCAGGGCATTGATTTCCGAAAAAAAGTATGCCAGACGGACGGAAATCTCCCTTCCATCCATTTAAGCTGCTCCATATTCCGTATTCCCATCCTGTTTTTTTAGACATTCGAATCCGGATAACAGTATATCTTATCTGGCATTATCTGACCTCTCCCATGATCCGTTTCCTAAGTTCATCTCCCGATGCTTCCCCGTTTTTATAAGCATATAGTATCCGCATATCTTCCTCTGTCAACTCCATTCCTTCAAAAGCCATTGTAGCCTGCACTTCCATTAACGCATCTGTTTTGGTATATGCCGGGTGGTTTATTTTTACTTCAAAGGGAATCCCTTCCGTAAGGATGATCTGCTTTATCATCATATTGACCACCGCCGATAAATTGGTTCCCAGCTTTTCCAAAATCTCCGAAGCTTTTTCTTTATCTTCTGCGGAAGTCCTCACCTGCAGCAATGATGCATTAAACATAGTTTCAACCCTCCTTTTATTTTTTTTATACTACATAGTAATTACACTGCAAATGAGAACTTATTTATTCAAAATACTTTTAATAATCCCGCAAATACCCTGTTTTACACGGTATTTTCCATACATTACAAAGCCGGCATAAAAAGCACTTCTGCCTTCTACGCCGGCTTTCGCCTCAGCTTCCAATCCTTTATCCTTACGTAAAAACATGTCGTCTTCTATTTCGTCTGCGACTCCGGTTCCTCCCACGTAACGGTATCCGGCGTCTGCCACAGATAAATTCCGTTTCCTTCACTGTCCTCTATGACCGCGTACAACTGTCCATCTGCCGTATAGGCAGGTTTTAAAAGTTTTCCGCCATACTGTTTCACCAGTTCCACCGTTTTATCAATGCTGTCTACTTCGATCACGTACATGGGATGGCTTCCCGTATCCTCCGATGCGCGGGATTTTAAAAATCCATAACAGAAGGATACGACTCTTGGCTCCCAGTTGGCATTTCCCGGACCGGTGGCGCAGTACATCAGCGGTTTTTCAGGATCGGACGTTTCCGTATTGATAATATCCCAGCCGAATACGTCCGTATAAAAATCCTTCAATACCTGGGGATCGTCATATTCAAAAACAAATCTGCGAAGCCGTCCGTTTCTGGTGCCTGCCGGAAAGCTTTTCGGCATGTGCCAGTCCAGATTCATGGGATCGCGTTCCTTTGTCTCCACCGGCGGGTCCACATGGATTCTGCGGATTTCCTGTTCGTTATAAGGCTCGCCCAGGAAGTTATCCGGTGATGCGCCGCAGGCGGGACACTCGCAGGGAAGGTCCGTATCGTCTGCCTTAAACGGAAAGCTGCAATGATAACAGGTATATAATTTCAACATATGTAAGTTCCTCCTCTACTCCTTATCATAATCGGCTTCCGGCTCTTCCCAGGTACGGGAATCGGGGCATTTCCACAAAAGCAGCCTGTTTCCCGCGGGGTCTTCCACCATGGCTACCTCCGCCCAGTCTCCAGAGTTTTCGGCGGCGTCAAGTACTTTTCCGCCGGCGGCCGTAATCCGGTCTAAAGTCTCCTGCAGGCTTACGTCCATATCCACTTCCATCATTACATAAGGCTTATTCATTTCTTCGTCTTTATGAATCAGTTCTACCGGCATATATCCGGGAACCGAGCCTTCCCATCCGAACTGGGCCGGACCGCTGGCACAGATTACATCGGGGGTCGCTTCATTCGGGCATCTCCCAAGAACGTTCTTGGGCAGTCTGAACATATCCCATCCGAAAACGTTAATATAAAATTTCTGCGCCCGCTGTAAATCTTCATAAAGCAGATTTCCGGTGCGCACTCTGCCGTGCAGAGATTTTTTTGTAAATTTTTTAGGGGGTCTGTATGGATAAGTATTCGTCTTATTTTCCGGCATCGTTAATTTTCCTTCTTTCTTTTATCAACGGGTTCCACCTGTATATAACAGCGGACAAGATAGTTTTCTCTGTCGTGCTCCGTAATATAGCTTAACTGGTCTTCCTCGTAAGCGTTTCCGCATACCTTATAGCCGTTGTCCTCCGCATATTTTTTCAGTCTGCGGTAAAGCCGGGGAATCTTATCTCCCCCGCTTTTACTGCATATGGTTACATACTGTCCGGCGGGACGCACAAATATATTTTCATTTTCAATCATATGGGCAACGCGAAAACCGCCGTAGGTCTTTTTAAAGGTTCCGTCCAGCACATGCTCCTGCAGCACAACTTCGCTGATATTTAGGGTACTGTTTAAGTAACTGTCCTTACAATGCTGTATCATCTGTCTTGCCTCTTCCATATCATAGGCTGCTTTTTCCGTACGGTAGGGCATTTCGTATACAAAAAAGTAGTCGTCCTGTTCCTGGGTTATGATTTCTATTTCATCCTGTTTTTGGGCAAGAGCATTGTCAACATCTTTCAGGGTATTTTCAATAATCGCTTCAATCTGTTCAAGCTCCCACATTCTTTTTTTTAAAAGCTCCAGATGTTTTTTTAAAATTTCCTGACAGGTAATTACGTTCTGATTCTCAAGGTATTCCTTTATTTCCTCCAGGGGAATGGACATTCTGCGCATAATATCGATTACTTCATAAATGTAAATCTGCTGGGGCGCATAATAGCAGTATCCGTTTTCTCCGATATGATCCGGCTTAAAAAGTCCTATGTCCGCATAATGAATCAGAGTGGATTTTTTCACTCCGCAGATTTTTGCAAATTCTCCCATTTTGTAATAATACTCATGCATGATCCTGTCCTGCCTTCTTTTTAATTTCCGGAGCGCAAGTACTACCGTGTATCCATAGCGCAGGGAATACGGCGTCCCGGTATTCCTCCCGTAACGATCCTGTCGGGATATAGAAAATCCAGTCTGGTTCTATGGATTTTCCATGTTCCGTCTATCTTTTTATAAGCGTCGTCATAAACGCCGATGCATCCCAGAGGATCTTCAGTCAAACCGCAGAAATTAAAATCCAGCATAAAAAATCTTCCCTCTGCGCTGTCCGGACCTGTCAGTTCAATCCATGGGTTGGTGACCGCATGCATCACAATCCATTCTTTATTGCCAAATTCTTTAAAATACCTTTCATAATTGGCGCGGATCTGCTCTTTTCCAACCCAGCATCCTCCATGGGACGCATCCCATTCGCATATGGCGTCCTCCGTAAACAAGTTTACCAGATCATCCAGTCTGTTTGCATCATAAAAGTGGGAATACTGACTTCTCAGTTTTTTAATTTCTTCTATTTCCAGCAGTTCTTCTATTGTCATTCCTGCGTCCTTTCCTCCTGCCCGTTTAAAACCTCCAGCAGCGTCTTCAGCTTTTCCGGCGGAAGGAAACCGGTATTCCGAAGAACCAGTAAGGGCAGCTCCAAGGTGCTTTTTTCCAAAAGCAGTTTGGTATGGGTGTTCTCAATACCGCCCGTCATTTCTATGGTAAAGGCTCTGCGGGTATCTTTTGCCCATTCACCTACTTTCTCATGCTCTAAAAGCTCTCCCAGCATCGTATTGTGGTCATAGGTTTTCCGTTTCACGGTTCCCGTCACCTGAAGTTCAAGTTTTAACGGCAGATTTTCGCTGGAATTTCCTATCCGGATTTCGTAGGCTCCGCCTTCCAGTTCCCAGGAGGACAGGTCCGGATTCCAGTAATCTAAATCAAAGAGGGGAATTTCAACCTGTTTTTCCTCTCCCGGTTCCAGGAATACCTTGGTAAATCCTTTTAACTCTAATTTGGGCCTTACCGCTTCCGTTCCCGGGGCTTTCACGTAAACCTGAACCACTTCTTTTCCGGCGCGGCTTCCCGTATTTTTTACTTTACAGCTCACAGTTACCGGCTGATCTCCACGCTTATAAGCGGCCGCGCTTACCGCCCCGTCCGAAAGGGAAAAGGTGGTGTAGGACAAACCATAGCCAAAGGGAAACAAAGGTTTTACGTCAGCGGAGGCATAATAACGGTAGCCGATAAAAATTCCTTCTCTGTATTCCACGTAACTGCTGCATCCCGGAAAGTTCAGATAAGAGGGATTATCTTCCAGCCGCGCCGGGAAGGTCTCGGCCAGCTTACCCGACGGATTCACCCGTCCGAACAGAATATCCGCCGCCGCGCTTCCTGCCGCTTCCCCGCCAAGATAAGATTCCAGTACCGCCTTTACCTCTCCCAGCCAGGGCATAGTAACGGGAGATCCGTTTTCCAGAACGACGACCGTATTGGGATTGGCTTTTGCCACCGCACGAATCAGCGCGTTATGGCTTTCCGGCATAGACAGAGTTTCTCTGTCAAAACCTTCCGACTCAAAATTATCGGTCAGTCCGCAAAAGATGACTGCCACATCCGCCGCTTCGGCAATGTTTTTTGCTTCTTCAATCAGTTCTTCCACCGGTTCGTTTACTTCCGGATCATAACCGGCGGCGTAAGTAAGCTGTTCTTTGCTTACGATTTGGGTTAACTGATCCCATGGATAATCCATATGATTTGCATTTAAGTGGGAGCTTCCTCCTCCCTGGTATCTCGGCTTTTTAGCGAAGCTTCCGATAACGGCAATTTTTTTATTTTCCGATAAGGGTAAGATTTTGTCCTCATTTTTAAGTAAAACGGAGCCTTCCGCCGCCGCCTTTACCGCGATACGGTGATTTTCTTCATAATCAGGTTTAACCTGTGTATCTTCTTTCTGCAGGGTATTATAAAGCATAAGAAAATGTCTGACACATTCGTCTACCGCATCCTCGCTCAATTCACCCGCCTGTACCGCTTCTATAATTTCACGGTCACTGATTCCTCCGTTGCCCGGCATTTCCAGATCCTGTCCTGCCGCCACGCCTAAAGGCCTTACATTGGTGCCGTACCAGTCGGTAACCACCAGTCCCTGATAGCCCCAGTCTTTTCTTAAAATATCTGTCAGCAGTTTCCGGTTCTGGGAAGCAAAGCATCCGTTGATCTGATTGTAGGAAGACATCAGCATCCAGGGCGCGCTTTCTTTTACTACGATCTCAAAAACTCTTAAATAAATTTCTCTTAAGGTACGCTCGTCCACCCTGCTGTCTATGGTTTGTCTGAAACGTTCCTGGTTATTGGCCGCAAAATGTTTGGGTGTCGCTCCTACGCCCTGCTTTTGCATCCCTTTTACATAAGCCGCTCCAAGTTTTCCCGCCAAAAGGGGATCTTCCGACAGATATTCAAAATTTCTGCCGCATAAGGGGCTTCGTTTCATGTTAACGGCAGGCCCCAGTACAAGACTTACATTTTTTGCCTTTGCTTCCCTGCCGATGGCTGCGCCTACCTGATATAACAGATCGGTATCCCAGGAGGATGCCAGGCAGGAACCGGTGGGAAAGCAGGTTGCCTTTGCGCTTTCGTTTAATCCGAAGCGGTCGTTGGTTCCTTCCTGCATCCGGACTCCGTTAGGCCCGTCGGTCATTACAAAGGATTCTATCTGAAAACGCTCCAGGGGTTTGGTATCCCAATATCCAAGCCCGGAGCATAAGGACGCTTTTTCCTCCAGCGTCATTTCCTGTAAAACTTTTTCAATTTCCAGTATCATTTTGCCAATTCCTCTACATAACCTTGTTTTAAGTTTTCACAATCTTTGGAATACATCAGTAAAATTGCCTTGCCCGTAGGCTGGGTATCGTCCCAGTTTATTATATGGCATACGGCTTCGCCTACCTCGTCTGCTTCAAGCAGTGAAGCGATTCCCGCACATTCTCCGATGGTTTCTTTTGTAAGCTCCATTCCCAGATCGTCAAAAAAAGCCTGCAGCATAGGCGTTCTGGTAGCGGCCGGGCAAACTGCGTTTACGCGTATTCCATATTTTTTAAGCTCACAGTCCAGGGACTCGTTAAACGCCAGCTGGGCATATTTGGATGCGTCGTAGCTGTGTTCGTTGTCGCTGGGCGGAAATAAGTAACGTTTTACGTGATTTGTAATCACATTTATGATATGTCCATATCCCCTCTCCGCCATGTGGGGCGCCGCTTTCTTGGCGCATAAAAACAGCCCTCTTGCGTTTACATCCATATTAAAGTGATAATTTTCAAGAGCCGTTTCATAGCTGTCCTCCACAAAGGACATAGTAGAAAATACGCCTGCGTTATTAATCAGAATATCAATCCGGCCAAAATCCTTCAGGATCCGGTCAAAAACTTCTTCTATGCTTTCAGGATCGGCCATATCGCAGTGATACGCCCTGCATTCTTTTCCTGCTGCCCCGGAAAGGGCAGCAGCTGTTTTTTCATTTTTTTCATCTGCAATATCAAGACAGGCAATGCGGCATCCTCTTTTTGCTAAGGCAAAAGCAATTCCATATCCAATTCCATCGGCAGCTCCTGTAACCACTGCCACTTGTTCCTTCCAATTCATAGTATGACCTCTTTTATTATGATGCTTTTACAGCCTGCGCCGCTTTTCTTTTTGCCGCCGAAGCCTGTGTGCAGGCATCCAGCGCCATAAATACCAAAACGAATACCGCAATGACAATGGAGTTATACTCGCTGGGGAATCCGCAGGCCATTAAACACAATTTGATCAGCTGCATTACGATGCTTCCGCAGAAAATGCTTGCAATAAGATTTCCTTTCCGGCTGATCGACATACCTACAAATACGCACATCATGGCGTCAAAACAGGTTCCCATCGAGTTCATGGAGCCTACCGTCTTTTGTACGCCGCTTGTCCCAAGGCATATCATAGCGTAAATACCGGAAAACAGTCCTGCAATGGCAATGGAAATAACCTTTACCTTATATACATTCAGACCATTGACAGAAGCAACATTCGCATTATTTCCCACTGCGCGCACACTGTAACCTATTTTGGTTTTATAAAACAGAAACCAGGAAAAAGCGGCCGCAAGCAGAGCAATGATAAATAAGGTTCCCGTATTTAACAGTTTCCAGCCGGAGGGGATGTAAACACCCGCTCCGCCGAAAACATAACTGCCGATACTTTCATAAATAAGCAGCATACCAATAGATACGATAATGGTCGGTATTTTTAATAAATAATAGACGAGTCCTACTACGGCGCCTGCTGCCAGTCCGATCAGGATACTTAAAAGCATCATTCCCGGCATTCCGATTCCTAACATAATTGCCAGATTTCCTCCGATAATAGAGCTGATCAGCACTTCTGAGCCAACTGAAAAATCCCAGTTTCCAACTTTCATATTAAACAAAACGCCCCATCCCAGCACCGCCGGCGCAATGGCCTGCTTTAATAATGACGGGACATTCTTAGTTCCTACCGTACCGGGAAATAAAATCCATAAAATCAGAAATCCTACGATGGGCACTGCCAGCATCAGGGCATATTTATTTATTATATCTTTTATCAGTTTCATATGCTCAACCTTTCAAATCTGCCGCCTACGCGGCACAACAATGCATCTGATTCCTTATTCCGCATTTTCCACTACCCATGCAAGGGAGTAATCATTCATCAGTTTTACCACATCATCAAGAGTAACATCCGGGTTATAGCGTTTTGCCAGACTGCGGATTATATCGGCGTTATAGATCATATGATCCGGATTATCAATATATTTTGCAAAGGTAGCGCAGTCTTCCAGATTGGTGATGAAAATAAAGTTCTGGTAAAGAACCGTAAAGCTGTCGGATAACGGCGTTCCGTCTACCGCATTGTAAAGCATAATGAAATCCGGTACGCACTGAATTGCAATACCGCCTGCCAGCGCAGTCAGCCATCCGTCTTCAAATCCGCCTTCCATTCCTTCAAAGGTATCAAAAGCCGCAATTTTAATTTTACCCGGATCTACCAGAGACTGAAGTGTGTTCATAATTGTTTCTCCGCCGCCGCCGGTGGTACTGGAAAGTAAAAGTCCGTCCATTTCGGGATAAGAATTAACAAAGTTTTCAATATAAGTCACATATGCCTGGGTACTGCCGTCGCTGGGCGCCGTATAATCCGCAAGGATGGTTCCGCCCGCCTGTGCAACCGATTCTTCAAACGCCGTATTTCTGACGGACAGAGAAGATCCGGGAGCTACTTTGCCAACACCGTATTTTAACCGTCCCTCTGCCGCCATAAGCTCTGTCAGCTGATTGGTTGCCGCTTCGTTTGCTTCGAAGCTTGTCCCCACATAGTAAGGATTAGCCTGCGTTGCCGCTTTAATATTTTCATCGCTGATATCCCGGTTCATCATCTGGAAATAAATCTCATTCTGCTGACAATAGTCGCTGATCAGACTTACCGAATTATCACTGATAGGAAGGAACAAAAGACCTTCACAGCCCGCTGATACGAGATTTTCCGCAGAAGCAAGCTGGGATTCCGCATCATAGTCATTCAGCGCCCACTGAATATCCACATTCAATGCTTCCGCCGCATAATTTAAGTACGCATAATCAGCCGCCCCCATAGAATCGTCTTTTCCATAAAGAATCACTCCAATTTTATGCCTTACTTCTTCCGTATCCTGATTCTCCTCATCCGGCGGCTCACTAACGGAAACATCCTGCGTATCCTTATTCGTGTCCTTCGTCTTATTATCACTTGCATCCTTTCCGCATCCCACAACAGAAACTACCGCCATGGCTGCCACCATCATCAACGCTAAAAATTTCTTTTTCATACACTTTTCTCCTTTTTTTGTTTATTTTTTAGTATTTTTATTCCTATTAACGATTTAATAGTTGATAAATCAGTAAACTTGGCTGAATATATTCCCAGAATATTCTCCACAGCTTACCTATTATATCAACCCTATTAAATCATCACTTTCCCGGATCCCCTATCAATCGTAATATAAACAACTGCCAGGAATACGATTCCCTTAATTACATTGATCAGCGTGGGATCTACTCCCCAAAGCTGTAATCCGTTATTTAATATGAACAGCACCAGAGAACCGATAATAATGCTTCTCATTTTCGACGCCGATCCGCCGGTTAACGGAAATCCCCCAAGGGTAAGCGCAAGAAGTACATTGATTTCCAGATTGGTTCCTGTCTGTGCGCCGACGCCGCCGCCTCGGATAATCGACATAAACGCTGCCACTCCTACCGTAAAACCGCTTACAATAAAGGCTATCACTTTATACTTGTCCACCGGAATACCGCTTAAATGCGCTACCTGCGGATTGGAACCGATCAGTTTGTTGAATTTGCCGATCTTTGTGTATTCAAATAAAATGTAGGCCGCTGCAAATACCAATACCACAACGCCGAGATAAAACCATATATTCTGCAATACCTTATATTCTACAGGCAGCGTCATGACAAACTGCAGATAAGCTCCCTGGGCAAGCCCCCGTCCCGCAAACATAATGCACATGCCCGCCATAAAAGCAGGGATTCTTGCCTTAATATGTAAGACGGAAGTAATCAGTCCGCAGAGCATGCCTACTATCAGGCACACAGGCAGCATCAGCGCATAGGACAGTTTTCCTCCTAAGACAATACCCGCAACCGCGCTCATGGCGCAGGCTCCGCCCAGTGAAAAATCCAGATTATTATGCGCCATCACAAAGGAACAGCCTGTGCCCGCTACCATAACGATTGCCGCCTGGGAAAAAATGTTTTTTAAATTGGTAATCTTTAAAAAACGTCCGCCGGTAGTTGCACCAAATACAATGATCAATATAATAAGCCCAAGGAAGGGGATTGCTTTTTTCACCCATTCTTTTATCATTTTTATCCTCCTTGTGTTACGTCAGATGACTTTTTCTATCAGATCTTTTTCCGTAACGTTTTCATCTCTGCCAAACTGACCGTTAATTGTTCCGTCCTTCATGATCAATATGCGGTCCGACATACCTAAAAGCTCAGGTATTTCTTCCGAAACCATTAAAATGGATTTTCCTTCTTTGATCAGTTCTTCCATCAGCTTATAAATTGCGGCTTTAACGCCTATATCAATTCCTCTTGTGGGGCAGTCCATAATCAGTATGTTTGAATCGTTCGCCATCCATTTGGCAACCACTACCTTCTGTTTGTTACCGCCTGAAAGTTCCTTTGCCAGCTGTTCAATATTCTGCATTTTTACAGCCAGCTGCTGCGCCGCTTTATTTGCCAGCGTCTTTTCGCTTTTTCTGGTAATGACCGGTCCTGTTTTCAGATTGTCAATAGAAGCTACCGTAATATTGTCTTTGATACTGGTCATTAAAAACAGAGATTCATTGTCACGGTCCTTGGGCAGATACGCAATATGATTTTTAATTGCCGTTTGCGGAGAAGTGATTTTTACATGATTTTCCGTCAGTTCCACTTCGCCTTTTTTTGGTTTTACGGCACCAAAAACAATTTTGCATAGTTCATGCATACCACATTCCGTAAGGCCGCCGAGTCCTAAGATTTCTCCCCGATGAAGTTTAAAGCTCACATCTTTTAAAATACCGTATTCAATATTTTTTACTTCCAATACCACGTCGTCTTTTACATAGGATGTGTCTTTTGTCCGATAATAATTACCGCTTAAATCCCTGCCGATCATTAATTGTCTCATACTCTCCGGCGTCACGTCTTTTCCGTAAAGGGTATCAATGTATTGGCCGTCTCTTAATACGAAAGCGGAGTCGCAGATATTTTGTACCTCATCCAAGTCATGGGAAATAAATATAACGGCTTTTTTTTGTTTTTTGAGGCTTTCAATAATTCCGTAAATCTTTTCCCGTCCCGTATGGGATAAAGCCGTAGTCGTTTCATCTACAATCAGAACTTCCGGATCGTTATACATCGCCCTACACACCTCGATCAACTTGCGTTCCTCAAAGGAAAGCTCATCTACCAGTGTTTTTGCACGAAAGTGGGTTACGCCTACGCTCTTTAAAAGTTCATCCGCCGCCTGATTCATCTGTCTGCTGCTGATACTGATCCCTTTTGCAAAGCGGCTCTCTTTTCCAAGAAAAATATTTTCGGCAACCGTCAGCCCGTCGATGGTTCCAAGCTCCTGGATCAAAATACAGATTCCCTGGTTACCGGCGTCAATAATGGATCCGGGAGAATATGCCTTTCCCTTAAATTCCATATGTCCGCCGTCGGGTTTCAAATTACCGGTAACCATTGACATCAGGGTTGATTTACCGGAACCGTTTTCACCGATCAGCGCCAGCACCTGTCCTCTGTGAAGCTCCATGGAAACATTCTGCACCGCTTTTGTAGGACCAAAGCTTTTTACCATGCCTTCCAGTTTTAAAATAATATCTTCCATTTTCCTGTGCCTTTCCTGCATGAAAACTATTGTTTGTCTCTTTTACTTCTTTCCTCAAGTTCCGCCCGCAGCGCTTCCACATCAATGGGATCGTCGATGTAAAGAACTTCTTCTCTCTCCCACACATAAAAATTATGGCGTTCTACTTCTATTTTCTGGCATGTTTCATCTTCCGCCCATTCTTCAAACATTCTTCCCCACGCTGCAAAATCATCGTAAGCCCGCTCATGAACCCTGATCTGGGAATGTTCTCCTCCGGAAAACATTCGATAACGCCTTGGAAGAGGATGACCAAGTCTTGCTTCTTCCTGATCGGTTTTTTGTTCCAGTTCCAGTTCCTGCATCCACTTTTCAAAGGGAATTTCCTGTGTCTGCCTGTACACAATTCTCATCGCATAACCTCCTGTTTCAGTTTTTATAATTTTCCTGTTCCTTCGGCATTTTATAATTGGGATTTACTGTATATTTAACAGTTCTTTCCGATTCTGCCGCCATTTGAAGCCAAGGCATAACAGGATCGTTGGCGTCGTCTACATATAGGATTTCCCGACGCTCCCAAATATAACACTTTTCCCATTCTTCATCTATTTTCTTGCATTCGGGATCGTTTAACCATGTTTCATGCAGCTTTGCAAAATCGGCAATGGATTCAAACTCACGTTCATGGATTCTGATTCTTGAATTCATGTTTCCCGTAAAGGGTCTGTAACGTGTAGGTAAGGGAATTCCCAGTCTAAGCGCGGCCAGATCGCTTTCGTGCTCCATTTCTTTTTGTTTTTCCCTGTTTTCCACAGGAACTTCCTGTATCTGCCGGTAAAGTATCCGAATTTTCATAAGTACCTCCTTTACTCTTTGTCTCCATGTGATAAGTTAAGTCTAAACCGCACAGTAACCTTTCGGTCTAGATAAAAAAGTACAAAAATATATCCCGGTTTTTTGTGCAATAAGTACAAAAACCAGGATATATTTGTCATCTAACCTATCAAATTGTTACAGTTCGGTTTTAAAAACCCTTATGAAATATGATTATCCTCATTATCATCCTGTTTGTTTTTTTCCATTGTTTTTTCCTTTTGTTTTTCTGCGGCTACTCTTAAATATCTGCGGACTACGCATAAGAGGGCTACGCTGATTACCGACACAAAGTCCTCATACGGGGTGGTATCCCCTACAATCATATGACGGGCTACCAGAAAGATAAGTACCTCAATTACATTCTCCGAGCTGGGCCTGCATAACATTCCCAAAAATTCAATGCCAATGACCAGCATAAAGATCCGTTCCAGATATCGTTTGAATTCCGAGGTATCTGTCAATAATCTTTGAAAAACGGTTATGTCGCTGACAATACTTACTATGGACAGAAGGATTGCCGCCAATACAAGCACTGCCACTACTATATCCAATAGTTCACATATTTTTTGTATAATTCTTCTCATTTTTTCTAATTGTTTCATAGAATTACGCATGTAAGGTTCCTCATTCTTTCAATTGATAATTTCCTTAATTTTCCTGGAAAATCACGGATCACTATTTCAGCATCCTCTTTCAGTTCCGCCAACTTCAAAAATTTTTTCGCCCAATCCATTATTTCTATCACACGTTCTTCTTTTCCATTAAAATATGGATATTCCGGCGCTTCACCATTTCCTGTCTTTACAGACCCCTGATACCAGAATTTCACTTCTTCAAATTCTACTGATGTCCCCAATAAATCGGCCAGTCCATTTTGCACATCTTCCAAATCACCCAAATCAATTTTTCTGTTCAAACCTCCATGAAAAGCCAGTGCATACATAGATTCATTATATACAGACAGTTGTACCATTGTTGTTGTCATATTTTCATCTGCAGGCTGTAATAATATATATGCGGCATATTCCGTTCCTTTTGTTTTATCCCATTTTCTATTATGTAAAACAGCATAATCCAAATCCTGTCCCTTATATGATAGCAAGGGACTTTCATATGCAATTCCTCCATCAAAATAAATATATTCATCCAAACGCAGTTTTAATTGCTCTTCCAGCTTTTCCTGTAGAATATACGGCGTCTCTTCTCCCAGGATGTCACGTAACAAAACAAGTTCATTTGTTTTACAACACCCGTTGATCTGTATACAAACAGCCAGGACTGACATATAAATAATAATTTTTTTCTTTACTTTATTGATAATAGCTTTCCCTCCACTTTGTCTACTGACTGTCTTAACTTTCCCTGATTTTCAAGGTTTTGCGGTATACTTACTTTAAAATATGTATCCTTTTCAATAATAAAGATTGTATAAGTATCCGGCAACTCTTTAAATCGTGACACAAATTCATCTAATGAAAACTTGTCCTTGAAAAGACAACGCTTGCAATATTACCACCTGCTTTTTTTGCATCTTCATACTACCATAAACCTCCTGGTTTTACAAGCCAAGCACTGAAGTGTATCAGGCTTCCGCCTCCCTGTCTCTTTCGTTATTGCTTTGGTCTCCATGGAATTTTCTTCCCGAAAAAAATACCGGCACACACCGTTACATTTGAAGTACAATCACAAAAATGATCCAAGGAACATGGAAAAGCACCATAAAAATCAACGGCGCCAATAACAAACGTAGTTTTTTATCCTGATTCATCGTTTTCTTCTGTCAACAGCAGTCCGCCTTTACCATCCTTAATACCCCAATAAAATATCAGGGGCTGGCGATGGAAAACTCTAAAAACTTTATATCACATCATGGAATCGTGGCAAACTATTGCCGACACCGCTCATATAATATGGCATCTCCCCTCCAATACATTATAGTTGACAACACACACAAAACAAGCCACACTATACCATACATCGTATTACCCTTCTTCTGCTTCAAAATCCATTTCCAAGAAACAACCGTATATGCAACCAGTATCGCGATATATACACCTATTGGAATAAAATGAAATAGGATACCCCATATCCACATCGATATACTTAATATCAGGTAAAATATAATCCATATCACTTCCGGCATTTTTTGTATGTATACATTCGGTAGAATATCAAAAATTATCACAGGAACAAATGTCAAGACCACAAAAATTAATGGTACAAACAGCTGCTGCAATTTCTTATCCTTATTCATGGAGTTCTCCCTTCATAATAAAACCAAATCATTATTTCCCATCTCCTCTTTTATTTTGTTATATGCATCCTGCGCTTCCTGATTAGCATTAATATCTTCTATATTCCTTGGTTCTTTAGCCGGATACCCCTTCGCATTTCCCCATCTATTATATGTAAGGACATCCAATAATCCATGCAATAATATATTTTTTGTCGGTCCACAATAATTATAGGTTCCCATATTTACAGGATCATTTTCTTCTGTCAACAACAGACCTTCTTTATTATACACCGCTTCATATTTGCCCTCACCATCATCGGAAACAAATTTTGTATTAAATAACCCGTCTTCTCCATACATATGATATAGCGAATCGCCTATTGACAGGAGCTTCCATTCCTCTTTCTCCGCCATCAGTTCATCCCTTGTAGCCGGCGCCCTGTTCAGCTTATTCCTGAAGTAATGAATATCCTCAGTAACCAGACCAGAACCCCGGATTGCTTTATTGAACTCCGTACAGTAGGCATCCCACATTTCATCCGAAATATTGTCAGGATTATTGTGCTCACAATAGATATAATAATCATCCATCATAAGTGCAGCTTTCGCTGCACATAAAGCGCTATAGTTAATTTTTATATTAGGAAAATACAGGGGCGCACGTTCATTCAATTTTTCCAGGTAAGCCTCACTACCCAGAATTTCATCCTCTTTAATCCGCACAGCAGGCGTTACATCAATATAATTATGATATGCCTGATGGGCAAAAACCGTATCTGTTATAC
>CAJUNP010000043.1 GCA_910587935.1 uncultured Lachnospiraceae bacterium
CCCCTTGATTTTACTGGGTTTCTTCTAACTTAGCCCTATTATAACACGGGCATCGATGTAATCCGTCTGCAGACGTTCTAACTGGCTGGCAAAAACTTTTTTTGCGTCTTCCAGATTTTCCACCGCCCAGGGAGGCATTTTGGTGGCAAGGTAAAATGATTTTCTGTCGTATTTTTTGAGAACTTTCCCCACAAAGGGTTCGCTTGCTCCGTCATGGTAAGGGTATGCCGTATCGATATAATTTACTCCGGCCGCAATTGCCTGATCCAGCATCTTCTCCGCTTCCGGCTCGTCAATTTTGCCCTCCGGCGTTACCGGAAAACGCATACATCCAAAGCCAAGCAGGGACGCTTCGATTCCTGTCTTTTCCATCTTACGTGTTTCCATTGTATTTACCTCCGTTTGTTTTGATTACTTCACAGTATATCAAAAATCCCGGACAGAAACTATATCTATTCGGGATTTTGAAGTAAAATATTTTGATTTATTCGCACCTGAAATATCGCTTTACGTTGTTCCGCGTTTGATCAGTGTAACCGGAAGGGCGGTGCGTCTCGGCACCATTTTCCCTGCGCTTGCGTCTTTCAGCAAAGCAATCGCCATGTCCGCCATCTCTTTTAACGGCTGATGGATCGTCGTAATTGCGGGAGTCGTAAGTTTGGCAATATTTACGTCGTCAAAGCCCACAAGCCGCAAAGAATCCGGAACCGCAATCCCCTTTTGGGCGCAAACCTGCAGCACCTGTGCCGCTATCACGTCGGAGCTAGCAAAAATACCGTCCGTTAAGGGATGCTCCGCTAAAACTTTTTCTATAAACTCATAGTATCTTAACCGGTTATACATGCCCGACTCAGTCTGCAGCTCCGCATACTCTACACCGGCTTTCCTGCACGCTTCTTCAAAACCTTCCTCCCGTACATCCGCGGGCATGGGAATATCGGAAAGCCCTCCCAGATACAGCAGGTGTCTGCTGCCGCACGCAATCAGGTGTTCCGCGGCAAGCCTGCCGCCCTGTCTGTTATCACATTCAATAGAAGCCGTCCCCCGTTCCACATAACGTTCAATGGTAATAAGCGGAACGTTCAGGTCATCAAATTTATCCACCGCAATTCCGCCGCTGCATAGTATAATGCCCATTACACGGTTGCTTTTACACATTTCCACATATTCCGACTCTTTTTCATCCTGGTCCTTGGAATTAAAAAGAAGAAGTCTGTAGCCTTCCGCCGAAGCGGCCGCCTCCAGATTGCTGACCAGCTTTGAAAAAAACGGATGGTCAATGTGCGGTACAATCAAACCGATTGTACGGGTTGTTTTTTTCGACAAAGAGCGCGCCACTTCATTAGGCTGATAATTCAGCTTTTTCATAGCCTCGTAAACCTTGCTCCGGGTCTCGCCGCTGATATATCCGCGGTTGTTCAGCACGCGTGAAACGGTACTCACCGTCAGTCCCGTTTCCTTTGCCACGTCCTTTAAAGTTGCCACTTGTGTTTCCTCCTGATACTACCTTGTATTGCTTATAATTCAAAATTACTTTACTGCAAATATCAGGACTTCGTCAAGCTCCTCTCCAAAGATTCCTATTTCTTTCTGTTCCGCCTGCTCTTCTTTATTTTCGACTTCAAAATAGGCTAAGGCGGCGCCTTTTTCGTCCGATATTTCCAGAATATCCGCATCCGCAATTACCGACAACTGCGTAAGCTTTTGTGGAAATATTATTTCCCGGGACTCAAACTTTAAAACTCCCGTAACCGGATTATAGCTCAGCGACGAACCGGACAAAGACCAGTATACTTCTGAATTGCCCTGAAAAACCACGTTGATTTCATAAGCAGTCTCCGGCTCCGCCAGGCAGATCACCCGGCCGTCGGCTTTAAAGCCCGTTTTATGAAGAACCTTCTTTTTGGCCTGCGTCCATTCGCGAACCGGCTTTTGACAAAGTATATACGTATTGTCTTCTTTTATAAGGGAAAATTCCCGGGGCAGCCCGAAGCTGCCTTTATAGCATTTTCCGGCATTTTTTGTCCGAAGCCATGGAATACTGATAATTCTGTCGTCCACGCCGGACCAGGTCTGCGCCGCATAGGCCAGATCATTGGCGTAAGCCCGTCCTCTTGTTTTGTCCGGCACAAACTGCCAGCCGTCAAAATCTCCCGGAAAATAGTAGCCGTCCGCAGACCAGAAAATCCATTTTTCGCTTCCGTCCTCAAAGGTAAAACGGAGCAGGTCGGGACACTCCCACGCATCTTCCAGTTCTATGGCCTGTACGGTCTTCCACTGTTCCAGATCCGCCGATCTTAAAATTGCAAAGGTATTGCCCTCCAGCCAGAGAGACATAATATACGCTTCGCTTTCACAGTGCCAGAAAATCTTCGGATCACGGTTTTCTTTTTTTATGGTCGGCAGCACACCCCGGTTCGTTTTGCAAAGGGTTTTGCCGCCGTCCGTACTGTACGCAATTCTCTGTGTAAATTCTTTCCCGCCGCTCCATTCATTTGTTCCTCCGGCCGCGGAATAGAAAAATAAAAGCGTATCCCGGTCCAGTCCCAGCAGTCCTTTTTCGTTTTTCAGGCCGCAGCCGGAAAACATGGTTCCGTTTTCGTCCGGATACAATACGGTTTCCCACTGTTCCCAGTGGAGGAGGTCACGGCTTACGGCGTGACCCCAGCTCATATTGCTCCACTCGGAATCAAAGGGGTTGTATTGGAAAAATAAATGATAAATACCGTCTGCATATACAAGACCGTTGGGATCGTTCACCCATCCGGTATTCGCCGTAAAATGAAGCGCTGGGCGGCGTTCCTGTACGGGCGGTTCTTCCCGGAACTTTATTCCCAAAAAAAATTCTTCCGGAAAATCTCCCTCCAAAATCACGGTGCTTCCCATACAGTCCGCAAGAGGTACGGGCGCATAATAATCGCAGGCGTATCCTTTGGCGCCGATTTCACCGGCCGGGATTTGCAATTCATAGAGCTGCCGTTCATTCCTGTAAACCGACAGTTTTTTTGTCTGTTTTTTGCAGGCAATGGGAATCCAGATTTTATCGCCCGTCATAAAGAATTGCCGTCTCATATTTTCCTCCGTTTTGTCAGGATTTAACCGCACCGGCAACCACACCGCTGATAATGTGCTTCTGCAGGAACAGATACAGGATCAGAATCGGCGCGACCGTTAATACCAAACCTGCCATGATTGTACCGTAATCGGCCGAATAAGTGCCGTAAAAGGTATAGGTTGATAAAGGCAGGGTAAATAATTCTTTTCTACCCAGAACCAGCGACGGAAGCAGGTAATCGTTCCAGAATGCCAGTACGTTCAGGATAATCAGCGTAGAGGTAGTAGGCTTTAACAGCGGGAACACCACCTTGAAAAAGGTCTGTGTTTTTGTACAGCCGTCCAGATATGCCGCCTCCTCCAGCGTTATGGGAATGTTGCTTTTTATAAAGCCCTGATAGATAAATACGGACATACTGATGGAAAATCCGATATGCAGGAAAATCAGGGTCGCTCTGTGGTTTAACAGATTCAGCTGCGCACCGTAAATGGATACCAGCGGAATCATGATCGCCTGGAAAGGAATTATCATGGAAGCCGCCATCAGCGCGAAGAATATTTTGGAAATTCCGTCTTTCGCACGGACAAAATAGTATGCCGTCATAGCCGCCAGAACAATTACAAGCAGGGTACTCAATCCGGTAATAAAAAGGGAATTGCCAAAGCTTCTGATATAATTCATTTTCTCAAAAGCTTCCGTATAATTACCGAGGGAGTAACCTTTTTCCGCCAGCAGGGAAAACGGATTTTTAATTATGTCCCTTTTTGCCTTAAAGGAGTTGAGCAGAATCAGGATAAAGGGAATCATGTAAAAAAGGAATATTGCGACCATTACCAGAATACCTGCGGCATCCAGTATTTTTCTTTTTGTTCCGCCGACTTTTGATCCTCTTTCCATTATGCCTCAACCTCCTTTCTCTTACCCATGTAAATCTGAACTCCGCTGATGCATGCGACGATCAGGAATAAGAACAACGCTTCCGCCTGACCTACACCGTAATTTCTGGCGGTAAACGCTTTTTCATATACATGCATTGCAACCAGTCTTGTGGTTCCGTAAGGCTCGCCGCCGGTCAGGGTCAGGTTCACATCGTATACCATAAACGCTCTGGATAGAGTCAGGAACAGACAGATAACAAAGGAAGGAACCATCAGCGGAAGTATGATGCTCTTCAGCCGCTGGAAGCCGGTCGCTCCGTCGATGCTTGCCGCCTCCATAACGTCGGTGGAAAGTCCCGTAAAACCTGCAATATAGATAATCATCATGTAACCGGATAACTGCCATACGGTTACGATTACCATAGACCAGAATGCCTTATTCGGATCGGAAAGCCAGGAGGTTGAAAAGATGCCCCATCCCGTTGCTTCGCCGAAGTTTACCAGTACTCTGGAAAAAATAAACTGCCAGATAAAACCTAATACTACGCCGCCGATTAAGTTGGGCGTAAAAAATCCTGTACGGAAGAAGTTTTGTCCCTTGACGCCGTTTGTCAGCATGTATGCCAGAAGGAAAGCCACAAGATTGACAAGCAGCACGGAAAACAATACGTATTTTAAAGTCAGCAGCATGGAATTCCAGAAATCCGCGTCCTTAAATACTTCTCCGTAATTTGTAAAACCTACCAGGTTCTTTACCTGACTGACTCCGTTCCAGTCAGTCAGGGTTAAATAGAAACCATAGATAAAGGGAATGATCACCACTGCGCAGAATACGAAGATTCCCGGCAGGGCAAAGATACACATATTTTTTAATTTTTCACTTTTATTTCTGCCCATACTCCCATTCCTTTCTATGTAACGCCATCAGGAATCCTTACTGTGCTTTCCAGTAGCCGCTAAGCGACTGTGCCAGTTCTTCCCTGGAGCTTTCTTTTGCAATGTA
The DNA here is from genome assembly GCA_910587935.1 of uncultured Lachnospiraceae bacterium. GTDB lineage: Bacteria > Bacillota > Clostridia > Lachnospirales > Lachnospiraceae > MGBC143606. The sequence continues at coordinate 4,937 of CAJUNP010000043.1, forward strand.
TTTCTGCATAGCCGCTCCCATTACGCTCCAATGGTCGCTGGGCGCAATGAAGCTGGAGGAAAAAGCTTTACCGTCGGCCATTTTCTGCTGGATATCTTTTCCGAGAGGATCTAACGGTTCATTTTTGTTATTGCCGCATGCCGGAATTACCGCGCAGGTTTCTACCAGCATCTGCTGTCCCGTTTCGTTATAAACAATCCAGTTGAGGAATTCTTTTGCCGCGTTCTGTTCCTGCTCGCTTGCCTGTACCTTGTCGATCATAACCTGTTTGCTGGCTGCCGCCTGAATTCCGTTATTTGCAAAATCGGACGTATCATTTCCCAGAACAAACGGAAGGAAACCGTATTCGTCGCTGCTCTCCGCGCCCGCATCCGTCAGATTCGGCCATGCCCACACGCCGTTTGCCCAGATTGCCGCATCCCCGTCAACCAGGAAAATGGGGTCCTGCTCATACAGAGCGCCCAGAGGATTCTTGCCATTAATGTTATATTCAAGAAGAAGATCAAGTGTATCTACGAATTCATTAAAACGGGCATACTCAAGAGGATCAAGGCCGCCTTTGAGCTGTGCCATAATGTCGTCGGCCCCCTTGGTGGTTCCGTCATAAGCGTCATAGATGAAGCCTAACTGATGGGCTCCCAAAGACCAGTCTTCCTTGGAAATAACCACCGGATTCTCCATGCCTGCCGCACGAAGCTGTTCCAAAAGCGACTTCAGCGCATCGTAAGAGTTAATGGAAGAAGGATCAAAATTCGTTCCCAGGGTATCCTCAATCGCCGTTTTATTATAAATAAGTCCTCTTCCTTCCACACAGAAAGGGAAACTGTACACTTTATCGTTAACCCGCGTAATCTGTGCCTCTGCTTCACCGATCCACTCCGCATCGGACAAATCCAGCGCATATTCTTCCGCCAGGGCAATGATGTCTGTGGTATCCAGCATAGCCATTGTAGGAGCCGTTCCTGAATTGTAAGCGCTTGTAATCTTAGTATAGGGAACTTCGCCGGCTCCGCATGCCATAATATCTACAACAATTCCGGTCCCTTTTTCAAATGCTTCCGCCATCTCTTCAAGACCGCTCTGAATCTCTCCTTTACTGTTTAAGAAGGAAATCTTCGTTCCCGCATACTCGCTGTTTCCCGCGCTGCTGCCGCCTCCGCTTCCGGAGCTGCATCCTGCCAATAAAGATACGGTTAAAACTGCGGCGGTCAAAAGTGCGGTGATTTTTTTGCTTTTCATAATCTACCCTCCATGATTCATTCGCTTTTCAAGTTCTGTTTTAAAGTCTTATCAAAATACCGGCCGGTTTGTTATATCCAAATGCTACCACTTTCCTTTCTGTATGTCAACCGGTTGACATACGATTTGTATAGATTATTCAATTTTTAGAGTCATATTTTGTGCTATATGCCATATACATAGTTTTATATGACGTAAAAATGCTTATACAAACCCTTTTTGTCCTTTGATATTTGTGACTTTTAAACTTTTTTGTTTTAATTCTATGTCAAACGATTGATATATTATGACAATTCTGCTAAGATAATAAAGAACCTAAATGTTTATAAAGTTTATGAAAAGGAGCGTCATGTATGTCCATTTCCGTAAAAAACCAAACCTTTACGCTTTCCACAAACCGCACTGCCTATCAGATGAAAGTGGGAGCTTACAATTTTTTATTTCATACCTACTATGGGAAAAAAATTGACGAAACGGATATGTCCTATCTTTTTTCTTATCAGGACGTAGGTTTTTCGGGAAATCCCTATGACGCCGGTAAGGACCGCACGTTTTCCATTGATACTCTTCCCCTGGAGTATTCTTCTTTCGGAATCGGAGACTTCCGCGGCGATTGCATTCAGGCGGAACTGGCGGACGGAAGCAGTTCCATTGATTTCCGCTACCGTTCCCATAAGATTTATGCGGGTAAATACGGGCTTACAGACCTTCCCGCCATGTACGGGGAGGAATCGGAGTGGGCCACCCTGGAAATGCATTTATTTGATATAAAAGAAGAAATCGAGTTGATTCTATACTACGGCGTTATGGAAAAATGGGACATTATTACGAGAGCCTGCCGTTTGGTGAACCACACGGACAATACGGTAAAGCTGCACCGGATGTTATCCGCCTGTCTGGATCTTCCTTCAGGGAATTACGATATGGTTACTTTTTACGGACGTCACGCCAGGGAACGGAATATGGAACGCGCCCGGCTGCATCACGGAATTCAGGGAATGGAAAGTATTCGCGGCGCTTCTTCCCACCAGTATAATCCTTTTGTGATTCTCTGCGAACCCCATGCGGATGAAGAAAAAGGCGAATGTTACGGTATGTCCTTTGTTTACAGCGGTAATTTTCTCGCACAGGCAGAAGTTACCCAGCGGAATACGTCCCGGCTTGTCATGGGAATTCACCCGACCCGGTTTCTTTTTACCCTGGAAAAAGGGGAAAGCTTTACGGCGCCGGAGGTGATTCTTACTTATTCGGCAAAAGGATTTCACAGGCTGTCCTCCAATTATCATAAAGCGGTACGAAATAACCTGTGCAGGGGCAAATATAAAACTGCCCGCCGTCCGGTTTTGATTAATAACTGGGAAGGAACTTATTTTGATTTTACGGACAGTCTGCTGTTACAGATTGCTGAGGAAAGCGCAAAGCTGGGCATTGAAATGTTTGTCCTGGACGACGGATGGTTCGGTAAACGAAACGACGATTTTTCCGGCCTGGGCGACTGGTATGTAAATGAAAGCAAGTTAAAGTGCGGACTTAAGGCATTTTCCGAAAAAATTCACGATCTGGGCATGCAGTTCGGAATCTGGTTTGAACCGGAAATGGTTTCCGAAGACAGCGATTTATTCCGTACTCATCCCGACTATGTTTTAAACGTGCCGGGCCGCCCCGGATGCCGGGGCAGATATCAGTTTGTACTGGACTTTTCCCGGAAAGAGGTTCGGGATCTGGTTTACGAACAGATGCGAAAGATTCTTGACGGCGCACGCATCGATTATATAAAATGGGATATGAACCGGCACCTGACTAACGTCTGGTCCGCAGGTCTTCCCGCCGAACGGCAGGGCGAAGTTTACCACCGTTATGTTTTGGGCCTTTATGAATTTCTGGAACGGCTTCACCGGGATTATCCCGATCTTCTGCTTGAAGGCTGCTGCGGGGGCGGCGGACGTTTTGACGCCGGAATGTTATATTATACGCCTCAAATCTGGTGCAGCGATAATACGGATGCCAGAGAACGGCTTTTTATCCAGTATGGAACTTCCTTCGGCTATCCGGTTTCGGCAGTGGGATCGCATGTTTCCGCGTCGCCGAACCATCAGACCGGACGCGAATGCAGCCTTGCTGCAAGGGGAGCCGTCGCCATGGCGGGAACCTTTGGCTATGAGCTGAATGTTAATCAAATGACGGAGGAAGAAAAAGAAACCGTTAAAAAACAGATCACCGATTATAAACGATTTTATGATCTGATACAGGACGGCGAATATTACCGACTTTCCGGCCCTTACGGCAATACGGCTTCCGGCGACACGGAAGGCGTATGCGCATGGGAATTCGTATCCGAAGACCGTACCCGTGCGCTGCTTTTCGCAGTTCTCACGGAAAGCCAGGGGAATCCTGTTCAAAAAGTAATAAAACTGCGCGGATTAAATCCGGAATCGGTTTATACACGGGTTGACAGCAAGGAATTTTATACCGGAACCGCCTTAATGAACGGCGGAATTTTACTTCCCTGCGCAGGCGGGTACTGCCCTGCGGTATGTATGGAATTTACAGTCCGGAAAGAATAAGAAAGAATTATGAAAATAATAAATCCAGGAGGAACGATTATGTTTGATGTTACGGCGCTCGGCGAATTGTTGATTGATTTTACACCCAGCGGTAAATCCGAAGCGGGGAGACGGCTTTTTGAGCAGAATCCCGGGGGAGCCCCTGCAAATGTGCTGGCCGCGTTGAACCGGTGCGGATTAAAAACGGCTTTTATCGGAAAAGTCGGGCAGGATATGCACGGACAGTTTTTAAAAGAAACTTTGGAAGCGGCAGGAATCTGCACGGACGGTTTGATTGCAGACCCGACGGTTTTCACCACGCTGGCTTTTGTGGCTTTAAACGACGCAGGGGAAAGAAGTTTTTCTTTTGCGAGAAAACCGGGCGCCGACACAATGCTTACGGCGGAGGATGTGAATTCCGGTCTTATTGAGCAAAGCAGGGTATTTCACGTAGGATCACTGTCTTTAACGGACGAGCCCGCAAAAAGCGCAACGCTGGCCGCTTTGAAAAAGGCCAGGGAAGCCGGCTGTATTATCTCTTACGACCCCAATTACAGAGCGCCGCTGTGGAGCAGCCGGGAAGCAGCCATTGAAGGGATGCGGGAAGTTCTTCCGTTTGTAGACGTTATGAAAATGTCGGACGAAGAAACGGAGCTTTTAACAGGCATTAAGGAACCGGAACAAGCGGCCGCTAAATTGACGGAGCAGGGAATTCCCTTAGCAGCCGTAACACTGGGCTCCGAAGGAGCTTACGTGTATACCCGTGAGGGCGGCAGAATTGTACCCGGATTTTCCAGTCATGTAGTCGATACGACGGGGGCCGGCGATTCTTTCTGGGGCGGATTCCTGTACAGTCTGATACAAAGCGGAAAAAGACCGGCGGAAGTATCGTTGACGGAAGCGGCGTCTTTTGCGCGTTTTGCCAACGCGCTTGCCAGTCTGTGCGTAGAGAAACGCGGCGGAATTCCGGCGATGCCTGCGCTTAATGAAATTGAGAAGAGATTGAACGGGTAATGCATAATTGCCTTGCAAATGGTTTCGTTTTACTTTTCCCGGAAATATTAAAAGGCGCATGGTTTTTATTCCATGCGTCTTTTCTGTTTTTGTTGTCTTTCCCCTCTCTTGACAAGGGTTTTATATCACTTTTGATTTCGGTAAACCTATAACCCAATCCAATAACGCTGCTTAATATGTCCATCTTCTTCAATTTCATTTTCCAAGATTCCACCATTGCTAATAATCGATTTCGCTGATGCAATGTTATCTTTATCGCAGCATATCAAGACATTGTTAATACCAAGTTTTTTACACTCGCCTAATGCTAACGCAATTATTGCCGTTGCATAACCTTTTCTTCTTTCACTGGGTCTGACTCCGTCGCCTATGTGGCCACCGGTTTTTATCAGTTCATCATTTAGATAGTGGCGAATATTTACAGCCCCTACAAAAATATTTCTATCTTTGTCGAGACAAAATAAAGTTGTATCGGGAACCCAGCCATTTTTACTTTCTTCCTTTGTATCAAGATTCTCCATATAATGTTCAAAATTATGAAAATCATTCGCCCATATTTTCCATGGAGACATATCCGTGTGATTCGCTATAATATCGTTCTTCCATTCCGTCAGCATTTCAAATAGCTGCTCCTTATATTCAACTGTTAATCTCACAAGTTCAATATTCATTTTGTACCCCCTACAAGCTTTAATTATATAATGCGTGGAAAATGCCAAAGGAAAATCTGTCATTTTCCCCGGCGCTTTTATTCATATTTTGCCACAAACTTAATCTGCCAAATTATATTCTTTATATAATTTTTTTCTTGCATCTTCATCGGAAAGAAGCTCTATATCCTGCAAACGTCCGTCCCTTTGCAAATATTGGACTAGCCGGACCAGTAATTTTTCAGCTTCCTGCCGGCCTTTGATCATGCCTTCTTGTATTCCTTCTTTCTTACCTTCTTCTATTCCTTCCTCTCTCGCAATCCTTTTCTCACTCTCAATGTGGGCCTGCTCGTCATACTCTGACAGTAACATGGAACATACCTCCTCACGATTTTCTCTTAAGATTTTCTCTTAAGATTTTCTCCAGTATTCCTTCGTTGATACATTCCTCTACGGCATGGTCAACGGCATCTTTAATTGACATCTTATTACTTGTATTCTCTCTGACCTTTCCGATGAACTTAGAATATTCCTCCAGCTTCCGGCACTTCCTCATAATCTCCCGGTTCTGTCCGTAATTGATATTCAGCACCACCGCATGACAGTCAATGGCCGCAATTTCCCTATTCATTCCTTCCGGAAAGGCGCTGTGCAAATGGAATACCTGACGTTCCGGCTGTAGCCTGGTTCCATTGTAAAATACCACAAACTGCGGAAAAGGCAACTTGATCTGTTTACTGCTGTATAGATCCTTATCACCCCCGGACATCATCTTCCGGTACAAATCTGCAAAATAAAACAACCCCCGCAGAGGAAGATTAGGACTATAGGTGCTCTGATGCTCATAGAGACTGAGAACACCCTTAACCAGAAAAGATATGTCATTTTTCATCCCCATATACACCGCATCTTCCAGCGTATTAATTTCCAAATCCTCCGGATTATTATAGTTCGTACCGTTGATTGCATTGTAAAGCTGCAGCAGATCCTCTTTTTCCCGGAAGACCAGCTTAAACAGTCTGTCCTTATACTCTCTGTTCACATTATTTCGTTCATCTGTCATAGACTACCTCCATTATAAGTTTTTTTGATACATTCTGCAATACCGAAATGTGGCTGATAATGCCGGAATTTGTAGAATCTGAGGGATCCCGCTTCATGAAATATGAAAATTTCATGGATGATTTAAGAAAGCTGTCCGCTTTTTCGGACAGCTTTACTTTATCGTAATTTCATTTATTTGTCAATACCTGCGCACTTATATCTTTAAAACTTTGATTTTTCATAATTATAAGGAATACTTGTACCCACAACAACATCTTCTATTTTATCTATAATCAGCCAATCGTCCATATTTCCTTGATGTTCAAACCTAAGAGGCTCTATTTCCTTCACATTTTCAAACTCCACTAAGCATAAACATTTTTTATGCCAGCGTGTTTTTTGCTTTTCCGATAAGTTTAATTGATTTTGGTTTTCTTCCAAAACTTTTGTGATTTCATCATCCGTTAGCTTCTCATAATTCTGAACTGTTTTCACAGTTGCAGTTGCCGTTATCAAGGCGCTTCCCTTTTCCATAAAATAAAGACGTTCTCCCTCAAAAACCCGGCTATGAGGAATTTTTCTCCCTGCCGCACCACGAACCACCATACGCTTTGTTCCTGCCATAATTTTATCCAATACTTTTTCGCCTTTTTTCCCTGTATTGTCGCAATAAACTAAATGTACCATGTGTCAGGCCTCCTCTATAATTGGTATCCATATTTGACTTAAATAGTTGTTATCGTATGAATTGCCGTCACTATACCATTCTAATTCCGGACAATGTGCGTGTTTAAACGGATATTTAAGTAACCATTCTTCATTCAGGTATTTCCATCCATTTTGGATGGACTGCGGTATCGTACCTACACAATCAAATACCGCCCAAGTCACCTCTGGTATTATCATTTCAGTAAATCCGTCTGGCAAATCCACATCCGATGTAACCATGACTGAATATTCCAATTCCCTGGAATCTTCATCATAACAGTTAAACACCCCAAACATTCCTTTGGGATTCCCCTTATCTAAAGATATCAATTCCGAATATGTGCCGTTGTGTTGACAAGCGCTCCAAAATTCCGGAATTTTCAAAAAGTGTTCATTATCTGTATAGGAAACTTTAATACTTTTTCCAATTAAACGCAGACTTTGTTTTCTTTCAAGTTTCCATGAATACTTTTGTTTATACATGATCTGCATTTTAGGCATGACTGCCAATTCCACTTTTTTATCCCGCGCTTCTTTGGGCGAAACGCCATGAAATTGTTGAAAAGCCTTTGTAAATGAAGTCGGCGAATTATAACCATACTTGTAACTAATATCTACAATTCGCAAATCTGTACTCTTCAAATCATATCCGGCCAATGTTAATTTCCTGGAACGGATATACTCAGAAAAACTAAATCCATTCATATACGAAAACACTTTTTGGAAAAAATCAAAAGAACAGCCTGCCATTTTTGCTATATCATCATTATTAATAGGTTCTTCTATCCTTTGCAGATGATTTTCAACGTAATCAATGATATTTTGTAATTTTTCATTCCATTCCATAATTGTATACATTTCCTTTTCCTGAGCTATATTTTATCATGTGCGGATATAGTTTTCAGCTCATTTCAGGTACCGGCCGGATAGCATTTAAAATAATCAATCATTATATCCTGTTTCCTGCCACTTGTATATTTTTTATAAATCAGTATACTGATTATAATTATAAATTGTCAAATCCCAAAAATCCCCTTCCGTAACCTGTTGCTTGTGACGCAGCGTCATGATGTATGCTTTCAGTCAAGGAGGTGAAAAAGCTATGTCAAAATATACCACCGGAGAGATTGCAAAGCTGTGCGGCGTTTCCGTCCGTACGGTCCAGTACTATGATTCCCGTGCCATTCTGGTTCCCAGCGAACTCAGCGAAGGCGGCAGACGGCTTTATTCGGAGGAGGACTTATCCCGGATGAAAATCATTTGTTTTCTGCGCGAACTTGATTTGCCTATAAATAGTATCAGGCAGCTGTTTTCGGAAGAATATTCTGAAGAAGTTCTTTTTCTTTTGCTGAAAGAGCAGGAAAACAAGCTTCGGAATGAAGTGGCGGAAAAACAGGCCCGGCTGGATAAGCTGAACGACCTGAAACAAACAATCGGGAAAGTAGAGCATTTTAACGTTGAATCTATCGGAGACATAGCGCTTATTATGGAAAACCGGAAAAAACTACGCAGGGTACGTTTCCGGATGATTACAGCCGGAGTTATCATGGATATTATTGAGATCGGTACCTTGCTTTTATGGATCCTTAAGGGAATCTGGCCGCCCTTTGTCCTTGGCATGTGTATGGTTGTCTCGATAGCCCTGTGGATCTCTTATTATTACTATAAACGTGTGGCTTATATTTGTCCGAAATGCCATACGGTCTTTAAACCGGCCCTGCGGTATATGTTTTGGTCAAAGCATACGCCAAATACAAGAAAACTGACCTGCACAGCCTGCGGACACCGCGGTTTTTGTGTGGAAACGTATAATATCGAAAGGAATGAACAAAAACATGAATGATACAATGCTTCAGGAATATTTACCTTTTTTAATCCCCCTTATAGTTGCCCAGTTGGCGCTTCTTGGGTACACTCTTTACCACATTTTAACACATACTCATTATAAGAGGGGAACCCGCGGTCTGTGGCTTGTAGTTGCCCTTGTGGGGATGCAGTTTATCGGTCCCATTCTGTATTTTTTGCTGGGAAAAGAGGATGCGTAACATGGATATGCTGACGATTACAAATCTTGAAAAAAGATTTGGAGACAAGGAAGTGCTGCGGGGACTGAATCTGTCGGTTCCCGAACACAGTGTGTTTGGATTTGTAGGGAGAAACGGCGCCGGCAAAACAACGACCATGAAATCCGTGCTCGGATTATTAAGGCCCGAAAATGGGGAAATTCTGGTATCCGGTGAAAGGGTTTCTTACGGTCAGACAAAAACCAACCGTTTTATCGGTTATCTGCCCGATGTTCCGGAGTTCTATTCTTTTATGACGCCCAGGGAATATCTGGCTCTCTGCGGGCAAATCTGCGGTATGAAAAAAACCGACATTACTACCCGCGGCGCCAGGCTATTGGAGCTTGTAGGACTGGAAGACGAAAAGCATCGTATTAAGGGATTTTCCAGAGGCATGAAACAGCGTCTGGGAATCGCACAGGCGCTGCTGATCCGTCCGAAGCTTCTGATCTGCGACGAACCCACCTCCGCTCTCGATCCGGTGGGAAGAAAGGAAATTCTTGACATTCTGCTGGCAGCCAGAGAAGAAACTACGGTGCTTTTTTCCACCCATATTCTTTCCGACGTGGAGCGGATTTGTACAAATGTGGCCTTCTTACATGAAGGGAAAACAGCTATGCAGGGAAGTGTTGCTGAAATCAGGAATCTGCATGCTTCCGAAGAATTTACCGTTGAGACGGGCAGGGAAGAGGATGTGGAAAAGCTTTTGCAGGCATTTGACGGTTCCGTACGAAAAGAAAGAAACTTAATTCTTTTTCGGGGAGATAAAAACAAAATGTTTTCCGTATTGAAATATATAGCGGACAATCAGATTGCCATGCAGAAGGTAGAAAAAATGGAACCTTCTCTTGAGTCTTTATTTTTGGAGGTGGCTAAACCATGAATACATTCATAGCTTTTACGAAAAAGGAATGGCTTGAAACAATTCGCAGCGGCAAGCTGGTCATTCTGACTGTCCTGTTTTTATTATTCGGCGTAATGAATCCGGCCATTGCTAAACTTACGCCGTGGATGATGGAGCTTATGTCGGAATCTCTTTCCGGGACAGGGTTAATCGTTACGCAAATACAGGTTGACGCGCTGGTTTCCTGGACGCAGTTTTTTAAAAATATTCCCATTGCCCTCATTGCCTTTATTTTAATTTACAGCGGTATTTTTACAAGAGAATATCAGTCGGGAACGCTGGTGCTCGTACTGACAAAGGGATTGTCCCGTTCAAAGGCCGTGCTTGCCAAAACCGCTTTGATGCTGGCAGTCTGGAGTTTTTGTTATTGGCTGTGTTTTGGGGTCACTTATGGTTATAATATGTACTTTTGGGATAACGGGATTGCCCGCAGTCTTCTGGCGGCAGTCGGATGCTGGTGGCTGTTCGGCATCTGGATCATCAGCCTGACCGTATTTTTCTCGACTGTTTTTGAAAATACGGCGGGAGTATTGGCCGGAACCGGCGGAACCGCCTTGGCCGCTTATGTATTGGGTATTTTTCCTTTGGTTAAAGAATATACGCCGACAAACCTGTTAAATGCATCAATTCTCCTAACCGGGGCAACGGAACCCGCGGCGTACGGTAAGGCTGTTGTCTTAACGGTCGTTTTAAGCGCAGGAGCAATTGGGGGAGGAATTGCTTTGATGAATCGCAGGCACATTTAATTTCAGCGCCGGTATTTCTCAATCCAGTCCACCGTAAAATCAACCAGTTCACGCTGGCGCATATAACGAAGCGTTGCGTTTCCAAGGATTGTTTTTATGACTGATTTCCGGCTCTCGAACGCTTCGCCTATATCCTGAAAATCTTCGCCGTCTACGTAAAGGGCTCAATAACCGTCTGCGCCCCTCCCGGAACAAATCCAAGACTGCTTAAGGATGCATGTACCATAATTGTATTGCCTTTCCCACGCCGATTTGGCGGAGGGCTGTTTTTATGTCGCTTTTTAGCACCAGTTTTCTTTCAATGTAAAAATCAATGATATTATACTAATCACGCAGCCGACTAATGCAATAACCTCCGCATGCACTGCCCTACTGCCTGTTATAATACGCAATCCCGTCCTGCGGCCAAAAATAAGTCCGAATATACCCATCCGTGGAAACAATCACAAATTCATTGGTCTCTTCCAGGTAATACACGTTGTCGCCGTCTTCCTCCTCCAGCTTATGTAAAGAATCAGGGTTGGCAATAACGGCGTTAGCGCCCGCCAGATATTCCTCCTTGGAATCGTATCCCATATCGATTCCGTGCTTTTCATAATGGTCGGTCAGCTGTTCCTCCCTGCGAAAAGACAAGGCGGCATATTCTTCCGTTTCTTTCGTAATAACGGGCGTCGGCTCCATGCTTTGATCCGGCTTTTCATTTGTAAAAATACTCCAGAAAATAATGATTAACAGAGCAGCCAAACCTGTTGTTATGGATGTTTTCTTCTTCATAATCGTTCTATACCTCGCTTTTTTCACTCATCAAATTCCGCCATTCGCCGGAAAGCTTATCAACAATGCTTTTCTGGGCTTTTTCGGAATATAAAAGCACTTCGTATTCCGCGCCTTTTTCACTGACGTGTTTTTCAAGAAAAATTCCGAACCGGCTGCCGGCCTCCATAATTTTCTTCTGCCAGATTCCGTTCCGGTATATTTCTTTTATCATGCCGTTTTGTATCAGCTTTTGCATAACGGCTTTGCCGGTCAGCCTTTTGTAAATTCTTTCATCCCGCAGATCGTTTATCTGTCCCACCAGATCGCTTAAGGTCATTTTTTCGGTAAAGTGTAACTGCTCTCTGATTTCTTCCGTCAGCACAAATTCCTGCTTTCTTTTAGTAAGCTTTGTTTCGCTGCTCACGGTTAATTTATGATCTTCAAAACACAACGGCCTGTTTTCTTCTTGTCGGAATTGCCGGATTACTTCCAGGAATCTCTCTCCGTACCGTTCATATTTTACCTCGCCAACCCCGGCTACCTGCAGCATTTCCGTTTTGGATGAAGGAGCTTTGGCGCACAGCTCCAGTAAAGTTTTATCCGAAAATACGATATAGGGAGGGATTGCCTGCTCTCTGGCAATCTCCAGACGCGTTTTTTTAAGTCTGTCAAACAGCTCCAGCCCGGCCGAAGTAAGGATATCGGAAACACGCTGCCTGCGGCTGCCTGCCCTTCCCGGTTCGGGTTCCTGCGTCTTTTGCTCGGGCAGACATTTGATCACAACTCTGCATTGGCCGGACAATACTTCCGAAGACGCTTTTCCCAGCTTGAGAAGCATATATTTATCCTTTGTCATAAACAAATACTGTTCCGCAATCATTTCATTAATAATATTTTTAAGCTTCTCCTCCGGCATGTCTTTATGAAGTCCAAAGCATGACATTTCCGTCAATCCATAGGAACGAAGCTTCGCTTTGTTTTCCCCGCGCAGCACACCGACAATTACATTCATACCATAACGCTGTCCACATTCCCTGACGCACTGAAGAATATCGGCCGCAATATCGGTTACGTCGGTTTCTTCATATTCTGTCAGGCAGTTGGAACAGTTGCCGCATGTACTGCGATTATCATCAAATTCCCCAAAATAATGCAATATGTATTGGCGCAGGCACTTTTTTGTCGTACAATAACCGGTCATGGCGCGCAGTCTCGCCATGTCGTTTTCCTTCACCGATTCTGCTTCTTCCCGTGTGTATTCCTGATTTTCTCCTTTGTTGTCAATCAAAAACTGGTGAATCATCACATCCTGCGGAGAATATAAAAGGATACATTCGGACGCTTCTCCGTCGCGGCCGGCTCTTCCGGCTTCCTGATAATAATTCTCAAGGCTCTGGGACATATTGTAGTGGATCACGTAACGCACGTTTGATTTGTCAATACCCATGCCGAAAGCGTTGGTAGCCACCATCACAGGCTTTACATCATACAGGAAATCCTCTTGATTCCGCTTCCTTTCATCGCTGCTCAAACCGGCGTGGTATTTCGTTGACGGCATGCCCATCTCTTCCAGAAAAGCGCACAGATTATCCACATTTTTTCTGGTGGCGCAGTATATGATCCCGCTTTCGCCGGAATGATCTTTTACATAATTCAGTACCTCCATATCTTTTTTTCGGATATGACGCACTTCAAAATACAGATTTTCCCGGTCAAAGCCGGTAATCAAAACCTTAGGGCTGCGAAGTCCCAGCACACAGCAAATATCATCCTTTACAACTGCCGTGGCAGTTGCTGTAAAGGCGCTGACAATGGGGCGCCTTGGAAGGGAATTAATAAATTTTACGATTTTTAAGTAGCTTGGACGGAAATCCTGTCCCCATTGCGATATACAATGCGCCTCATCTACCGTTACCATGGAAATCGGGGCATTTAATGCAAAATTCATAAAACTGTTCGTCTCCAGCCTCTCCGGCGCCGCGTAAATAATCTTATAGCGCCCCTCTCCGGCCAGCTGCAACGCCTTAGACACCTGTCCTTCCGTCAGGGAGCTGTTTATATAAGCGGCATGGATTCCCGCCTGGTTTAATGCTTTTACCTGATCCATCATCAGGGATATCAGGGGCGAAATAACCAGTGTAATGCCGGAAAGAACCAGCGCCGGAACCTGATAGCAGACGGATTTCCCCGCACCGGTAGGCATAATCCCCAATACGTCCTGTCCCTGCAGAATTGCGTTAATTAATTCTTCCTGTCCGGGGCGGAACCGGTCATAGCCAAAGTATTGTTTCAGTACTTCCTGTTGCTGCATGTAAACACTCCGTTTCTTTATTTTCCCAATAATCTTATCACAGTTTTTATAACTTCTCTATACTAATTTCCTTTTGATCTCCAAACATAACAAAAAAGAGAAGCTCTAAACTTCTCCTTTCCGCCTGTTTCATTTATTTTTCATCAATCCGCTTTGCATTGACCACAAAACGGTTTCCTTTCGTAGAACAGGTTGATAAGGTTATGACCTTATCCGAGCTTTTCGCTTCCACACCGGTGTCATAATAGGACCGTTGTTTCATATGGTCGAGCAATTCCTGAAATGTGTCATCCGGCCCAAAGCTCACATTATAAATCTCTCCGTCCACCGGAATATCATAATATGCAAAAATCTGGTATCGGTATACTCTGTCTAACGTATATATGGTAAAGTATTCGTTGCCGGTATAAAACTCTTCGGTTTTATATTTTTTTAATGCTCCGAACATGGACAGATTTTTCATATTATGACCGTATAATATGGTATGGCTGTCATGAAAATCATCCGAATTGGTCGTTTCCATAAAAATACTGCCGGCAGAATTGGCTTCTCCCGAAAAGGTATGCTTCAGATAATATTCGTTGTCGCTTCCCTGCATAACGGGATAGCTTAGTTCCAGATTATCAAATTTGATCCATCCGATCACTTCCGGATTCTGCTCATGAAGTTCTGCAACACCGGCAAGAATCGTTTTCTCCTCTTCCGTCAAATCCGCCGTATCTTCTCCCGCTTCCCCTGCGGCAGACTGCATATCCCCGAAGACTTCTTTTTCCAGGGCGTCGTATTCTGAGGACGCTTTGCGATAGTGCCAAAAAATACTGCCAAGATACGCTAATGCTCCTATAATCAGCAAAATTCCCAATGCCCGAACCGGAAATCCCTTTTTTTCACGTACCTTCTTTTCGGGCGGTGATATAAGATCGGCTGCAACCCAAAAAATAAAAGCGGCTGCAAAAAGAATGATAAACACGCTGCGTCCCGTAGACGAATCTACAAAATCTGCCACCCCGGCTAATCCCGGGAGAAAGAAAACGACTTTGCCGATCAGTCTTTCATAAGACACCGGCTCCGGGTCAGCCGTATTGTTGGCATCACCCTTTGTCGTAAAAGCGCCGCCGTCCATAGAGACTATTCTATGCGTCATCACGTGTTCCGTTTCGGTTCCCATGCGAAAGGTAATGACATCTCCTGCTTGAAGCTTACCTGGAACCGTTTCTTTAACATAAACGACACCGCCTACTGTGTAGGCCGGTGTCATACTGCCTGTCATGACTCCGTAAATCCTGATTCCAAACAGTTTCGGAACGGTCAGCGGAGCCATTATCAGGATTACGGTAATCATGAGCAGAATACCTGTTAAATTCAATACTTTTGCAATAATTTTTTTATTCACAGCTATTGATCGCTTTCACCGGAAAGGGTTGAATCCATTAATCGAATCATTTCCAGGGCGCTTCGGAAATTTACTTTCTTTTTGCCTTCCACCCAGGTAATGGTTCCCTGCCATGTATGATTCTCCTGGCTTTTAATTTCCACTACAAAACTCTGGTTGGAATTACCCAATGCTTCTTTTGCATGCATACTCAATACCCCTTTTCAGATTTACTCTGTTTTCGGTTCCTCTTTTGCTTCATATTCCTGAATATCTTCTGCGGTTAAGTTCCAGCCAATTACCTTTTCTCCGTCTTTTACCAGCACGTCGTCTACATACTTGGACTGCACCGCTTCCGCTGCAATTTTAATGGAAAAACTCTTATCTGCCACGGCATTATCCCATTCGCCCGGAATCGTTACTGTCTCGAACAGCACTGCTTTTTCTGCCGCTTTCAACTCGCTTCCGTAATAAAAGTATCCGTCCTTATCGTTATATGTCCAGTTGCTTCCGGCTGTTGAAAGGATCTGATCCGTCAGTTTCTTTGTCAGCAAGTCTAAAACATCTTTGTCAATATCCTGAGATTCAACCGTTACCGTCGCACGCACATAGCAGTTCTCACTGTCTTCTTCCACCGTAATCGTAGGATTTTTAGGTACTGTCTGACCCGGTACAACGTCTTCAAAAGTAAGACCTTCCTCCGTAAGCTCGGTTTCTCCTACCGGCACATATTCGCCGTCTGCATCTTTTTCTACCTTATTTTCAGTAAGATTGATATCTACATGACCCATTGTAATCACATTTTGAATATCCGCTTTATCCGTAAAATATGCCAGCGTTGCTCCGATTCCCACAACGGCTACCAATGCAAGAGCCGTTACCATAGCTAAAACTTTTTTCTTGTTCATACTGCTTCTCCTTGTCATTTATTATGAATTCGGTAAATTTTATTTAGCAATTTCAGCTGCGGCCGCTTCATAAGCCGTCTCTTCCGTCATGTTGGACGCCTGTACCGCGCAGGATTTAATCGTTACATTGCTTAAGGTAACGCCTTCTTCCAGTTCCGTTGCATCAAGGCTGTAGGTTACCGTTGTGAACAGGGGCTCAAGAACCTGGTCTGCTTCACTCTTCTTTACGGTTTCATAATATCTGTAAACACCATCCAGAGTATCCTTTCCGTCTGCTTTTACCCATTTGGAAGCGTCGAATCCTCCGAAGGTAAACTGCTGTGCGGTCAACGCATCCGCGCCTTCCAGCTTCATAAATACATAACATTCCGCCGATCCGGCTTTTACCGTTACGGTAGGGTCTTTCTTCAGCTCGTCGCCGGGTTCAATATCCTGATAATCGTTTCCTTCTTCGGTTCTGTCATCCGGGTCCGGCGTAGACTCGTCGCTCTCGTCCTGAGTAATCTTAACGTTGCCAACCGTAAAGGTATTGGTCAGGGTTCCCGTCGTACTGCTTAAGTATGCCAGCGTTGCTCCGATTCCTACAACCGCTACTAAGGTAAGCGCCATGATCATGGTAATTAAACTTCTTTTTTTCATTTTTCATTCTCCTTTTTGGTGTTGGGTTCTATGACTTATCTTACTGCCAGTGTACAACACTCCGGTCACACGGCGGTCATACTGCATATACTTATTTTTTAATTTTTAAAGGATTCGGGAATCACATTTGCTTCATAAGCCTCCCAGATCTGCGCCGCATCCGTGGTGCTGCTTCCGTCCGCCGCGTTCATCTTTGC
>CAJUNP010000044.1 GCA_910587935.1 uncultured Lachnospiraceae bacterium
GCGTCCCGGCTTCCGAAACACATGGCGCCGCTCCCAAAATCACTGACAGCAAAATTAACAACATTTTTTTGAAAATGCCAGTTTTTTTCATTTATTAATCCTCCGTTTTAAAACAATTAATGCCTACTATTAGATTAGACTATACAAATCGACGGATTTCTAGGCTTTGTATTTCAAAAAAGTGTCGTTTTTTTATAAATAGTATGCTTTTTTTATTTTTGCGATGGGTACTTGTCACCAAAACGTATCTTTCAATATTTTACCAACCAAAAAATGCCGGCAGGATCTACCTGCCGACATTCTAATCTTATTTTTTAAATTGCAAAACTTCCGCTAACCTCTCCGTTAATCACATAATAAACAATGGATTCTTCTGTTTTGACATAAAGCTCAACAGACTGGAAATCGGAAACTTTTTTCTTATGATCATATTTCCATACATCTTTTGCAATTTTGACAAGTTCTTCCGTTGTATAAGACTTGCCGTCAAACTGCACACTGACAGATTCCTTTATTTCTGCCTTTTTAGCCGGCGCTTTCTCTGCCTTTTTTGCAGGAGCCTTCGTTCCTTTTTCCGGCGCCTTCGCCGCTTTCTTTACCGTCTTTACTTCCGCAACCGATTTTTCTTCGCCTTTAACCGCAGTCTTTGCATCTGCCTTTTCAGCCGGTTTCGCGGTTTCTTTAACAGGTTCTTCTTTTACAGTTACTTTCTTCGCGTCATCCTTAACAACCGTGGTCGCTTTCTTTGTAGTTGCCATTTTATGTACATCCTTTCAATACGACAGACCCAAAACGGTCCAATTTCACATCTCCTCAGCGCAAAACTAGCTCTGCACTGCAACAAGTATAGCGCAAATGGTTAAAGGTGTCAACCTTCATTATACAATCATCCCAAAAAACACCAACACAATAATGCCAAGTACAATCCTGTACCATCCAAATACTTTGAAATCATGTTTTTTAATATAACCCATTAAAAACCGGATTACCAGCATAGAGACCGCAAACGCCGCCGCCATGCTCACAAGCAGCACGGACGCTTCCATCGCCGTAAAATGAAATCCGAACTTGACAATTTTTAATAAGCTTGCGCCGAACATAACGGGAATGGCCAGGAAAAAAGTGAATTCCGCGGCAACGGTCCGGGATACGCCAATTAACAGCGCGCCTACAATTGTTGCGCCGGACCGGGAAGTTCCCGGAAAGATTGCGGCAATCAACTGAAAAACACCGATAATCAGCGCCGTCTGGTAAGTAATCTGTGACAGCGAAGCTATTTTGGCCTGTTTCCCCTTATTCCAGTTCTCAATTAAAATAAACGCAACGCCAAAAACAATCAGAGCCACGGCAACCACTTCATAACGGTAAAACAAAGCTTCAAAAAAATCATCAAAGAATACCCCGATCACTGCTGCCGGCACGCAGGCCACAATGATTTTGAACCATAATATCATAATTCTTTTATCTATAAAACCCTCCTTTTGCGCTTTGGCTTTTCCAAAGTGAAAAGGGAATATCTGATTCCAGAACAGCACCACTACAGCCAGAATGGCGCCCAGCTGAATCACCACCTCAAACATACGGAAAAATTCATCGCCCATGTTTAAAGGCATCAGCTTTTCCAAAAGAATCAGGTGTCCGGTGCTGCTGATAGGAAGCCATTCCGTAATTCCCTCTACAATACCATATATAATAGCCTTAATAATGTCTGTCATTTCTATCCCTCCAGATAATTCATAAGCTGTTCATACTGTGCAGCCGTTTCCTCATAACCCTGTTCATACAGGCGTTTCAATTTCTCTTCATCCTTTTCTATCCGCCCCACATCACTTTGCACAGAGGGCCGTATAACAAAGGCTTTTCCTGCTTCCGCCTGCTTCTCCAGATAATCCAGCGTATGATTATAGGAAAGATAACGGTTCTTCATCAGTTCATATACCTTAGGATATTTCCAATAACGCGCTTTTATGAGCGCAAGATTCATATCGGAATCCTGTTTTCTCCGAAAGCCTTCTTCTTTTGTCATAATTACCACGTTTTTCTGATTCCCGTCCATAATGGACTTCCCGATGGGAATCGAATCCGACATACCTCCGTCCAGGTACAGGTTCCCGCCAATTTGTACATTGCGGGATACCAGAGGCAGAGATGCGGATGCGCGTACACAAATAATATCTTTTCTGGCATCCCGGATACGCATATATTCCGGACAGCCGGTAACAATATTGGTAACCACCGCATACGCCTTTCCCTCATACCGTTCAAAAGCTTCATAGTCATAGGGATTCAGATAGTCGGGAATCAGCTCATAACACACTTTTGCATTAAACAGATCTCCCGTAGTCAAAAGGCTGCGCAGACCGCAATACTCTTTCGTATGCAGATAATCCAGGGAAATGTCCCTTGCCCTTCCTCTCTGTTTTGATAAATAGCTGCACATATGGCACGCTCCTGCGGATACGCCGTATACGCTGGAGAATTCAATTCCCTTATCCAAAAAGAAATCAAGCGCTCCGGCCGTATAAATGCCCTTCATACCGCCGCCTTCCAAAACCAGACCTGCCTGAATCATAAATACCCCTTCTTTCTTAATCTGTTTTCTCCAAACCTGCCGCTTACCGGTACTCTTCCTTTACAAACCTGCGTAAAGCGTCCAAAGACCGTCTGACCTTATCCGTATCAATACAATAAGCCATACGGAAGAATCCCGGACACCCAAAGGTATCTCCTGGCACCAGTATCAGATCGTATTTTAACGCCTTTTCACAAAATACTTTTGCATCCTCTTCCAGCGCTTTGGGGAAAATATAAAAAGTCCCCCCCGGTTTTACTACCGTAAATCCCAATTCCTGCAATACTTCATAAAGCAGCTTCATATTTGTCTCATATACCGAAAGATCCGCTGTCTGATCAAGCACCTCCGCCACGCCCAGCTGGATCATCGAAGGCGGACAATTGTGCCCGATACCCCTGGAAATCTGCCCGCACATATTGATCATGACTTCCGCCTCCCCACATGCGGGATTCACCGCCACATAGCCGATGCGCTCTCCCGGCAGGGAAAGGGACTTGGAAAAGGAATAACACATAATGGTATGATCATAAAATGAGGAAACGCAGGGCGCGTCTACGCCTTCAAACACAATCTCCCTGTAAGGTTCGTCGGAAATAAGGTAAATGGCATGTCCGTACTGCTTTTGCTTTTCCCTTAAAACATCGGAAAGCCTCTGTAAGGTAGCGGCAGAATATACGGTTCCCGACGGATTATTGGGCGTATTAATCAGAACCGCCATGGTTTTCTCATTCAGCATGGATTCAAAAGCTTCAAAATGAATCTGAAAGTTCTGTGTGTCGGCCGGGACTACCTTTAATACCGCGCCGGTTAAGTCCACATACGGATGATACTCCGGAAAAAACGGAGCAAAGGTAAGAATCTCGTCTCCCGGTTCCGTTACCAGCCGAAAAGCATGAGCCAGGGCTCCGGCGGCTCCGGAAGCCATAAAAATATGATCTCTGGTATAGGGAATCCCAAAACGTTCCTTTAAAGAAGCTGCAATTCTTTCTCTGACGGAAGTAATTCCCAGGCTGGGACTGTATCCGTGAAGTTCCATGGGATTTCTATTCTTCAGCATGTCTGCCATTGCATCCGTAAATTCCTGCGGAACCGGTACGGAAGGATTACCGAGACTGTAATCATATACATTCTCATAACCGATTTCTTTCCCTCTTTCGGTTGCAAATTCCGATAACTGACGGATTACGGATTTGTCTGACAGCATCGCTTTATACTTTTCTACAATCATATTTACCCCCCTGCATACTGCGGTACTATTTTATAATAATTTTGCCATGTACTATATTAACGCTTTACTTTCCGGACGTCAAGACGACAACTTACCGCACCCGCCCCAAAAAGCTTTCCAGCACGTTATAATATCTCTTTGGGTCGGAGGCAATAGACATAGCATGGCCAGCCCCTTTAAAAAAATATATTTCTTTATAACCCGGATTGGCATCGTACATGGCCTGGCTCATGGAACAGGGAATATACGTATCCGAAGCGCCGTGAATAAACAAAATCGGCGTATGATTCTTTTTTATATTTTCTACCGGTTTGATTTCGGAAAAAGAATAGTGATAAAACAGCTTTACCAGTTTATTTCCTAAAGGAATAAAAAATGCCGGTACATGATACACTTCCTTTACCAGATAAGTCATTAACTCCAGCAGATCCGAATAGCCGCAGTCCGCCACACAGAAATTAAGATTCAGGCCGTCGTCGAGACAAAGCACGCTGGTAGCGCTTCCCAGGGACTCTCCGTGAATTCCGAGAAAAACCGATTCCCCGAAACGTCTTCTGACATATTCAATAACGGCGCGCAGGTCTCTGCTTTCTCTGATTCCCATCGTCGTATAGGTTTTTTTATTCACTCCGTGATTGCGCAGATCATACATCACCACATGGCAGCCCAGCCTGTGATAAAAATTGGCATACCGGATGCTTCCGTAGCAGGTATCCGTAATTCCATGAGTAATGACCACATATCGGTTCCCGTCTTTCTTTGCCGGTATGTAAAAGCCGTGTAATTCGTATTGGTCATGGGAAGGAATAACGATCTCTTCTTTTTCCAGATCGTCAAACTCCCCGTACAATCCCTGCTCTTTCACATAACGGATGGAGCGCGCAATTCCCGACCGTTTCGGTTTCGCCGCAATACGCATCAAAAGCACCGCCGTTGTAAGAATTCCCAGCAGTATCAGCAACAGTACGATTCCCAAAACCACCGCAGCTATTATCACAGCCCGCATCTTTCTCCTCCTTATTCTTCTTCACTCCAGACAAGGGCGCACCGTACCGCCTTTTTCCATCCTTTCAATAGCCGTTTTCTCGCTTCTTCTTCCATCTTCGGTTCAAAGGTCTTATCAAGCTGCCAGTTATTCCGTATTTCTTCTTTATCTTTATAATAACCTGTAGCAAATCCGGCCAGATAGGCCGCCCCCAGGGCAGTCGTCTCAATACAGCTTGGCCGCCGTGCCTGGGTATTCAAAATATCGGCCTGAAACTGCATCAGAAAATCGTTGGCGCTGGCTCCGCCGTCCACCTTCAGGCTTTTTAAGCATACTCCGGCATCCTTTTCCATGGCCCGCAGCACATCCGCCGTCTGGTAGGCAATCGATTCCAAGACCGCCCGGATAAAATGTTCCTTGCTGCACCCTCTTGTAATTCCAACAACCGTCCCTCTCGCATAGGGATTCCAGTATGGAGCTCCCAGACCCGCAAAAGCCGGCACCACATAAACGCCGTTGGTATCCTCCACGGCCTGGGCATATTCCAGTGTCTGCGGAGCGTTTTTTATCATACGCATCTCGTCGCGCAGCCACTGAACGGCAGCGCCCGCCACAAAAACACTTCCTTCCAGCGCGTATTCCACCTGCCCGGACGCGCTTGCGGCAATGGTCGTTAACAGCCCCGATTCGGACGCAATCGCCTCATGTCCCGTATTCATCAATAAAAAGCATCCCGTGCCGTATGTATTCTTAACATCTCCCTTATCAAAACAGCATTGTCCGAACAAAGCCGCCTGCTGGTCTCCCGCCGCCCCCGCAATGGGAATTTCACCTCCAAGCACCGATGGATCCGTATGTCCGTACAGGCAGCTGGAAGGTTTTACTTCGGGCAGCATACGGCGTGGAATATGAAAATAATCCAGGATTTCCTGATCCCAGCATAAACGGTGAATATCAAACAGCATCGTGCGGGAAGCATTGGTATAATCGGTTACGTGAACGGCTCCTTTTGTCAAATTCCAGATGAGCCACGTATCCACCGTACCGAAAAGAAGCCGGCCCGCCTCCGCGTCGGCTCTTGCCCCCGGCACATGTTCCAGAATCCATGCAACTTTGGACGCGCTGAAATAAGCGTCGGGAACCAACCCCGTCTTACTTCTGATTACCTCCCCGAACCCGCCGGCCGTCAGCGCGTCAATTTGCTCCGCTGTGCGGCGGCATTGCCATACGATGGCGTTATACACCGGCTCGCCCGTCTCTTTATTCCATACGATGGTGGTTTCCCGCTGGTTGGTAATTCCGATGCCGCTGATATTTTCGGGCCCCGCGCCCACAATCGCCATGGCTTCCGCTGCCACGGAAATCTGCGAAGACCAGATTTCCATGGGGTTATGCTCTACCCACCCGGCCTGCGGATAAATCTGTGTAAACTCCTTTTGCTGCATACTGCAGATATTTCCCTGTTTGTCAAACAAAATGCAGCGGGAACTGGTAGTTCCCTGATCCAGCGCCATAATATATTCGTTCATTGCATACCTCCTGTTTTTTCTATCCCACATTCCTGGTAGCCACTACCGCAACCCCCGTACCGGCCACATTTTCCAGCACCACGTCTCCCACGGCCACAGGCGGATTTGCCTCCGTTTCCTTAAGCGCTTTCATACATTCCATAATTTTTCCCTTGGGAATGGGGGAAGCCGTTTTTACGGATACCGCACAGTCTTTTCTTCCTTTTACCCGCACCGTGGACGTAACGGTACGTCTGGGGTCCGTCAGCTCGGTGCGCCCGTATGCTTCTCCCCGGGGACAGGTATTACCCGTAACCGAAACCGTTCCGTCTTCGCCGCGGCTTACCGTCAGCATACAGCCCAAAGGACAGTTTATACATATCATTTCCCTGTTTTCCATATCGTTACGCCATCCCCCTTTCCGCTCTTTTCTGCGTGCCTGCCGTCACTTTATTTTCTTTTTCAATGGTAAAGGTAATTCTCCCAAGTTCCGGAAACTCCTGTATTTTTTCTTTTTTCAGACGAAGCTGCTCCATCTCTCCCGGAGCCATAACCCGTTTTTTCTGACTTATAACCGGAACGCCGTCAAAATACACGGTAACATACACGTCTTTAAAAACGTCGCCCACACGAAAACGCACCAGCTGGTCCTCTTCCATAAGATCCGGCCGTACCGAAGAAGGCACCGTATACCGGACGCCATTCTTTGCCGCAAGCTTTATCTCCCGGCGTTCTTTTGGTTCCTGAAGACTTTTATCCTGTACGTAAGCCGCTGCAAAAGCGCCGGCGGCCGCCGCCTCTTCGGAAACATAATCCACCAGATCGTGCACATGCAGTACGTTTCCGCAGGCAAACACGCCCGGTACGCTCGTCTCCAGACTTTCATTCACAACAGGACCGGAGGTGGCGGGATTCAGTTCCACCCCCAAACCTGTGGAAAGCTCATTTTCCGGAATTAACCCGCAGGATAGCAGCAGGGTGTCGCAGGGAATGTATTCTTCCGTTCCGGGAATGGGACGGCGGTTCTCGTCTACCTGCGCCAGTGTCACGCCGGTCACCCTCTCTTTTCCGCTGATATCCACCACCGTATGACTAAGCTTTAAGGGAATTCCAAAGTCATCCAGGCACTGCGCAATATTTCTTTTCAGTCCGCCCGAATAGGGCATAAGCTCCGCCACCGCTTTCACCGCGGCTCCCTCCAGAGTCATACGCCTTGCCATAATCAGGCCGATATCTCCGGAACCTAAAATCACAACCTCTTTTCCCGGCATACGGCCTTCCATGTTGACAAATCTCTGGGCCGTTCCCGCCGAATAAATCCCCGCCGGACGGAAACCTGGAATATTTAAAGCGCCTCTGGGCCGTTCCCTGCAGCCCATGGCAAGAATTACCGCTTTTGCCGAAACGGTGAATAATCCCTTTTCACGGTTCATGGCCGTAACCAGTTTCTCCCCGTTGTCCTGCCCGGATATATCAATCACGATAGTCTGCAGCATATACGGAATACCGGCTTCTTTTACCTTCTGCACATAACGCGCCGCATATTCTGGACCTGTCAGTTCTTCCTGAAACGTATGAAGTCCGAACCCGTTGTGTATACACTGGTTTAGAATTCCGCCAAGTTCCACGTCACGCTCCAAAATCAAAAGCCGGTCTATTCCCGCTTCCTTCGCGGAAAGAGCCGCGGCCAGACCTGCCGGTCCGCCGCCGATAATCAAAACATCCTGCATTTTATCACACTCCTTCCTTG
Source organism: uncultured Lachnospiraceae bacterium (assembly GCA_910587935.1). GTDB lineage: Bacteria > Bacillota > Clostridia > Lachnospirales > Lachnospiraceae > MGBC143606. Next base: position 8,047 of record CAJUNP010000044.1, read on the forward strand.
TTATAACCGGTTAACAGCACGGACTCTCCGCCCGCTTTTGTAATCTTGCTTAAATCCCATCCACATTCTCTTGCAAGAATCTGCGCAATCCGGGGAGAACAAAAACCTGCCTGGCACCGGCCCAGTCCGGCTCTGGTTCTCCGTTTAATCCCATCCAGCGTCGTCGCTCCAAGAGGGCGGTGAATGGCGTCGAGAATCTCCCCTTCCGTCACCAGTTCACAGCGGCAGATCACATTGGCGTAAGCGGGATTCTGCCGGATCAGTTCTTCCCGTTCTTTCATGGAAGCTTCCGCTATGTTTGGAATACCTTTTCTTACGGAATTAAAATGCTCTTTTGCGGACGCCGGGAATCTTTCCTGCACCAGTTTTGCCACATAAACTCCGATAGCCGGCGCGCTGGTAAGACCCGGAGAAGCAATACCTGCCACATCAAAAAATCCCGGCGCGTCCGCCGCTTCTTTTATGACAAAGTCTCCGCTGTCTTCATGGGCGCGGAGTCCCGCAAAAGATGTAATGACCTGTCTGACGGGAAGGTCCCTGACGCTCTGTGCACCGATTTTCAGTACTTTTTCCAATCCCTCCGAAGTGGTATTAACGCCTTCTTTATCGGAAATGTCTTCCGCCGTAGGACCGGCAAGAAGATTGCCATGTACTGTGGGAGTCACAAGAATTCCCTTTCCCCTTGCCGAAGGAAGCTGAAAAATTGTACTTTTAACAAGGCCCCCCGCAGACTTGTCAAACAGACAGTATTCGCCTCTGCGGGGCGTAATGCGCAGCTTTTCCCGACTGACCATATGGTGCAGTCTGTCCGCGTATACGCCGGCCGCATTCACAATGACGGACGCCTGAAATTCTTCCTCTCCCGCCGTCACAAGGAATCCGTCCTCTTCCCGGGAAATGGCGGTAACTTCCGTATTCAAATAGAAATCCACGCCGTTAACGGCGGCGTTTTCCGCCAGCGCAATATTCAGTCCAAAGGGACAGACGATTCCTGCGGTAGGTGCGTAAAGCGCCGCTTTGACTTCGCCTGACAGCTCCGGTTCCCTTTTTACGGCTTCCTCTCCGGTCAAGAGTTCCATATCCGGAACTCCATTGGCACGGCCTCTTTCATACAGTTCCTGTAATTTATCTTTTCCGCTTTCCTCAAAAGTAATAACAAAAGAACCGTTCCTCTTAAAAGGAAAATCCAATTCCCGGGAAAGCTCCTCCATGATCCGGTTTCCTTCTATATTCAGTCTGGCCTTCAGGGTTCCCGGCTCTGCATCGTATCCGGCGTGAACGATTCCGCTGTTCGCTTTGGAAGTGCCTTCGCATACATCGCTCTCCCGCTCCAATACCGCAATCCGGCGCTGCTCACGGGCCAGTTCCCGGGCCGCCGCACATCCCGACACACCTGCTCCTATGACAATAACATCATAAATTTTCCGACTCATGAAATATCTCCTTTTTAACGCTTTTCCCTGTTCTTATTCTATCATGATTTCCATGGAGAAACAAATTAAAAAAGTCTTGTCCTTCCTTCCATATTATCATGGTCAGTCCGAACAAGACCTATTCTTCGTCATCCCATACAACAGGATTGGTAAGCGCTCTGTTTTCACCCACCGCTACCACTTTATTGTATAAGAAAGACAGGGCTTTGGCAATACCAAAACCCTGTCTCTTACATGATGGACAATCTATCTTATTCTTAACGGTTCTCATTCACATACATCTGTACCCGGCTCTGGATAATGTCCGCCACCTCTCCGGCGCTTTTCTGTCCCGCAAAGAAAGGCGCAGCCTCCTCTGTTATAATAACAAGAATATCCTCATTCCATGTCCCGCGGGAAACCGCTATATTGTCTATAATCCTTGTAACCGCATCCTTGTCCTCCTGCGTCACAACCTCCGATCCCCATCTTCCGTCGCAGTCCGTATATGCATATATACCCTGAATCCGTTCTTCACCGCCTTCATTACTCCCGGTTTCTGTCTCCATCCATCGCTCAAATACCCGGTCATACATATCCCTGCGGCTGGGAAAGGCCATATATTCCGGAGATGTATCCAGCGTTCTTTCGTAATATTCCGGCAAAAGGAAACACCGGATAAATTCCCATGCGCCTTCCTTGTTCTCCGAATAAGAACAGATCTGAAACCGTGGATGAAAACTCAGCAGCGCTCCGTTACCCCCTTTGTCTTCGTTAACCGGATACCCTACGAGTACAACCGGATCTCCTACTCTTAATTCCATCGCTTTATAATCCAGCGCATTAAATATATCCATTCTCTCCAGCACATACTCCTGGTCCATATCCTCCGGCAGACTCCAGACAGCCTCCGCTTCCTCCCCGCTCATTCCGAACCTGTCAACAAATTCCAGAAGCCGGATAAATTCTTCCGAATTTAATCTGCACTCTCCGACGTCCCAGTCTACATACCTGGAAAACATGCTGCCGAACAGAACTGCCAGCAGATTGTCTTTGTCATACTCCACAAGCCTTCTCCCGCCGGCATACTGCTCGCCGAATGCAAACAGTTCCTCCAGCATCAGATTGGAGAGTCCTCCACAGTCCTCCTCCCTGCCAATCAAAATATCAAAACCGAAGGAATCCGGAATACAGCACAGTTTCCCATCCACGGAGCAGACGTCCAGAACGGAGGTGAAAAACTCCACATCCCTCAAGTCCGGATCTGCATTTAGATACGGGTAAAGATCCTCTACAATCCCTTTTGAGGCCAGCATATTGAAATCCAGAAAAGTGGTTTCAATCAGATCCGGGCCATTCCCGGAAACCAAGTCCAGCATCATCTGCACTCTTGCCTGCCAAGCCTGCTCCTGATCGTTGAAATCCCAACAGTAGGTTTTGATCTCCATCCAGTATTCTGTGTTCATTCTGTTAAAATAATCCACATAGGCCTTAATTCCAACATTACTTTCAAAAGTACCAAGCGTAAGGATTTTCCTTGGCTGAACCTCTGATTGTAAGGTTTTGTTCAGCCAGACAAGCTGTGTGGAATACTCATCGGATCCCATTTGCTCCGTCTGAACCGCAAAAAAGCGCTCTTCTCCCACAGGTGAGAAATAGAGTACATTTCTGCCATTAATATAATTCTTTTGCCAGGAAAATACTTCTTCCGTTATCTTACCCTGTTCTTTATCATAAACATATACGCTTCCATCGTAGCTTAGATAGAATTCACCGGCTTCTCCTCTCGCAAGCCCCCCCTGCGCAACATCGCCTTTGAATTTATCGAAATAATGTACCGCTCCTTTATTTTCCGTATCTATACTTCCCAGACTCAGTTCTCCTTCTATACCGCTTGTATGTCCCAGAAAAAGAAAATCCCCGTCCGCATCGATTGTTATGCTAATCCATGCCACACCCGGATTGATCCGAAATAATTCCTGTCCCTGTTCGCTGAACGCAAAGATACTTCCACGTACCGTCAGATAAAAACGATTCTCTTCATCCACCGCCATCTCTGACACAAATACAGGTTCCATCCCCTCAAAAAAAGAGGTAACGTCCAGACGGGAAATTAATTCTCCCTGATTGATGGAACATGTTTTAATGTAATAAAAAGTGGATTCCTCCCTCCGGCTCCGTTCAAAAAATGCCAGATTGCCACTCGGATCGACCGCAATCCCATTAACCCGACTGGCCCCCTCCTGCTCCAGAGGTAAGCTTAAGAAGGTCCGCTCCCTTGTAGACAGGTCAATGGAAACGACACGATTATCACTATTCTCCTCCTTGTAGGTTGTAATATATACTTTTTCTCCGGTACTGCAGACTCCCATGACCAAACCCGTATCGTCAAAAGCTTCTGTTTCCGCTACGTATACATAGTCATCCTCCGACATGAAATCCTCTCTCACGGAAGAATTCTTATTTTCTCCATTCCCGCAGCCTGCAAGAATCCCACAGGTAAAGAATAACAGCAGTCCATATTTCCATTTCTTCATATATATGCCATGCCTTTCCCGCATGAGCCCTTCCCATGTAGGAAAGGCCCAAATACGTCAGGTCGAAAGCACTTTTCTTTCAACCTTTCTCCTGCACGAAACAATTTCTAATAATAATGCAGGTTTGAACAAACTTTGTATGAAGTTCCGCATTTTACGCAGACATAATTATAAAAGGGCTCTCTGCAGCTACAAAATCCCTCCTGCCCTACAGCTATATTAATTTGAGGACAGTATTTATTCGTACAAAGTGCACGGGCAGCTATTTTAGTTGCCGCATTTGCCGAAAGCACCGTTCCTGCCAGCATCGCCGTTGATAAAATAATAGCAAACAAATTTTTTCTTTTTTTCATTATACATATCCTCCTTTTTGTTGTAAACATTTTATTAATATATAATATATTATATATTAATAGTATTTATTACTATAATACATATATTCCAACTTGTCAATAAATTTTGAAAAGTTAATATTACAAAAGCATCCGTTCCCCGTTTTATCCGTACGGTGAACGAATGCTTTCATTATCCCGTCTTTAGAAATCAGCGCCATATTCTTTGGGAACAATCTTCCCTGTCAAGACAGGCTCTTTCCACCTTTGGAAGGTAAGCAGTTAATCAATTCGGCTTATCAGATACTGATAAATTTCGCGTTTTCCCACGCCTCTGTCCCGGGCTACCTGTTTCATGGCTTCTTTATGCTCCATTCCCTGCTTCTCATAAAATTCCATGTGGTCCTCTATACTCATTTCTTCCCAAGAAGCCTGCTCTTCCTTTCTTTTTTCCTGGAGACTTTTTCCCTCCACAACCAGAACATATTCTCCCCGTGGCTCTTCTTCCCGATAGAATGTCAACGCCCCCCTGATCGTCGTAGGAAAAACGGTTTCAAACTTTTTCGTAAGCTCCCTGCAGAGGGTAATTTTTCGATCTCCCAGAACCTGTTCCAATTCCTCCAGAGTCCTGGTCAAATGATGGGGCGCTTCGTACAGTATGATCGTTCGGGATTCTTCTTTTAGTTCCTCAAGAACCAGCCTTTTTTCTTTTTTATCGGAAGGAAGAAACCCTTCAAAACAAAAACGCCTTGTGGCAAGACCTGATAGGGTAAGCGCCACAATCAATGCCGCCGGTCCCGGAAGGGACGTTACCCTGACGCCTTCCTGGTGGCACATGCGCACCAGTACTTCGCCCGGATCAGAAATCGCAGGCGTCCCGGCATCCGTAATCAGGGCAATGTTCATGCCTTCCTTCATCTTTATGATTAACTCTTTTGCCTTTTCCACTTTATTATATTCGTGATAACTTGTCATAGGAGTGCGGATACTGAAATGATTCAGCAGCCGGATACTGTTCCGGGTGTCCTCCGCCGCAATCAAATCCGCCTGGGATAAGATTTCCTGCACTCTCGGCGTCATGTCTCCCAGATTCCCTATGGGTGTTGCACAAAGATATAATACTCCCGCCATCCTTCCTTCCGCCTTTCGTATTCCGCTAATCCTTAATATCCATATATTTCATAAATCTCCGGCATATAAACCCCCGGTTCCTTATAAACAATTAAAGGCTTTTCCACCTGCATCCGGGACCTGCCGCCGCGGACCGCTTCTAACAGCACCATATTCGGCTCCTTATCCACAAAGGGATACACAAGCTGCATTCTTTTCGGCTCCAGCTTATATTGCGACAAGGTCGTCATAATTTCAGCAAGCCGGAAGGGTCTGTGCACCAGATAAAAGCGGCCTCCCGGTCTTAACAGTTTTGCCGCCGCTGACGCCACATCCTGAAAGGTACACAAAATCTCATGCCGTGCGATTGCTTTTGGTCCCTCCGGATTTACCAGCCCGTGCTGTCCGATCATATATGGCGGATTACAGGTTAAAACGTCAAAAGAGGCGGCCGCAAACAATGCGTCTGCCTCTTTGATATCACCCGTGACAATATCAATTTTATTCTCCAGACGGTTCAGGCGGACGCTGCGTCTCGCCATATCCGCGCTTTCCTCCTGAATCTCCAGTCCGGTCAGGTGCGCCGCCGCCGTTTTGGCCTCCAGTAAAATGGGGATAATTCCCGTTCCGGTTCCAAGATCCAGCACCGCCTCTTTTTCCCGGACTTTTGCAAAGCCGGATAGAAGCACCGCATCCATGCCGAAACAAAACTTTTCCGGATTCTGGATAATCCGGTAGCCGTTGCGCTGCAACTCGTCCAGTCTTTCCTGCCTATAAACCGTAACGCCGTCCACAGTATTACTTATCTCATTCGTCATTGAGCTTTGACTTTCCTTCCCTGTCTTCCTTTTCCAGACGCTTCAGTTCCTTTAATTCTTCCGGACTGAGCTCCATCTTTGCATTTCTGTTATGCTTTCTTTTAAATCGAAGCTGTTCAACCTTGAACTCCTGAATTTCTTTCTCATCATTGACTTCCACAATCACTTTTACAAGCTGGCGAAGCACGTTGACACTGGATACTTCTCCTTTAAGTCCCGTGTCCGTGGTAACGAAATCTCCCACGTTGGGCAGCCTGCGGTTAAGCTCCTCATACGTTTCTTCCTCATGCTTCAAGCAGCACATTAATCTTCCGCAGACTCCCGATATCTTGGTAGGATTCAGGGAAAGATTCTGTTCCTTGGCCATCTTGATCGATACGGGAACAAACTCCGACAAATGCGTATGGCAGCAAAGAGGACGCCCGCAAATCCCGATCCCTCCCAATATTTTAGTCTCATCCCGGACACCGATCTGGCGCAGCTCAATACGCGTTTTGAAAACGCTTGCCAGATCCTTTACCAGTTCTCTGAAATCGATCCGGCCGTCCGCGGTAAAATAGAATAGAACCTTATTGTTGTCAAACGTATATTCCGCGTCTATCAGTTTCATTTCCAGGCCGTGCTTCTTAATTTTCTCCAGGCAGATTTGAAATGCCTCTTTTTCTTTCTCTTTATTGGCCGCTTCCTGCTCTCTGTCTCTTTCATTGGCAATACGGATAACCGGTTTTAACGGCTGGATTACATTTTCTTCCTCAACCATTCTGGGTTCGCCGACCACCGTACCGAACTCGATACCCCTGGCGGTCTCCACAATAACGCAGTCCCCTTTTTTTATATCAAACTTCAAGGGATCAAAAAAATAAATCTTGCCCGCCGTACGGAACCTTACTCCAATTACTTTAATCATTTATAAACCGCCTTTCTATAACCACATAATGTATTAATTTTCTTTTATCGCAAGCAGCAAAAGCTCCATGGTCAATTCAAAATTTACATTGGCGTTTAACCTGCTTTTTGCAGTATCCAGCGCCTGAATGATTTTCTCTATGCCTTCATAGGTGCTTTTATCCGCTCTTTTTCTAATATACTGTATTTCATCTTTAAAAATCAAGTGATTGGCGTCATTTGTCGCTTTAAACAGCAATACGTCCCTGTACCATACCGCCATAATATCCAGGTAATCGTTAATATCCAGCTTATATTCATTAATTTTTTTAATGGCCGCCATAACTTCGCTTAAATCCATATCCTGAATATATTTAAGCAAGGTGACGGCTTCTTCCTTAACGTTTTCAAACTCTTCGCTGGCGGCAAGCATTTTGGCTTTACCCACGTTTCCCCTTGCAAAGGCTACACACACTTGCGCTTTATAGTCGGGAATCTGCACTTCCTTCATGAGAAACTCCCGAATTAGCGCATCCTTCACAGGCTTCATGTTAAGAACCACGCACCGGCTTAAAATCGTCGGGAGCAGCGAATTCACATTCGTGGTTAAAAGTAAAATCACGGCATACTCCGGAGGCTCTTCTAAAGTCTTCAGCAAGGCGTTTTGTGCCTGCACGGTCATCTTCTCGGCTTCGTTCATAATATAAATCTTATACGGGCCGCTGTACGGTTTGATTGCCACATCTGCGTTAATCTGCGCCCGCACGTCGTCTACGCTGACGGTATTCGGCTTTTCATGGGTCACGCGGATAATATCCGGATGATTTTTGCTTAACGCCTGTTTGCAGGAATGACATTCCATGCATGGGTTGCTCTCCTGCTTCTCACACTGCAAAGCCATGGAAAATACTCCGGCAATAAATTCCTTTCCCGAAGCTCTCTCGCCGTTGATAATATATGCATGGGAAATTTTTTTCATTGCAATGACACTCTGCAAATATTCCTTTAACTGTTCCTGCCCAATAATATCCTCGAATCCTGCCATACCCCTGCCCTCTTTCTCCTACGTAAAAATATCCAGGAGCAATCCCCTGATTTCTCCGATTTTATTTAAAATCGTAATATTATCGCTTTCCTCTTTCACCAGTTCCTGCGCCAATTCATCAAGCGTCTCGTCTACCAGGCGGATAATTCCGTATACCCGGTGCCTTCCTCTTCGGTCCAGAAAATTCTCCCTGGAAAAGCTGTGAGAACGGCTGACAATTTCATTCATAAAGTCCTTAATCAATCCCCGGTACCTGCGCATATCCCGGATATCTTTTCTCTTGGCGATCTTTTCTCCCTGCATGGTAATTTCCTCCATCAGAGAGTTCAGCCGCGCCTGAAGTTCCGCCTCTTCAATATGGCTGGATAATGTAAACTTAAAGCTGTCGTCCACCGGACGGTTTTGGTTTACCTGCTCCGCCTGCTGCGGCTGCTGTACCTGATTTACCTTGATATCCACGTTCTCACCCCTTTATAAACATGATTCGTTTTCGGAAACGTATGTCTAAATATGCTTTTTTATGTACTTCTCAATCTCTTCTATACAGACTTTAAGCTCATTATTATAAAATTTTTGCTTAATTCCCGCCGCTGCAATATTTTCCTGGGAAAAATCTTCTCCGTCAGCCAGAAATCTCCGGCACATTTCGTCATACTTGGGCTGGTCCTGATTCTTCTCGCGGTCCAGCGCCCTTTGCAGGCGTTCTCCGTCATCCAGTTCGATCAGAACCGGCAAAAGCTTATCTTCCCCAAAATATTCCCGGTTCTTCAGATAAGATTCCAAAGTGCCGATCATGATATAATTCCCATTCTCCAGATCGATTCTCCCGTCGTCTACCGTAAAATATCTCCATGGACCGTGGCAGGTATGATACAGTCTGTCTTCTATCACCCTGCCTCTTTCCTTCAATTTTTGAAAAGCTTCTTCATCCACAAAAAAATATTCCTGGCCCTGCATCTCTCCGTCTCTAATCGGACGCGTTGTGTAAGTGATAATTACCTTTAATCCAAGGTCTTCCTGATCTAAAAGTTCCTTAAAAACCGTATCTTTTCCCGTAGAGCTTTTTCCCATAAGAAAGACGATTTTGCCCATGTTTATACCTCGACAACCCGGATCATATTGGTTCTTCCCGGTGTCCCTAACGGCACGCCGGCAGTGAGCACCACCGTATCGCCCTGTTTCACATAGCCCGCCTTTCTGGCATTACGCACAGCTTCTTCAAATAATTCTTCGGCATTTTCCTCCCGCTCCACAAGCAACGGCGCAACGCCCCACAAAAGGTTAAGCTGTCTGCAGACGCGCGGGTTCACGCTGCATCCGATAATGGAACAGCCCGGTTTGTATTTGGATATCATCTCCGCCGTAAATCCGGACATGGTAACGGTTATAATAGCCGCCGCGTTTAAATCCATGGCCGTCGTACAGGTTGCATACGATATGGCTTCCGTAATATCCGGACAGGTATGGTCATGATTTTTCTGCATCCTGCCCCGGTAGTCAATATCCTGCTCCGCACGTTCCGCTATTTTGGCCATAGTCTTTACTGCATCCACCGGATACAGTCCCGCAGCGCTCTCTCCCGACAGCATAATCGCCGTTGTTCCGTCATAAATCGCATTGGCAATATCCGTAGCTTCGGCACGGGTAGGCCTGGGGTTTTTTATCATGGACTCTAACATCTGTGTGGCGGTAATAACATGTTTTCCCTGATTAACTGCCATCTTTATCATTTTTTTCTGCAAAACAGGCACGTCTTCCATGGGAATCTCAACGCCCATATCGCCTCTTGCCACCATGATGCCGTCGGAAACGGATAGAATTTCTTCAAGGTTCTGAATACCCTGCATGTTTTCTATTTTGGCAATAATTTTCATGGGGCTGTTATGTTCTTTTAAAATTTGCCGAACCTCTAATATATCTTCCTTGCATCTGGCAAAAGACGCCGCCAAAAAGTCATATCCCATTTCAATGCCAAACAGAATATCCTCTCTGTCCACCTCGGAAACATAGGGCATGGAAAGAATGGCGCCCGGTACGTTCACGCCTTTGTGATTGGAAACAAATCCGCCGTTAATTACCTGACACACAATATCCGTATCCGTAATTTCCTGCACCACCATTTCAATCAGACCGTCGTCTATAAGAATCGTGTTGCCTACGGAAATATCATTTTTAAGTCCTTTATACGTAATAGAAGCTTTCTGTGAAGTCCCCAGCAGCTCCTCCGTAGTCAGGATAAATGTCTGTCCGGTAACCAGCTCCGCCTTTCCTCCCTCAAAATCACGCAGCCGGATTTCAGGCCCTTTCGTATCCAAAAGCACAGATATATTTAAATTCAGTTCATTGCTTACCTTCAGTACTTTAGCCAGCCTTTTCTTTTGATCTTCATGGGTACCGTGAGAAAAATTGAAACGGGCCACATCCATCCCTGCCAGCATTAATTCTTTTAATTTTTCCTCACTTTCACAAGCGGGACCAAGTGTACAGATAATTTTTGTTTTACGCAAAGTTTTTCTCCTTTCAGATATTAATTATTTTAAAACTGACATTTGATTATCACATATTCCCTTTAAATCCAATTTCTTCTGCCGTATTCTGTTAACAGCAGCGATATGCTCCCCTTTAATTCTCTCGCCGGGCGCAAGAATGGGAATCCCGGGAGGATATACATAAATCCAGGCTCCGCATATTCGCCCTTTTGCTTCTTCACAGGGAATTTGTATTTGTTCCCGGCGCAGCGCAGCCTCTTCCAGCGTACAGACCACCTCTGCTTTTATTATTTTTTGCGGCTCCGCATCCTCTTGCGTCAACTCCGATTTTGGGGTATTATCACACGCCTCCAGCCGACCGTCTATTTCTAAGACCGCCTTCTCCAAACGGCGGAAACCTTCCTTTGAATCCATAACGGTGAGAATTGCCACTACGTAATCCCCTGCCGCCATTTCCATCTGCAGACCATATTTTATCCGCATCGTATCGTAAAGCAATTTTCCGGACATACCGCTTTTACCCGTAGATAAAACCAGCTTACAGGGATCTGTACCCTCCTTTTGAAACACTCGTAATTGTTTACATCTTTTAAGACTATCTAACAAATCACTGCGACGCTTTAAAAAGCTTTCAAAATATTCTTCCCCATTCTTCTGCATCATAGTCACAGCTCTGTCAATGCTGGCCATAAATACATAAGAAGGACTGCTGCTCTGGTAGACGCTTAAGAAAAACCGCAATTTTTGTCTGTTTACAAGATTCCCGTTTACGTGGAGCAAAGCAGTCTGTGTCATAGCCGGCAGCGTCTTATGAAGACTGTGGATCACAATATCCGCTCCCAGTTCACAGCTGCCCAAGGGAAGTCCTTTTGCCAAACCCAGATGCGCTCCGTGCGCTTCATCAACAATCAACGGAATCCGCCTTGCATGGAGAAAATCCGCAATTGCCCTCACATCCGAAATAACGCCTTCATAAGTAGGCGAAGTAATCAATACCGCATGGATAGTTTCGCCGGGATGCGTCTCATAAAAGGCATCCAGTTCCTTTTTAATATATTCCGCATCCAGTCCGCTGCAAAAAGAAAAATGCTTTTCCATCGCCGGATATAAATACGCCGTTTTAAGTCCTCCGAGCAAAGCGGCATGATAAACCGATTTATGGCAATTGCGAGCCATCATCAGCCATCCGCCCCGTGGAACACAGGCGGCAACGGCGCTCAATATCCCGCAAGTGCTTCCGTTTATCAAAAAAAAACTTTCCTGCGCTCCATATAATTCGGAAGCCCGTTCCTGTGCTTCCCGGATGATCCCCTGCGGATCATGCAGGTTATCAAAACCGTCTATTTCCGTAATATCAATCCGGCTGATATCGCTTAAAATATCTCCTTCCAGCCGCCGTTTATGTCCCGGCATGTGAAAAGGATAAGCTTCCGTAAGACTGTAGTCCATTAACCGGTTATACACTGTATCCACTTACTTTACTCCTGTTTGCATGCCCTCTGTGAATACGAAGCGTCTCAAGCAAAGAACAATATTTGTCCGCCGCCGTAACAATCCAGGCCTCTCTGCATGCAGGCGGTACAACCGTCAACGGCCACATATGCTTCTTGATAATATCCCGTTCTCTCGGCGTAAGCCTGTATTCTTTGCTGGCATTGCGCAATGCAATCCCCGGATGGTAAAAACCATGCAGCCTGCAATGTTCATTTTGAGGCGAACACTTCTCATGCCAATCATAAAGAAAATAATCGTGCAGCAACGCTCCCCGAACCAAATCCCGCCGGTTAACCCGAATAGGAAGCCTTTTACTGATAGCAAGGCTATACATCGCTACATTAAGGCTGTGTTCTTTTACCGTCATGTTTCCATGCTGGATAAAAGCAGAAGAACCCCGAAAATTATTGGATTCCAGAATATCCTTACCCTGCTTCACAATTTCCCTGCGCAGTTCTCTTCTTTTTTCAAAAGACCTTTTCCATTTTTCAGAACGTTTTTTCAAGCTATCGCTCATTTTATACTCATGCCTTTCCTAATTGTATCCCTATCTTTTATAATACCATATTACAAGGAACTGCGTATATATTTATTATAAATTTTAACAAAATTAATTCACAAAAAAAGCATGTACCGAAGTACACACCTGTTAAATGAGCGTGCGGGGATTCGAACCCCGGACAACTTGATTAAAAGTCAAGTGCTCTA
>CAJUNP010000045.1 GCA_910587935.1 uncultured Lachnospiraceae bacterium
CCTGCGACCTCCTGGTCCCAAACCAGGCGCTCTAGCCAAGCTGAGCCACACCCCGTCACCGTGACGCAAGTCATATTATATAATACGCTTTGTCCCGTGTCAACCTATTTTTACAAATAATTCAGTGTAAAATGCGCTTCCCCAAAGCGGTCGATCTCCATCATAATATAAGACGGACGTTTATTATCCTGTCTCGGATAAGTAAGACTTCCGGGATTAATGGCAATCACGGAATCCTCCAGATCGATTACAGGTTTATGGGTATGCCCGTACATTACTATATCCGCGCCCTTGTATGCAGCTTCCTGCTTTAAGGTCTCATTCCCCATGGAAACAAAATAATTATGTCCGTGCACCAGCCAGACCTTATAGTTTCCAACCTGAAACTCTCTCTCTCTGGGCAGATCGGAAAAAAAATCATTGTTGCCAAGCACAATTTCCACCGGACACCCCGCCGCTTCACAAATGGCATATTCACTGCCTTCCGCATCTCCACAGTGGATCACCATATCCACAGGGGATACACGGCTTAAAACCGTAAAATAATTAGTATTTCTTCTATGGGTATCGCTTACAATCAACACTCTCATCGGTAATCACCTATTGCAGTTTATTCTGTAGTTCTTCTTTCATTCTCCGCAGCGCTTTTCCTCTGTGGCTCACCGCATTTTTTTCTTCTTCCGTCAATTCTGCCGTAGATTTCCCATATTCCGGAAGATAAAAAACAGGATCATAACCAAATCCGCCCTCTCCCCTTTCCTCATATCCGATTCTGCCCTCAACTTCTCCTCTTGTAATCAGATATTCACCGTCCGGAAAAACAGCTGCAATGGCACATACAAACCGGGCCGTTCTCTTTTCATCCTCCACTCCCGCCAGGCGGTCTATCAAATTCTGGTTTTTCACCCGGTACGACGTATTTTCTCCCAGATATCTTGCCGAATAAATTCCCGGCTCTTTGTTCAGATAATCAACCTCCAGTCCCGAATCGTCGGCAAGCACAACGGCCTTTGTATGGCGTGCAACGGCCCTTGCTTTTATCAGGGCATTTTCCTCAAAGGTTTTTCCGTCTTCTGTGATATCAGCCTGTATCCCCGCTTCCTTCATGGACATGACGGCATACCCCGTATCGGACAGAATAGACCGTATCTCTCTCATTTTCCCCTCGTTACCCGTTGCAAAGATAATTGTATTTTCCATATTTTGAAACCTCTCACTCATATGCCTTCAAAATTGCCTGATAAATCCCGTCCGCAATCCTCTGTCTGTAATCTTCCCTTCCCAAAAGAAGCGCTTCCTGTTTATTGCTTAAATAGCCCGCTTTAAGAAGCGCCGCCGGAACCGATGCATTCTGCAGTGAAAAACACTCCGCTTCGGCTTCAAAAATCCCGTTGCCTTTTCCGCTGATGCCTGTCACCACTTCCCGCTCCAATGTATCCGCCAGTTCCACGCTGCCAAACCCCGGAATAAAGAAAGACGCGTTATAAAAAGTTTCCGTTCCGTACAAATCGGAATCCTTATCAAAATTTACATGAATACTGATAAACATATCCGCCTTCACGGTATTGGCAAGGTAAATTCTTTCGGCCTCCGTCGGATTTTCATCGCCCATTCTGGTATAGTATACTTTAATTTGCGTTCCATCCAGTTTTTCCTTAAGCTTTTTTACAATATCCAGCGCAATTTCTTTTTCCGTCAGTTCTTCGTTTTCCCATCCGCGGTCTTCACCACCGTGCCCTGCGTCGATCACAACGATTTTATCGTAGATTTCCCTGGGGGCGACAAATTCTATATACAGGAAATCATTCTCCAGAATACTTTTATATTCATACACGTCGGTCAACTCAAATTTCAGGCAGATTCCCTGACTCTTATACTCTAAAGCGCCGGAGGCAACCTGCGAAAAATTACCGCTGACGGCCCTTGTTTCATAGAAATTGCCGGGAATGTCCTGCAAAAACACCCACAGCTGCTTTTCCATGTACCGATTCTCTATCTGAATCTTTTCCGCCTTTAATCCGGCCGGAAGGGGAATACACAAGTAATTTGTTCGGTCTTCCTCCTCCTGTAAAAGCAGGCGTTTTACATCCGTGCCCGCGGAGTCCGCCGGCTCTTCTTCCTGTCCGTCTTTTTGCGCATCGGCCGCATCCTGTGCCACATCCGCTATGACAATCATTTTATTTGCCGAATAAACAAGCATAACCGCCATAGTGCTGATTCCAAAAAACAGACAGCAGACCAGCGTTTGTATTCTTAATTTAGGGGACATCCTTTTTCCACATCCTTTATTGCATCCTGACCGTCTTTTTTGGGGGTTTAGGTCCCAAATACTGATAATAATAAGTTTTCATCATTCCGTTATAAATTTTTCTGTTTTTATCTGCTTTTCTTCCCAGCGCCTCTTCCGCTTTTTCATAGGAAGTAATCAGGTACATGCTGAAACAATCAAGCGCCCGATACCGCTCTCCCAGAACCCGGTATAACTCCTGAAGGGATTCTTTATTCTCCAGTCGTTCGCCGTAAGGGGGATTGGTTATAATGAAACCATACTTTTTCGGATGGCTTAACTGCGCAACATCCCTTTTCTGAAAATGAATCAGCTTTTCCACCCCGGCAAGCCTTGCATTCTCCCTGGAAATCGCCACCATATGATCATCCGCGTCAAATGCCTGAATATCCGTATCGACCGACTTATCCATAAGCTCCCGGGCCTCGTCTATCGAATCATACCAAAGTCTTTTGGCAATAATATGTTCCCATTTTTCCGCGGTAAAAGCCCTGTTCATTCCGGGTGCGATCTGCGCCGCCATCATAGCCGCTTCAATAGGAATCGTACCGCTTCCGCAAAAAGGATCGATCAAAATCCTGTCTTTTTTCCACGGAGTCAGCATAATCAGTCCTGCAGCCAGATTCTCCGCAATGGGAGCTTTTGCTGTCAGTTTGCGGTATCCTCTTTTATGCAAGGATTCCCCGGTGCTGTCAAGCCCTACGGTAACTTCGTCTTTCATAATAAAGACGCGGATCGGAAAATTTTCCCCGTTTTCTTCAAACCAGTTCACATGGTAGACCTGTTTCAGTCTCTCCACCATTGCTTTTTTCATAATGGACTGTATATCGGAAGGACTGAAAAGCCTGCTTTTTACACTGGCAGCCTTTGTAACCCAGAACTTCCCGTCCGCCGGAATAAATTCTTCCCAAGCCAGGTTTTTGGTTCCTTCAAAAAGCTCTTCAAAAGTCTCCGCATGAAAACTTCCTATTTTAATCAGAACACGTTCCGCGCTTCTTAAAAATATATTGGCCCTGCACAAAGCTTCCTCATCTCCCAGGAAGGTCATCCTGCCGTCGGCGCTTTCCGTGATGTCATAGCCCAAATCAATAATCTCTCTTTTTAAAACCGCCTCCATGCCAAAATGACACGGGACAATTAATTCAAATTTTTTCATATACGCTCCGGTTTCATTCTTTTGACTTTTGTCCTTTTATATATTAAAGCTTTCTTATAGAACATGTCAATAAATTTTCACCGGTATAACTCTAAACTATGTATGGAAAACGGCATAGCCTTAAGCTACGCCGTTTTCCTGTTTCCTTTTCAATTCCTGCCGCCAGATTAGAAGTTGTTCTTCTGGTTGTTGTCACAGTTCTGGTTGTTGTTGTTCTTCTGATTGTTCTGGTTATTTTTGTTGTTCTGGTTGTTGTTAGCGTTTGTGCTGTTGTTGAATTTGTTGTTGTCGTTGTAATCGTTCTTAGACATTTTAAATTCCTCCTGGTTGTTAATAGTTACACCAGTAGTATGTCATTTTACTATATAAAATATACAAAAACTTTTCTAGGACTTTGGTACTATTTTTTGTTGCAATTTTTCAAATCATGGATTATAATAAGAATGTAGATAGCGATACCCCTTCAACAATCCTATTTACAAACCCTTATATATTTAATTATTTATACTCCCCTCATGCAGGCCGCCGTTCCCCGGCGGTCTGTTATTTATTATATATTCCAGAGAGCAAAACTATTTCTTCTGTAGCATGCGAATTACGGCTCCGATTATAACAAGCGGCAAGATTATCGGAATCAGCGCCCGCAGAATAGAGAATACCATTCCCAGCGCCAGAAGGATCAGCAAAATAACTCCGGTTATAAGCAGCCATCCCGGTAAATGATATGTCCGGGTTAAAAACGGCTTTTTTTCTTCGGTATCCGCATCGGTTTTCACTCCGCCGCCTTTTCGTTCCTTTGCTTCCGCAATGCTCCTTGCAAGAAGTCTCGGGTCTCCCAGTTCTTCTATAACCTCTTCTTCCGTCCTTCCTGTACGCACCTGGGTTGCAATATACTCCTCATAATATGAAACATTTTCATTCACAACGTTACTGTCCACTCTGCTTCCCAAAGCTCTGCGAAGCTGATCCAAAAATTCATATCTGGTCATTGAAATCTCCTATTCCTTTTTACATTAATGGGCCGAATAAATTTACAATACATCCAAGGAACCTGTACCTTGCCGGAATACTTTTATAATAGCTCATATCCACAGGCTGGCAGACGGCAATCGTCTCCGCAAAATCCTTTTCCACATCTTTTACCACAGGATTGCCATAAATATACGCCGCACATTCAAAATGGTGGTACAGGCTTCGGTAATCCAGATTAATTGTACCCACAACCGCTTTTTTATCATCCGATACAAAAACCTTTGCATGCACAAACCCGGGCGTATACTCATAAATTTTTACCCCTGCAGCAAGCAGTGTCGGATAAAAATTACGCGCCACGGCAAAAGCCACTTTCTTATCCGGTATATGAGGCAGGACCATTTTCACATCTACCCCGCGCAGCGCCGCATACTTAAGAGCCTGCAGCATTTCCTCATCCACGATGAAGTACGGGGTCATGATATGTACATATTTTTCCGCGGTGGCAAGAATATCCATATATATTTTTTCCGCTACATTTTCCTTTTGATGCGGCCCGTCCCCATACGGCATCAGAAAACCCGAACCGTTCTGTTCCGTTACGGACTTATGAATATATTTGTTATACTCATTCACCGTCTTCGCTTTCGTGGCGTTCCACATTTGCAGAAACATCAGCGTAAAGCTGTCCACGGCGGCGCCCTCCACTTTAATCGCCGTATCCTTCCACTGTCCGAAACGGACTTTTTTTCCCACATACTCATCCGCCAGATTCACACCGCCGGTATAGGCGGTCTTACCGTCAATTACCAGAATCTTACGGTGATCTCTGTTATTTTGGTGGGTCGATAAAAGAGGAAGAATCGGTGAAAACATTTTGGCCTGTATCCCGAATTTCTTCAGTTTTTCAGGATAGCTGTACGGAAGAAGCATAATCGAACACATGCCGTCATACATAACGCGGACCTCCACGCCCTGCGCCGCTTTGCGTTTTAATATCTCAAGAATAGAATCCCACATTTCACCGCGTTCTACAATAAAATATTCAAGGAAAATAAATTCTTCCGCCTTTTCCAGTTCAAGCAGAAGATCCTTCCACTTGTCCTCCCCCATGGGAAAATAGGTTACTTTCCCGTCGGCATAGGCAGGGCAGCCGCCTACACGCTCCCCATAATCAAACAGGGCTCTTTCCCTTCCGGGCAGCTTCTCCAGTTCTTTTTGCACTGCCGGAACCGTCTTTAAATACGCTCCCGAATCCTTCAGCCTTTTCGACAGCTGACGTTTGAGGGAACGGCTCCCCCAGTTGTTATCCACAAACATAAACAACAGCGTTCCGAAAATCGGCAGAGCGCAGATCGGAACGGCCCATGCAAGCTTAAACTCCGCAATATCGTCTTTATTTATTAAATAAAGCAGGCAAAACGTTCCCGCCAGATTCAAAACCGATAAAATAACCGTACTGTAATTCCCTAATTTAAAGAAAATTTCAAGTAACAGTGCAATCTGAAAAAGAATCAGCAGAAATGTCACCATGGTCCGGCTGAAAACAATTTTAAAAAATACGCTCTTTGGCTTCTTTCCCATCGCTTTATCCGTCCTTTCCAATATGATATATCTTACTACGCTTTTACCCATCTTTCAATCTTGAAAAAATGAATTGCCACACCTTTTCCCATGTTTTATACTGAAAACAGGAAATAAATCACACACACAAATTACCGGAGAAAATCAGATGAAAATAAACTATCTGTCCATCGGCAAAGTAGCCAGGCAAAAAAATATAAGCATAAAAGCATTGCGTTATTACGATAAAATCGGTATTTTGGTTCCCGCCTATATTAATCCCCGAACCAATTACCGGTATTATACTCCGGACCAGCTTCCTTTACTTGACGCCATAAGCTTATGCGTGGAACTTGGCATCCCGTTGAAAACCCTTCCTTCTTATGTGGCAAACGGACTGTTTGATTTTACAGGTCTGTTGGAAGATACACGCCTTCTGGCAAAAGAAAAGATCCACTCCATTCGTCTGACCCTGAAGGCGCTGGAAGAAACCGCGGGCACTCCGGATCTTTGCATACCGTCTCCCCGCTCAAGGATTTTTCTGTCCCAGGAATTCCTTCTTGCGCTGCCCCTTGACCCGGACTCACTTCCGCCTCATGACGGCCTGATTCTCAGACTTTTTATCCAGGCAAGGCAAAAAGGGTTTTCCGTAGAAAACCCTTCCTGCACTTTATATCGATTGGAAAATCAATCATGGAAAAAATATCTGGCGGTCCGACTGCTTCTTCCCCATGAACCGGATACGGACGCAGCCGTCGGCAAGGCGCCGGATTCCGATTTCCGAATTTTCAAAATCCCGGAGGGTAATTACATTCGACGTCTTCATACCGGACGTCTGCGTGAAATACCCGGCTGCGACGCCGACCCGTCCGGTCAGCCGTCTCCTGACACAGCTTTCAGCCTGCTTGAACGTGCGGCCGGTTCCTGCGAAAATACCGACGGCCAACACACCTGTGAACTAATTGAACTGCCGACACAAAGGCTGTAAATTATTTGAGGATTTTAACAAATTTCTTTTTACCAAGCTTTAAAACCTGATTTCCCATCAGCGTCATGGATAAATCCTCTTCACAGAGTTTTTCTCCGTCCAGCCGTACGCCGCCCTGCCTGAGAAGCCGAATAAGTTCGTTGCGGCTTGTTATCAGTTCATTCCGTATCAGCAGGGGAATCAAATCAGCCAGCGTATCTTTTTCCTCATTTTCTATAATAAGCTCCGGAATCTGCTCCGGTATGGACTTTCTGGAAAACGCCGCGTGGTAAAACTCTTCCGCGTTCCGCAATTCCTCCCCTGAATGATACAGACCCGTAATTTCCCGGGCCAGCCGCAGTTTTACGTCTCTGGGGTTAACGCCCTCTGCCAGCTGTGCTTCTATCTGCGCCACTTCATCCGGATGAATATCCGTTACCAGTTCAAAATAACGGATAATCAGCGAATCCGGAACTTCCATGCACTTCTTAAACATGACCTGCGCCGGTTCCTGCACTCCGATGTAATTTCCCAGACTTTTGCTCATTTTCTCAATTCCGTCAAGGCCCTCCAGAAGCGGCATGAAAAGAGCTGCCTGGGGTTCCTGCCCGAATTCTTTCTGCAGGGTTCTGCCCATCAGAATGTTAAATGTCTGATCCGTACCTCCAAGCTCCACATCCGCTTTCAATTCCACCGAATCATACGCCTGCATCAACGGGTACAGGAATTCATGAACGCCTATGGGAATTTGATTTTCATAGCGGTTTTTAAAATCGTCACGCTCTAACATCCTGGCCACCGTGGTAGACGCCGCAAGCCTGACCACTTCTTCAAAATTCAGTTTTGCCAGCCAGCTGCTGTTATATGCTACCGTCGTTTTTTTCCGATCCAGCACACGGAAAATCTGTTCAAAATATGTCCTGGCATTTTCCTTTACCTGTTCGTCGCTCAAAGCGGCTCTTCCCCTGCTTTTTCCCGTAGGATCGCCGATCTTTCCGGTAAAATCCCCGATTACAACCACAGCTTCATGACCGGCTTCCTGCATCTGCCTGATCTTTCTAAGCACCACCGTATGCCCCAGATGAATATCCGGTGCGGAAGGGTCCAGTCCTAATTTAACCGTTAACGGTTTTCCCGTTTTGCAGGATCTCTCCAGCTTCTCCAAAAGCTCCTTCTCCCCCACCAGCTGCGAGGCTCCTTTACAGATAATCCGCAATTGTTCTTTTGCGCTCATATGCGCAGATTTGTTACATCTTTCTTCCATTTCTTACCTGTTCCTTTCCTTCATCTTAATATCATTTAACATTTGTATTATCACAAGAATACAGGCAAGTGTCTTCGGGTAAAAAAAGAAAGCCTCATCCTTTCTAAAGGACGAGACTTTATACTCGCGTTACCACCTAAAGTTTATAAACAGTTCGCACTGCTTACCTCTTCGAGTACGTCGGTTCTCCGAGATACTCTAGCACGTTAACGGGTGCGGGAACCGTTGCAGCCTACTTGAAACTTACCTTTCGGTGCAAAGCTCAAAGACGTATTCACATTTCCTGTCCGTGCGCCTCTCATCTTCCGGCTGCTTTCTGTTCGGCATCAGAAACGCTACTCTTTCTTATCATAGCCTTTCTTCTTCATGACCGCCGAAAGAATAAATTCTCACGGACGGATGCAAATATTAAATTATAACATATGATACCAGATTGTTTCCTGACTGTCAATTACTTTTGAATAATAAACCCGGCTGTTATTTTTTACTGTAGATACTGCAAAACATTTTCAATTTACACCTTGACATTTTCCATAATCTTATGTAAAATACATACTGTTGCAGGTGATGTGACATGTGCGTTTAGCTCAGCTGGATAGAGCGTTTGGCTACGGACCAAAAGGTCGGGGGTTCGAATCCTCTAACGCACGCTAAAACAGGAATTCCTTATAAGAGGGATTCCTGTTTTTGATTATCCGAATACATTCTTATCCGCCTAATCCACCGACTTTAATGACTCCGCCATATTAACCCGGTCAATCTTTACCGACATAAACAGATTAACCACCCAGGCGAACAAAAACGTAAGAAGAATACTGAAGACATAACTGATCCCTTTTATGCGGACGTCAAACGCAATCATATCGATACGAATCTGTCCGATGACAAAAGCGTGAAGCACTTTCCCCAGAAACAAACCGATTACGGTGCCGATCCCCGTAAGAACCATATTTTCCCGGAATACATAAGCTGCCGTTTCCTTCTTATAAAATCCAAGCACCTTTATTGTAGCTATCTCCCGGATCCGCTCCGTGATGTTAATATTCGTCAGATTATACAGAACGATAAAAGCCAGAACTGCCGCACAGATAATCACTGTAACCACAATGTAATCCAGGCTTGACATCATACTCCCGATTCTTTCTTTCATATCTTCATTCACACTGACGGATGCAACCCCTTCCGCCTTCATAAGAGAGGCAGCCTGTTCATGCACATCACCGCCTTTTGCAAAGGTTACGTAAGCGCTCTTATATTCCGGATTCCGCCCTGTTTCACTCCGGTACGTATCCTCGTTTATAAATACATAATCATAAATATAATTTTCAAAAATACCGGATACCGTAACGCGGATTTCCTGCATTTCATCATCCAGAAACCGGATTTCATCTCCCACCTTTATGTTATAGGAAGAAGCCAGCTTGCCGTTAATAAGCGCTTCTTTCTTTTCAGGCAATGAAACGTGTTCCTTTTCGGTCGTATGAAAGTCGATAAACTCCGGCAGCCTTTCCTCGTCTTTAACTACCACCAGGTTCACCGGCTTAATTTTTCCTTTTATGTGTAAATCCACAGACTTTTGCAGCGTATACAGATACGCTGCGTCCCCATGTGTCCCGGTATTCTCCTGCGGATCGTCGAAACTTACGGTTCCGTCAAAGATCATAATCTCATCATATTGATAAGACGCAATATTGGATATGGAATCTTTAATGCCAAAACCGGTCACAAGCAGGGCCGTGCAGCCGCTGATACCGAGAATCATCATAAAGAAACGTTTTTTATAACGGAAAATGTTCCGTACGGAAACCTTGTGTAAAAACTTGATTCTTTTCCAGATAAACGGAATTTTTTCAAAAATCACCCTTTTTCCCGCCTTTGGCGCTTTCGGCCTCATCAGCTGCGCCGCCGCTTCTTCCAGTTCATACCGGCAGGAAAACCAGGTCGTCCCAATAGAACATAAAAGCGAAACAAAAATGGATATTATAAACAGTTTTCCGTCAAAGACATATTGGAGCGGTACAAGGTCGTACATAATACCGTATGCCGTCCAGATCACCTTTGGAAACCCGTAAGTCCCTAAAAAGAATCCCGCTATGCAGCCGATCATCGCACTGCTGCCGGAATAGAACATATATTTTCCCATAATGGAAACTTTACCGTATCCCAGCGCCTTGAGCACTCCGATCTGGGTTCTTTGCTCCTCCACCATACGGTTCATTGTCGTAATGCATACCAGCGCCGCAACCAGAAAAAAGAAAACGGGAAAAACACGGGCAATTCCCGCCACAATATTGGAATCATTTTCAAAACAGGCATAACCCAGGTTTGTCTCGCGTCCTAAAATAAACGTATCCGGCTGTTCGATCTCATCAATCTGTTTCTGCGCTTCCGCCACAAGAGAACGGTAACGCCCCTCCGCCCGTTCTTCGCATAAGGCTTCCCACGCAGTTTCCCTTTCATCCAGAAATTCCTGATATGCGTCCGAATAAATCTGCGCATCCTGGTCAAATTCCACATAAATTTCGGTATAATAATCAAGATCAAAACTATCCTCCGGCAAATAAATAAAAGCCGTAATTTTACCGTTCCCCAGAGAAGTCGTTCCTCTCTCAAAGTTCATATAAGAAGGGGACTGCACTCTTCCGACAATCGTAAATTCTTTTGCCGTTAACTTTCCCAGCGTATCCGCATCATTATTTTCCGACAAAACAAGCTTGGTTCCGATTCTGGAAGAAGGATAATATTTCGCATCGACAACGCACTCTCCGTCCGCTTTCGGCATACGTCCTTCCTGCAGTCTTAAACGGTTCACCGTCTGCGTAATTGAATGAAAGCGCACTACGGCTTCATCGTCCGCAAGCACGTCCAGATAATGGGCGCCTTCCGCCGCTTTCACATCCGTCTGCTCCCGGAAAAAAACTTCGTCTTCCTTTTCAAATCCAAGCGTGGACAGGAGACGGTAATCAAAAAATTCCTGTTCTTTCAGATACTGATCCGTGGTACGGACCATAGCGCTTTTTGTAACGGTAAGCCCCGCGTAAAAACCGACGCCCAGCGCAATAATGGCAAGAATTGCCACATAGCGTCCAAAGCTTTGCCGCACCTCACGCAAAGTCGTTCTCTTCATCATAGATTTCATCTGAATCCCCCGCGTCTTCTACCATTCGATCTGCTCAATATCTACAATATCGTTATTTTGGTAAATTTCAACGATTGTACCGCTTTTCACACGGATAATCCGGTCAGCCATTGCCGTTAACGCCTGATTATGCGTGATAACTGCAACCGTCATTCCGCTTTTTCTGCATGTATCCTGCAGAAGTTTTAAAACCGCCTTTCCCGTATTATAATCCAGCGCTCCTGTGGGCTCATCGCATAAAAGCAGCTTGGGATTCTTGGCCAAAGCCCTCGCTATAGCAACACGCTGCTGCTCTCCTCCGGAAAGCTGTGCCGGAAAATTGGCCTTGCGTTCCGATAAACCAACCTGGTCAAGCACGGTTTCCGCATCCAGCGGATTCCGGCAGATCTGCGCCGCCAGCTCCACATTTTCAAGGGCCGTCAGATTCTGAACCAGATTATAAAACTGAAATACAAACCCCACGTCATATCTTCTGTAAGAAGTCAGCTGTTTTTTGCCGTACCCGGATATTTCCTGCCCGTCCAGATAAACCCTGCCTTCCGTTAACGTATCCATTCCGCCCAGGATGTTCAAGATCGTCGTTTTGCCGGCTCCGGATGCGCCTACGATCACACAAAACTCTCCTTTTTCAATTTCAAAATTCACATCATGGAGCGCTTCAATATCTACCTCGCCGGTATGGTATATTTTCTTTACGTTTTGAAATTCCACTAAAGCCATAACAAACCTCCAATTTACATATAGCAGTGCTTATGTCCGGATTCAGATTTGCAATATCCGCGGCAGCAGTTCCACACGGTTAAAAGGAATACTGAAATAATATCCGTCCGCGAAGTCTCCTGTCACTTCCATAATCTCCCTTGCCAGCGCAACGCCTGCGGCCTCACCTTCTTCTCTTGTAACCGCCCCGTCATAACGTGCAACAATTTCTTCCGTTACGTGAATTCCCGCCATTTCATTTTGAATAAAACGGGCGTTTTTTTTGCTGACAAGAGGCATAATACCGCACAGGATTCTTGCTCCTGTCTCCTCTTTTATCTGCCTGAGTTTCCGTATATCCTCTTGTACAAACAAAGGCTGCGTCATAAAAAAGGAAGCCCCCGCCAGCATTTTCTTTTTCATCCGATCCGTCTCGATTTTCAAATTGATTCTTCCCGGATTAAGCGCTCCGCCGTAAACAAACGGGTCCTGTGCAAACTCTTCTTCATTCATTTCCTGTAAAATCCGCATAAAACCCACCGAGTCAAAATTGTAAACGCCTTTAACGTCTTTTCTCATCAGCGTGGGAACAGGGTCGCCGGTTACTACAAGAAGATTCCTTATACCGTTCATATAGGCGCCCAGAAGCTGCGAACGGATAGCGATAGCATTTTTATCCCTGCAGCAAACATGAGGCATTACGCACAGTCCGCTCTTTTCCATAACTTTTACTCCCATCAGAACGGAATCCGCCCTGGTGCGGCCGGAAGGAGAATCGGGAAACGTGGCCACGTCCACTCCCTGCGCTTTCAGATAATACGCCGCATCCAGAACCTTTTCATCACTGGACCCGAACGGAGGAGCCAGTTCCACGGCAATCAGCGGCTTCTGATCCCGTCTGTAAAAAGCGTGCCGCGCCGGTTGTTTTTCTCCCGCAGTCTGCCTCGGCTGCAAAACCGTATGCCGCTCTTTTTTCCCGCAGGTAAGTATTCTGGCGGCCTGTCTGATATATTCCGGCGTGGTTCCGCAGCATCCTCCCAGGCAGTCCAGTCCCATTGTTTCCAGTCCTGAAAGCTTTTCTACAAAATAGTCACGGTTTTCCAGAAAAACAATCCGGTCCTGAATGAGCTTCGGATAACTGGCATTAGGCAGCGCGGAATAAACTTTACCGGATACCATCGGAAGCTTCTCAAAAATCTTTAACATGTGTCCGGGACCGACGCCGCAGTTTAAGCCCAATCCGTCCACATCCGTCTCTGAAGCCAGGTCTTCAAAAATTTTACGGATACTGATTCCTCTATTCGTATAACCGTATTGATTCACGGAAAAATGCAGCGCTGCAAAAACGCCGCCGTTATCTTTTCTGATGCGGCGTATAACCGGAAGAATCTGTCTGTAATCGGAAAGGGTCTCAAAAAGCAGGAAATCGGCTCCCGCCTCAAGAAGCGTACTGGCAATCAAAAAGTACTCCTCCTCCGCTTCTTCCCCTTCACAGGGAAGAGGGCCGATATCACCGGCAATATAAACTTCCTTTCCTGACTCACAAACGGCCTCCGCCGCCATACGGCAGGCGCTGCGCAAATTCCGCTTAAGAGCTTCCACGCCGCAGGAAAGCGCCGTGCATCCGGATGCGAAAGTATTGGTACGGATAATCTGTGCGCCGGACATTATATATTCTTTATGAATTTCTTTCACCAGGCAGGGATTCTCATCATTTGCCCGCTCCGGCAGGTCTCCCGAACCGCTTTTAGCGGCATAATAAGTACCGAAAGCTCCGTCATAAAGCAGATTCCTTTCTTTCACGGCTTTTAGAAAATCCTTTTTACATTTATGCAAAGCCACACATCCCTTCTTTATAACCTTTAATATTCTGCATATTATAACAGACTTTTATTCTTTTCACAAGAAAAGATGCCCGGGCTCTGCCTTCGGACATCCTTCCTTATCTACGTATGAAACTGCTATGTATTAAAGCTTAAATCTGCCGACAACCCGATCCAAATGCTCAACCTGCCCGCGCAGACGAATCGTATGTTCTTTGACTTCATTCAGATTTTCATACTGGTTTTCCGCACTGGAACTGATCTCTGCCGTAACCTCATAATTATCGGAGGCCGCCCTGTCAATCCGTCCCATGCTTTCCTCTACCTGCTTCATTACGCCTGCAAGTTCTCCCAGTCCTTTCCGAATTTCTACGATCTCATCATTTACGGCGTGATTACCGTCCTGAATCTCCTGGAAACTCTTCTTGGTCCCTTCCGCCAGTTCATTTCCCTTCTCCAGCTGCTCCAGACCTTCCCGCATCTTATCTGTCATACGGACAACGCCTTTTTGTACTTGCATAATAATATCCGAAATCTTTCCTACGGACGCTTTTACATTCTCTGCGAGGCTGCGGATTTCCGATGCCACCACTGAAAATCCTTTCCCGGCCTCTCCCGCTCTTGCAGCTTCAATGGAAGCATTTAAGGATAGCAAATTCGTCTGTTCCGCAATCTGCGCGATGGAATTCAGGATGGTATTCATCTCACCCACGCTTCCGTGAAGCGCTTCCGCCACCTCGGAGGTTTCCTGCATAACGACATTAACCTGTTGCAACTGGTTTACATAATTCGTCATGCTTTCGTTACCATTACGCGCATTTTCCAGAGAATTTTCAGACTTCTCGTTAATACGGTCCGCATTCTCCATAATTTTATCGGAAATGGTATTCATTTCTTCTACCTGTTCCATTGCGTAATCCGTTTCCTGAATCTGCTGCTTCATCTCTTCAGTCATCTTCTGGGCCGTTTCGGATACCTTTTCGCTGTACTGCTCGTTTTCTTCAATCTTTTCATTAACCACTTTTACCGCGATATCAATGGCATCGCTGGCCTCATAGACATTGGTAAGAATTTCTTTCAGACTGCCGCTCATGTGATTAAAGGAAAGAGCCAGCGCTTTCATTTCATCCTCGCTGTTAACCTGGATATCGCCTCCGGTCAGGTCTCCGTTCGCAATCACGGCCAATTTCTTATTCAACAGTTTTACAGGGCCTACCACACTCTTTGTCAGAACAATCATCAAAACAAGGCTGAAAAGAAGCACCGCAACAAAAGCAATAATCATATTTGTTACCATACCGGAAAAATTCTTATCGATCCGTGCTTTGATACCCTGCCCGCGGTTTAATTCAAGCTCTACCAGATTATTGGCATAATCTTTAATATGGTCGGCTCCGTCGGTCATGGAAAAAATTGCCTGATTGCCTGCCGTAGAATAATTTTCTCCGCAGGCTTCTTTCATCTGCTGGAAGTAATTCAGGTAATTCTCAACGGCTTTCTGCATGGTAGCCAAAGCTTTCCGGTTCGGCTCATAAGCCTTATCGTCCTCAATACTTTCGCCGACTTTTGTAAGAATACCCTGGAACTCCAAAATCAACTGTTCCTCGCCGGATTCTTCTATATTATTTTGCCGGATTGCATTTGCCGACAGTCTGGCCGGCTGTTCAATCATTTCGCTTTTTACACGGATAATTTCGTTAACATTTGTCAGCAGTTCACCGTACTGACTGTTTATACTAATACTTCTTTCAAGAAGTATCAACATCATTATTAACATGGCCGCTACAATCACGGAAAACAGAAGAACGATTCTTTTGCCCACGCTGTTAAGCAGCAGTTTGTTAATAAACTTCGGCATATGCAGCTTTGAGGCCTTTTTTGCTTTCTCTGTACGACCTGCTGCTTTGACCTTAGTTCTCTTCATTTTGGGTTCTTTTTCTTTTCCTGCGTTAGCATCCTTTTTTTTCATGCCGTACCCTCCCATCGTTAGTGTTTATATTATACAAAACATTTTGATACAATACGGTGGTCCAAATTACAGAAAGGTTTCCTTTTTTTATCTCAAATCTCCTTTTTTCCTTCATTCAGCAGTTTAACAGTACGGCTTGTTCCCAGCCTTTCGGCTCCCAATTCCAAAAACTCCTGCGCGTCTTTCAGAGAAGAGATACCGCCTGCCGCTTTAATTTTAACGCGTTCTCCTACGCACTCCGCAAACAGCCGTATGTCCTCCGGCGTCGCCCCCGCCGTTGAAAACCCTGTAGAGGTCTTAATATAATCCGCTCCCGCGCGGGTTACCGCCCCACATAGTTCCCGTTTCTCCTCCTCCGTCAACAGGCAGGTCTCAATAATCACCTTCAGAACCAGGGGGCCGCATACGGACTTTATGCTTCGTATTTCTTCCTCCACAAGCGAAAAGGCTTTCTCCTTCACCCATCCGATGTTAATTACCATATCGATCTCTTCCGCTCCGTTCCGGATCGCATCCTGTGTCTCAAACCGCTTTACGGCTGTCGTCTGATATCCGTTTGGAAAACCGATTACCGTACAGACCGGAAGTCTTCCACCCAGGTACTCTGCCGCCCGCTTCACATAAGAAGGCGGAATACAGACAGACGCCGTATGATATTGCAGAGCTTCGTCGCATAACTGCCGTATTTCCTCCCATACCGCTTCCTGCCGAAGCAAAGTATGGTCTACTTTACCTGCAATTCTATTCATATCCATTGCCGTTCCCCCGTTTCCTTTTTATTATTTATATTATAAATTAAAATACAGCTTCGGGAAATACCCAAAGCTGTATTTTTCATTTTAAATGGTCCGTAATATACTGTTCCAATTGTTCTTTTGGAATTTTTAAGGCCAGCGACAATTCCGAATAAAGGTTGTCCTCCGCAATGCGAAAATACCGTTCGTCCGTTACGGTTATCTTTTTGCCCTGAGCGAGACGTTTCTGAATTCTTACACGAAGCGTTTTAATAATCCGCACCCAGTCTTTACATTCGCAGGTGCGCATACATTCTTTGTACTTTTCTTCGCGGAGTTTATCGTCCTCTACCCGAATCTCCTGAATATCCGGAATCTTCTGAATTAATTCTTCCGCTTCCTGTCCGGTAATTACTCTGCGCATAATCGTTTTATCACTGTCTACCGGTACAAAAATCTTGCTTTCTCTCTTCCCGCTGGGACACAGTACATAATAAAGCCTGTTTTTTGCCGCTCCATCCATATTCAGCGTAGTGACGTCCCTCACCTCGCATATCCCTTTGCTCCCATAAACGACATACTCTCCCTTGTCAAACATAACCAACCTTCTTTCTGAAAATCCGACGTCCTCCTGTTTCTGTGTTATACCTTTATTTTACCAGAAAAAATGGGGGATTACTAATGTTTTTCAGAAATCTTCATGTTTTTGGTGGTTTTTACTGTAAATACTCCCGGAGGTATGTACATTTTCACCATTTCTTTGTCCGGTCCAGATAATACAATCCCCAGTTGCACTCGGATTTTTCCGGTGTGCTTCCCTTCCAGGGTTCGTCAAAAGCCTCGAAAATAAAACCGATAATCTGGTCCTGGTCAAGCCATTCGTTCAATTCCGTAATATACCTCTTTTGATTCTCCACACATGCCTGTCCCGGCGCCATAACACTGTTTGTCTTCGTTGTCCAGCCGACCTCCGTAAAAAGAATCTGCTTATCCGGAAAGAGCTCTTTAACAGTCCGGTAATGCTTCTTATTCAATTCCACTGCCACATCTACCGTATCTCCATAGTGAAGCGGATAACTGTGAACACTGATAAAATCAAGATAATCGCCTAATTCCTTCAAATGCGGCCATTCAAAAACGCCTTCACAGAAGGTTACCGGTTTGTTCAAAGCCCCTTTAAACTTTTTCGCATGTTCCAGCAGACGTTCCGGCCTTACCGTATGCGCCCCCCAGACAGGCGTATTCTCATTTCCCACGGATACTGCCGCCACTTCTTCATCAAATTCTTTTACCAGTTCAATCAGCTTTTCCGCTTCCGCATCGTTACGTTCCCGATTCTTATCAAGCTCTTCCTGAGAAAAATTTTGTTTTACAAAAGGACACTGCGGATTATTCTCCTCCGGATCGGAATCAATACCGATCATGCACTTTAAAGGCAGCTTCTTCTCCCGGATAATTTCCAGGGCTCTCCTTGCGTGAAGATTCGGGTCATACATCCGGATATACCGATACCCGTCCTTTACCAGAATATCCAAATCCTCTGCGATCTGTTCCCTGGACGGAGCTTCCGTTTTGGGGCTCTGCCCCTGTCTGTAGCCTGAATAACAAATTGCTTTTCCATATTTTAAAACATCCATATGATACCTCCATGCCAACCTACTGAAGAATTAATAATTTTGTGCCTGTACCTCAAAATAGCTCTGAGGATGATTACATGTGGGACACACTTCCGGAGCGTTCATGCCAACTACGATATGTCCGCAGTTACGACATTCCCACACCTTTACTTCACTTTTGGCAAAGACTTCCGCCGTTTCTATATTTTTCAGAAGCGCACGGTATCTCTCTTCATGATGTTTTTCAATGGCTCCCACCAGACGGAACTTCTCAGCCAGTTCAGGAAATCCTTCACTTTCGGCAGTTTTGGCAAACTCTTCATACATATCTGTCCACTCATAATTTTCGCCGTCTGCCGCGGCCGCCAGATTCTCTTTGGTGCTTCCGATTCCTTTAAGCTCTTTAAGCCACATTTTAGCATGTTCTTTTTCATTGTCCGCCGTCTTTAGAAACAAAGAAGAAATCTGCTCATAACCTTCCTTTTTTGCAACGGAAGCGAAATATGTATACTTATTCCGCGCCTGTGATTCCCCGGCAAACGCCGCCTCAAGATTTTTTTCTGTTTGTGTGCCTGCATATTTGCTCATGATTGGCTTTCTCCTTTTTTGATTTAGTAATTCAGATCATTGTTTTCTAATCATATCACAATAACATTGTGATTTCCATACCCATCTTTACTCTATAATTTTACAAATCATACTGCATAAACAGGTATTGGTTTTTCCTCCTTTCTTCCTTTATAACTTCTCGGAATCTTCAGCCCTTATTTCATGGGGCTTTCAGAACCTATTTTT
>CAJUNP010000046.1 GCA_910587935.1 uncultured Lachnospiraceae bacterium
AACTTTCAGCGACGGTTATCAGATTACCGTTGCACCCGGAAGCATGGGCGTGGAAAAGAAAGGAAGCGGATCTGAACAAAAGAAATATACGATTGAGCATTATGTCGAGAATATATCGGGAACGTATGATCTGTTTAAAACCGAAAGTAAATACGGTACGGTTGGAACCCAGGTTGAAGTTACGGAACCGGGAGATTTTACAGGATATGCTTTTGACAGCCGGAATAAAGACAATGTACTGAAGGCAGAGTTGACACAACAGGGAAATACGGTTCTCAAAGTATACTATAACCGCAGGGTTTACCAGATTACTTATCGGCTGGATGCGGACGTAAAAAATGAAGGGAATCCGTCAAGCTATAAATACGGT
Source organism: uncultured Lachnospiraceae bacterium (assembly GCA_910587935.1). Classification (GTDB taxonomy): domain Bacteria; phylum Bacillota; class Clostridia; order Lachnospirales; family Lachnospiraceae; genus MGBC143606. The sequence goes on from CAJUNP010000046.1 coordinate 371, forward strand.
GAAACAGTTGCATTGAAACAACCTGCAAGGGAAGGACATGATTTTGCAGGATGGTATACGGATGAAGCCTGTTCAACGGCTTTTGAGGGAATCAGCGCGACTACTGCAGGCGATTTTACACTGTGGGCAAAGTGGCTGGCAACAGGAAATGACGAGGCATTTTACAAAGTAGAATATTATAAGGAAACGGAAAAAGGTTCAGGTTCCTATGCGCTGGCAGAAACGGAAACATTAGCGGGAAAAATCGGAAGCGAAGTGACCGCAGAAGCAAGAAGCTATGAAGGATATATGGAAAACACGGAGCATGGGGAACGGAAAGTATCGGGAACGGTACTGGAAGACGGCAGTCTGGTGCTGAAACTGTATTATATGGTGGGTGAACCGGAAACACCGGAAGGTTTCGGATATTACTATGATGCGTCTGCAGGAAAGGCAACTTTCTATTATGCGGGAGCAGCGGGCGGTCTTATTTATATTGCGGTATATGATAGTAAGGAAACGGCACAGCAAAATGCCAAAAATGCAAATGCCACGCCGCCCGGATTCGATCAGGTGCCCGGGCATGCAGGATATCTTATGACTGCCGGTGCAGGCCAGGCGGAATTTGAACTGGCCGTGGCGGAAGGAAAATATTTTGTGTATGCATTTAATCCGGACATTCAGGGAGTTCAAAGCTGGTATGTAGGACAGGCCGTTATACGGTAAATATTGAAAAGACTTCTATATATAAGAAGTATGCGGTTGGTTTCAGCCGGAAGGGGTTTGGTTAAGAACCGGAGCTCCTTCCGGCTGTAATTTTATGAATTCAGATTTTTCATAGTTTTTTTATAATTATTTTCGCTCAAACTTGTTGACATTGCAGGGCGTAAGTGATATTTTATGGTAAGAAGATGTTAGCACTCATAAGGGAAGAGTGCTAACAACCGGAAAGCGGGGTGAACCGGGATGCAGCTGGATGATAGAAAAATTAAGATTCTCCAGGCTATTATCCGTAATTATCTGGAGACCGGTGAGCCGGTAGGAAGCAGAACCATTTCCAAGTATACCGATTTGAATTTAAGTTCGGCGACGATCCGCAATGAGATGGCGGATCTGGAAGAACTGGGATATATCGTGCAGCCTCATACTTCGGCAGGACGGATTCCGTCCGATAAGGGATACCGCCTGTATGTGGACCGTTTGATGATCGATAAGGAACGGGAAGTCGAAGAGATGAAGGAGCTTCTTCTTGAAAAAGAAGAAAAAATGGAGAATCTGTTAAAGCAGGTGGCCAAAACACTGGCCGTCAACACGAATTACGCCACCATGATCAGCGCGCCGACGCTGCATCATAATAAGTTAAAGTTCATACAGCTTTCAAGGGTTGACGCAGACCAGATTTTAGCGGTTATCGTAGTGGAAGGCAATGTTATTAAAAATAATATTCTAAGCGTATCGGAAGAGCTCAACGACGAGACTTTATTGAAGCTGAACCTTTTACTGAATACGAATCTGAACGGATTGAGTATTGAAGAAATTAATCTTGGCATGATAGCCGCGTTAAAGCAGCAGGCAGGTATTCACAGCCAGATTGTCAGCGATGTGATCGATGCGGTAGCCGAAGCCATTAAGGCGGACGATGATCTTGAAATCTACACCAGCGGGGCTAAAAATATTTTCAAATATCCCGAACTGGCGGATAATCAGAAAGCAAGCGAATTAATAACCGCTTTCGAAGAAAAACAGGTATTGAACGAGCTGGTACAGGAAACACTTGCAGATGAAGAGAAAACGGGCATTCAGGTATATATCGGCGAAGAAGCCAAACTCCAGTCAATGAAGGACTGCAGCGTAGTTACCGCCACTTACGAGCTGGAAGAAGGAATGAGGGGCACCATCGGTATCATCGGTCCCAAGCGGATGGATTATGAAAAGGTAGTAGGGACCCTGAAGAACCTGAAACAGCAGTTGGATGATCTATATAAGAAATGACGGATTTGAGAAAGGAATGAGAGTATGACAGCAGAAGAAAAAGAAATAATGGATGATACGTTAAATCAGGAAACAGGACAGACGGAGGACGCAGAACTGACGGAAGATACGGAGACTTCGGATGTATCCATAGAGGAGACGGAAGACGGCGGGGAAGAGAAAGCGGAAGATAAAAAAGCCGCAAAGAAGAAAAGCAGGGGTGATAAAAAGCAGGAAGCCCTGAAAGAAAAAATCGAGGAGCTTGAGGACAGAGTCAAAAGGCAGATGGCCGAGTTTGAGAATTTCAGAAAACGGACCGACAGGGAAAAGCAGGCAATGTTTGAGACCGGAGCTAAAAGCGTGATCGAGAAGATTCTTCCGGTTGTTGATAATTTTGAAAGGGGTCTTGCCACGGTGCCGGAGGAAGAAAAGGAAGCGCCATTTGCGGACGGCATGAATAAGATTTACAGGCAGTTGATGCAGGAACTTGACAATATAGGAGTGAAACCCATCGAAGCGGTAGGAACGGAATTTAATCCCGATCTTCACAATGCGGTGATGCAGGTTGAAAGCGAAGAGTTTGAGTCAGGCGTTGTAGCGCAGGAATTACAGAAAGGTTATACCTATCATGATAAAGTTGTAAGACACAGCATGGTAGCCGTAGTTCAATAAAAAAGTACACAACAACATTTCACTATATGGAGGTAAAGAATTATGAGTAAAATTATCGGTATTGACTTAGGTACGACAAATAGCTGCGTAGCCGTAATGGAAGGCGGCAAGCCAACCGTTATCGCCAATGCGGAAGGCGCAAGAACAACACCCAGCGTCGTTGCGTTTAAAGACAATGGGGAAAGACTGGTGGGTGAACCGGCAAAACGTCAGGCGGTTACCAATGCGGATAAAACGATTGCATCCATTAAAAGAGATATGGGTACGGATCACGGACGCAACATTGACGGTAAAAAATATTCGCCGCAGCAGATTTCAGCAATGATTCTTCAGAAACTGAAAGCAGACGCAGAAAATTATCTGGGCGAGAAAGTAGCGGAAGCGGTTATTACCGTACCTGCTTACTTTAATGACGCGCAGCGTCAGGCAACCAAAGACGCAGGTAAAATTGCAGGACTGGAAGTAAAACGAATCATCAACGAGCCTACGGCGGCAGCGCTGGCTTATGGTCTTGACAACGAAAAAGAGCAGAAGATCATGGTATACGATCTGGGCGGCGGTACATTTGACGTTTCCATCATCGAAATCGGAGACGGCGTTATTGAAGTACTTGCAACCAACGGTGATACCCGTCTTGGAGGAGATGATTTTGACAACAAGATCATTGACTGGATGGTATCTGAATTTAAAGCACAGCAGGGCGTGGATCTGTCCAATGACAAGATGGCAATGCAGAGATTAAAAGAAGCCGCAGAGAAAGCAAAGAAAGAGCTTTCATCCGCAACTACTACCAATATAAACCTTCCGTTTATCAGCATGAATGCAAGCGGGCCGCTGCACTTTGATATGAATTTAAGCAGAGCCAAATTTGATGAGTTAACGCATGACCTGGTAGAAAAGACGGCTATTCCCGTACAGAACGCATTAAAAGACGCCGGCATTAATGCAGGCGAACTGGGAAAGGTTCTTCTGGTAGGCGGCTCCACACGTATTCCTGCCGTACAGGATAAGGTAAAACAGATAACAGGGCATGAACCCAGCAAGACCCTGAACCCCGACGAATGTGTTGCGCTGGGTGCATCCATTCAGGGCGGTAAGCTGGCAGGCGATGCCGGAGCCGGCGAGATCCTGCTTCTGGACGTAACGCCCCTCTCCCTTTCCATTGAGACCATGGGCGGCGTAGCTACCAGATTAATTGAAAGAAATACGACTATTCCTACCAAGAAAAGCCAGATTTTCTCCACCGCGGCAGATAACCAGACGGCCGTAGACATCAATGTGGTACAGGGCGAGAGACAGTTTGCAAAAGATAACAAATCCTTAGGACAGTTCCGTCTGGACGGTATTCCTCCCGCAATGCGCGGAGTTCCGCAGATCGAAGTTACCTTTGATATCGACGCTAACGGTATTGTAAACGTATCCGCAAAAGACCTCGGAACAGGTAAGGAACAGCACATCACCATTACGGCCGGTTCCAACATGTCCGATGAAGATATTGATAAGGCGGTAAAAGAAGCGGCAGAGTATGAGGCTCAGGATAAAAAACGTAAGGAAGCAATCGATACCAGAAATGAAGCGGATTCCTTTGTATTCCAGACCGAAAAGGCATTAAACGAAGTCGGCGATAAGATCAGCGACAGTGAAAAATCTTCCGTTCAGGCCGATATGGAAGCGGTGAAAGCAATTCTGGAGCGCACAAAGGATCAGGAAATGTCCGACAGCGATATCGATGAACTGAAAGCAGCGAAAGAAAAGCTGACGGCAAGCGCGCAGTCTCTCTTCACAAAAATGTACGAGAACATGCAGCAGGCGCAGGGCGCGGCAGGAGCGGGCCCCGACGTGAATATGGGCGGTGCGGACGCAGGTTCTGCAGACAATAATGACGATATTATTGACGGAGACTTCAGAGAAGTATAAAATGGATTGCAGGAATGGCTCACTGAGCCATTCTTCTGCGCTATAATAAACGGAAGTTACTTTAGTGGGAGGATTTAATTATGGCTGAACAGAAACGGGACTATTACGAGGTCCTTGGTGTAGAAAAGGGTGCAGATGAAGCCGCAATCAAAAAGGCATACCGTGTTCTTGCCAAGAAGTATCATCCGGATATGAATCCCGGAGATGCAGAGGCGGAGAAAAAGTTCAAGGAAGCTTCTGAAGCCTATGCCGTATTAAGTGATCCTGAAAAAAGACGTCAGTATGATCAGTACGGTCATGCCGCATTTGACGGAGGCGCCGGAGGATTTGGCGGCTTTGATTTCAGCGGTGCGGATTTTAGTGATATTTTCGGAGATATTTTCGGAGACTTTTTTGGAGGAGGCAGGAGTCGGGGAGGCAGAGGCAGCGGTCCCATGAAGGGCGCCAATCTGCGCACCAGCATCCGAATCACCTTTGAAGAAGCGGTTTTTGGCTGTGAGAAAGAAATCGAACTGAACGTAAAGGAAGAATGTAAGAACTGCCACGGCAGCGGCGCCAAACCGGGTACGAATCCGGAGACATGCTCCAAGTGCGGAGGAAAAGGCCAGGTGGTATTTACCCAGCAGTCTTTCTTCGGAACGGTTCGGAATGTACAGACCTGTCCGGATTGTCAGGGAACAGGTAAGGTTATTAAAGAAAAATGCCAGGACTGCCGGGGAACCGGTTATGTTCCCATGAGGAAAAAATATGCCGTATCCATTCCGGCCGGTATTGATAACGGACAGTGCAAGAGGCTGCCGGGGCTCGGAGAGCCGGGAAGCAACGGCGGTCCCAGAGGGGATGTTCTGGTTGAAGTTATTGTGGGAAGACACCCTATTTTCCAGCGCCAGGATTCCAACATATTCTCTACGGTTCCCATGTCCTTTGCAGTAGCGGCATTAGGAGGAGAGATCGTAATTGATACGGTGGACGGCAAAGTAATCTATGATGTGAAACCGGGAACCCAGACGGACACCAGGATTCGTCTGAAAGGGAAAGGCGTACCTTCATTGAGAAATAAGGATGTACGCGGTGACCATTATGTAACGCTTGTGGTACAGATACCGGATAAACTGAGCCATGAGGCAAAAGAACTGCTTAAGCAGTTTGATGCGGAAAGCGGTGATACATTGAACGCCGCAAAAAAAGCCGGCGATCATAAAGAGCCGGACCCTAAGGAAGGGAAAAAGAAAAAATTCTGGAAGTAAAGCAAATAGCAAAAAGAAATTTGTAATAGCGGAAAATCCTTTTGACAGGAATTCTCCGCTATTATATTGTTAATCCGGTAAAGACTTAAAATTCAGTCTGTGTGGAATTTGCCGGTTATTATCAGGAAACAGCCTGCCGTTTAATTCGTTCCATAAATGGTCCAGACTGTAGTCGCCCTCCCTCACATCATCGATTTCCAATCCGCCGTCCCGGGTCAAAAGAGTATAGGCCTTTTCATATTCCCCGACACCTGCCAATGCCTGCAGATAAGTAAAGTAAATTCTGCTTTCTCCCGCAATTTCCGGAGCCAGCCTTTTGTAAAACTGCAGGATTTGTGAATATGCCTTCAACTGTACCAGAATACGCATACATTCTTTGATGATGGACAGCTCGTTTATATGAATTTCCATGATTTGCAGGAGTATCCCGGCAGCCTGTTTCTCTTCTCCCGTCATCATATAACAGATAGCCAGTGCGTGGGATGCCCAGATGTTTTTTTCCAGGTTCAGGGAAGCAAGCAGTGCTTTCTTTGCCTTTTTCACTCTGCCTCTGTATAAATACTGCAATCCCAGCTGATACTGTGCATACCAGTTTTCACTGCCGCTTCCTTCCGCCGTGTTTTTAAGCTGTTCAAACCAAAAATCGTCCTTTGTAAAATCCGAAGGTCTCTTTTTCGGATCAGGGCAGTTGAATGTACCGGTTTTCAGGAAATCAATCCATTCCCGCTGTCTTTCATCCGTGCTTTCAAAGTCCAGATGGGAATCCAGTCCGCGCGCTCCCAAAGCCCGCTGGCAAAGATTCTCAAGATTTCCGTAACCGCTTCCGCAATAGATTACTTTTCCCCTCTTTTTTGCAAGGTCTTTTGTCTCGTCAAGCTGTTTTTGGGGCGTATACTCGTCAAAAAGCTCCTGCAGCTTCGCATCCAGTTTTCCCATGGCCTGCGCATATTCTTCCCTGTTCAGTTCCGGTTCCGTCTCAAGCGGACCGTACAACTCCATCCATTCCCAGGCTGTATGGGGCGCCATCGGTATGCAGCCATACTGTGTTTTTCCGATACCCGCCTGGATCTCAATATAATCGCCGGCCTGCTCCGTCAGAAACTCCTGCCACCGTGCGGAAGCATCGTTATGCCCCCAGGAAAAAAGTTTCCGGCTTCTCAACCGGTTTGTGGAAAACTGTACAAGTCCATATCCGTCCCGGTTCAAGTTGGCAATATACTTTTTCTCTTCCTCCGGTATATGGAAAAAGTAATCCACCTGATCCGGAATCTCCTCATATTTCGATATGTCTTTTCCATTTACGTAAGGTATTTTGACCTTATATACTCTGTTTAAGTCACTGGTATACGCTTCCCTGGCAGGTACGTAAATTCTCCCCCCTTCATATTCCGGAACGGCCATATTGCTCCACCAGTACATGGGAACCACATCCGGCGTATGATTAACAATCCGCATCCGGCAGTGTAAAAAGCGGCTGTTTTCTTCCAGCCAGAAATCCATCTGATAAGTAACCCTTCTGATTCTTTCATATTCATACATCCTGAGTACCGGGGAATGATTGTCATTTTCCAGCGCCGCGGTAAAAAGAGGTTCCATGGTCAGCGGCGTATGTCCGATAATCCCCACGTTCCATTCCACGCCGCCGCTGAACCAGGCGTTTCTTGTTGCCAGATTGGAAGGGCGGATCACATCGTTGGTATACAGCAGATTTATTCCTGTGGATTTGTCGATCAGACGCCAGAGACGTCCGCCCAGTTCGGGAAGAAAAACAGCCTTCAGATAATCATTTTCCAGTATGGCCGTTTTGAGTTCTTTTTCCTGCGTGACCCTGTCATAACAGGTATATTGCCGATAGGGGTAAACACAGGCAAGCTTTCCATAACCCTCAAATATTTCATCATTCTCTTCCAGATCAAAAACCGCCTTATTCTGTACATTAAGTCCTGAGACAAGATCCGGAAATGCCAGATCCCCGCCAAGACTGCTCATTCTGATCTTTTCTGTTTCAAATACCAATGATGCTTTCATATCATTCCGTTTCCTTTCTGTCCTGGTACGGTATCCTAAGTTCCACACGGATTCCGCAGTCTGCATTGTTTTTGATTTTAATGCCTGATTTTTCTCCATAGTAGAGATTCATCCTTTTGGCAATATTCATAAGTCCGACCCCTTCCGTTTCAAAAAAAGGCGTCTGATTTGCCACATTCAGCTTATGGTTTAATTCTTCCGCCTCCTGCGGCTTCAATCCTTTGCCGTTGTCTGAAACCTGAATAAAAATCATATCGTTTTTCCGGCTTATATGAATATAAATATCTCCTCTGCAATGGGTTGAAGCAAACCCGTGCTTGAGGGAATTTTCCACCAGTGGCTGAATAAAAAAAATGGGAATCGATAACTGCTCCAGTTCAGGCTCTACGTCATAATGTACATGAATTACATCTCCATACCGGTAATTCATGACTAATATATAATTTTTGATAAAATCAATTTCTTCTCCGATTGTGCCAAATGCATTCGTATTTTTAAATGCCCGAATGATTTTTGACAGTGCGATCACCATATTAACAATATTTTCTTCCCTTGCCAGTACGGCCATCCATTTGATTGTATTGAGTGAATTCAGTACAAAATGCGGACTCATCTGCTCTTGGAGAGCCAAAAGCTGCAGCGCCCTTTTCTCGTTGTTAATGCGTTCGTTTTCCTTTGTCAGCACATCAATATCCAGGGACATTTGGTTAAAGCTTTCGATAACATTGCCGATTTCTCCGTCTACCTTGTCTTCGATCCGGATACCATAGTGCCCTTTTCCGATATCCTCCATAGCGTGCACCAGAATGTGCAGGGGTTTCAGCTGCATTTTGGCATAGATACTGTAGCTGAGCAGTATTATGATCAGGCTGAAAAGAACAAAACAAATTAAAATCCGGTTCAGTAAATCGGCCTGCGCATAAAAAGAGTGTACCGGTTTTTCCCATACGATGCCCCAGCCCATCTCCGGCATGGCGTAATAAATCACATATTCTTCCCCATCGATCATATAAAAGGCGTCATTCTGGTTCGCGATGTCATCCGCCAGCCTGTAACGGCGTCCGATCTGTTCCTCATATGTGGAAGATAATACGCTTCCGGCAGCGTCTACAATATAAATATTTCCGACATCTTTATCCATGGTAGCAGAAAATATATTCCGGAATGCGGCTTCTTTGATATTGATGATCAGATACCCTTTTCCTTCTCTGCTTTGAACCGGCTGGTAGGGAACAACTGCCGAGATATAATTTTCGTGTTTTTTTCCCAGATATTTTTTATTACTATAAAAAAGCTCCGAAGAAAAACCACTCTGAAAAGAAATGCCGGGTTCTATATCCTCCACTATGGCAAGAAGCTGTTCGCCTGCATTTTCCCGCCATACCGTCTTGCCGTCCGTACCAATCAAGACGCCGTCCCGGTTTAAGTACACAATGGAAGAAATATCCTCCATATAAGACAGGACGGACAGCACGTCCCTGTTAAAAGTGTTAATGGATTCATAGGCGTAAACGGAGCGGATATGCTGCTGCGCATCCAGTTTTTCAAGAGCTTCCCCGCACAGCAACTTGAGAACCGTTTCCTGAAACATGCTTCTTTTTTCGGAAAAATTATACTCAATCTGTTTCAGGGCTCCGAGCATTGTCTGATAAGTATTATCAAATAAAACCTTTCTGTAAACTGCGCCCGTTATGGCGGTGGTCAGGGTAAAAACAAGCAGGCAGGCCGCAATCAGGAAGAAATTCAGCTTTCTCAGTATTTTCATATCAGCATTCCTTTACGCTTTTTCTGTAATCATTCGGGGAAATGCCAGTTAATTTCTTAAAGGTTCTTGTAAAATATGCATGGTCATTGAATCCGCATTTTTCCGCAATGTCCGCCAGCTTCTCATTTCCTGCCGCCAGCAGTACTTTTGCCTTTTCAATCCGAAGGCGTATCAGGAAATCGGTATAATTCATTCCATATTCCTTTCGGAATATGGTGCTCAAATATCCCGAAGAGATAGAAACCGACTCCGCGGCATCTGTCAGCGTAATGGGTTGTCCGTAATTTTTCTCCGCAAAGGCAATCGCTTTTTCCACCACAGGGGAATATTGGACCTGTTCTTTATGCTGTCTGCCGATCCTGAGCAGGAAGGAATGATACAGTTGTTCACCGTCCTTTAAGGTAACTGTTTTCCGGATTTTCTGTGTATATTCCGACACAATCAGTTCCAGCCGGCAGCCCCGGCTTTTCTCATACAGTACGGCCGTGCGGTTCGTCAGCATGCTCCAGTAATCCTGTAAAAGACAGACATAATCCTCCGAAAAGGCAGGAACGTTTTTTACATAGTCCTCCATATCCATAAGTCCCATTTTATGCAGACATGCCGTGATTTTTCCGGTGCAGTCTTCCCATATGGTTTTCAGGCGAAGCATAATTGCGGCTTCAGGTTCTGCCGTAAGACCGTTTTCCCCAAAGCTGTAGTAAGCCAGTTTTCTTTTTGCCTGTAAAAATGTTGCGGCGATCTGACGCTGTTCTTCTATCAGGCTGCCCATACCAATTTCTGCGTCCGCGGACGTATATTTACCGATTAACCGGCCGGCGCTCTCTAAGAGAGCGCGCACCTCTTCGCAGGTATTACGCCCGGGCGGATTTCCGCACTCAATTAAAACCGCGTATGTTTCTTCCGGTAAAGTGACCACATAGCTGGGAAATTCCTCCGTAAGCGTTGTGCTGATGATATTTTTCACAAAATTCATCTTATTAAGAAATTCCTGAGACAGATCCCCGTCCTGCCGAATCTCGAAACGCACCCGGACGACAGCCAGAATGGCGGGCATACGGAAAGCTTCCTGTTCATCTTCGCAGGCAGCTTCCGGCTGTGTCAGTAATTTTCTCAGCAGGCTTTTTCTGTTTCTGTATGCTTCGTCGGCATTGTATTTTTTGCGGTAAACCGGTCCGGTATTTTCTGCTTTTATTTCATCTAAGACCTTTTCGATTGCTTCTTCGATTTCTTTCATGGACATGGATGCTTTCAGAATGTACTGCGATACATTTGCCTGAATGGCGGCCTTTGCATATTGAAAATCTTCCAGACAGCTCATGATAATTATTTTTGTCCTGGTATCATTTTTTCTGATTTCCCGTATCAGTTCTATTCCGTTCATAAACGGAATATTAATATCTACAATCAGAATGTCCGGAGAATATTTTCGATATTTGTCCAGAGCTTCCATTCCATCCTGGGCTTCATAGATCTCATCAATATTGAACTTTTCCCATGATATAGAATTTTTCAGAGCCAGTCTGGCCAGCAGTTCATCTTCCACAATCATCAAAGAGTACATATATTCACCTGTTATTCCGCATCCAACGCTTCCAGAATTTCGATTCTTGCAGTTTCCAGATTTTCAGGTTCCCAGTCAAAATGGTTGAATCCGGAAGCAATTTTTCTGCTTTTTTCATACGCCAAAACGGGATCTTTGTCCGCCAACAGTTTCAATAATTCAAAATCCTGCGCTCCGTCTCTGGTTGCTGTCATACGGATAGAATTTTTAACGCGGTTTCTTGCCGGGTCGGGATAAACGATGTAGCCGTCGCCCTTTAGCATAGCGGCCGGATTCAGGCCAAACCACGGATCGTCCGGGTCCCAGAAATTATATCCCCAGTGCAAAAATCCGCTGAAATGATTGGTAAAGCATGCCCAGGGAAGCGCACGGTGATGTATCAGGGGCCATCCCAGAAACTTATTCATATAGTTCTGAGTGTGGGGCTCGCAACAGTTGTAAATCCACCTGGAATCTCCGCAGGCCATCCGGTAATCATAAAATTCTCTGTTTTTCTCATAAATATCCACGCGTGGAATCCACAGGTCAATATGATTCTGCATCCCGGCTGTAGGTTCCTGTTTATCAATGGCATCCATACACCGGATCCCTGGCATATATTTTTTTACCATTTTCCTGCCATATCCCCAGGACTGTGATTCCGCCGGCTCGTCCTCCACATGCTGCAGCCATCTGTCCTGGTATCCCAATTCTTCCAGATGCGCATAAAGTGCGGTCAGAAACTGACGCATCCAGTTTTCGGCCTTTTCGCTGCCAATCGGAGCGATGTCGATCTGCATCTTTCCGTCAATCTGATCCAGAAGATAGACGTTTTTCCCTTCTGTCTGTACGATCAGATGGTAGCCTGCAAAAAGCTTTATGTCTGCATGCTCTTCAAAAAACGAAATAAATCGGTCAAACAGATCCCAGTGGAAATGGTAAATTCCTTCTTCATCCAACCGGCTTCCTCCATCCAGAAGAAGATCCTGTGTGCGTACGAACAACACATTCACCCGGTTTTCCTTCATATTTTTTGCAATATCCCGATTAATATCCCACCAGGCGCTGCCGTACTTTTCACAGCCGTAATAGTGGTGCAGAAAATCGAGCTGCTCCGAATTCGGATAACGGAACCAGAAATTTACGGTGTTCATCCAGTATTCGGTTGCAAATGCCGCCTCCGAATTTTTCGGCAGTACGGCTGCGTGAACCCGGATTTCCAATCCGGTCTTGAGTTCCCCAAGATCTGTGACCACAATAACATTACCGCTATAATTTCCGGTCTCCAGTTCTTTATCGGCATATACGTTGATCCAAACGCTCTGGGTTTTTCCGGCTTTAACCTGCCAGGCCGCATCATTAGACAGCGGGTCCTGAAAGCTTTCCTTTTCAAACGTAATTTCCTCCTGAAAATTATAACTGAAAATGAGGCCTTTGGAAACAGAAAAATCCGTAAAACGAACCTCGCGTATTACAAATTCCTCCCCGCCTTGCAGGAGGATCTGATAAGATTCATAGCTGTTGCGCGCCATATGCAGTTTTCTTGCATTGTGCGTTTTTTCCGGAATACGCATATCCGGTTCCACTCTGTTTAACGGACTTTCCGTCCAACATTTCAATGTGCTCATATAGTCCTTGTCCTCCATAACTGTTGAAAGAAAACAGCATTGCGGCTGTTTTCTATTCACAATTGTAGTAAGCGTTGAAGTCGTCGTCTACGGGAAGATTCTGGGATTTTAACGCGACCTGTCCCTGTTGCAGCTGCATTGGCTCACCGTCTTCCGGATCTATAACGCCATGGCTGTATCCTGCAAAGTGTTCAAAGAAGTTTACGCCGGTGTTCTGTAAATCTTCTCCGCCTTTTTTAAGAAGTTCGCTCATCTCAGGCGTGTACTGTGCAACGCCGTCGATGGTATCCCAGTGTTCGCCTTTTACGCCGCTCTTGATTAAACGCGAACCTTCATAAGAGAACATATAGTTCAAAACTTCCATTGCTTTCTCAGGATGTTCAGACTTTTTATTAATGCACATCAGCTGTGCGTCGAAACCAAATTTCAAATCGACGTTGGTGTGTACGGTTGTTCCCTCCACCGGAATTGCCTGAATACCGGCGATGCTGGCGCTGTCTTTTGCATATTCTGCCTGGTTAAAGGGGAGTACCAGCCAGGATGCTTCAGGAGCCATTATCTGTCCTGCGTTTACTTTAGCGGCAAAGTCATCGTAAGTCTGTGTGAAGGCATCCGGATCAAAAAGGCCTGCCTGATTGATTTTATAATAGTATTTCATGGCGTCCCAATATTGGCTGTCTTCATTGAACTTCGGATATATGTTTGACTCGTCGTGTGTGTCAAACAGAACATTTCCGCTTTCTCCGATTCCATAGGTGGAAGCGTAGGCGGACCAGCAATAATAGCCGAATCCGTCGCTGTTGCAGCTGACGGCATAAACAGGTTTACCGTCCTCCGTGGTGGGATGGTTTTGCTGCATCTGACGAAGCGCTTCAACCATATCGTCGGTATTTTTAATTTCAGGATAGCCCAATTCCTTATACCAGTCCCATCTTACACGATAAATGGAATGATAGATCATATATTCATGACCTTCCAGCCCCACGTTGGAAGGCAGAGTATACAACTGTCCGGTACCGTTGCTGTAATAGTCCTTTGATATCCGGATCCGGCTTTCTACGTTTTGGATATCGGGCGCATGATCCGCCACCAGATCATCCAGTGGTGAAATATGCTGTCCTTTGATCAAATTCTGAACGTCTTCTTTGGAAGTTACAAAAATAATATCACCGGGAATTTCCCCGGATGCCATCATCACCTGAAGCTTATCGTGATCACCGCCTACCATATTCAGTTTTACATTGCATTTTTCCTCAATTTGTTTGACAACCGGACTGTTTTTCACAGATGCCCACGTCGTTTCGATGGAAGGATTATCCGTCTTAAAAATCGTAATTTCCACCGGAGTGTTACTTTCTGCCGGCTTGTCCGTCTGGGGGTCTCCTTCCGCTTTGTTTCCGCAGCCAATCATTCCGGAAAACAGCATGGCGCCCAGCGTAAGAATACTGATTCCTCGTTTTAATGCATAGTTTTTCTTAAACATTTTTGCCTCCCTTTTCTTTTTTTATATTTAGCCGTTTCCGGCCTGTTACCTTTATTATCCCTTTACGGCTCCGATCATTATGCCCTTTACAAAATGCTTCTGTACAAAGGGGTATACCAGAATAATTGGAATGGTGACCAGCATGGTGACCGTCACTCTGACAGACTCCGGCGTCAACACCACGTTGGACATGGAAGCCAGCGAGCTTTCCTGTAACTGCTTGAGTGCATTCTGAACCTGAGTCAAATACATGTACAGAATGTATTGCAAGGTGGAAAGTTCCGATTTAAACACATACAAATAGTTGTCAAACCAGGAATTCCACTGTGCTACCGCCGCAAACAGGGCAATCGTTGCCGCAATGGATTTGCTCAGCGGCATTACAATTTTTAAAAACCGGGTAAAATATCCCGCTCCGTCAATCATGGCCGATTCTTCGAGAACCTCCGGCAGCTGTTCAATATAGGTTTTGCACAATACCACATTAAACGCGCTGATGGCGCCGGGAATGACGTATACCCAGAAGGAATTGATAAAACCGTAGGACTTGAGCACGATATAGGTGGGAATTAAGCCGCCGCCCACATACATGGTGATAATTGTCATGCGGTAAATGATCTTCCGGAAGGGCAGTTCTTTTTTGGTCAGAATGTACGCATACAGCATACAGCCGACGACTGAAAAAATGGTTCCGACAATGGTTCTTGATGTGGAAATCAGTACGGCCCTGAAAATCCCCGGAAGCTTTAGCACCTGCGTGTAGTTTTCTAATGTAAAACCACGCGGCAGCAGATAGATTCCTCTGGAAACCTCCGAAGGGTCTGACAGGGAGTAGATCAGCAAATAATAAAACGGATACAGGCACAGCAAAATCAGACTTATTTGTAATATGAAATTAAAAATATCAAACAGAACGGAACCGATTCCTTGTTTACTAATATAAGCTTTCATAATACCTCCATGCCGCTTTAGCGGCTCAAATAGATATGAAAAACGCTGTCTTTCGCGTTTTTCTAACTGCTTTAGCAGTTTGGGAAACTTAATACTTCTTAGGCAGTGTCTTTTGCTGCCTTAGAAGTATTTTTCACACTACCTTTCTTATATCAACGCTTCTCCGCGAACTTTTTTGACAATCTTATTTACACTGAATAAAAGAGTGATACTGAGTATACTTTTAAAAATACCAATTGCCGTAGCCAAAGAGTAGCAATTTAATTTAATGCCTAAGCGGTATACATACAAATCCAGCACCTCGATTTTATCGGCAACCAGATAATTATTAAATACAAAATACTGATCAAAGCCTACGGATAGGAAGTTGCTGATGCTTAACAGTGTCAGGATCAAAAACGTGGGCATTAATCCGGGAACCGTAATATACAGAGCACAGTTCAGTCTTCCGGCGCCGTCAATCCTGGCCGCTTCATAAATACTTTCATCAATACCGGTCAGCGCCGCCATATAGATGATTGCATTCCAGCCAAAGCTCTTCCATACGCCCAGCAGCGCCTGAAAGATCCAGACGATATTTTCGTTTCCCAACACATTCACCGGGCCTGCATTGCTGTTGAATATGCGCAAAAGCATATTAATCTGTCCTTCGGTGGAGAAAAAAGAAGATGCAATCGACGCTACGATAATCCAGCTGATGAAGTTCGGAAAGGTCACCGCTGTCTGCGTAAAACGTTTAAACTTTCTGCTGCGGATTTCGTTCAGGAAAATTGCATAAATCATGGGGATCGGGCTGAACAATAATCCAAGCATATACATCGCCATCGTATTTTTTAAAACCCGCACGATATCATCCGATTGTGAAAATGCCATTTTAAAGTATTTGAGTCCTACAAATTGCGTATCTTTCAGAGGAATCCCCGGCACATAATCAAAAAATGCAAGAATCCATCCAAACAACGGCACATAGCAGAACATGATAATATAAATCACGAACGGAAGCGCCATCAATAACAGCGCCCATTTTCTCGGCAAGTGAATACCCATTTGCTTTTTTGCACCAGCATTCATATTCCAATACTCCATTTCTCTGTTTTGATAATTCCATTATAAATAACAGGATTTAAAATGTATTTGAACAATCTTTATGTCTTTTTTCAAGATTTCCGCTTTCTTGGATTATTTTCAGATTTTCTTGTATTTTTTGTTGATTGGACCAGTGTGATTTGGGAATTTGTGAACGGACTGTTATGAATGAAAATGTGTGTGCGGGTAAAAGCAAAAACGTTAAGAGACTCTGTATTGCAGGATAGATGCAAAGAAAGGACTGCCAGTTTGACAGTCCCGCCCGGTTAAATATAGTATTAAGAATTGTTTTTCATCCGGTCACAGTAAACCGTACCGTGCGTTCTCTTGCGCGGACCTGATCAAAATCGGCAAAATAAATTCTGCCAAATTCACCTAACTGTAAGACACCGTCTATAATCGGCACACAGACAGAACGTCCCAGTAAAACGGAACGCAGATGGGCGTCAGTGTTCAGGCTCCAGAAGGCTTCTTCATTACGTTCCTCTCCGGCGATTTTAATATGCAGAGGGCCCGGATGCAGGTATTGCCCTTCCGTAGAACAGGTAGGAAAAATTTGGGACAGGCCGTTCACCATATCCTGCAGAACAAACTGCGTTCCCCAATAATTCACGTCGTCCGATTGTTCCTGGATTAAAACGCTGCAGGTAGTATGCTGTGAGAATACGGTTAAAAGGCCGTTTTGGATTCCGGATGCAGATACGGTTTCAGACGCCTGCTCTGTTACGTCATGAAATGTAGGACGGCGGTCAGATTGAATGGTGCATTGGCTGTGGTAACATGACATGGGGTATTCCTCCTATGATTGTGTATTGTTAATTGGATACCCTCTCTTGTCAAGAGCGGGTAACAAATTATAATTTTATTATAGCCGGAAGTGGAAAAATGTCAATAAAAATGACTGAATCAATCAAAATTGGATCAAATCAGTCACTTTGGTTTCGGGATTGACAAGTAAAATAGTAAAATTTTAAATCAGCAAATCAGTATCCTGGCCCCCTGGCCGGTCATAGTATCGTGCATGGCGGGCGTAAGGGCGGGGTCCGTAATGATTCCGGCGGCCTCTTTTACGGGCGCGTAGCTGATAAAGGAATGTCTGCCGAATTTGCTGGAATCGGCTAACACGTAGAAGGCGGCGGTTTTTGACAGAACCCCCTCGTTGATGCTGTTGGTTGCGATATCGGAGGTCATAAAGCCTTCGGTTTCACTGACGGCAACAACGCCCAGAAAAGCTTTTGTAAAGCACATGCTTCGCAGATTCTTCTCAGTCAGGCTGCCATCCAATACCTGTAAAGACTGCCGATAGATTCCTCCCGGCATATAAACGTCCGTAAATTCGGAAAGCGCCTGGGCGGATACCAGGGAATTAGTAATGACGGAAAGGGATGTAAGCTCTTTATTTTCCAGACGCCGGCTTAAAGCCATGGCCATATATCTTACGGTACTGCCGCCGCTTAAAAAGAGAACGTCGCCGTTTTCCACCAGTTCTGCGGCATAAGCGCCGATCTGCTTTTTCTCTTCCGCGTAATGTTCCTGCGTCTCTTCATAAGAATACTTCGGCGAGGAAGGTTCTATTTTCTGAATACCGCCAAAGCGCCGGATCAGACAATGATCCTGTTCCAGCTCAATAATCAGTCTTCTTGCCGTAGATTCGGAAATATTCAAAAGCTCCCGCACCTGGCTGAGTGAAAGCCGTCCCTGCCTGGATAATTCCTCCAGCAGCAGCAAACGCCGTTGTTCCCACTTCTTCATATAAGTCCTCCCTGCGGCCAAAATCCGCAAATAAGTGTATGTATTTAAGCTACTGACTTGATAATAACATAAAAAAAAGAAAGTGGCAATTTACTTCTTTTTGCAATTCCGTTTTCCTGTATATTTACTGAAATTAAACAAAAACATTCAAAAAATGATTAAAACATTTAAAAATGTATTGAAAAAGCGTGTCAGAAATGGTAGGATACAATTATAAACCTGTTTTTGACAGTTGAGAAAAGGTAAAAACCTCACAGCCAGCATAAATACGCT
>CAJUNP010000047.1 GCA_910587935.1 uncultured Lachnospiraceae bacterium
ACAGGCATTATGCGGCCTGCAAGAATTTTTTTCTTATTCAACTGTCAAACTCCCGGATGTGTCGCAGGGAGCGCTCTATTTTGCCGCCAGAAAATATGCTAACCCGGAACGGATGAAATGGTTTGACACACATCTTACTTTTTTGTTTGAATATGGCGGTCATGAGTTCTTTTCATAATGATATTTTAGGGAAAATGCATTGCGTCTGTGAAAAACTTATGCTATACTAAATAACCGATGACGTTAGATTTTACGAGGAGAAGCGGATATGGAAGTATTGTATGGGAGCACCAGAAGCAGCGCAGAACCGGTGAAGGCTTCGGAAGCCATTTTAAAAGGATTGTCGGATGACGGCGGTTTGTTTGTGCCGGATCATATACCTGCGTTGGATAAGAGTCTTTCCGAACTGGCAGGCATGGGATACCGGGAAGTGGCCTATGAGGTTATGAAGCTGTTTTTAACGGACTTTACGGAGGACGAGCTTAAAAACTGTATAGAGAAGGCTTATGACAGCAAGTTTGATACGGAGGCGGTTGCGCCCCTGACAGAAGCGGACGGCGCTTATTATCTGGAATTGTTCCATGGTTCCACCATTGCTTTCAAAGATATGGCTCTTTCTATTCTGCCGCATCTTCTGATTACTTCGGCCAGGAAAAACAAAGTAGAAAATGAAATTGTCATTCTCACCGCTACGTCAGGGGATACCGGAAAAGCGGCTCTGGCCGGCTTTGCAGATGTTAAGGGCACAAGGATTCTTGTGTTTTATCCCAAGAACGGCGTCAGTCCCATTCAGGAGAAGCAGATGGTGACACAGAAGGGGGCCAATACCCGCGTAGTAGGAATCCATGGTAATTTCGATGATGCCCAGACCGGCGTAAAGCAGCTGTTTTCAGATAAAGAACTGACAGCAGAGATGAACGCGAAGGGATTCCAGTTTTCTTCGGCCAATTCCATTAATATCGGACGGCTTGTACCGCAGATTGTTTATTATGTATATGCATACACCAGACTTCTTGCAGAAGGTAGGATTGCCGACGGAGAATCCATGAATGTTGTTGTTCCTACGGGTAATTTCGGGAATATTCTCGCCGCATTCTATGCTAAGAATATGGGGCTGCCGATTCATAAGCTGATCTGTGCTTCCAATGAAAATAAAGTGTTATATGACTTCTTTGCGACGGGAGAATATGACCGGAACCGCGAGTTTGTCCTTACCAGTTCGCCTTCCATGGATATTTTGATTTCCAGCAATCTGGAACGTCTCATTTACCGTATCGGCGGCTGCGATCCCACAAAGAACGCAAAGCTTATGGAGGCTTTGAGTAACGGCGGCAAATACCGGATAAATGATGACATGAAAGGGCAGTTACAGGATTTTTACGGGAATTATGCAACGGAAGAAGAAACGGCCGGTACGATCCGAAGACTGTATGAGACCTGCGGTTATGTAATTGATACCCATACTGCGGTAGCGGCATCCGTTTATGAAAAGTACCGGAAGGAAACGGAAGATCAGACTAAGACTGTCATTGCCTCCACGGCAAGTCCTTTCAAATTTACCAGAAGCGTTATGAATGCCATCGATGCGGAATCTGACAGCAAAGACGATTTTGAATTGGTGGACGAGCTTTCCCGTATTGCCAATGTGGCTGTGCCAAAGGCCATCGAGGAGATCCGCCATGCGGAGGTTCTTCATGATATTGTATGTGAGAAAGACGAAATGAAAGACGCTGTAAAGGCTTTTTTGGGATTATAAAAAGGAATGGCAAACCTGTAAGACAAAATGAATATAACAGATTGTACCGGGGGCAGATAAAATATCTGCCCCCGGCCAATTACGGAAAATTGCTGTTTTTAAGAATTTCGGTCCGCCATGTTTATGTAATCACGTTCCGGTGCAATCGGTTTATAAGCGGGACGGATAATCTTGCCGTTGTTGGCAAGCTCTTCCAGCCGGTGTGCGCTCCAGCCGACAATACGCGCGATGGCAAAGATCGGAGTGTACAGTTCCATAGGCAGTCCAAGCATATGATATACAAAACCGGAATAGAAGTCTACATTGATACTTACGCCCTTATACATCTGCCGTTCCGATTCGATGACCTTAGGCGCCAGTTTTTCTACCAGTGAGTACAGTGCAAATTCTTTTTCCAGTCCCTTTTCCCTGGAAAGCTTTTCCACAAAGGATTTAAAAATAACGGCACGGGGATCGGACTTGGAATAGATGGCGTGGCCTACTCCGTAAATCAGTCCCGCATGGTCAAATGCGTCTCTGTGCAGAAGCTTCTTCAGATATTCCCCGACTTCTCCTTCGTCCGTCCAGTCGGATACCTGGTCCTTTATATCTTCAAACATCTGAACAACTTTTATGTTGGCGCCGCCGTGTCGGGGGCCTTTTAAAGAACCGATTGCCGCGGCAATCGTAGAATAAGTATCCGTTAACGAGGAGGTTACGACGTGGGTGGTAAAGGAAGAGTTATTACCGCCGCCGTGCTCCATATGTAAAACCAATGCAATATCGAGAATTTTGGCCTCCAGAGGCGTATACTGGCTGTCGGCCCGCAGCAGGTGAAGAATATTTTCCGCCGCCGAAAGCTCCGGATTGGGCTGATGGATAAACAGGCTGTTGCCGTCGTGGTAATGGCTGTACGCCTGATAGCCGTATATGCACAGCTGCGGGAACAGACTGATTAACTGCAGGCACTGGCGCAAAACATTGGGAATTGACGTATCGTCGGCTCTGTCATCATAGGAGTACAGAGTAAGAACGCTTCTGGCCAGCGTATTCATCATGTCTTTGCTGGGAGCTTTCATAATGATATCCCGGACAAAGCTGGTCGGAAGAGAACGGTAGCCGGCGAGCATGCCGCGGAAAGTAGCAAGTTCTTTTTCATCAGGAAGTTTGTTGAACAAAAGCAGATACGTGATTTCTTCGAATCCGAAACGGTTTTCTTTTGAGAAACCGTCTACCAGATCTTTTACATTATATCCACGGTAAAAGAGCTGGCCGTGGGCGGGAACTTCGACGCCATCGACAACTTCTTTGGCGCGTACGTCGGAAATATAGGTGAGTCCCGCCAGAACGCCCTTTCCGTTCAGGTCGCGGAGACCTCTTTTGACTTCATATCTGGTAAAAAGTTCCGAGTCAATAATGCCTGCCTGTTCGCTCATCGCCGCAAGTTTTAGAATTTCGGGTGTAATTTCAGAATAACTGTTATGGTCCATATAACTGTCCCCTTTCTATATCAATATGTGCAATTGTTTTAAGGTAAGATCCGTTCAGAGTAATTATACAGGTTGGATAGAAGAATAGAATTTCATAGGTCAACACGTTAATTTGAAAAAACGGATATAGTCATATTAACATAAAAAGAAACCTCATGACAAGTAATTTTGTGAAGTTTTATAAAATTTAATATTTTAACTTAAATTTATCATATAATAAATTTTATGAAAAAAAGAAAAAGCAGGATAGGATGGATTTTTTTTCAGGATCGTATTACAATACAGACAGACAGGAGGTATTCATAATGAAAAATCAACGGATTCAGGAGCGGATTGAAAAGCTGCGCCGGAAAATGGAGGCTGAAAATATTCGTTTTTATATTGTGCCGACAGCCGATTATCATAATTCGGAATATGTGGACGATTATTTTAAGGTACGGGAATTTTTTTCAGGATTCACGGGGTCTAACGGAACACTGGTGGTTTCCGCAGAAGAAGCCGGACTGTGGACGGACGGCAGATATTTTATTCAGGCGGAAAAGGAATTGGAGGGTACGGGCATTACCCTGTTTCGGATGCAGGAAGAAGGGGTGCCTGAGATCTGGCAGTATCTGGAAGAAAAAACACAGGAAAGCGATCTGGTAGCTTTTGACGGCCGGGTGGTGGATACGGCGTTCGGAAAAAAGCTGGAAAAAAAACTGGAAGCTAAGGGCGTCAAACTTTATTATGAGGACGATCCCGCAGCCGGACTCTGGACAGACCGTCCCGGGCTGCCGGCGCATCCGGTTACGGTTCTTCCGGATGCGCTTTGCGGCGTTACAACAGAAGAAAAGCTTGCGGCAGTTCGTGAAAAAATGTGCAGGGAGGGTTGTTCTTACCTGCTTTTATCGAAATTGGATGATTTAATGTGGCTGTTAAATATCCGGGGAAGCGACGTGGAATGTAATCCGGTAGCGCTGTCTTATGGCTTAATAACCATGGACGAAATGTTTTATTTTATCGGCGGCCGGGCAGTTACTCCGCAGTTTCGCACATATGCGCAGGATCGGGGAATTATTTTGAAGGAATATGCGGATATAATTCCGTTTTTAAAAACTTTTTCCTACGAAGGAAGGGTTCTTGCTGACGAAAAAAACATCAGCTACCTGCTTTATAAAACCGTGTCCGAAAGGGCCGAAATCCTGAACCAGTCCAGTCCCACAGAATGGATGAAAGCAGTCAAGAATCCCGTGGAGCTGGACCGTATGCGGGAGATTTATTTAAAAGACAGCGTTGTGGTAACGAAGTTTATTTACTGGCTGAAGCAGAATGTGGGGCGTATGGAATTAACGGAGGTCAGCGCGGCAGATTATCTTGACGGGCTGCGGGCGCAGACGGAAGGCTTTCTTGATCTGTCGTTTCCCACAATCAGCGCTTATAAGGAAAACGCCGCTATGATGCACTATGAAGCCATGGAGGGAAGCTGCAAAAAACTGGCGCCGGAAGGCATGCTGTTAGTGGATTCGGGAGGCCAGTATCTTGGCGGCACGACGGACGTGACAAGGACGATTGTGCTGGGCGCAGTCAGTCAGGAGATCAAAAAACATTACAGCGCCGTTGCCGCCGGTATGCTGCAGCTTAGCCAGGCAAAATTTCTGTATGGCTGCACGGGACGGAATCTGGATATTCTGGCGCGGAAGCCGTTGTGGGATATGGGAATCGATTATAAATGCGGAACGGGACACGGGGTAGGCTATATTCTGAATGTACATGAAGGCCCCCAGGGAATCCGCTGGCGTTTTGCTCCGGGAAGCAGCGAGGCCGTTTTGGAAGCCGGTATGGACGTGACCAACGAACCGGGCGTCTATATAGAAGGAAGCCACGGAATCCGGATTGAAAATGTTATGGTAGTCCGTAACGGGGTTAAAAACGGGGACGGACAGTTTATGGAATTTGAAACGCTGACTTTCGTTCCCATAGACAGAGAGGCTTTAGACAAAGACAGTCTGAGAACAGAGGATATTGAGAGGATCAACGCTTACCATAAACAGGTTTATGATAAAATTTCCGCCTTTCTGACAGAGGAGGAGCGGACATGGCTTGGGGAGGCGACGGCGGCCTTATAAACGGGCGAAAAAATACCTATTAAATTTCTGTTAAATTATTGACTTTTAGAAATAGCTCTGAGATAATATGGAAGATGTACCGGATTTCGGTGCATGCAGAGCAATATACCGTGGAGGATTCTCCCGGAATTCTGCACGGAATAATACATAACAACTTAAGGAGGACGTAATATGTCAACAAAAGCTTATTATCCCATTTCCGAAATAGGCAAGGATAAAGTCGGTTTTTCCAAGACCCGTTCCATTATCGAAGCTGCTTTTTACGGAAATAACGTAGTTAAAGTTAACACTTTAAAAGAAGCTTACGAATTAGCGAAAAACTCACCCGGAACCATTGTTACGGATATGCCTGTAAAAGACGGAGAAACCTTTGGCCTTGAAAAGGACGCGAAAGTTTTACTGTTCAACGACGGCGCCGTAACCGGACGTTATGCGGCTGCACGCCGTATTAAGGGCGAACCGGGCGTTGATGAAGCGAAGCTTGATAAGGTCGTTATGGACGCCGTATACGAGACACGCTGGAAAACCATGTATCATGCGGAATGTTTTGTAGGCCTTGATCCCGAATTTATGGTAAAAGCGCACCTTCTTCTTCCGGAAGGGGAAGAGAACATTCTTTACAACTGGATGATTAACTTCCAGTATATGTCTGACGAATACGTTAAGATGTATAAGAATTCCAAGCCTGTGGGAGACGGCAATGAGCCTGACATTTACATTTTCTCCGATCCTCAGTGGGCTCCTCACGATGCTCCGGATGTGGATTACAGCTGCTTAAGCGATCCTCTTACCCTTTGCTATTTTGACACCAATCAGAACTGTGCTGCAATTCTCGGTATGAGATATTTCGGCGAGCATAAGAAGGGCACCCTGACTATGGCATGGGCGCTTGCCAACAGAAACGGTTACGCTGCCTGCCACGGCGGACAGAAGGAATATACGCTGGCTGACGGTTCCAAGTTCGTTGCTTCCGTATATGGTCTGTCAGGCTCCGGTAAATCAACTTTAACCCATGCAAAACATGGCGGCAAGTATCCGATTACCGTTCTTCATGACGATGCGTTCATTATCAATACCGATACCTGCGCTTCCGTAGCTTTAGAGCCGACTTATTTTGATAAGACAGCAGATTACCCTACGGGATGTCCTGATAATGAGTATCTGTTATCCGCTCAGAACTGTTCCGCAACGCTTGACGAGGACGGAAAGCTCCAGCTGGTAACGGAAGATATCAGAAACGGTAACGGACGTGCAATCAAGTCCAAATTATGGTCTCCGAACCGTGTGGATAAGATCGACGCTCCTGTTAACGCTATTTTCTGGATTATGAAAGACCCTACCATTCCTCCGGTAGTAAAACTGAAAGGTTCCGCACTTGCATCCGTTATGGGCGCAACGCTTGCTACTAAGACGTCTACCGCAGAGCGTGTTGCAGCGGGAACCGATTTGAACGCGCTTCGTATCGTGCCTTATGCTAACCCTTTCAGAACCTATCCACTGGTTAACGACTATGAGAAGTTTAAAAAGTTAGTGGAAGAGAAGAACGTAGACTGTTACATCGTAAATACCGGCGATTTCATGGGCAAGAAGGTTAAACCGGCAGATACCCTTGGAATTCTGGAGACGATTGTAGAAGGAAAAGCTACCTTTGAAAAGTGGGGCAACTTCGATGATATCGAGATTATGTACGACTGGTCCGGCAAGACCGGCGACTTCACGCCTGATCTTAACGATGCTGACTATAAGGCGCAGTTAAAGAATGCAATGCAGAATCGTGTAGACGCTGTAAAAGGCTTTGCCGAGAAGAAGGAAGGCTATGATAAGCTTCCCGATGAGGCTCTTGCAGCAGTTCAGAAGCTGGTTGACGCTTTAAATTAATGTAATCAGAACCGACGCTCTTGGGATTCCGGGGGCGCCGGTTTTTTTGATAAGGGGCGGGAATGTAAAAAACACTGCAAAATGAATTGGAAACTCTGCATTTTCAGGGAACTTTTCGAAGTTACCAGGAACGGAGTCTGAAACGGAGTGATAACAGTTTTAAAGATAACAAATTACATATTGTGGCGGCTTCGGGTTCAGGGAAAACGAATGGTCTTGTTCTCTGGAGGATATAATGACCGTAACCTGTGTTACGTATCAGGCGTTGTATCAGTATTTCCGTACCGATACGGCAAAGCTTCTGGCGTATGAGGAAGCCGACGTCACAGGGGAGAATCAGTGAGGCTGCGGCAGGGTTATGGGATACTTTGATTGAGCGTAGGGAATTGGCGGAGAATACGCAGATAACCGTTACGGAGCAGTCTTCGTATACGGTGGAGACGGCGCTGGAGAATGCTTCGGTACGTGAAAAAAATTATTATGCCGGCTGTATCCGGGAGATATGAATATTATAACGTACCGGAATCGCTCGGAAGGCAGAAGAGAGCTTCTGAAGGCACGTATGAGAAATTACGGTAATTACTGCAGGCAGGATGTTTCCCGTAAAAAATCGGTAAAAACAAAATGAGAATAAGAAATTCCTTGTTGTAATTTTATATAAGATTGGTTATAATATAAATAACCTGAAATGTTCGTTATTTCTTGCTATTTTGAACCTACAGTTACTTTAAACGGGATTCCTATATCTTCCTGTGGATGTCAGGCCTTCATTGCGCAGAGGAAGGCAGAAGCAGGTTTGCGGTCACCCACCTGGCAGTTTGCTAGGAGTCAAAATGCAGGAAACGGCATTTTGGGGATATACAGAAGAAAAAGGGCAGCCAGGCGGCTGCTCTTTTTTGGGAAAAGCATAAAAATGGCAGGGAAAGGAAGCTATATGAATAAATCGCAGCGAATGCAGTTTCAGGCGGTAGCGGTGCTTTTGGGAATCTTTTTTCTGTTCCTTCTGATTATTGCGGGAATTGTAATCGGAGTGGGAAAAAGAAGAGAACAGCCGGAAGGGGAATACATAAAAAAACAAAATGCGGATATTTTGCTTACGGCGGCAGAGATGACCGGCATTGGAAGCGGCATGGATCCGGAGGAGCCTTTCGTAACTTTTGCGCAGGCGCGTGAAAGTTTCGGAGTATTTACCGAACTCAGGGAACAAATTGCCCGGCTTGAGGAAGTTTATGAGGACCGGCACAGAATTTTGAGCAAAGACTGGTACGCTTTGTATGAAGAGGTTCTTAAAATAAAGGGACTTACGGAACGTATTACCCGGGTCGAATTAGTTCCTCTTGGTTTTGGAGAACAGGTAAAAAATGCGGCCGGAGAAACGCTGCCGGAATCTATGCTGGTAACAAAAGACAGCGCTTTTTCCTTTTTATCGGAAGATTTTAAGGAGTATCGGTTTATGACGGTTATTGCATACCAGAAGGATCAAACCCTGCTTACGGTATACAAGGGGACCGGTGCGGACTGCGCCATGCATAATGTATGGGTTATGGAGGCAGATCCGGCATATTTCATGTTTTTCTGGAATGATTATGAGATCCGGATTGACTACGGGGAGGATTTTGCAGCCCAGGCCGGGCAGATTATACCGGAAGGCGTACGGGAACAGATTGCGGACATAACCTTTCAGGATGGACGGATCGCATCGGTTACGGCTAAAATGGATAAGATAAACGGAAAGATTTTAAGTCTCAGTGAAGAAAACATAACATTGGAAGGAATCGGAACACTTTCTTTTTCCGAAGATTTGAAAATCTATCAGATTTACGATATGCTCGCTAAAAAGTATACCGGCGATTTGCGTATCGGATATGACTTTTCGGATTTTGTGATTTCGGACGGAAAGGTGGAAGCCTGTCTGATAACCCGTGACGAGGCTATGGAAAATATCCGCGTACTGATACACAATACCGATTATAACGGGAAATATCATGAGAAGGTTTCGGTTACGGCCGATACGGATTTTGTGATTCGGTACGGAACGTATGAGGCGCCCGGACAACAAAGCTTTAAGGCCGGCGAGAGTGTGGAGATTGATGCGGGAAGCGAATATTTTACCGGCGACAGGGTAGTGGTTGAACCGGCGGCTTTAACAGGAAAGATCAGCCTTCTTTCGGTAGGGAGAAGTCAGGGGATTCCCAGTTACAGGGGGCAGATTGAGATACGGAAAATGCCGGAAGGGCTGGTTGTTATCAATGAAGTGCTGCTGGAGGAATATCTGTACTGTGTAGTGCCCAGCGAAATGCCTTCCTCCTATCCTCTGGAAGCGTTAAAAGCGCAGGCGGTCTGCGCGAGAACCTATGCATACCGGCGAATGATGAAATCCGGGCTTCCGTCCTTTGGCGCCCATGTGGATGACAGTACTTCCTTCCAGGTTTATAATAATATCAAAGAAAATGTGGAGACGACTAAGGCGGTACGGGAAACAAAGGGGCAGCTTCTGTATGTGGGAGAAGATCTGGCGGAAGCCTATTATTATTCCACCTCCTGCGGTTTCGGAACGACGGCGGACGTCTGGAAAAACGCAGCGCCACAGCTTATATACCTACAGGCGAAGCGGATAGGAAGAATCGGAGCGGACGAGGCGTGTAACGGGGATACCCTGACGGATGAAGCCGTTTTCAGAGCTTATATTACGAACCTGCATGAGAGCGATTATGAGAGTACGGAAGGATGGTACCGGTGGACTTATACGGTGGATCAGCTTGACTGTGAGATTCTTGGGGGACGTATGCAAAAAAGGCAGCAAGCCGTGAAAAATCAAATTTTAAAGCAGGGAAGCGACGGTACGTTTTCCGATACCGGGATCGATTCTTTTAAAAAGGTGCTCGGTATTACCTGCAATAAAAGAGGTGAGGGCGGCGTTCTTGATGAAGTTTTAATTGAAACCGACAGCGGCATGTATCTGATTACGGGAGAATATAATATCCGGTATGTGCTGAATAACGGGGAAGCAAAGGTATGCAGGCAGGACGGCAGCGAAGTAAACAGTCCGTCTCTTTTGCCAAGTTCTTTTCTTGTGATTGATACGATAGAAGGAGAACAGGGAATAACCGGTTATACATTGACGGGAGGCGGTTTCGGCCACGGCGTAGGTATGTCCCAGAACGGTGCAAGGCATATGGCCAAGGACGGTATGGACGCATTGCAGATACTGGCATTTTTTTACGATGGAAGCCATGTGGCGGCAGTATATTAGTAAACGCAATATATGAGGTGAGGGAATGTTTCGGAAGCTGTTTCTGATTTACAAAGATCTGTCCAAGCAGATGTCCAAACAGAATATAAGCGCCTTTGCGGCAAGTTCGGCATTTTTTGTTTTTCTGTCGTTGATACCAATGCTGATTATGATCTGTACGATTATACCGTTTACACCCCTGACGGAAGAAAATCTTCTGACGGCTTTTACGGAGTATACGCCCAATGTATTTAATCCTCTTATCAGGGGAGTGATTTCACAGGTGTATGAAAAGTCTGCGGGGATTTTATCTCTGGCTGCATTGGTGACGGTATGGTCCGCGGGAAAAGGTGTGCTGGCTCTGATTCGAGGGCTGAATTCGGTAAATGGTGTGGTGGAAGAGCGAAATTATTTTCTACTGCGTTTAACGGCTTCCTTTTATACGGTACTGGTACTGGTAATGACCATTTTATCCCTGCTGCTGATGGTATTTGGCAATGTGATTCTTGCCTATATCGTTCGAAAAATTCCGCAGACGGCGTTGGTATTCCAAATGATAGGGCATTTCCGGTTTCTGGTAGTGTGGCTGATTTTGACGGTGCTTTTAACATTGATATATGCTTATATGCCAAGCAGGCGGCGGAAAATCCGGTATCAGATTCCGGGAGCCGCTTTTGCGGCGGTGCTCTGGAGCGTTTTTTCCTGGGGATTTTCCGTTTACGTGGATTTTTATAACGGTGTAAACGCATACGGAAGCCTGTCCATTATTATGCTTTTAATGCTTTGGCTGTATGAATGTATTTATATTGTTATGGTGGGCGCTTATCTGAACCGGTATTTCTCGCCGGCCTACCATGTAATGTATAAGAGAAGGAAAAAGAAAGCCAGAGAAAAACGGCAGGCGGCCATGATTTCAAGGACGGAAACGGAAGAAAAACCTTATACTTGACAAAACAGACATTCTCCCATAAAATAAATAATTAATAAAGAGAAAAACTGTGAAGGTGTCAGTAGAGCATTATTTTCCAGCAGAGACGGGAAGTCACCGGCTGAAAGCTTCCCTTGGTTCAGATAATGTTTCCAAGTTCCCACCGGAGTTGCCCGGATGAACCTCTTTCGTATGAAGAGCGGTAGTTTGGGACGTTCGGCACGTTACGCCGTTAAGTGTCCGTTTTGATGGGAATGTGGGTGGTACCGCGGAGAGATTCGTCCCTTGCTTTATAGCAGGGGATTTTTTTGTACCGGCAAGAAAGAAATGGAGGAAGATGATGAAGGAAAAATTAGAGCAGATTAAGGCGAAAGCGCTGGCTCAAATCGAAAGCAGCGAGGCATTGGAAAAGCTGAATGATGTCCGGGTAAATATTCTGGGCAAAAAAGGAGAGTTGACGGCAGTATTAAAATCCATGAAGGATGTTGCGCCGCAGGACCGTCCCAAAGTGGGCCAGATGGTTAACGAGACCAGAGCGGAGATTGAAAAGGTTCTGGAAGCGGCGGTTAAGAAGATGGAGACGGCTGCCAGAGAGGCAAAGATGAAAGCGGAGGTAATCGACGTTACCCTTCCCGCAAAGAAGAACAATGTGGGGCATAAGCATCCCAATACCCTTGCCCTGGAAGAAGTGGAACGGATTTTTATCGGTATGGGTTATGAGGTTGTGGAAGGACCTGAAATTGATAAGGATTATTATGTATTTGAAGCATTAAATATCCCGGCGGACCACCCGGCGAAGGATGAACAGGATACCTTTTATATTAACGGAGATATTCTGCTTCGTACGCAGACTTCTTCCGTACAGGTGCATGAGATGGAAAAAGGGAAGCTGCCGATCCGCATGATTGCGCCTGGCCGTGTTTTCCGTTCCGACGAGGTGGATGCAACCCATTCCCCTTCCTTCCATCAGATCGAAGGACTGGTAATCGATAAAAATATCACTTTTGCGGATTTAAAAGGAACGCTTGCGGAATTTGCAAAAGAATTGTTCGGTGAGGATACAAAGGTAAAATTCCGTCCCCATCATTTTCCTTTTACGGAACCGAGCGCAGAAGTAGACGTTTCCTGCTTTAAGTGCGGCGGAAGCGGATGTCGTTTCTGTAAGGGTTCGGGCTGGATTGAAATTTTAGGCTGCGGTATGGTGCATCCCCATGTCCTTGAGATGAGCGGTATCGATCCGAAGGAATATACCGGATTTGCATTCGGCGTGGGACTTGAGCGGATTGCTCTTTTAAAATATGAAATCGACGATATGAGATTGTTATACGAAAATGATATTCGTTTCTTAAAACAGTTCTAAAGGAAGACGGAGGAATAAAATGAACACTGCATTATCATGGATTAAAGCGTATGTCCCGGAGCTTTCCTGTACGGATCAGGAGTACTGCGACGCAATGACTCTTACGGGAACCAAAGTGGAAGGCTTTGAAAGACTCGATAAAAACCTGGAAAAAATCGTAGTAGGACAAATTGAAAAAATTGAAAGACATCCGGATGCGGATAAATTAATTGTGTGCCAGGTCAATATCGGCAAGGAAGTTATACAGATCGTAACCGGGGCGCCGAATGTAAAAGAAGGCGATAAAGTACCCGTTGTTTTGGATGGGGGAAAGGTGGCCGGAGGCCATGACGGCGGTCCTCTGCCGGAGGGAGGAATACCCATTAAAGCCGGAAAACTGCGGGGAGTTCCTTCAAACGGAATGATGTGTTCCATTGAAGAGCTGGGCTCTGGCAGAGAAATGTATCCGGAGGCGCCGGAAAACGGTATTTATATTTTTGAGGAAGATGCGCCGGTGGGCGCCGATGCGGTAGAGCTTCTGGGTTTAAGAGATACGGTATTCGAATATGAGATCACCAGTAACAGGGTTGACTGCTATAGTGTTTTGGGGATTGCAAGAGAAGCGGCCGTTACCTTTGGAAAAACGTTTATTCCGCCTGTGGAAGAGGTAAAAGAAAGCGGAGGCAATGCGGCGGATTACATCAGCGTGGAGGTGGAGGATCCGGATCTTTGCAGCCGGTACTGTGCAAGAATCTGTACGAATATTAAGATCGGGCCTTCTCCCAAATGGATGCAGAGAAGGCTGGCCGCAAGCGGAATCCGTCCTATTAACAATCTGGTGGATATCACTAATTACGTGATGGAAGAATACGGACAGCCCATGCATGCCTATGATTACGATACGATTGCCGGAAAAAAGATTATTGTCAGAAGAGCCAAGGACGGAGATGTGTTTACCACCCTGGACGGACAGGAGAGAAAGCTGGATTCGGAAGTTCTGATGATCTGCGACGCTGAAAAAGAAGTGGGAATCGCAGGAATTATGGGCGGTGAGAATTCCATGATTACAGGTGATGTGAAAACGGTTCTTTTTGAGGCTGCTACCTTTAACGGCCCCAATATCCGTAAATCAGCCAAGAGAGTGGGACTTCGAACGGACGCATCCGGCATTTTTGAAAAAGGTCTTGATCCCTACAATGCGCAAGCCGCAATTAACCGCGCCTGCCAGTTGATCGTGGAGCTTGGCTGCGGCGAGGTGGTAAGCGGTATGGTAGACGTAAAAGAGCCGTTAAAGGAAAAGCGGAGAATTTCCTTTAATCCGGAACAGATTAACCGTTTACTTGGTACGGATGTATCCGAAGAACAAATGCTTGCAATTTTTGCGGCGGAAGAGATTGCTTTTGATAAAGAAACGAAGGAATTGGTTATTCCCACTTTCCGTCAGGATCTTGTGGGAGAAGCGGATATTGCGGAAGAAGTGGCAAGGTTTTACGGTTACGATAAAATTCCCACTACGCTGCCAAGCGGGGAAGCCACTACCGGAAAATTATCCTTTAAGCTGCGCATTGAGCAGAAGGCACGGGAAGTTGCGGAATTCTGCGGATTTTCCCAGGGTATGTGTTATTCCTTTGAAAGTCCCAAAGTATTTGATAAACTGTTGATTCCGGAGGGAGACGCGCTCAGGAACGCCATTACGATTTCCAATCCTCTGGGAGAAGATTTCTCAATTATGAGAACGCTGCCCTTAAACGGTATGCTGATCAGTCTTGCAACCAATTATAACCGCCGCAACAAAGACGTAAGGCTTTATGAGCTTGGGAATATCTATATGCCGGAAAGCCTGCCTCTTACAAAGCTGCCGGATGAAAGAATGCAATTTACCCTTGGCATGTACGGCGAGGGCGATTTCTTCAGCATGAAAGGCGTTGTGGAAGAGTTTTTTGACAGTCTGGGTATGACAAAACGTGCGGAGTACGATCCGAAGGCAGGAAAGCCTTTCCTGCATCCGGGAAGACAGGCTGCCATCCGGTATGAAGGAAAGCTTCTTGGATATTTGGGAGAGGTTCATCCTCAGGTGCTTGACAATTATGACATAGGAACCAAGGCTTATGTGGCCGTATTGGAGATCCCGGAAGTGCTTCCCTTTGCTACCTTTGACAGGAAGTATGAAGGCATTGCAAAATATCCGGCGGTAACCAGGGATATCAGCATGACCGTTCCGAAGGAAGTGCTTGTAGGACAGCTGGAAGCGATGATCGGACAAAGAGGCGGTAAAATTCTGGAAGACTGCCAGCTGTTCGACGTTTATGAAGGCAGTCAGGTAAAAGAAGGCTGTAAGTCGGTTGCATTTTCCCTGACCTTCCGGGCAAAGGATAAAACGCTGGAGGAGAACGATATTACAGGCGCAATGAAAAAGATTTTAAACGGTCTGGAGCAGCTTGGCGCGGAACTCAGACAATAAAGAAGGAAAGAGGTGGCCGATATGGAAAAAAAGAATACATGGGAGACTTACAGCAATAAACAGTTAAAAGAACTGGAGCGTTTTTCCAAAGAGTATATGGAATTTTTAAATCAGGGAAAAACGGAACGGGAATGTATTGATGTAATTGTAAATCAGATTGAAGCGGACGGTTACGAGGAGCTTGAAAGCGTTATGAAGTCCGGAAGAACATTGCAGACCGGCGATAAGGTATATGCCGTCTGTATGAACAAATCCATCGTTATGTTTAAGCTTGGAGAAACCCCTATGACGGAGGGAATGAATATTCTTGGAGCGCATATTGATTCTCCCAGACTGGACGTAAAGCAGAATCCTCTGTACGAGGAGGGCGGTTTTGCTTATCTGGATACCCATTATTACGGAGGCGTAAAAAAATATCAGTGGGTGACCCTGCCCCTTGCCATTCACGGCGTGGTCGTTAAAAAGGACGGAACGACGGTTGAGGTCGTTATCGGGGAAGATCCGAAAGACCCTGTATTTTTCATTTCCGATCTTTTAATTCATCTGGCGCAGGAACAGTTGGAGAAAAAGGCCGCTAAGGTGATCGAAGGCGAGGCTTTGGATCTGATCGTGGGCAATAAGCCGATCAAAGTGGAGAAGAAGCAGAAAGGCGAAAAAGACAAGAAAGAAGCGTCTGTGAAGGATGCCGTAAAGGAAAGCGTCCTGCAGATTATCAAAGAGCAGTATGAGATCGACGAAGAAGACTTTATTTCCGCCGAGCTGGAGATTGTTCCGGCGGGAGCGGCAAGAGAGGCCGGCTTTGACCGCAGCATGATTCTGGCGTACGGACAGGACGACAGAGTGTGCGCGTTTTCTTCCCTGAAAGCAATGCTGGAAGCAGGAGACGTAAAACGTACGGCCTGTTGCGTTCTGGTAGATAAGGAAGAGATTGGAAGCGTCGGCGCTACGGGAATGCAGTCGAAATTTTTCGAGAATACGGTTGCAGAGGTTTTAAATCTGACCGGAGAATATAGCGAATTGAATTTGAGAAGGTGTCTGGCAAGATCCTGTATGCTTTCCTCCGATGTAAGCAGCGCTTTTGACCCTTCCTACACGGGAAGTTTTGATAAGAAAAACGTGGCGTATCTGGGAGGCGGCATGGTGTTTAACAAGTTTACGGGTTCCCGGGGAAAAGGCGGTTCGAACGATGCCAATGCGGAATATTTGGGACACCTGCGCAGAATTTTTGATAAGAAAAAGGTTAATTTTCAGACGGCGGAGCTTGGAAAAGTGGATCTGGGGGGCGGCGGAACCATTGCGTATATTCTGGCGCTTTACGGTATGCAGGTTATCGACAGCGGTGTTGCAGTGCTGAATATGCATGCGCCCTGGGAAGCCACCAGCAAGGCCGATGTGTTTGAAGCCAAGCGCGGGTATCTGGCGTTTTTGGAATGTGCGGGAATGTAGACGGTTATGAAGAGTGCAGAGGAATTAAAAACTTCCGATTTCTATTTTGAACTGCCGCAGGAACTGATTGCGCAGGATCCGCTTGAGGATCGCAGCGCGTCAAGGCTTTTGGTTCTTAATAAGGAAACCGGAGAGACGAGTCATCATGTTTTTAAAGAGATTCCGGATTTTTTAAATCCGGGAGACTGTCTGGTGTTGAATAATACAAAGGTTGTAGCGGCCAGGCTTTTGGGATGCCGGGAAGAGACGAAGGGGGCGGTCGAGGTTCTTCTTTTAAAACGTCATGAAAGAGACGTGTGGGAGACCCTTGTAAAGCCGGGAAAAAAGGCAAGGCCGGGAACAAGGCTGGAATTCGGGGACGGTTTGTTAAGGGCCGAGGTTATGGAGACCTTGGAGGAAGGAAACCGCCTGGTTCGGTTTGAATATGAAGGAATCTTTGAAGAGATTCTGGACCGGTTGGGCGAAATGCCCCTGCCTCCTTATATTACCCATAAGCTTGAAGATAAAAACAGATATCAGACGGTTTATGCAAAATATGAAGGCAGCGCGGCGGCGCCCACTGCCGGACTGCATTTTACAGACGAAATTTTGCTGCAGCTTGAGAAAAAGGGCGTAAAGCTTTCGTATGTAACGCTGCATGTGGGGCTGGGAACCTTCCGGCCGGTAAAAGCGGAACATATTTTGGAGCATCATATGCATTCCGAATTTTATCAGGTTTCGAAAGAAGCCGCCCGGATCATTAACGAGACAAAGAGGGCGGGACACAGGGTAATTTGCGTGGGAACAACAAGCTGCCGGACGGTAGAGAGCGCATCCGATGAGAACGGTATCGTGCAGCCGGGATGCGGGGATACGGAAATCTTTATATATCCCGGATATAACTTTAAGGTTTTGGATGCATTGATTACCAATTTCCACCTGCCGGAGTCTACGCTGGTTATGCTGGTTTCGGCGCTGGCAGGCAGAGAACATGTTTTGCGGGCTTATGAAGAAGCGGTGCAGGAACGGTACAGATTCTTTAGTTTTGGGGATGCGATGCTTATAATTTGACACAAAATGTTACATTTGTGAAGTAATAGTAGATATAAGAGCAATGAGCGGAGCCGCACATGGGGCAGACTAAGAAACTGACATGGGACTGGAATTGATGGGGCGGTATGCTGAGTAGGCAGGCGGCTCAGTGAACAATAGAATTGCCCGGTAGGTAGAGTTTACCTGCCGGGTAATTTTTTTGGAATTTTCCGAAAAAACTTTCCGTAAAACCATTGACAACGTAGGTGACAGTGTTAGAGTACGAGTACGATAAAACAAAGGAAATAACCAGGAGGTAGAGGTCATGGAAGAAAAGATTAGAGAAGAAATCAGAAGCATCGAAAGAAGGATGGAATGGAAGCTGGAAAGCCTTAATAAAGCAGTTGAGGAATTTAAGGAGTCCGCCGCTTCATATGATGCCTACCATATCACGACATTCCTTCCTGGAAAGATTGAGGAAATTGCAAGATGCAAAGCAGAAGTCGAAAAGTTGGCAGAACAGAAACAGATGTTAGAGTATATGCTCGGAAAGTAAAGGAGGAAAAGATTATGAATAACAAGAAAATGATTGAGACAATCGAAAAGAAGCTGGAAGTTAAGATTGAGAAGGTTCTGGAAGTAAAGCAGGATGGTAAGGAAGTCATCGCCGATGTGAAGGTTGGAGAGACCAGCTGCCGCAAGGTAGTCCTCAAAGAGTCGAAAAACCAGTATGGTACATATTACAGATTTGTTTCTGCCAGCGAGTATGAGCTGAAGGTCGAAGTTGAACCGAAGAAAGCAGAGAAGAAGTCATCCGGAAAGCTGAGAACAAAGACAGAGCAGCTTTGCGGTGCAAGAA
>CAJUNP010000048.1 GCA_910587935.1 uncultured Lachnospiraceae bacterium
GCTCACGCTCGGCTTTGAAAAATTCAGCTCGGTCGCCACGTCGATGGAGCGCACCACAGAGAGGCGGCGGCTTAAGATCAATATTGTTTCAAGGTAATCCTCAAGGGATTCCTCGGCTTTGTGTCGGATATAACTCATGTATCACTGTACTCCTTTCCGGAACGGAATCCCGTCCGTGAGTTATAGTAAACGACATAACGAAATTTCTGATGTCGTTTACTATAATCCTAACATTTTAGGGAGGCCGGCGCAAGATCTGACGGCAAAAAGGGTGTTATTATATTTTATCAGCGGCCACTGGCAGGTGTGCCGCATTTTTGAAAAGCATGGGTTAGTATTTACTAACCAAAAAAGAAAAGAGAGGGATGTTTTATGGTCAGGCCGGAAAACTGTGATATAAAATTACCGGTTTATTTGAAAATCGGTCAAACGGTAGGAAAAATGAAAAGCGATATTTGACAAAGATACCGACGGTATGATAATGTATACATACCGTCGGTATGTTATGGGGAGGTATAACATTTATGGCCAGAAATAAACACCCTGAGGAAACCGTCAGCCTGATTCTGGAGGCTGCCAATCGTCTGTTTATAGAAAAAGGATATGAGCATACGTCCATACAGGATATTATCGATCAGTTGGGCGGACTCAGCAAAGGCGCAATCTATCACCATTTTAAATCAAAAGAAGATATACTGGTTGCCGTTACGGATAAAATGACGGAGGAATCCAACAGGCTTCTGGCAGCAGTCCGTGACCGTACGGATCTTACCGGAAAAGAAAAGCTCAAAACAATATTCAAAGAGTCCATATTCAGGCCGGTCCAGGATGATATATTCACGGTAGCTCCTGATTTAAGCAGCAGTCCCGGCCTGCTTTTCAGCATATTCCGGGAGACCGTTGAGGAAGCGGCGCCCAACTATATTTTGCCGATTATTGAACAGGGGATAGCCGATGGCTCTATTCAGACAGAATATCCGGCAGAATTGGCAGAATTAATTATATTGTCGGCCAATATTTGGATGAATCCTATGATTTTTAATAATTCTGCTGAAGAATCACGTCGGAAATTCATGGTTTTCCGTCAAATGATGTCAGGTTTCGGCCTGGATATCGTAGATGATGAGATATTGAACAGATTAGAAGAGCTGGCGAGTATCTACCAGGACAACAGGTTGCGGAAAGGCATTGAGACCATGGAGGTTTAGGACATGAAACAAAAATTATTTTCAAAAGATTTTACTCTGGTAATAATCGGGCAGATTATTTCACTGTTTGGCAATGCGGCGGTACGGTTTGCCCTGCCCTTGTATCTCTTAAATTATACGGGCTCTTCCGCGCTTTATGGAACGGTTACGGCTTGTGCGTTTGTACCGGCTATTCTGCTTTCTCCTGTTGGCGGTATGATTGCGGACCGGGTCAATAAAAAAAATATCATGGTAATACTGGATTTTTTTACGGCGGCGGTTATCCTTACATTTTTGCTGCTGATGGGCAAAATCAGTCTTGTTTTATTGATGATTGTCACATTGATGCTTTTATATGGCATTGCCGGGGCCTATCAGCCTTCCGTACAGGCAAGTGTACCGGCGCTGGTCAGTCCGGAGCAGTTTGTGGCGGCTAATTCCGTTATTAATACGATCAGCTCGTTTGCGTCTCTGCTGGGGCCGGTTTTGGGCGGAATTTTATACAGTGCATATGGAATAAAGCTTGTATTATGGGTTTGCGCCGCCTGCTTCCTGTTGTCGGCGGCCATGGAGATATTTATAAACATACCGTTTGTCAGGCAGGACTCTGCCGCGGGAGTATGGGAAACCATAAGAAAAGACTTTGCGGAAAGCGTTCGGTTTATCCGCAAAGAAAAACCGGCTATTGGAAAAGGACTGTTTACCGTCAGCGGAATTAATTTGTTTTTGGCTTCTATGATTATGGTGGGCGTACCTTATTTGGTAACGGAGGTACTGCCGTTTAACGCGGCGCTGGCTTCCAAATTGTGCGGCTTTGCGGAAGGAGCGCTGGCAGCGGGAGGATTAACCGGCGGTATTCTGGCGGGGGTTCTGGCAAAGAAGCTGTCGGTAAAGCGGGCGGGCAATCTGATTATGGCCTGTGCGGGATGCGTACTTGCAATGGGAATGTTGCTTCTTTTTCTGTTAACGGCGCCGATAGCAGCCTATGCGGTTCTGGTTGCGGGCTGTTTTGGCGTCATGCTGTTTTCATCGATTTTCACGGTACTGATGTTTTCCTTTGTTCAGTCGGAGACGCCGCAAAATCTGATCGGGAAGGTAGTCGCCCTGATGTTTACCGTCTCTATGTGTGCACAGCCGCTCGGCAATATATTGTATGGAGTTCTGTTTGAAGTCTGCCAAGGGTATGAATTTATTGTAGTCCTGTTTTCCGGCGTTGTGTCCATGGCGATTGCAGCCGGAACAAAGAACATTTTCAGAGAGATTTCATAAAACAAAAGATAAAAAAATAACTCGTCAATATTTCCATTTTTATGATATACTTAGACTTGTTGACTGTATGAGAGAAATAAAGTCATGGAGGATGAGATGGAAAGAGAAAAACTGAGTTCACGGATGGGTTTTATTCTGTTGTCGGCGGGGTGTGCAATCGGGATCGGTAATGTTTGGAGATTTCCATATATTGCGGGATTATACGGCGGAGGCATGTTTGTGCTTTTGTACCTGTTTTTCCTGGTAGCAATGGGAATTCCCGTAATGACCATGGAATTTGCAGTAGGGCGGGCCAGCAGAAAAAGTATTGTGAAAAGCTTTACCGAACTGGAAAAATCGGGGCATAAATGGCATTTGAATGGGTATCTGGGTATGGCGGGCAATTATCTTCTGATGATGTTTTATACCACGGTGGCAGGCTGGATGCTCTACTATTTTTATCAGATGATGATGGGAAGGTTTACGGGAAAGGATACGCAGCAGGTAGCGGGAATGTTTCAAAGTATGCTGGAAAACCCGCTGGTTTTGACCGTTTCGATGATTCTGATTGTAGCGGCGGGAATTTTCATCTGCTCCATTGGACTGCAAAAGGGCGTTGAGAAAATTACGAAGGTCATGATGGTGCTTCTGTTGTTTATCATTATAATTCTGGCAGTGCGGGGAATGACTTTGGACGGCGCCATGGAAGGACTGAAATTTTATCTGCTTCCGGATTTTCAGAAAATGAAGGATGTGGGGATTTTAGAAACGGTTATTGCGGCCATGAATCAGGCGTTTTTTACTTTGAGCCTGGGAATCGGAGCCATGGCTATTTTCGGCAGTTACATTGACAAAAAACATACTCTGCTGGGAGAGTCCGTAAATATTGCCGTTTTGGATACCTTTGTTGCCATTGTGTCCGGCCTGATTATCTTTCCCACCTGCTTTGCTTTTGGGATCAGCCCGGATAAGGGGCCGAGTCTGATATTTATTACATTGCCCAATGTATTTAACCATATGGCGGGAGGACGGATCTGGGGCACACTTTTCTTTATATTTATGACCTTCTCCGCTTTTTCCACGATTCTGGCCGTGTTTGAAAATATTATTTCCTGCGGGATGGATTTGTTTCACTGGAGCAGAAAAAAATCCTGCCTGATCAATCTGGTTGTTTTGATTGTGCTGTCGCTGCCCTGTGTGTTCGGCTTTAACCTGTGGTCCGCTTTCCAGCCGATGGGAGAGGGAAGCACGATCCTGGATCTGGAGGATTTTATAGTCAGTAACGTTATATTGCCGATTGGTTCCCTGATTTATCTTCTGTTCTGCGTAACACGGTACGGCTGGGGATTTGACAAATATTTAAAGGAAGCGAATACCGGCGGAGGCCTGAAAATACCGAAGGCTATCCGGATCTATGTTACATATATTCTGCCGGTTCTGTTGATTCTACTCATTTTACAGGGATGGTTTGGATAATGGGAGGCGTTAATTATGAAGCAAAAAGATTTACGGGAACGATTTGTATTCAGGAATATTTTACAGGAGGAAGCGGATCAGGCCGTTTCCATGGAAAAAATCTGTTTTCCGCCGAATGAGGCGTGCTCGGAAACAATGATGAAAGAAAGAATTGCCAAAGCACCGGAGCTTTTTCTTGTTGCGGTTGATAAGGAATCGGGAAAGCTTGCAGGATTTTTAAACGGTCTTGCTACCGATGAAGCTTCTTTTCGGGATGAATTTTTTACCGATGCCCAGTTGTATAATCCGGACGGCGCCAATGTGATGCTTCTGGGACTGGATGTGCTTCCTGAATACCGCGGGCAGGGACTGGCAAGAGAAATCGTGTCGCACTATCTCGCAAGGGAGCGGGATAAAAACAGGGCGCAGGTTATTTTAACCTGTCTGGATTCCAAAGTTGGCATGTATGAGAAAATGGGTTTTCTGGATCTGGGAATCTCGGAGTCTTCCTGGGGCGGGGAACAGTGGCATGAGATGGTTTACCGGCTTGAAAAATAGAAAGAAGATTCACGTATAGATATGAAAACAATAAACGTAGTAGCGGCAATTATAAAAAAAGACGACAAAATATTTGCAACCCAAAGAGGCTATGGCGAGTTTAAAGGCGGATGGGAATTTCCGGGCGGTAAAATCGAGCAGGGTGAAACGCCGCAGCAGGCGCTGGAGCGGGAAATCAGGGAAGAACTGGATGCACAGATCATGGTGGGCGGTCTGCTTGACACGATCGAGTATGATTACCCATCCTTTCATCTTTCCATGCAATGCTTCTGGTGTGAACTGGTTCATGACAACATTGTGTTAAAAGAACATGAAGCGGCAAGATGGCTTACGAAGACAACATTATTTGATGTAGAATGGCTGCCTGCGGATATTGCTTTGGTTAAGAAGATTGAGGAACAGCTTTGAAATTACAGGGACTGCCGCACCAAGCAGTTATCAATCGCTAAAGCGGCAGTCCCATGTTAAATTACCATTACCGTTTACAATACTCACTTATGGCCCTGCCCGCAAAAGCAGCGGTTCCGGCGCCCCCGGCCTTATCAATATTATCATGCATGCTGCCCGGGCAAGTATACATCTCGCCCAGAGACTGCAATATTTCAGGTGTGCAGTAATAGAAATGCTCAGTAATATAACAACGCAGCTTTTCTACCTGTGCCTGTACCGCTTCAGCGGCGGGATCAAGGTTTTTCATGGTTCCAAGTTCTGCCAGTATCCCCATAAATTCTTCCCAGAGCAGTTTCTGTTCATTTGCACAACGATTTTTGTTCTTTTCCTCAAATTCCCGGAAAGCCTGTGTGTTTCCCCATGCTTCTTTTGCCTGTCTGGTATACTCTTCAATCTTTTTCGTATCAAATGCCGTAAAATCCATAACTTTTTCTCCTGACTTTTTTATTTCACGGGCGAGGTCAATTAAATTATTAAGATGCTCCCGCTTCATTTCCAGCAAGGTAATCTGTTGCTCCAGCGCCTTGCCGCGGTCGAAAGCAGGACTGTCCAGAATATTTTTGATTTCCTTTAATGGAAACTGCAGCTCCCGGAACAATAAAATATTTTGCAAACGTACAAGGGCCGTATCGTCATACAGCCGGTATCCCGATTCCGTCATGGCCGTCGGCTTCAGCAGGCCAATGGTATCGTAATAGTGAAGAGCGCGTATACTCACTCCCGTTAATTTGCTGACTTCATTTACTGTTATCATAAGAATTTGCACTGCCTCCCTTCGTGATAAGTTTAGCATAAAGTATTACGTTATGTAGGAGTCAAGAGAAAAATAAAAATAATTTACACAATTGTTTAATCAGGAGAATTGAAAGTTATTGATTTTACTTGTATAATTGGGTATATTCACAATAAAAAAGCATGGATACCAAAGCGGGTACCGACATGAAAGCTGACAAGATTAAAGATATTGTAGATAAACTGAATAAGCTGCCATACAAGTGCATATTGTTTGACGGTAAATGGGGAATCGGCAAGACTTATGCCGTCAGCCATGCGTTGAAGAGAAAAAGAAACGTCTGCCGGATCTCCCTGTTCGGACTGCAGGACAGCCAGCAGATCTATCACGAAGTTTTATGCCAGTTTGTGCTGCGCAGCAGCATGGCGGGAACGATATGCAAAAAACTGGGAGCCATTGCCGACAGGATTCCCGTGCTGCCGGAAGCGGGGGAAAAAATAAAAGACGCTTTGGGAAGCATTGTGAATGAGAAGGAACTGCTCCTGGCGCTGACCGGAAGATTTACTTCGTCCCACGTCATTGTTATGGACGATTTGGAAAGGACAGGGAAAAACGTAAGCTTTGAAGAAGTTATGGGGATTATTGAGGAACTCAAGCAGTGCAGTTATCTTAAGATCATCCTGATTGCCAATACCGGCAAAATGGAAAAGACAAAGAAAAAGCTTCTCAAAAAATATAATGAAAAAGTGATAGACAGAGTTTATCATATTACGGAAAAGCCGGAAAAAATAAACTGGGGAGAAATGGGAATCGACGCCGGTTTCATAAGCGGATTTTTAAAAAAGCATCCCGTCAAAAACTTAAGAACCCTTCAAAAGGCGCAGCGTTTTTATGAAGACGTGCTGGTTTACTGTGAAGCTATTGAGAATGAGACGTTTCTGCAGGAAATCCGTCTGATCTGCTTTGCCATTGTGATCGAATCCACGGATCGTTTATATTTGAAAAAGATTAAGAAGCCAAAGCCCCAAAAAGAATCTGCTGTTTTTGACAGGCTTCATAATAAGCTGGACTATCGGATTAAAACCCGCTATCTGACCGGAATAAGAAGCGGACAGGGACTGACAGAGCTGCTTATAAAATATTTCAATAATCAGCTCCTTGTAGATGCATCCATGCTTAACGCAGAGTATCAGGTCTTTTTAAAAGCAGGGAGAAAAGCAAATTATTACAAATCGGAAGAAGAGATTCAAAGGCTTTTGGGGCAGTGGGAAGGTGAAATCAGCTCAACACAGAATCTGGCGGAACTGAACCGCCGCATGGACGAATATATGTATTTCAGCCATATTTTGGAAAGGGATACCGAAGCCGTTTTGGAACAATATGGAAGTAAGCTCCGGGATTTGCTTTGGCAGGCCGTAACCGGAGGCGATGAGGACATCCTGGAGTGGAGCGTGGACGTATATTTTCTTTCCTCCGGCAAAATTCAGAAAATATATGAGGAAAACCAGCGGCAGTTAAAGGAACGCTTAGTGGACTCTTATATTGCGTATTTAACTAAAAAAACGTCCGATAGGAAGGCGTTTGAATACTCCTATAAGCTGAAAAAGGACTTTGATAACAGCTCTTATAAAAAAATGATCAGACAAAAAGCAGAACAGCTGTATACGCCCGGTTCTTTTCCCATAGAGGATATGAATGAAAACAAGAATTATACCTGCTATAATATTATGTATATTCTGTATCATGCGGATCAGGAAAAATTTTTACGGTACTGCAGAGAACTGGATTGCGATAAAATGGCGGCTTATCGGATCAGGCAGATCGTGGAGGCTTTTGACAAAGGAAATAATTAAAGAAGGAGACAGACAGTATGGATACATATGAAAATCAGGGGTATGA
Organism: uncultured Lachnospiraceae bacterium; assembly: GCA_910587935.1. Taxonomy (GTDB): domain Bacteria; phylum Bacillota; class Clostridia; order Lachnospirales; family Lachnospiraceae; genus MGBC143606. The sequence goes on from CAJUNP010000048.1 coordinate 7,531, forward strand.
ACAGGGACGGGCATTATTGGAAAAAGACAGGCTTTCTTATGCCGTTATGTATGATGTGATTGGGGGGCCCGTGAAAAAGATTATTACGGATCATAAACGCATTATGATTGCGCATACGGCAATGGTATATCCCACCTGGATATGGGCGCCGGAGGATGTAAAGGAAACGGAGCTGGAGCTGATTTTTCAAACCGTTTTAAAGGAATTTTCACCGTTGTGCGAATACCGGTTTAATACAAAATATTCGATTGCGGAATATCTGATCCGAAAATTCACGGAAAGCGGACAGGGCCAATGGAAAATTGCTACCAATATTGTTGCGTATGAATGTCAGGCGGCACAGGAACCTGTTAAAAAAGTGGATGGGAAATTGGAGACGCTTGACATTTCACAGGAAGAGTTATCAGCAAGATTGATTGAGGAAGCCTCCCTTGCCATCGGGGACCGTATTTTCAGCCGGGAAGAAAGCCTCGAAGCCGCGAGAGAACAGTTGAAGCGGCAGGTGCTTTACGTTTGGAGAAATGCGGAAGGAAAAGCCGTTTCGTTCTGCGACAGAAACGAAGACGGGCATCATGTAAAAATATCCCAATGCTACACGCCGGAAGAAGAAAGAGGAAAAGGCTACGCTGCCAGAATGATCTATGAACTCTGCAGGGACGCGCTTGCCAAAGGGCAGGTTCCCATGCTATATGCGGACGCAGACTATGAATCGTCCAACCGCTGTTACCAGAAAATCGGCTTTGAAGCAAAGGGAAAAATTGCAACCATAGGAATTGTTAAATAACGCACAGGAGAATTTGAGAATGAATAATCTGCGGATTGCCATGCTGCAAATAGCGCCGGCAGGAACCTTGGAAAAAAACATGGAAAAAGGACTCCGCTATTGCAGACAGGCGAAAGAAAAAAATGCCGATATTGCCCTGTTTCCCGAAATGTGGAGCTGCGGCTACCGGATTCCGGAGGATTTGAAAGAGTTACAAGCGCTTTCCATTACGAAAGACAGCGCCTTTATTACGGAATACAGGCGGATTGCAAAAGAATTAAACATGGCGGTGGGCGTTACCTTTCTGGAAACATGGGAGCCCCTTCCCAGAAATTCCCTTTGCCTGATCGACCGTTTTGGCAGGGAGGTTTATACCTACGCCAAGGTACATACCTGTGATTTCGGGGAAGAATCCCGGCTGACGCCGGGCGATGATTTTTACGTTGCCGATCTGGATACCGAAAAAGGAAGCGTTAAAGTGGGAAGCATGATCTGCTATGACAGGGAATTTCCGGAGAGCGCCAGAATCCTTATGCTGAAGGGCGCGGAGCTGGCGCTGGTACCCAATGCCTGCCCCATGGAGATCAACCGGATTTCCCAGCTTCGGGGAAGAGCCTATGAAAACATGATGGGCATTGTAACGGTAAATTATCCGGATACACAGCCTGACTGTAACGGACATTCCACGGCTTTTGACGGGATTGCCTACAGGCCGCAGGAGGAAGGCTCCAGAGATACCCTGCTGCTTGAGACAGGCGGAGAAGAAGGCGTATTTATTGCAGAATATGATATGGAAGAATTGCGGCGGTACCGGGCGGAGGAAGTACATGGCAATGCCTACAGGCGTCCCAAAAAGTATAAGCTTTTACTGTCGGAACGTATAGAGGAGCCTTTTATCAGAAAAGACAGAAGGCGCTGAGAAAGGTCATCCAAGACCGGAACGGAAAGGAACATAACGGCAATGATACAACTGACAAACCGGCAGGCCAGACAATTTATGCTTTTAAGACACGGGCTTTTAGGCGGGCATATTTTTAACGGAAAACAGGGTGCGCTTGATTTTGTACGCCAGGCGGGATGTATTCAGTTTGATCCTGTCGATGTGTGCGGGAAAAATGCGGAGCTTACCCTGCAGTCCCGTGTAAAGGGGTTTACAAAGCAAACCTTGTATGAGCTTCTCTATGAGGACCGTCTGCTGGTCGATTTCCCCGATAAGAACCTTTCGATTATTCCTGTTGAGGACTGGCCGTATTTTGAGCGCTACCGTAAGGCGGCAAGGGAAGGCGGGTATCAGTTCCCTGAGCTTGGAGGGCTGGAGGAGCAGGCAAAAGCCTATATTGCAAAGAACGGTCCCGTGAATTCTGACGACCTGCCCATACAGGGAAATATACACTGGCATTCCTCCATTCACTGGAGCGGCAATTGGGCAGGGGAAACCAATGCGGCCCGGGCGGTACTGGAACAGCTGTATTCCACGGGAGAGCTTGTGATTCATCACAAACAGGGAGCGCGCAAATTTTATGCTCTGGCAAAAGATTATATTTCGGAAAAATACTTACATTCTCCCGATCCGCTGCCGGACGAACAACAACATCTGAAATGGAGGATTCTGCGGAGAATATCCGCAGTCGGCCTTTTGTGGAACCGTCCTTGTGATGCATGGCTGAATATCTGGGGACTGAACGCGGCGCAGCGAAACAGGGCGTTTGAGGAACTGCAGAATGAGAACCAAATTGCGGCCGTCCGGGTGGACGGAATCAAGGATACGCTTTATTGCTGTGCCAAAGCGCTGCCCCTGATGGAAGAGTTTCTCAAACAGGAATATGGCGGCGATACAAAAAACAACCGGTATAAATCCCGCTGCGAGTTCATTGCCCCGTTAGACTGTCTGATGTGGGACCGGAGATTGATTGAAGAACTGTTTGGCTTTGCATACAGATGGGAGATTTATATCCCTGCCGCAAAGCGGAAATACGGGTATTATGTTCTGCCGGTTTTATACGGAGAGCGTTTTATCGGAAGAATCGAAGCCGCCGCCGATAAAAAGGCAGGCGTGCTGACCGTGAAAAATATCTGGTTTGAAGAAGGCATAAAACAGACGAAAAAGATGCAGGCGGCAATAGAGCAGTGCATCCGGCGGTTTGCCAAATTTAACGAGTGCGCCGACATTATAGCTTCAAAGCCGTTCATGTTCTGACAGCTTTGAAAATTCCTCCAGAATTTTCCGGCTTTCTTCAGGTGTATAGTAATATTCAAGCGTATTCTCAGGACGAGAGTTCTGCCCGGAGATATTTTCCGCTGTCTTTTGGTATTCGCTGAAAGGATAGCCGAACTTTCGTAAGAACGCTTTATGCAGGTATTTGGGGTCGGAAAAACCGCTTAATTCGGAGAGCGCCGCCAGAGAAAGGCTTTCGCTGCCTGCCAGTCGTAACGCCTGCTCCAGTCTTTTGTCGGTTAAATACTCCTGAAAGGAAATTCCGAAATTCTCCGTAAAAAAATGGGACAGACGGGTTGTGGATATCTGTTCCGTTTCCGCTATATCCTGCAGACGGACAGGATCCGTATAATGCTCGTCAATGTAAGCGGCAATGCGGTACACGCGGCCGCTTTTCTTTTTTCGTTCCAGATACGCGGTTTCATCAAGGATATCATAGTCCAGCTTTTCATAAAAACACAACAGCATGCGGGTTAAAAAGTGCAGACAGTGAAGAGAAAAAAACAGTTCATTGCTCCCATAAGCGCCGGCAAGCTTTATGAGCGTCTGCAAAATGTCCGTATAATCTCCGGGAGAAAAAACATCCCTTAAGTATGCGGAATAGAAACAGGTATTTCTTAAAGTAGGGAAATACTCATACAGAAGATGACGTGAAAACTGCACGATCAGGATTTTGAGACCGCCGTCACGGGAATCGATCTCATGCATGTCATGGGGATTGACAAAAATGATATCTCCGCTGCCTGCGGAAAATACGTCGTTTTTAATCCGGATTTTACCATGGCCGTCTAATATAAGCAACAGTTCAAAGTCGCTGTGCGCATGAAAATTGCGGTACGTAATATGAATGGTAAAAATATTTAAGTGCCGGATTTTGGAGTGCTGTACAAGCTCAAATTCTTTTCTCATAGATGCAGAGTTCCTTTTTTGGAAATCAATACGCGTAATTGCCATGTATATCAGAGAAAACTGCAATATCCATACATTGGGGCCTCCGGAGTTTTGATTTGCCTGTCTTATACTAATTATATTCCTATTTACACCAATTACAATACAATTTTCAGCAGGATTGTCGTGATTTCAGGATAAGATAGTCCTTGTATATAGTTAAGGCTTTTATATAATAAAAACAGATATATTTAAATCACAATATTAAAAAGGAGAAACCTATGAACTATATCGGCATCGATCTTGGAACCTCCGCAGTTAAGCTGATTCTTATGGATGAAACCGGAAACATACTGAAAATGGTATCAAGGACTTATCCGCTTTTTTTTCCGCGCCCCGGATGGGCGGAGCAGAATCCGGAGGACTGGTTCCGTGAAACGGCGGCGGGAATCAAAGAACTGACGGCGGACTGCAGCAGAGAGGAAATTGCGGGAATCGGTACGGCCGGACAGATGCATGGGCTGGTGGCGTTAGACGAAAATGACAAAGTAATCCGCCCCGCAATTTTGTGGAACGACGGAAGGACAGCCGAAGAGACAGAATACTTAAATACGCAGATTGGGCAGGAAAAACTGCTTCAGGACACCTCCAACATTGCCTTTGCGGGATTTACCGCTCCAAAGCTTTTATGGATGAAAAACAGGGAGCCTGAGCTGTTTGCGAAAATCAGAAAGATCATGCTTCCCAAAGACTACATTAATTACTGCCTGACCGGAGTTTTTGCAACAGACTATTCGGACGCGTCGGGGACGCTGCTGCTGGATGTAAAAAACAAGCGATGGTCGGAAGAAATGCTTCGTATTTGCGGCATCACAAAGAAACAATTGCCAGAAATCTTTGAAAGCTATGAACCAATTGGTACGCTGAAACCGGAAATCGCCCAAACTTTGGGGCTGAAACCGCAGGTAAAAGTGGCGGCGGGCGCGGCGGACAATGCGGCGGCGGCAGTCGGAACGGGAACGGTTGGCGCCGGAAAATGCAATATTTCCCTGGGAACCTCCGGAACTCTCTTTGTACCCTGTAGTCATTACGAGGCGGAATGGGGCGGCGCGCTGCATGCCTTTGTGCATGCGGACGGCAATTATCATCTGCTTGGCTGCATTTTGTCGGCGGCCTCCTGCAACAAATGGTTTATGGAACAGATTTTACAGGATTCGGACTTTAAAACCATTCAGGACCATATTCCGGAAGAGCGGCTGGGAAAAAATAATGTTTTCTTTTTACCCTATCTGATGGGAGAGAGAAGTCCGGTCAACGATACCAATGCCAGAGGAACCTTTCTTGGCATGAGTATGGATTCTACAAGGGAGGATTTGCTGCAGGCCGTTCTGGAAGGCGTTGGATTTGCCTTAAGAGATTGTCTGGAAATTGCCCGAAAGCAGGGGATCCGGGTAAAGGGCAGCACGATTTGCGGGGGCGGCGCCAAAAGTCGGCTGTGGCTTAAGATCATTGCCAATATTCTGAACATGGAGCTTACGCTGGTAAAAACAGAAGAAGGGCCTGGATACGGCGGGGCAATGCTTGCGGCAGCAGCCTGCGGGGAGTATGGAAGCGTGGCGGAATGTGCGGCAAACGTAATTGAAACGGTGGGAATAGTCAGACCGGATGCCTCAATAGCGGCAGGATATGAAAAACAATATCAAAAATTCCGCAAATTATACCCTGCGCTGAAAAATGTGTTCCGGGAATTATACGCGGAGCAGTCTTAGTCTCAGGAAATAGAATGAATCAAAGAAAGAAGGAAAAGCGTATGAAAGAAATATTTGAAAACATCCCCAAAATCCCTTATGAGGGAGCGGACAGTAAAAATCCCCTGGCGTTTAAATTCTATGACGCAAAGAGGCTTGTAATGGGAAAACCCATGGAGGAGCATCTTCCTTTTGCAATGGCCTGGTGGCATAACCTCTGCGCCAACGGAACGGATATGTTCGGAAGAGGAACCACAGATAAAAGCTTCGGAGCTGAAGAGGGGACCATGGAGCATGCCAGAGCGAAGGTGGACGCCGGCTTTGAATTTATGCAGAAGCTGGGAATTACCTGTTTCTGTTTCCATGACGTGGATCTGGTTCCCGAAGCGCAGGATATTAAAGAGACAAACCGGCGTCTGGATGAGATTTCCGATTATATCAAGGAAAAAATGGACGCCACCGGTATAAAATGTCTCTGGGGAACAGCCAATATGTTTTCCAATCCCCGCTATATGAACGGCGCCGGGAGCACGAACAGCGCGGATGTTTACTGCTTTGCGGCGGCCCAGATTAAAAAGGCGCTGGATATTACCGTAAAGCTTGGAGGAAAAGGGTATGTATTCTGGGGCGGCAGAGAAGGCTACGAGACGCTTCTTAACACGGACGTGAAGTTCGAGCAGGAAAATATTGCAAGATTAATGAAGATGGCCGTTTCCTACGGAAGAAGCATTGGATTTACCGGTGATTTTTATATCGAACCCAAGCCCAAGGAGCCCATGAAGCATCAGTATGATTTCGATGCGGCGACGGCAATCGGATTCCTGCGTTATTACGGCCTGGATCAGGATTTTAAGTTAAACATCGAGGCAAATCATGCGACGCTGGCAGGCCATTCCTTCCAGCATGACCTGCGGATTTCTGCTATAAACGGAATGTTAGGAAGTATTGACGCCAACCAGGGGGATTATCTGCTTGGCTGGGATACCGATGAATTTCCCTTTAACGTCTATGAGACAACATTGTGTATGTACGAGGTCTTAAAAGCGGGGGGCATTACGGGAGGCTTTAACTTTGACGCCAAAACCAGGCGGCCCAGTTATACGAAGGAAGATATGTTTGAAGCGTATATACTGGGAATGGACAGCTTTGCATTAGGACTTCTTAACGCGGCCGCCATGATAGAGGACGGCAGAATCGACGCTTTCATCAAAGAAAGATACGCAAGCTTTGAAAGCGGAATCGGCGCTAAGATTGTAAGCGGGGAGGCGACTCTCAAGGAGCTTTCCGAGTATGCGGAGAACATGGAAAATCCTGCCTTGCCGGGTTCCGGAAGACAGGAATATCTGGAGGGGGTTGTAAACAGTATTATGTTTCGATAACAACCATAGGTTGCAAATACAGTTACAAATTTGCAAATGTTATGGTTTCCTTTTCCAGTTCAGACGCAACTGTATGATTAACATCCATGCGGCTGGTAATTTCAGTCATATCTGCTACCAGATGCTGGGTGCGGCCTGCAACGCCGGAAATTCCCGAGGCCCCGTCATCAATAGCTTTGGTAATCATCTCTATGGAATTCACGATTTCTGCCATAGAAGCTTTGAGACGGCCCGTATTGGCATTAAATTCGTCCATAGCCCGACGGATATAGGCGGCGTCGTTTTGGTACTGCCGCCCGGAGGCAACAAAGGAAAGAAATTCTTTCAGGACAGATTCCTCAATATAATCTATTAGGTTTTGCGCATTTTCAGAAAGATTGTAAACGGCATGAGTTACGGTGGCATTAACTTCCTGGATACGGTTGGCAGTTTCACTGCTGGAAGCGGCAAGCTGACGGATTTCTGATGCTACTACGGCAAATCCTTTTCCTGCTTCCCCGGCCCTTGCGGCTTCAACGGAGGCATTTAAGGCAATAATATTAGTCTGGGAAGAAATCCCCAGAATATCGTGAGTAAGATTGTTTACCTGATCCACGCTGCGGCTTCCTTCGATGGATTCATTTAAGGCATTCAGAATTTCTTTCACTTTGGCACTGGTATTATCCATGCTCTCCTGTGCGGACTGTCCCATTTCTTCAGCCCTTATGTTCATCGCATTGCAATAGGCAGTGATTTTTTCACATTCCTCTGCCATACCTTCCGCGTCCTGCTGTACATTTTTGGCATTCCGGTTGATATGGGAAGCATTATTGGCCACTTCCTGGATCGTTGCAGATAATTCTTTGGACAGAGATGACAGAACCATAGCGCTTTCGCTGGAAGTGCGTGTTCTCAACAACACTTCGTCTACTACTCCGCTAATGCGCCCGGAGCATCCCCGAAGCGTATTCAGGATGTTTTTGATAGGTTTAATTACGGACTTCAGAATAAGGGAAACCGAAATTAATACGAGTATAATGCAGGCAAGAGTGGAAGCGCCGTTTGTAATCATAGAACTGAGGTAAACGGAAGAAAGCTGTTTTCTTGCCTGAGCTGTCCTGTTACTGATGGAATTATCCAAAACACTGATACCGCTTTCAACTGCGGCGTTGAATGAAGCCACATCGCCGTTGGCAAAAGCATAGGCATCCTGTGTTTTGCTGGCGGCGCTGGCGCATACCAGAAAAATGAGTGAGTGTTTCAGAGAATCATAATCGGAGAGAAGTGTATTATAAGTATCTCTGTCGGCATCCGTAATATACATTTCATAATCTGCCAGCATTTCGTCCAGTTTCTTTTCTTCCTCTTTTATGTCGCTGACAAGGGTAATCATAGTGTTATAGTCGGTAGCTACAATATGAGACAAAGCCATGTTATGTATATTCATAACAGATTGATGAATTTTTGCAAGCTGGGTTTTTCCCTCCATGTAATTGTCGGCAATATTAGCGGCATTGTCATTGACGTTTTTAATATTTGTAACTGCAAGGAGATTTGATATAAGCGCTACAATTCCGAGCAGAGCAATAGGCAGTATTAAACGGTATTTGATGTTCCATTTTTTCTTCATAATCCCTATATCCTCCAAACATAATATTGTATTCCCTATGGGGCGGTAATTCCTTCCACCATCGTATCAAGCAGTTCCTGCAGATTCTTTCCTTCCGGATTTCCGGCGGCTATGTTCGTGGCGAATACGGTTACCGGATCCCAGAAATTGCCGCCGATACGCTGCAGACATGAATATTCCGACTGGTCGATTAAAGCGGTGATTGCAAGAGAATCCTGTACGCTTGGGGATGCTGCGGCTTTTGTGTTGGAGGGGCCCTGCCCACGCATTTCAAAACGAAGCTGTTGGTTTTGTTCATTGGAAATCCATTCCGCCAGCCGTGATGCCCATTCATAATGTCTGGAGTAAGCGTTAACGCCAATTAACTTATAGCCGGAAAAAGATGCCATTTGTATTTGCCGGTTCGAGCAGGTATAAGTGGGGAGTTTAGCTGCCCCGTAATCTTTCCCCAGGGCATTTTTCATTGCAACCGCATTCCAAACGCCGCTGACGCCGGCAATTACGGAACCGTCCTGAATCCCCGCAAGGAAGCCGGCTTCCACGGTATTGAAAAAAGCAGGACTTTGGGCGATAGAGAGCATGGCGCTGGCAACGTCCACCCCTTTGATATTTCCCTCTGTTCCGTTCCAGGTACAGAAATTGGTAATACCGTCGTCGTTTAGTCCGACTTCCAGGCCTGTATTACCGAAAAAAGCGTAAACATACCATGCGGAAGACCAGTCCATGGTAATCTTTTTTCCGTTTTCCTCCGCAATCTGCAGCATGCGGTCGAAGGTTTTAATATCTTCCGGATTGAAATACTGTTTATTATAATAAAGGAAATAACCGTTGTCTGCCGTTAAGGGATAAGCGTATAGAACTTCTCCTACGGAAGCGGCTTCCACGGCGCCGGGCAGATTTTCCGATTTGATATGGTCCGCATTTTCTACCGGTTCCAACGCGCCTGCCGCCACAAGCGTATTTAGCTGGTCGTCAGCAAAGGCGAAGACATCGGCTCCCGCTTCCAAATCTGCCATCAGGGCATCTTTACATCCTGATTCGCTTTGGGCGGCAAATGTAATTTGGAAATTGGCCTGCCCTTGATATTCATCTTTAAAACTTTCAAAAATCTGGTTTAGAAGCGCTTCGTCCTCTTCGGCTCCCCAGACAACCAGCTCCACATCTTTGCTTTCCGGCGGCGCTTTTGGTTCGGGAATGTTTTCTTTACTGTTTTGCAAGTTTGTCTTGGTACCGGTAAGGCTGCCTTCCTGATCGGCCCTGGCACATCCGGACAAGGCAGCAGCCAATACTGCCGTTATAAGAAATGTACTTATTTTTTTGCTCATGATTTTCCAACCTCTCATTCTGTTATCTTTTACCGCGTGGGTCTGAGTAATCTGCGCATAAGACAGTATTAGAGATTTTGCCGGTTGTAGTTTCAGCGCTTTTTTTGTAAACGCAAAAGAACATGACAGCCGGCTTTCAGATAACTATTTGTTATTTATGTTATTATAGCGATTTGCAAATCTTAATTCAATATGTTTCTTGATTTTTTCGCGCTATAAATTGAGGTTGAAAATGAAGGCCAGGCTGTGAAAAAAACATGGTGAATACCGCCTTGCCGTTGTTTATTCCGTCGAGCCCTTCCCGTAAATACTGTCCTGTACCTCCTGCATCTGATGGTTGGCCCGGTAAGCGGCGGCCAGTTCCAGCAGCAAGGAGCGTGCGACTGGACGGATCGCAAATGAAGGGTACGAGGGCATTATTTAACGATAGGAATTTATGGCAGTCTATTTTTATCTCCCCATTCACACATCCCATCTAATATAGGAATGAGCGATTTCCCACGTTCTGTCA
>CAJUNP010000049.1 GCA_910587935.1 uncultured Lachnospiraceae bacterium
CCTATCTTCTTGGTGGCAAGATACAATCCGCTGCTGTCGAACACATGGAGTTTCTCTTTGTCATCTTTTACAAGAAGATTGATAAGGTTAGAATAGAAATGTTTTACTTCATCAACAAAATTCTCCTGCTTGAACAGCTTGTTCTTGGTGGTAAAAAGACTGTGTTCATAAACTTCGCCTTTTTTCACGATTTTACAGCCTTTGTGGATATTTCCGTTTTCATCAAGTATCTCTTTCTTGGTGCGGACGTGTTTCCCGTTTTTATCATAGAACATATATTGACTAGTAGAAATCTCCCTTTACATAGTAACTCTTAGTTGGATATGCTGTTGCTTTCCCCCTACAATGCGGAAAATCCTTTTTACAGTCCGGCCGGTGGACATTTACGGTATGTGGAACCCTGTCTTTCCAGAATTCTTTCGGAAATCATATCTCGCCGGATGGTACAATAATCTTCATGGTATTTTGTAATAATGTCTGTGATTTCTTTTTCGGAATAAGTTATTCCTTCCTGTATGTCTTTTGCTATTTCCTCCAGAATAATGCGTTCTTTTTTTCTCTGCATGGGAATGACTTTGAGTCTGCCGTATTCCATAAAGCTGTTGATTACTTTTCTCCGGTATTGTTCCTCCCGGACGGCCTGTTTCCCTGCCTCTGGGGATTCCTCGCTGATTATGTCCAGGATTTTTTCCATAAATAATTCTTTCTTAATGGCGTATACGGTATAATATTGATCCTTATGCGAGGTTACGGCTCCCGCGTCTTCTAATTTTTTCAGATGAAACGATATGGTGGCGGGCGTCAGGTTTAAGCGTTCAGCCAGCCGTTCTACGTACATATCTTCCTGAATCAGGGATTTCAGTATTTGCATCCTTGACTTATCCGCCAGGCATTTAAAAAGTTTTATCGCTTCTATTTCTGTCATAATTTGTCACCTCTCTTTCCTTTAAACTGATTAAAGCCGCTGCTTCCATATTTCGTCATAAATCTTTTCTATTTCCGCAACCGCTTTCAGCTTTACTTCTTCTTCCAGAACTTTGCGGGCATCTTCATGGGCTTTTGCCATTTCCAGTGAATGTCTCCAGTTTTCCGGAATCGTATGAAGCTTTTCCTCAAAAAACATTTTTATCTTGGCGCTCTCATTCTCTTTATTTTCCGCTGTTTTAACGGCCACGTTAAAGACTTTCAGAAAAATATCGTAAACATTCTTCCGGATCTTGACCATATCGGCCTCGTCTTTTTTAAAGTCGTTATTCAATGCTTCGATCTGCTGCCCGCAGCGGGTCATTGCGTCTTGTAAATATGTCCGGAATTTCAATATGTTCTCTTTCATGAACGGATTACCTCCTATTTGTTTTGATATTTATCTAATTAGATTGATTTTATTATAGCTCATCCCGTAAAAAAGTCAATATCTATTTAGATATTTATCTAAAAAGAAATGCATAAAACAGGCAGACACTTATTTTCAGCGTCTGCCTTTCACTCAAAATATTCTCTTGCCTTTTTGACAAGAAGCGCCGTTAACGGATAAACTTTTTAAGCACCGACATAAATATATCCATATTCAGCGGTTTTGCAATGTGTGCGTTCATTCCGTTTTTAAGAGCCGCTTCTTTATCTTCCTCCAGAGCGTTGGCCGTCATGGCGATAATCGGTAAATCTTTAACGTCTTTTCTTGGCATGTTCCGAATGGTACGGGTCGCCTCATAACCGTTCATAATTGGCATCTGCACATCCATTAAAACTGCATCGTAGTAATTTTCCGGAGCTTTTTCCATCATGGATACGGCATCTGTTCCGTCCGGCGCCGATTCCACAAGGAAACCTGCTTCGGTCAAAATGACTTCCGCAATTTCTCTGTTTAATTCAATATCTTCCACAAGCAGGACACGCTTTCCGCTAAAGTCAGCCAGGGTCCAGGCTGCCGCTTCCTCTTTCCGCTCGGCCAGATTGTTGGCGGCCAGCAAAGCGGCCTTCAGATCCGACATAAAGAGCGGTTTTGCACAGAAGGCGGTAACTCCCGCCGCTCTGGCCTCTTCCTCGATATCAGTCCAGTCATACGCCGTCAGGATAATTATGGGCACATCCTTTCCTACTACGCTCCGGATTTTCTTGGCGGTTTCCAAACCGCTCATCTCAGGCATTTGCCAGTCGATTATGTATGTGTGGTAAGCATCCTTTTCTTCACAGGCAATCTCCGCGCGGTATGCGGCTTCTCTGCCGGAAGTCGTCCACTCGGCGCGCATACCGATTTGTTTAAGCATTTTGCTTACGCTGCTGCAGACGTTCAGGTCGTCGTCCACAACCAATGCCCGAAGGTTTTCCAGTTCCTTAATCTGCTCCGCATTTTTTTCTATATCCTGCAGCTTCAGCGTAAGCTCCACCGTAAACGTGCTTCCCTGTCCGACTTTGCTCTCGACGCGGATCGTTCCGTTCATCATTTCTACAATATTTTTGGTAATCGCCATGCCGAGGCCCGTACCCTGAATACCGGACTGGGTTGCGCTCAACTCGCGTTCAAAAGGTTCAAATATGTGTTCTACAAATTCCTCTGACATGCCTACGCCGTTATCCTTCACGACAAAAATATAATCGCCGTATCCGTGGCGGAAGGTTGCTTTCTGAATAATGCGGAAGGATATCATCCCGCCGGCAGGCGTATACTTTACGGCGTTGCTTAAGAGATTGATAAACACCTGGTTCATTTTCAGGGAATCCGCCATGACGTCTTCATTGGTAACTTCAAAAGTATCGATGAATAAATCAAGCTGTTTGGCTTTTACCTGGGGCTGAATAATGTTTACCAGATTATGCATGAGCTCGGATATGTTACATTCCTGCTCTTTAATCTGTATCTTTCCGCTTTCTATTCTGCTCATGTCAAGGATATCGTTGATCAGGCTGAGCAGGTGATTGCTGGAGGAAAGGACTTTCCGCAGGCAGTCCTGAACCTGTTCTTTATTATCAATATGGCTGGCCGCAATCGTTGCAAATCCTATAATTGCATTCATGGGCGTACGGATATCATGGGACATGTTGGAAAGGAACGTAGTTTTAGCCCGGTTTGCATGCTGCGCCTGCATCAAAGCGTCCTGTAAGGCCTGCGTCTGTTCGCGCTGCTTGCGCACCTGGTCGGTAATTTCCTTTGACACCACCAAAACTATAATGTCGTTTGTATCATAGTCCTGTGTCATAATGAAGGACTGGCGGACACAAATCGGTTCTCCTGCAAAACCCTGCTCCCAATAATCAATATTAACTTCCGCATCTCCCTGGTCAAAGCGCTTTTTGAGGTATTTTGTATTTACGGTAGCGGCAAACTCATGCAGGGATTCTTCCAAAACAAACTGTTTCCATTGTTCAAAACACTCGGAAGCTTTGCAGGGAGCTTTCAGGCCCGATTTTTCCAGCAGGGAAATCTGTCTTCCGTCGATCACACGCACGATATCCTGTTCGATCATATCTTTTGTCAGGTTAAATTCGAAGGTACAGAAGGAATTAGCGGTAACTGCAATGCGGTATTGCCTTTCTTTCCGGTTGGCAAGGGACATTTCCGCCTGGATCTGCAGTTCCTTCTCTTTCGTTTCCGTAATATTCTGGCGGGTAAGCAGGACTTTACTCGCTCTGCCGTCTTTTCTTTCCAGGCATACGATATTCATATGATCCCATTGGGAACGGCCATGCCTGTATACATGACACTCAAGACGCATATCATCGTGTCCGTCAAGCGCTTCCCGCACCGAATCTTTGCTGATCCGGCGCGCCAGCTCCCGGCGTTCGTCTTCATCCGTTAAAAGGGAGCATAAATAAGCCGCCAGATCTTCATAGCTGCCTTGAACCTCCATGGTCTCGTCTTCCGGCTTGGTTCCGGCCAGATACTGATAGGTATCCGTTTCAAAATCAATCAGGCTAAAACGCGGAAACAGGGTGTTGACACCGTCGATAATACATCCCATTTCCCAATTTTCACGCTCCAGCGCCTTTTGGTTCCGGCCAGCCCTGACAAGCAGAGTAATTATGTAAATGACAAACAATGCAATTACCATAACCTCCAGCCTGACGCCTATCATATTTTCATCTATGATCATGCGCTGCGTAATGGTTTTGGGAAAAGTCTGTACCAGCACATAATCGTTGTCCTTCAGGCATATTACACAGATATTGTCTGTCTGGCTGCCGGAACCGCAGACAAAAGCTCCTTCTCCGCCTTTTTCAAATACGCTTCCGGCAGCGGCCGCCGTATCTTGATCGATCACGCCGGATTCCGTCAATTCCTGCAGCAGATTTTTCTCGTACGCAACGCCGTTGGAACTGGCAATGGCCTTGCCCTCAGGCGTACACAAAAACACATCGGCCGTTTCGCCGAAATAAGTGGTGGAAAGCATATTTTTCAAGTATTCTTCCGCCAGATATGCGCCCCGCAGCACGCCTATAATTTCGTTCTCATAATAAACCGGCGTGTAAAAGCAGGTCATGGTTTCATCGTAAAAACGAGGATCAAAAATAATGGAAATGTTACTTTCCCCCCGAATTCCCTGCGTATAAAAGTCACGGCTTGTCACATCGGCAGTCCGTCCGTCAGAAGCATGATCCATACCGCTGATATCCGTGAACATTAATGCGTCAAACCGTGTTTTTTGTTCCATTTCTTTTAGCAGTCCGGCTGAAATAACCGGCTCCGTCAGGGTTCCTTCTATAAAATATGCATGCGTACTGATGAGATCCAACGCGTTGCTCAGCTCTTCATCGACCTGCGCCGCCTTAAGCCGTGCGGAATCGGACGCGTAATTTTTATTCCGCTCCTCCATCCGTTTGCTGTTTTCTTTGGTATACCAGAAAAACAGAATGACAATGGCTGCCATAAGAAGCAGGACATACGCAATCTCCTGTAAAGATTTCTTTCTTTTCATAAAAGGCCCCTCCCCCGTCTATATATCCATCTTAACACGATTCAGGCGGGACCACAAGTTATTTGCTTTGCTTAATTACTTTATCGCTGATTTTTTTTACCCTGCTTTTCCAGAAGCAAACCCGCGTCGTTTCATCTGGTTTTGGATAAATGGGCAAAATTAGCCGACAACCGGAAATATAGCATTGCGCTGATGGTAAATAAAGGGTTATAATGAAATTAATGTTAATATTATTATAGATACGTTAAAAATATTTTTAACAGGAGGAAGGAGGGGTTCTGTTCATGTTGAAAAACAAAAATATTGAAAAGAAACTGACCAGATCATTTTTTACCGTATCATCAATTGCCGCTGTTGCGGCGTATGTTGGTTTGATAGCAATAATTGTTATCTCCAACAGATATTCTTACGCATTGAAAAACTTTGGTTTTGCCCAGGGGGACATCGGGCGCGCCATGTTTGAATTCGCCGATGTGCGGTCGTCGCTTCGGGCGGCGATCGGATATGACGACGAAGATGTTATCGCCGCCGTGGTAGAGCAGCATAATGAAAAAATTGCGGTATTTAAAGAGTGTTTCCTGAAAGTGGAGGATACAATCGTATCGGAAGACGGACGGGCAAACTATGACGCTATTGAAGCGGAGCTGGAAAATTACTGGAAACTGGACGCCCAAATCATGGAGTTAGGGGCGACCACAGACCGGGAACTGTGCAAACAGGCGCAGGAACTGGCATTAAATGAACTGGCAGCGGCTTACAGCAGTATATATGATAAGCTGGAAGGACTTTTGGATGTAAAGGTAGACGAGGGCAGCGCTCTCTCTTCTTTCCTTACCGTTTTATGTTTGATTCTTGCAGGCGTAATCATAGCGGTCATTATAATTTCCGTATTTATTTCCATGCGGTTTGGAAGGCATATTGCAAAGAAAATCGCAGCCCCGCTGAAAGAATTAGGCGGACGGCTGGAATCTTTTGCCACAGGAGACCTCTCGTCGCCTTTCCCTGAAATTAATACCGGAGACGAAGTGGAAGATATGGGCAGATATGCCGTACATATGGCGGATAATCTAAGCGCGATTATTTATGATATGGAAGAGATTCTCGGAGAAATGGCCGGGGGCAATTATACGGTCCGGTCCAAAATCTCCGATAAGTATACGGGCGATTTCCAAAAGATGTATCAATCTATGCGCGGGTTAAGAGACCAAATGACGGAAACCCTGCGTTCGATCGGCGAGGCTTCCGAACAGGTGCAATCCGGCTCCACAAATTTGGCGGACGCGTCCCAGACGCTTGCGGAAGGAGCGACGGAACAGGCCGGCGCAGTGGAAGAACTTCATGCGACAATCAGCGATATTACGATGACTATGGAAAACACGGCGGACAGCGCGGAAGATTCTTATGTAAAGGCTCAGCAGTACGCGGATACCGCAGACAACAGCCGGGAAGAAATGCATAATATGATGGCGGCCATGAAACGGATCGACGAAACTTCTTCCAGAATCGGCGATATTATATCGAAGATAGAATCCATTGCGGCACAGACAAATCTCTTATCTTTAAATGCTTCTATCGAGGCGGCAAGAGCCGGGGAATCAGGGCGCGGTTTTGTGGTGGTCGCAGACCAGATCCGGGAACTGGCGGACCAGAGCGCAAAGGCTGCTGTGGATACCAGGCAGTTAATTGAAAGCTCCATTAAGGAGGTAACGGACGGAAACCGGGCGGCAGAGCGGGCTGCGGAATCTATTGAAATGGTCGTAGAAGGAATTAAGCAGATTGCCGATTTCTCCAGAGATTTAAAGGTAATGGTGGAGAATCAGACAGAATCCATGCGGCAGGCTGAAAAGGGCGTCAATCAAATATCGGAAGTAGTCCAAAGCAATGCGGCAACGGCGCAGGAGGCTTCCGCAACCAGTCAGGAGCTGTCGGCACAGGCGATAACGCTGGACGAGCTTGTCGGGCAGTTTAAGTTAAAGGAAAATAAATAGTCAAAGGACACATGAGCGGTAGGGCAGTTTTTACCTTACCGCTTTATTTTAATTTCAAGAAACTGCGAACAGTTGTTGCTAATAAAAATTATATGGAACACAATACCAAAAAGTAATTTGAAAAAATTGTCACTTTGCGCTATAATTATATAATAAAATTTAAACTGATATGTGATTAACCGAATTAAATCGCATATTTATTACGGGGGTTGAATATGTGCAATACAAATGAATTGAAAGAACGGGAAACCTATTTGTTAGAAGCATTCAATGATTCCGATTTCGCAGATGAATTAAAACAAGTAAGGATCTCTATTGAAGAAGATCTCAAAATGTTTGTTACACATTTGAAAAAGAGATTATCAGAGGAACATAAAATATATGAAAATATCGAGTCTAGAATCAAAAGTAAAGATAGTTTTAAAGAGAAACTTTATAGAAAAGATTACATAAAAACATGGAATGTTACCAAAGATATAAAAGAAAATCAGCAAATGATATCAAAATGTCTGCCTGATTTACTGGGTTTCCGGATAAATTGTTTCTTTTGGCAGGATGAAGAAATAATTTATAATATTCTGAAAGAATACTATGATCAAAAGAATTTTACAAATTTTACATTAAATTTTTCTGAAAACAAGATTCAAAAAAATGGTCATACTATATACAAATTATCTGGAATTTTCAAAGAAAAATATTGCTTTGAGCTCCAAATCAAGGCTATTATGCACAATATATGGGGAGAAGTTGAACATAAAACTATTTACAAGAACAAAAATTATGATGCTGATATTTCAAATAAAATAGCCATTACAGAAGAGGTATTTAATATTTTACAAGCATCCGACAAACAACTGGTTACATTGTTTAAAAAGAAAAATAGTGAAAAACATTTAATTTATGCACTATTTTATGAAAAAACAAAGGAGATTGTCGCCCAAAAATGTGGAACAGATATTCTGGCAGCACACTATAACGGATATTTTCAAATATTTTCTGATTCTGATAATATTCAGTATATAAAAAAATATGTTGCATTTTCACTTTTAGAGACGGACTTTAGTAAAATAGAGGGCAATTGGAATAATCCGGATCAAAAAGCTGTTCAATTAAAAGTATTGATTACTACTGAATTTTTAGATTATAATTTAAAATGTCTATTTTATATTTGCGAATTAATATATGACCTTTCGACGTTTGAAACTTTTATGCTATTTCTTTCAAAATATTTATTGGAAAAGTATGGAGCGCAGGATGAAAGCCGTGATGAAACGGATGCATTTGGAGACAGTGACGAGCCGGATATGGATTACATAGAAAATATTTTAACTATGTTAGATGATAAGATTGGAGGCCGCAAAAAGAATGGATAAAATCTCTCAAAATAAACAACTTGATTTACTTCAAACAAAAAAAACGGTTGACTGGTTAGTTAATAATACTTCTGTAAATGTGTTTAACCCTATTAACTTTACCGGTTATCAGCGTCAAATTGACAATAAACACTGTTCCAAAATAGCAGACTACTTAAAGCAGGATTTTTTTCTGCCAACAGCTATTATTTGTTCCACAGATAAAGAATATACAGAAAACAGCAAATTGAGAATTGTTGACGGACAACACCGGGTAAAAGCCTTTAAAATGCTACAATTAGAATCGCCTGTCAGATATACTGAGATTAAAGATTATGAAATTCCCGTTATTGTTTTGGCCAAAGTGGATGAAAATACTGAAATTGATACATTTATAACAATTAACAAAACATCTAAAAAGGTGGACACATCTCTTGCCCTTGTTTTGAAAAACAAGATGAATAAATACAACACCAGCGGAGACCTGACTATGCCAAGAGCAGAATATGTCGCTGTTGAACTGGCTCAGATTTTAAATTTCCGGGAAGATTCTAATAATATTTGGTTTGATAAAATTTTGTTTGAGGGCAATCCGAAAAATACTCTTCAAATAATAAGTTTAAATGCTTTTGTTAAATCAACTCGCGTTCTGCTAAATCAAATGGCAAAAAAACATCTAATTTCTTTAGATTGGAAAGAAAACACTGAAATAACAAATTGTATTGAAATGTGTTATAAAATCATTACTCACATTTGGATGATCGTACAAAATAGATGGCCGGACTTATTTAATTCTGACTTAGAAAAAAGAAGAATTATCCAGGGGGCTATCGGATATTCATCTTTTAATAAGGTTATTATTGAATTACTCGGAAAGAAAATAAATGATAAGGAGTTTGATCTTATTAAATCATTTGAGGATAAAATAAGAAATCTTTCTATTGAATCAGAAAAATGGCTGCCCGGAGGCCCTTATTCAAAATATTCTTCCGAATCAGGATACAGTATCGTAGCACGGGAAATTCTGGATGATATGAATATGTAACCAGCTTGTAATTGATTGCTATTTCTCCTTCATTTAAAGACGTGAAGGTACATATCTTTTTTAGACCTAAAAAAATCCCCCATACTGAACATTCACATTCTTTGTCCTGTATGGGGGCATGTTTTGAATCTATCTTCCATACAGCTTCGTCATCCTGCGGATTCCGTCCGCAAGCGCCGGACTAAGCTGTTCTTCCTGCACTCTCCATGTCCAGTTTTGGCTGTTTAAGGTGCTTGGCTTATTCATCCGCGCGTCGGCTCCCAGTCCCAGGTAATCCTGCATCTGGGCTACAAACAGATCCGAAACGGACGCCATACCGCAGCAGATCATGGCTTTCGGAAGCTTTTCCGCGTCCTCTAACTGCAAATATTCCATAGCATACCGCAGGTTTTCTTCACTGATCATCTGCTGCCACTGGAGCAGCGTTTCGTTATCATGGGTTCCCGTATAACATACCGTGTTCGGCGAATACGTAAAAGGCAGGTAATTGCCGGCTTCCCTGCTGTCAAAAGCAAACTGCAGTACTTTCATGCCCGGAAATCCGGACTGTTCCTGCATCTGTATGACTTCGGGAGTTAAAAATCCTAAATCCTCCGCAATAAAGCGGGTTTCGGGCAGGTTTTGGCGGATTGCATTAATTAAGTCCATACCCGGACCCTTGCGCCACTCTCCTTTTACGGCCGTCTCTTCTTCGGAGGGTATTGCCCAATAGCTTTCGATTCCGCGGAAATGGTCGATACGCACCCTGTCAAAAAAGTGCGCCGCCACGCGCAGGCGGGAAATCCACCAGTCAAAACCGTCCTGCTTCATGCGTTCCCAATCGTAAATGGGATTGCCCCATCTCTGCCCGACGGCGGAAAAAGCATCCGGCGGACAACCTGCGATTATAACGGGCATCCGGTTGGCGTCTAACTGAAAATGATCCGGCGACGCCCATACGTCCGCCGAGTCCATGGGAACATAAATCGGCACGTCGCCGATTAAGGAGATTCCCTGCTCACGGGCATACCGGTGCAGTTCTTCCCATTGTTTATAGAAAGTATATTGTAAAAAGAAGTGAAATTCTATCTGATCCTGCAGACGTTCCCTGCAGGCTTCCATGGCGTCCGGTTTCCTGAGACGGACTCCGTCCTCCCAATCTGTCCAGGGGGCCTGGTGATGTTCTTTTTTCAGGGCCATAAAAACCGCAAAGTCTTCCAGCCACCACTTTTGCTTCTCCGTAAACTCCCGGTACCGCGGATCGTTGTGTCCGTCGAATCTGAGAAAAGCTTTGTATAAAAGCGGTAATCTATGTCGGTACAGGAGGCTGAAATCCACTTTTGCGGGATTTTCTCCCCATTCCTGCTCCTGCATTTCTTCGGGTTGTAAAAGTCCCTCTTTTGCTAACAGCTCCAAATCAATCAGGTAATGATTGCCGGCAAAGGTTGACAGCGCCTGATAAGGCGAATCACCGTATCCGGTGGGATTAATCGGAAGCATCTGCCAACAGCTCTGTCCGGCTTCTTTTAAGAAATCCACAAACCTGTAAGCGGCTTTTCCCAGGGTTCCGATTCCATAGGGCGAGGGCAATGAGGACATATGAAGTAATATTCCGCTTTGTCTCATGGGCTGACCTCTTTTCATTGCTATATTTTTCTTACACTCTGCCTGCACTTTAAACGGAAAGGAATATACTCATGGCGTGCAGGCGCATTTTGTTCAATACATTCCACAAGCATTTCGTAGCTTCTTTTTGCCAGTTGTTTCGCATTTTGTTCAATCGTTGTGATTTTGGGACAGTAAAATTCTCCGATTTGGATTCCGTCAAAACCGACTACGGAAATATCCTGCGGCACCCTAAGTCCGTAATCGCAAATAGCGCTGATGGCTCCGATTGCCATTACGTCCGCCATGGCGAATACCGCCGTTACCTTAATGCCCCGGCTTAAGAGCTGGTCCATGGCCTCGTATCCGCTTTTGAAGGAATATTTACCGCTGATGTACGGCCCGCTTTGGTCAAGCTTCATACCTCTTTGCAGGTGCGCTTCTTCCCATCCTTTATAGCGGAGACGGCTTGTGTCGGATGCCGTGGAACCTCCGATTAACGCGATTCTGGTGTGGCCGTTTTCCATCAGGTAGTTTACCGCGCAGCGCGCTGCCATGCAGTCGTTGGTGGTAACGCTGGAAAGATTCTGGAAATCCAGTTCCGATGCGTCATTGGTGACAAGCACACAGGGCACCTTGATTTTATCAAAATCTTCCTGAAAATTTTTATTATTTCCTCCCAGAAACAAAATACCTTTCGGTTTTTTGTCGCGGCACAGCTGCCTTGCGTGAAGTACCTCGTTGTCATCCTCATCCATAAAATCCGTAACCAGTGTGTAATCTGTCCCCGCAAACAGGGATTGTATGGTTTCCAGCATGGAAGCAAATAATTCGTTGGAATTACCTTTTACAATGGTAATGATCGTTTCGCTTTGCTGCTGTTTTAAATTTTTGGCACTGGTGTTGAGAATAAAGTCGTGCTTATCCACTGCTTCCAGTATGGTTTTTTTTGCGTTCTCGCTTACGTTTGGATGGTTATTGAGCACACGGGATACCGTACCTACGGAATATCCGGTCTCACGTGCCAAATCTTTTATCGTCATTGTCTGTCTATCCTTTCACAGCCCCCGCTGCAACACCTTTTATAATATACTTCTGACAGAATAAATACAAGATAATTATCGGCAGGATGCTGAGCATAATAATGGCCATGGTAGCGCCAAGGTCTACGGAGCCGTAGCTTCCTTTCAGGTATTGGATATGGATCGGAATCGTCATGTATTCCGTACGGTCCAGCACCAGGTAGGGTAAAAGGTAATCGTTCCAGACCCACATAACTTCCAGGATTCCTACGGATACCATGGTCGGTTTTAACATGGCAAGCACAACCCGGAAGAAAGTAACCAGGGGCCCGCACCCGTCGATGGCGGCCGCTTCTTCAATTTCCAGGGGAAGTCCTTTTACAAATCCCACAAACATGAAGATTGCCAGTCCCGCTCCGAATCCAAGGTAAATAATGGGGATGGTCCAAGGTGTATTTAAATGGAGCGTATCCGCGGTTCCCGCCAGGGTATACATAACCATCTGGAACGGAACGATCATGGAAAATACGCATAAGTAGTAAAAAATCCGGCTGAATCTGCTGTTTACCCTTGCAATGTACCATGCGGACATGGAAGTGCAGAGTAAAATCAGGATGGTTGAAAAAATGGTAATGTAAAAGCTGTAAAACACGGACTTAAGGAAGGGATAGTTACCAAAAGTCATACCCTTCACGTAGTTTGCAAATCCTACAAAGGATTCGGAGTTGGGAAGAGCAAAGGTGTCCGTATTGACATAGGCGTTTGCCTTAAAGGAGTTAATGGCTACCTCCACGATCGGAAGTACATATACAATACAGATAATTACAAACAGACAGGTTAAAATAATGCTGCCTACGGTTCTTTTTTCTTTCATTATTGCTGCACCTCCTTGTCTCTGGTTGCCTTTAACTGTGCCAGTGCAAAGGCCGCTACAAGAATAAAGAACATCACTGCCTTAGCCTGCGCCACGCCTCTGGTGTTGGCGCCTGTATAGAAGGTCTTGTAGATATTTAACGCCAGCATTTCCGTCGTATTGATTATGGAGCCGTCCGGCTGGAACGCCGCGGGCATACCGTTGGTCAACGCCAGGTTCTGGTCGAAGAGCTTGAAGGAATTGGTCAGCGTTAAGAATACGCAGATGGTAATGGAGGGCATTACGTTTGGTATCGTTACCTTCCAGAGAGTCTGCCACTTATTGGCGCCGTCAATTTTGGCCGCCTCCATCATGTCTTCGGGAATTCCCTGCAGTCCGGCAATATAAATAATCATCATATAACCAACCTGCTGCCAGCACATTAAAATCAGAAGACCCCAGAAGCCATAGCTTGTTTTTGCAAGCAGGTAGGTGTCATAATATCTTAAAATACCGTCAAAGATCATGGACCAGATGTAACCGAGTACAATGCCGCCGATCAGGTTAGGCATAAAAAATACGGTACGGAATACATTGGCTCCCAGAATGTTCTGTGTGAGAACATACGCTACGGTAAACGCCAGAATGTTGATGGCAAGAATGGAAACAATCGTAAACAATGCGGTAAACCAGAAGGCATGCACAAAGGACGGATCCTGAAACGCCTTAATGTAATTTGTCAAACCTGCAAATTTTGCGTCCCTGGGAGTGGTAAAGGTACAAAATGACAGGTAAATTCCCTTTACAAAGGGATATAAAAATCCAATAATAAAAGCGATAAAAGTAGGAAATATGAAAATCGGAAAGCAGCGTTGAATGGGCCTGCGTACCAGTACGCTGTTTAACGCTACCGCATCGGATTTCTTTCTTGTTTTTTTCATAGTAACCTCCACGTTGCAGCTTGGCTGCGTCTCAAATTCGGATGAAGAACGCCGTATATGCTTTAAGGACGGGCATCTGCCCGCCCTTAAGCTTATAGTTATTGATATTTATACGATTATTTAGTTATGCTCTGCCGCATACTGGGAAGCCCAGCCGTCTACAAATGCGGTTTTTACATCGTCCCAGGAACCGCCGTTCGCGGAATACTGTAATAATGCGGATTCAAGAGCCGCTCTCCATGCGTCTACGTTGGGAGTATGGTTAAACGCCCAGGTAACAACGTATTTGCCGTCTGCAATGTATTCGTTAGCATCGGTAAAGAATACGTTTTCGGATGCTTTAGCATTCTTGAAAGGGATAGGGCCGAATTCGCGGGCCATCATCTGTGTACCTTCTTCAGAAGTTACTACCCATTTCATGAAATCAAGGGTTGCCTTAATGTCTGCTTCGGACGCTTTGCTGTTTACTGCCCAGCAGTTTTCAGTACCGCAGCAAAGAGCTGCATTTTCTTCGCCTGAAACGCCGCAGTAAATCGGGATCATTGCCAGATCGTCAGGATTCATGCCGAAGGTTCCGGTTAAGTTAGCATATTCCCATGTACCGTTCTGATAGAATACGGCATTGCCGTTTCCAAACTCTGCTTCCGCTTCGTCGCCGGTTTTGCTGGAAAGCTCTGCAGGAGCGCAGGTTGCGTTGTTAATGTATAAATCCCAGATGCTCTTGTAGTTGTCAAGGTATGCTCCGGTAACCGCAGCAGGCTGGGAAGTTACGTTATCGTCTCTGAATTCATAGTATAAAGGCATGTTTGCAAGGTGTCCTGTAAATCTCCAGCTGGAGGAGCTGTCAAGACCTGCTGAGGTAAATGCGGAAAATCCAAGTTCAGAGGAACGTGCGGTAATGTCTTCCGCAATGGATTTTAAAGATGCAAAATCTTTAATATCTTCCAGACTGTATCCGGCGTCGCCTAACAGCTTCACGTTGGTAATGATACCAAACGCTTCATAGCAGTAACCTACGCAGAATACTTCGCCGTTCTCGCCTTTTAAGTTAAAGTCGTCGGTGGTCATTTCTTTGTAGAAATCCGTATCCTTTAAATCCAGACAGTAGTCTTTCCATGTATCAAGACCTGCCTGATTGCCGCACTGGAAAAGAGTAGGAGCGGAGCTTTTGCTCATCTCTGCCGTCAGAGTTTCGCTGTAAGTACCGGATGCTGCCGTAACAACCTTAACGTCTACGCCGGTCTGCTCTTTGTAGGTCTTAGCCAGTTCCTGCCATGCAGCGTCTGCTTCCGGTTTGAAATTGAGATAGTAAACGGAACCTTTTGATTCTTTACCGCCGCAGCCTGCAAACAGTCCGACTGCCATGACGATTGTCAACAGTAATGCCAATTTCTTCTTCATAGTTTTCCCTCCATGATAAATGTGTTGTGTAACGTTTTGAAACGTTTCCAAATTTGATAGTTCAATATTAGCATATGCGTGGAAACGTTTCAATAGAAAAGTTAAATATTTCCTAATTTCTTATATTTTTCCTAATTTTCGCAGTATTTTTTTATCTATAATTCACAAAAAGCAGAAATCTTCCATATTATTTGAAGACTTCTGCTTTTTTATGCCCTCATGTTACACAGTAAGGGCAAACAAAGCCTTGATTTATGCGGCTCTTAGCGCGCGGAAATAAGAAAGACAAAGGTTATACGGTTATGAGCAACCACCATTTACGAACAGCCACAGCCCCCGGAACGGAAGCGAAAGGAAGCAGCAGACGCATACCACTGATTGACTTTTTAGTATCAAAGTGATAATATTATCACACAACTTGATTAGGAGGATATATTATGATAGATCAGATAATGGATTGTATTGCGAACCCGGTAAAATGCAAATTACTAATTGAAATATATTCACATGGACAGGCAACTGCTAAATATTTGTCGGATAAATTTGACGATATTCCACAAGCAACTTTGTATCGCAATCTTAAAAAAATGTTAAGTGATGGTCTATTAAAAGTTATTGAAGAAACACAAGTGCGCGGTACAGTAGAAAAAACTTATGCACTTGCGTTTGACCTTAACAGTAATTTTGAAACAATATTAGCAGAAAATTCCGGTACACTTTATATGCAATTATTTATGCAGTATTTTTGGGGATTTGCAAAGCAGTTTCAGGAGTATTGCCAGTCCCCTGACATTAACATTAAGGAGGATATGTCGGGATTTTCACTTTCTCATATCTATTTATCTGATGAAGAATTGAATACGCTTATGAGCAATATTTCAAGTATCATTAGTACAGTAAAAAATAATAAACCGAACGATAAAAGAAAGCTGAGGACAATAGGGATAATTCTTTCGCCACCGGACAATGTGCAGTAAATATCTACCGCCCACAAAAGAGAGCGGTTCTTATTGACTTAATATTATCATTATGATAATATTATCTATATGATAAAAAAGGAGGAAGATTATGCAAGCAATACTTGAAATCAAAAATTTTACGAAAACATATTCCCAAAATAAAAAGGCAGCAGATAACCTTTCATTATCGGTTATGCCCGGAGAAATTCATGGTTTTATCGGACACAATGGAGCCGGAAAAACAACTACTATTCGAGCCATCGTTGGTGTAATGGATTTCAACGATGGCGAAATTTTAATTGCAGGACACTCAATAAAAAAGGAACCTGTCAAATGCAAATCATTGACAGCATATATCCCCGATAACCCTGACATATATGATTATATAACAGGTATTCAATATCTAAATTAGTAAACGTCAAATCCCCCGCCTTTTCCTAAAACCATTTTTAGTCCATACTTGAAA
>CAJUNP010000050.1 GCA_910587935.1 uncultured Lachnospiraceae bacterium
TTCATTATACTACAGTTGGCTCATTTGCACAATAAATTTAAGGACATACTACTAGGACTGCGGGAAAGACAGGTTTACGTGCAAGGTTCCGTTTTCGTAGCAGGCGGTTATTATGCCGTTCATTTGTTCCGTAAGCGCTTTTGCAATAGAAAGACCCAGACCGGTTGAGTTTTGGGCTGCTTCCACAGAAAAGAAGCGGTCGAAAAGTCTGCCGGTCTGTATTTTGTTTAAGGTTGGGGCCTGATTGGAAAAAGAGACGGTTCCGTCCTCCAGCAGACAGATTTGTAAGTCCCCGCCGCTGTATTTTAAAGCGTTGTTCAGGATATTGTCAAAGATACGGGAAAGCGCTTCTGTGTTTAGCTGCCGGAAGATTCTCTTTTCCGTAATGAAAATCTTTGGAAGAATCCCCCGTCCGCTTAAAGCGGCGTAAAAAGCTGCGATACTTTCCTCCAGGGCGGCGTTCAAACAGACCGCCTCAAGAGGAAGGCCTTTCTCCGGTAAGGTAGTATAGGCGAAACAGAACAATTCGTCAGTCAGGTTTTTTAATGCCTCCGCCCGGTTTTGGATATAGGAAAGATAACGGACTGCGTTGTCTGATTTTTCTTCCGTTTCCAATAAATCAAGATATCCGGTTATGGCCGTCAGAGGCGTGCGCAGATCGTGGGAAATATTCATAATGGCGTCCTGCAGTTCCCGGTTACCGTTTTGATATTGCCGCCGCATTTTTTTCAGCTTCTGCAGCTCCATATTCAGTCCGGCGGCCAGACGTCGGATCTGTTTGTCCCGAGAGGATGTGCTGATCAGAATATTGGTATCCCCGGAAAGTTGTTCTTCCAGCTGCGAGCAGATTTCGTCCATACTGCTTTTTATCAGGAAAATTTTCACAAGCAGCAAAAGCGCCGCCGACAATAGAACCATACATGGAAGCAACAGGAAGAACGCGCGTGTCGTCATATTTATCACCAGTCCTTATTTCAAATCTTTTTTCAGGAAGAAGAAAACTCCGGCCGCAGTCACCGTACCAGTGAGAAAAACGGATAGCAGAAGCATCCGCAGAGGTCTTGCCACGGCCAGGTCAGAGATCTGGATTCCCTGTCCGGACGGCAGCAGATCCAGTATCCATTCATAGGCGGTCCGGGCCCATCCGCTGACATAATCGGGATTGGGTTCCGGTTCGCTAAAGGACATGCCTTCCTCCGCCGTGACAATGATATTGTTTGTCATTTCCGGCGCCTGCAGGCGGTTATAAACCGTGCTGCCGCAAAGCAGAAGACCGAAAGCCAGAAGAATACATACTACGGCGGCCGTCGCCTTACTGCCGCAGAGCATGGAGATCAGCGTAAAAATTGCGGCGTTTGCGGCGGCTATTAAAATACTGAGCAGTAAATACAGGAAAAGTCCGGAAGCCCCCATTTTCCAGGTTCCAAGAACAGGGATTGCGGTTAACGCGCCGAGCAGCCAGGCGGACATCATAAGCAGGGTTGCCGTAAAGCACGTAAGAAGATTGGCAAAATATACCTGTATGCGAGTATGCCCCACAACCAGCTTATTGCGGATTGTGCCGTCGCTGTATTCGGAGCCTATAAACAGACTTGTGAATACGGCGCAGAAAACGCCGATTAAGAGGACATAGAGAAAATAATAGTGGTCCAGCCCGTAATTAAAATCGGACATGCTTTGTGTCGCCTGCCTGCAGCCGTTCGCCATGTGCATGACAGACCACACAAACAGAACGGCTGTGCCGAGCCACAGTACTTTATTTTTCCATAAACGGGCAAAATTAGCCGATAACAATTTACGCATTTTCTTCACCTCCTACCAGATTCATAAAATAATGTTCCAGACTTTCATCACGTTCCTGCAGGGAGAGGACCTCGCAGTTCTTTTCAGCCAGGGCAAGGGTAAGCTGTGAAACGTTCAGCTTTGCATAGATGTCCGCCCGGGTATTGGAAAGGATTTTATAATCCGTGTGCAGGGTATCCAGCACACAGGCCAGGGCGCGGGTGTCCGACACTTCAATACGCATACATTTCCGGCAGGCGTCCTCCAGCTCTGCCGCGCTGATTTCCTGAACGATATGTCCGCCGTCAAGAAAACCGTAGTGCGTTGCCAGGCGGGACAGCTCGTCCAGAATATGGCTGGAAATGAGAACCGTGATCTGATGCTCTCTGTTGAGCTTTAAAATCAGTTCCCGGATTTCAATGATTCCCTGTGGATCAAGGCCGTTCACAGGCTCGTCAAGTATCAGAAAATCCGGATTTCCCGCCAGCGCCACGGCGATCCCGAGACGCTGCTTCATACCCAGGGAAAAGTTCTTCGCCTTTCTTTTTCCGGTATCCGAAAGTCCTACAAGCTCTAACAGCTCCCGGATTCCGTCAAGGGAGGGGAGTCCCAGCACACGGTACTGCTCCTTCAGATTATCCTCCGCAGTCATGTCGAGATAGATGGAAGGGGTTTCCACCACCGCGCCCATCCGCCTGCGTGCTTTTCTTATTTCTTTTTCACCGCTGTGTATTCCGTAAAGAGTAAAATCTCCTGAAGACGGGGACTGCAGACCGCAGACCAGCCGTATAAAAGTTGTTTTGCCGGCGCCATTTTTTCCTACAAATCCATAAATTGCCCCTTTCGGAACATGCATGGAAAGTCCGTTCAATGCCTTAAAATGTCCGTACTGCTTGCTTAGGGCATTGGCAGTTAAAACATAATCCATATAAATCCTCCTTGTTTTCCGAAGGAAAATGCGACTGCCAATGCAGGAGCAGAGGATTTTCCTCCTGGTTTTTTTGTGATAACGGCATTGTATCGGAAAGAAGTAAAGAAAACGGTAAAGAGAATCGTAAAGATATCGTAAAGATTATTCGTTTTTCAGTTTAAAACCGATTCCCCAGACAGCTTCGATATAATCCCTGCCGGTTACGCCGCGCAGCTTTCTGCGCAGGTTGCTTACGTGCATTTTCAGGGAGCTTTCCGTACAGTCAGGGGTATCCTCTGCGATACGGTCAAGCAGCAGGGATTTTGTAATGATCTGGGAGGGATTTTGCATAAGCAGCCTTAAAATGGCATATTCCGTTCTGGTCAGCCGGACTTCCTCCTGTTTCGCGCGGACCGTATGGGAAGCCGTATCAAGGGTCAGATCGGAAAAATGCAGCGCGGTACAGGCCGGGGACGCAGCCTTTCGAAGCGCAGCAACGATCCGTGCAAGCAGCTCCTTCGTATCGAAAGGCTTGGTCATGTAATCTGCCGCGCCTTCTAACAAAAGCTTTACCTTGCTGCCGGTGTCGGCCCTGGCGCTTAACACGATTACGGGGATGCCGGCCAGTCTGGGAAGGATTTCTTCGCCGGAAAGTCCCGGCAGCATTAAATCCAGCAGGACAAGATCCGGCTGCCCTGCGGAAAGCAGCAGGAGTGCTTCCGTGCCGGAGTATGCCCGCAGCACCTTATATCCTTCTCTGCCAAGGACTTCCTCCAGCATGTTTCCTACAGGTATATCATCGTCAATAATAAGAATCTGATTCATAATAACCTCCGTCCAAAAGACAAATTATAAGCGTATAAATTCCGCCCGGCGGTTTTTAAAAACGGTATAATACCGGAAGCCGCATTGTTCAAGGACTTCGCATGCCCGGTCGAAGCCATATGCGATTCGGTCAGGACTGTGTGCGTCGGAACCTGCCGTTACAATTTCCCCGCCCAGAGCCCGGTAACGTTTTAATACGGCCTTTAAGGGATGCAGCTCACGCAGGCCGTACTTTATGCCGCCCGTATTGATTTCCAGTCCTTTCCCCTTTTTCAGCAGCAAATCGATAAGGGGGTCTAAAAGATCCCTGTATTTTTCATACGTATATTCCCGGTCACGGTTCGGGCCGTAGCGTACCGCATAATCCAGATGCCCGTATACGTCAAAATCCGAAAATGCTTTCAAATTGTCGATTTCCGACTGGAAGTATTCACGGTAAGCTTCCTCTTCTCCGCGTCCTTCATAAAAAGCGGGATAGTAGGGATCGCGTCCGTTACAGATATGGGAAGAGCCGATCACGAAGTCAAAGGCATACTGTTTTACCAGAAGCGTATGCTCCTGTACCAGCTGAGGCTGCAGGCCAAGCTCCAGGCCGAATCCGATTTGAATCTGTGAACTGTATTTTTCCCGTAATTTAAAAAGCTCATCACGGTAAGCATCCGTATTGACCTCAAAAAGTCCGGCAGGCTGCCCTTTTTCAATAGGGAAATCCAGATCCATATGTTCCGTAAAACAGATGTGTGTCAGTCCCAATGAAACCGCTTTTTGGATCATTGTTTCCATGGGTGCGCTGCTGTCGCCTGAAAAGGAAGAGTGCATGTGATAATCTGCTGAAATTGTCATGTTTAAGTCCCCGTTCATGATTGAAAGTTAATAATTATATTATAATTGGCAGATTTGTGTAAAGCAATGTGAAATTGAGAAGAATTATATTTTGTGTATTAATAAAAAATATGTGGAAAATAATTACATAAAACACAAATAATTATCGATAATTTATTGACTATTATATAAAAAATATTATTTATAATTGTAGATAATCAACAAAAATGAAACATAAATAACGTAAAGAGTTGACATATTTGTTGGAAAGCAATATAATCTCATTACAGGCAGGGGGGAAATGAAAAATAATTATCGATAAAATAAAACGGATTATTATTGATAAATGCAAATAATAGTAGTATAATTAGTTCAATATTATTATCAGCAGGAGGAAGAAACGTGAGTACTATTAAAGATGTTGCAGATTTATCAGGAGTATCCGTTCCTACGGTTTACAAAGTGTTCAGCGATACATATACCACCAGCGAGGACGTAAGAAAAAGGGTTCTTGATGCGGCCAGGGAATTATCTTATATTCCCAAGGCATTAAAAGGCGGCAAAGTCAAAAGGGATAATCAGCAGGATATTATAGGCATAGTTGTGGGAAGCGTCCTGAATTCTTTTTTTAACCGCCTGATAGACGCCCTGACGAAAGAATTTGAACGTTATCAGATTCAGGTCGTTGCCCTGTATTGTAACGATGACATAGATCAGATGATAAAAAATCTGGAGTTGTTGGAAAAATTGAATGTAAAGGCAATTATTTTCGAACCGATGACTACGGAGCGGATGGATGTGATCGACCGTCTCCAGGATGCCGGGGTGGTGATGCTTCAGCTTTTCAATGTAATTTATCCGGAAATGGACGTCCTGAAATTTGACGACGAGGCAGGCACTTATCTGGCGGCAAAGCAGCTGATTAAATGCGGACATAGAAATATTACCATGTTTTATAAACGGTGGGATTTGTGTCCCGAGAGGGAGCCGGGATACAGAAGAGCGTTTCAGGAGTATTCGCTTCCTATATTTGAAGAAAATCTGTGCAAAATGGATTATGTGGGCAATATAAGAAATATAATCCGCCAGAAAATCACGGTATTAAAGCCTACCGCTATTATTTCCGTGAATGAGGCAATGACGGTGAACGTCATACAGACATTGAATGAAATGCATCTTTCCATACCCCGGGATATCAGCCTGATTGTTTATGATGATTTACCTTGGATAAGGGCGTATAACATTACCGCGATTTCACATCCCTTTGAACAGGTTGCGTCGTCGGCATGTGAAATTATTCTCAACGGAATAAGGCAGAGACGGGAAAATGAGATAAAAAAGGAAGCGGCCGTACTGGCTATAGATCCGGTTCTTATATCCAGAAGTTCCGTTTGTATTCTGGATGGTTTCATAAATTAAGAACGTATTAATATTTATATAAACTGCGCAGGGATAAAAATTACGTTAACAGAAACACAAAAATTAAAGAAATACGGGAAAAGGAGAGAAGAAGATGGCTAAAAAAATCTTGGCAGTATTATTTGCTTTTTCAATGTTCATAATGCCTCTTGGCGGATGTTCGTCTTCTGGTGATAAAACGCCGCAGGAACCGTCGCAGGAAACAAAAGTAAACGATGCTTCCGATAATGCAGATGATTCCGAAGAAAAAATAAAATTTGTTTTTGCGGAACACATTGCGGATGTGGAAAACCAGGCGCCGCAGGTGTGGGGCGTTGTACAGGCCTATATGAAAGAGCATCCGAATGTGGAAATTGAGATTCAGGGAACCGACATTAACGAGCATATTAACAAAATGAAGATGGCGGCTCAATCCGATTCGCTGCCGGATCTGTTTTACATTAAAACCGGTGTGGCAAGGGAAATGATTGAGGCAGGGCAGATCGCGGACATAACGGATGATATTATGGCGGATCAGAGCTTTGCGGAAGGGTTTCTTGACGGAATGACAGACGTTCTGGAAGTGGACGGGCGCATATATGGCCTTCCCTGTGAGGTGCAGGCAAACGGAATCTGGTATAATAAAAAACTGTTTGAACAATGCGGATTGGAAATTCCTGAAACGTACGAGGAGCTGCTGAATGTCTGCAAGGTGTTTCGGGAAAACGGAATCATACCTATGGCCCGCGGCGCGAAGGACACATACAGTGTGTGGGCGCTTACAAATATGTTCTGCCGCTTTGGATTCTTCGACCATATAGACGCGGTTTTGGCAGGAGAAGAAAAGTGGAATAATCCGGATTACCTTAAGTTTTATGAAAAGCTGCGTGAAATGACGGAACTGGGCATGTGGCCGGACAACGTGTCATCTATTGGCTATTGGGAAGCGACCGAATTGTTTATGGGAGAACAGGCGGCAATGCTGGACAGCGGCGTATGGGATACAAAGAAGTTTGACAGCAGTGAACTGAAAGAATATATATATTTCGATTGGGGACCTGTTTTTGACGATGGCGTCGGAACCCAGGAGATATCCATGAAGGCGGCCTCTTTCCCGTACTGCGTTTCCGCGAAGCTTAAAGAGGAAGATCCGCAAAAGTATGCGGTGGTAATCGATTTCCTCAAATTCTACTATGGCAGCAGCGGCACCAAAATAATCGTGGAAGACAATCAGTGCGTGCCTGTTACGAAATATCAGGGTACGGTTGATTCGGCAGCATATCCGGTTTTTGCAAGAGTGATGGAAAAAATGAACGATAATTGGCAAAGTCCTGTGTTAGCGCCTAATTTTTATATTCCGGGCGACCTGGAGGCATCCTATCATGATTCTATTACAGGAGTGATTAACGGAGTATATACGCCGGAGGAAGCGTGCGATTTTATGGATAACCAGATGCAGGCCATCGGATTGTTTGATTAGCGAATTGATTTTGCATAGGGGGCTGTTGCAAAAGCAGATAAATAGATTATTTACTGTTGCAGCGGCTCCTTCTTTATGTAAAGGAGAAAAAAATGCGTTGGATAAGTAAAATGAAAAGTATGGCGGTTATGATGATACCATCGCTTTTGCTCTATACGGTTTTTATTATCATGCCCGTTTTTGTTACCATATACTATAGCTTTATGAAGTTTACCGGCGTAGGCCGGCCGGCGTTTATTGGGATCAGAAACTATATAAATCTTTTCCGGGACCCGTTCTTTTTTACGGCCCTGAAAAATACGTGTATCATTTTGCTGATGTCGGCAATGATACTGCTTCCTTTATCGTTTCTTCTGGCGCTGCTGCTGGAAAAACCGTTTCGCGGAAACGGACTGTGCAAGGCAATGGTTTTTTCGCCTTACGTGATCGCACCGATTCTGGTAGGGGTTCTGTGGGTGTTCATTCTGGACCCTTCCATGGGATTAATTAATGCATTTCTGAAGGCTGTCGGACTGGAAAGATTTGCGATGGAATGGATCGGCGGAAAAACGCTTACTCCTTATTCGGTAGCCGTTGTGTATATGTGGCAGGTGCTGGGATTTTACACAACCGTTTTTATCGCCGGACTGCGGCAGATTCCAGGTGAAATACATGAGGCGGGCCAGATAGACGGAGCGGGAAAGCTGCAGAGCATAGTATATATTGTTCTGCCCATGCTCAGGGAGACAATCACCATAGTGGTGGTTTTGATTATCACGGGGTCCTTTAAAATATTTGAAACCGTGCAGCAGCTGACGAATGGGGGGCCCAATCATTTGTCGGACGTTCTGGTAACTTATATGTACCATATTACATTTACTTCCAACCGTTATGGATATGGTATGAGCATAGCGACTGTGACTTTCATTTTTGCCGGAATTTGTTCAATTATATATCTGAAAAACGCCGGATCAAGGCTGAAGAAAGGAAATGACAGGTGATCGGAATATGGGAAAAAACTTAAAGCAGGCCGTAAAAGTGGCAATGGCTTTGATGATCGGACTGATTGTGGTGCTGCCGTTTTTTTGGCTGATTCTTTTGTCGTTTAAGACAGACACGGCAATTCTGAATGAACCGTTTTCACTGCCTGCAGGCCTGGAACTGGATAATTACAGGCGGGCGCTTAAGGTTCTTAATCTCCCGTTATTATATAAAAATACGGGAATATTGGTAATCTTTACGCAGATTTTGGGACTGGCGGTAACCTTTATGAGTTCTTACTGCTTAAGCAGAATGGTATTCAAATATGAAAAAGTAAGAAACGGCTTCTATGTTTTTTTGTTAATTGGACTTACGATACCATCGTATCTGCTGCTGTTTCCTCTTTACCGGGTTACGATTATGTTCCATTTGCAAAATACCTATTTATCGCTGATTTTACCGCTTACGGCAACATCCGTATCTTTTAATACGCTGATATTTGTGGGATTTTTACGTGATTTTCCGGGAGAGATAGAAGAGGCCGCAATCATCGACGGATGCGGTCTGGCCAATCTGTGTTTAAGAATCGTTATACCGGTTATCAAACCGGTATTCGCGACGCTGGTAGTATTTAATGTAATTTATGTTTGGAATGAATATCCGCTTTCCGTAACCCTTATTAACGATGCGGCCAAAATGACGGTGTCCTTAGGCGCATCCATGTTTCGCAGTACCTACAGTATGGATTACAGCGGAATGGTTGCTTCCGCGGTTCTTGTCATTGTGCCTCAGCTTGCTTTTTATATTCTGCTGCAGAAATATATTATAGAGGGCATGACTGCGGGAGCGGTAAAAGGATAAGACAGGAGGT
Source organism: uncultured Lachnospiraceae bacterium (assembly GCA_910587935.1). Taxonomy (GTDB): domain Bacteria; phylum Bacillota; class Clostridia; order Lachnospirales; family Lachnospiraceae; genus MGBC143606. The sequence goes on from CAJUNP010000050.1 coordinate 9,049, forward strand.
ATGAATGTATGCAGACAAAATATAAGCATGAAGAAATAATGTGCTCAAACAGACAGAAAACATATGACGGGCACGCTTCGGAAGCAGGCTTTTTGCTGGGGGGAATCGGCACCGGAAATATCAGCGTCGGTTCCAGAGGAGAGTTAAAAAGCTGGCAGATCTTTAATGAACCGGGCGCAGATAATATTTTACCGTATTCGTTCTTTGCTATCCGGACGGAGTGCGGCCGGGAAGTGAAGGCAAAAATACTGGAATCGGAGGTAAACGCGCCTTTTTCCAAACCTGAAGGCTTTTTACGGTGTGAATTAGGAGGACTTCCCAGATTCAAAAAATCAGCGATGACTTCCAAATATCCGTTTGTATGGGTAGATCTGGAAGATGAAGAAATGCCTGTTGACGTCCGGATGGAGGCTTTTACTCCGTTTATTCCGCTCAACGCGGATGATTCAGGAATCCCGGGCGCTTATATAAGGTACTATGTAAAAAATAAGAATGAAAAAAATGTAAAAGTTTCCGTAGCAGGGTCCATGGCGAACGCGGCAGGGTTTGATAAATACGACGTATGGATGCATATGAAACTGGAAGGGGAACCAAAGAATGAATACAGGGAAAGCGGTGTGTGCAAAGGCTTGTTTTATACAGGGGAAAATATTCCGGAGTATCATATAGGCAGCGGAAATATGGCATTTGCCACAACATGCCCGGATATTACGGTTAAACCCCTTTGGTTACAGGGCCAGTGGACGGACGGAGCGCAGGACTTCTGGGATGATTTTGTGACGGACGGACGGCTGGAGGAAAATTCGGACAGAATCACGGGAGGCTGCGAATGGGCTGAACAATATGATTTCAGTTACCTGCATTTTACGGATGCAATCGGTTCCATATGCTGTGAGGAGGAACTGAAACCCGGTGAGGAGAAGGTTTTTGAATTTCTGATTTCCTGGTATTTTCCAAACCGCGTAAGCGATTGGGGCGATACCGACAGGCATGTAAAAGCGGTTCTGGAACATAATTATAAGACGGTACAAAATTATTATGCCTCATTTTATTCGAGCGCATGGGACGTTATAGAGTACCTGTTAAAAGAAAAAGACAGGCTGACAAGGCAGACCCTTGATTTTACCAACGCCTTTTATGAATCCACTTTGCCCGGTTACGTGTTGGAGGCAGTGGCCAATAATATTACGGTTTTAAGAAGTCCTACCTGTTTTCGCATTAAGGACGGTACGTTTATGAGCTGGGAGGGCGTGCGGGAACGCGTCGGATGCGGCGCCGGGACTTGTACCCATGTCTGGAACTATGCACAGACGGCGGCTTTTTTGTTTCCGGAACTGGAGCGCGCCATGCGGCTTGTGGAATTTACCGTAGAAACCGGGGAAGACGGATATATGCCGTTTCGTTCTTATAAGACATTGGGCCTGCCCGCCTGGAAAATGATTGCGTCTGCCGACGGACAGCTGGGTACAATTTTCCGCCTGTACCGCGAATGGAAAATAAGCGGCGATAATCAGTTTTTGAAAAAATGCTATCCTAATATGAAAAAAGCGCTTGCTTATTCCGTTAAAACCTGGGATTTGGACGGAGACTATGTTTTGGATGCGCCGCAGCATGTTACATATGATACGGAGCTGTATGGCATGAACAGTATGGTTAGTTCCGTTTTTTATGCGGCGCTGCTGGCAGCGGCGGAAATGGCTGACGCGATGGGGGAAAAAAAGCTTGCAAAGGAGTATCGAATAAACGCCCGGAAAGGAGCGGAAAAACTGGATGAAAAAACCTTTAACGGCGAATATTATGTGCAGGTAATGCAGGATGTGAATTCTTTCCGGTATCAGTACGGCGACGGCTGCCTGTCCGACCAATTGTTAGGCCAGTATCTTGCGTTTGAGGGAGGACTGGGGTACATACTGCCTGAGGATCATGTAAAGTCAGCCATAAAATCCGTTTATCAATACAATTTTATGGATCGGGCAAGCGAACATCCCCATGTTCAGCGGGCGTTTATCGTAAACGATGAAAAAGGGATCACTCCCTGCACGTGGCCGAAAGGGGGACGCCCCAAAATTCCTTTCATCTATTTCGGAGAAATCTGGACCGGAATTGAATATGAAGTGGCTGCATTATTGATACGTACCGGCCTGACAGAAGAGGGACTGTCTGTTGTAAAGGCGGTAAGAGACCGCCAGGACGGCGTAAAACGTAATCCATGGAGCGACAGTGAGTCAGGCTTTTATTATATCCGGGCCATGTCGAGCTATGCGCTGCTTAACGCATTAAACGGTTTCCGGGCAGATAATGTGAACCATAGGATGTATTTTTCGCCGCAGATCAACCGGGATTATTATAAAAGCTTTTGGTGTAACGGAAAGGCCTGGGGGACAATCTCACAGACAAAACGGGAAGACGGAACCTATGCGCAGAAGGTCGATGTGATATACGGTTCTCTGGATGATACGGAAATCATTTTTAATGAATGAAAGGACATGATACTATGAGCAAAAAGATAAAAGTCGGAGTTGTAGGATTAAGCTTTGGCATGGAATTTGTAGCAATTTATAAAAAGCACCCGGACGTTTCGGAAGTTCTGGTTGCGGATACGGATGAACGATTGCTGAAAATAGCGCGGGAAAAGTTTGGATTTAAACAAGAGGAATGTTTTGCGGATATCCAGCCCATACTGGATGATCCGGAGGTGGATGCGGTCCATATCGTAACGCCGCCGTCAACCCATGCCGAATTATCCATTCGAACGTTGAATGCAGGAAAGCATTGCGGCTGTACCATACCGATGGGCATGTCGCTGGAGGAACTGCATGCGGTAATCGACGCGCGGAAAAAATCCGGAAAACAGTATATGTTTTTGGAAACGACAGTTTTTGGCAGGGAATTTTTCTTTGTTCAGGATATGTATAAAAGAGGAGAAATGGGAAAGATACAGTATATGTCCTGCGCCCATTACCAGGATATGGAGGGATGGCCCTCTTACTGGGAGGGATATCCGCCCCTGATGCATCCGACACATGCCATTGGGCCGTGTCTTATGCTTGCGGGAAAGTATCCCCGCTCTGTGTATGCAAAGGGATCGGGAAAAGTCCGGGATAGACTTGCAAAACAATACGGATGCCCGTTTTCTTTCGAATCTGCGCTGGTTACCCTTGAAGACAGCGATCTGACAATTGAACTGGAACGTTTTCTGTATGGCGTGGCCAGAAGCTATGCGGAATGCTTTCGGGTATATGGAGAAAACAAAAGCTTTGAGTGGCAGCAGACGGCGGATGAAGATCCCGTATTATTTACCCGGACCGGCGGTCTGCAGCAGGAAATGATCGATATCGATTCGGATCCCGAACGGTTTAACAGAGGAAGCGAGATTGTGGAAGAACGCATAAAAGTGCCGGATTACGCGGACCGGCTTCCGGATGAAATTGCCATGTTTACAAAAGAGACGATATACAATGATGAAAATATGCATCTCTCTTTTAAGCAGGGCGGCGGTCATGGCGGTTCCCACCCGCACATGGTTCATGAATTTGTCCGCGCGGTAATGGAAAACAGGAAACCGGTTGTAGACGATATTCTGGGGGCTTATTGGACGGGACTTGGCATCTGCGCGCATCAGTCGGCCATGGAGGGCGGGAAGGTGATTGAGATTCCCTCCTTTAAAGATTAGAACTGTTACAGGGCGGCGGACGGCAAATTCTAAAGAAAGTGTAAAATTTATCCTTAATTCCCAATTATTTTTGAATTAAGGCTTGAATTCTACGCATAAATTAGGTAAAATAATCCTGCTGATAAAATTTTGTCAATCCGCAGATACTTTATACGGAACAGGCAAAAATAATAAATATTATGATTTTAGGAGGAAACTAAAATGGCAGTAAAAGTAGCAATTAATGGTTTTGGCCGTATTGGTCGTCTGGCTTTCAGACAGATGTTCGATGCAGAAGGATACGAAGTAGTAGCAATCAATGATTTAACAAGTCCTGAGATGCTTGCTCACTTATTAAAGTATGACACCGCACAGGGCAAATACAAATATGCAGACAAAGTAGAGTCCGGAGAGGATTACATTTCCGTAGACGGAAAGAAAATCACCATTTACGCAAAAGCTAACGCAGCTGAGCTTCCCTGGGGCGACTTGGATGTAGACGTTGTACTGGAGTGTACAGGCTTCTATACCTCCAAAGAGAAAGCTTCCGCTCATCTTACGGCGGGCGCTAAGAAGGTTGTTATTTCCGCACCGGCAGGCAATGACCTTCCTACCGTCGTTTACAATGTAAACCATGACACCCTCACCAAAGAGGATAAGATCATTTCCGCTGCTTCCTGTACAACCAACTGCCTGGCTCCTATGGCGAAAGCGCTCAATGACCTTGCTACCATCAAATCCGGTATCATGACTACCGTTCATGCTTACACCGGCGACCAGATGATCCTTGACGGACCTCAGAGAAAAGGCGATAAGAGAAGAAGCCGTGCAGGCGCCCAGAACATCGTTCCCAACTCTACCGGCGCTGCAAAAGCAATTGGCCTTGTTATTCCTGAACTGAACGGCAAGCTGATCGGTTCCGCACAGCGTGTTCCTACTCCTACCGGTTCCACCACGATTCTGGTTGCAACCGTTGAGAAGAGCGTAACCAAGGACGAGATCAACGCGGCTATGAAGGCAGCGGCTACGGAGTCCTTCGGATACAATACGGACGAGATCGTTTCCAGCGACGTAATCGGTATGACCTACGGTTCTTTATTCGACGCTACCCAGACCATGGTTGGCCCTGAGAACCTTGTACAGGTTGTTTCCTGGTACGACAATGAGAACTCTTATGTTTCCCAGATGGTTCGCACCATTAAATATTTCGCTGAATTAGGCTAAAACAGCCCAAAGCGTGAAAAGACCTATAAAGGTCCGGTCTTATGGACCGGGCCTTTTTGTAAATTGCATAATAAAAGACGGAGGCAATAAAAATGGGATTAAATAAAAAATCGGTTGACGATATCAACGTAAAAGGCAAACGCGTCCTGGTAAGATGCGACTTTAACGTGCCTTTAAAAAATGGTGAAATTACGGATGAGACACGTATTGTAGCGGCTCTTCCTACTATTAACAAATTACTTGCGGACGGGGGTAAAGTAATTCTTTGTTCCCACCTTGGTAAAGTGAAGAACGGCCCCAATGAAGGCGAATCTTTAGCGCCAGTTGCCAAAAGACTTTCCGAAAAGCTTGGAAAAGAAGTTAATTTCGTATCGGACTATAACGTGACCGGAGAAGCTGCAACCGCTGCCGTAGAGGCAATGAAGGAAGGCGATGTGGTATTGCTTCAGAATACCCGTTTCCGCGGCTCGGAAGAGACCAAGAACGGCGAAGCTTTCAGTAAAGAACTGGCGGACCTCTGCGACGCATACGTATGCGATGCGTTTGGTTCTTCCCACAGGGCGCATGCATCTGTTGCAGGCGTAACCGATGTTGTCCGCGCTAAGGGCGGAGAGTGTGCGGTTGGTTATCTGATGCAGAAAGAAATCAATTTCCTCGGCAATGCGGTTGAGAATCCCGTAAGACCCTTCGTGGCAATTCTCGGCGGCGCAAAGGTAGCGGATAAGCTGAATGTAATCAATAATCTTCTGGAAAAGTGCGACACCCTGATTATCGGCGGCGGTATGGCGTTTACCTTCTTAAAAGCAAAAGGCTACGAGATCGGTAAATCTCTTGTTGACGAAGAGAAGATCGACTACTGTAAAGAAATGATGGAAAAGGCGGAAAAGCTTGGAAAGAAGCTGCTTCTTCCCATTGATACGACCATTGCGGCAGGATTCCCGAATCCGATCGACGCGCCCATCGAAGTATCCGTAGTGGACGCGGACAAAATTCCTGCCGATATGGAAGGACTTGACATCGGCGAGAAGACTGCGGAATTATATGCAGACGCCGTAAAGACCGCGAAGACCGTAGTATGGAACGGACCTATGGGCGTATTCGAGAATCCGGTTCTTGCAAAGGGAACCATTGCCGTGGCAAAAGCTCTTGCCGAAACGGATGCGACGACGATTATCGGCGGCGGCGATTCCGCAGCGGCAGTAAACCAGCTGGGCTTTGCCGATAAGATGTCCCATATTTCTACCGGCGGCGGAGCTTCCCTTGAATTCTTAGAGGGCAAGGAGCTTCCCGGCGTTGTAGCGGCAGACGACAAATAAACGAGCAGAAGGAGATATAAAAATGGCTAGAAAGAAAATTGTAGCGGGCAACTGGAAAATGAACATGACACCCAGCCAGGCAGTCGCTTTATGTGAAGAATTAAAGGATCTTGTTAAGTCTGAGGACGTAGACGTAGTATACTGCGTGCCTGCAATTGACATTGTACCTGTAGTGGAAGCGGTAAAGGGAACCAATGTAGAAGTTGGCGCCGAGAATATGTACTTTGAAGACAAAGGCGCGTACACCGGAGAAATTTCCGCTTCCATGCTGGTTGATGCAGGCGTGAAATATGTGATTATCGGTCACTCCGAGAGACGCGACTATTTTAAAGAGGATGACTGCCTTCTGAATAAGAAAGTGAAAAAAGCGTTTGAAGCAGGCTTGACCCCGATTCTTTGCTGCGGCGAAACCTTAGAGCAGAGAGAGATGGGCATTACTCTTGACTGGATCCGTATGCAGATCAAATCCGATCTGGTTGGCGTAACCGCAGAACAGGCTGCTTCTATGGTTATCGCGTATGAACCTATCTGGGCTATCGGAACCGGTAAGACTGCAACTACCGAACAGGCGCAGGAAGTTTGTAAGGCAGTCCGCGATTGTATTGCGGAGATTTATGATGCGGCTACTGCCGAAGCAGTGCGTATTCAGTACGGCGGTTCCGTTAATGCGGCTAATGCGGCGGAGCTGTTCGCACAGCCGGATATTGACGGCGGTCTTGTAGGCGGCGCTTCCCTGAAAGCTGATTTCGGCAAGATCGTCAACTATAAATAATTCAGGTATAGCTTTATAAGTCAATAACTCAAACTTCCCACACCAGTTGGTGTGCTGAACCTTGAAAAATCAATACT
>CAJUNP010000051.1 GCA_910587935.1 uncultured Lachnospiraceae bacterium
GCAAAGATGAACGCGGCGGACGGAAGCAGCACCACGGATGCGGCGCAGATCTGGGCGGCTTATGAAGCGGATGTGATTCCCGAATCCTTTCAATAAGATAAAAGAAATGCAGAGGTGATATTATGCTAAGGAAAATATGTAATTCTTTAACGATGATGATTATTATAATGCTGGCAGCTTTGGCAGTGATTCTGATTGTTCCCCGGCTGATAGGTTTTCAGACACTGGCAGTGCTCAGCGGGAGTATGGAGCCGAATATTCCGGTAGGTTCCATTGTTTTTACGAAAGAAGCGGAGCCTCTGGAGCTGAAGGCCGGAGATGTGGTTACTTACCGCCTGAGCGCTGATACCATGGTTACGCACCGGGTTGTAGAGAATGATACGGAATCAGGATGCCTGATTATGCAGGGGGATGCCAATGAAACGCCGGATGCAAGTCCGGTATTGTACAGTAATGTGGTCGGAAAGGCGGCGTGGCACCTGCCGCTGCTTGGTTATCTGTCTATCTATATCAAGACGCCTCTTGGCATTGCCGCGATATGCGGAGTTTTAGTAGTTTTGATTTTACTCACGTTTTTGCCGGAGATTTTTCCGGGGGCGGAAATGGAAAACAAAAGTTCCGGAAAAAGAAAAAAATCTGAAACGGTATGACCGCCGTGTGACCGGATCGTTTTATACTTATTTAAGATCTTTACATAATATCCAGACACCAAAAAGGAGAATAAAAATGAAAAAAAGAAGTTTAATTACCATGATCATGGCGCTTACCTTAGTAGCGGTTGTAGGAATCGGAGCAACGCTGGCATACTTAAGCAGTACGACGGGAACCCTGACCAATACCTTTACGGTTGGCAACGTTAAGATTACTCAGGACGAGAGCGACGAGTCTACGCCGGACCCGGATGACAGAACCGAAGAAGGAAACGATTATCAGGATATTGAACCCGGCGACGAGCTGAAGAAAGACCCTACCGTAACGGTAAAAGCCGGATCGGCGGAATGTTATGTATTTATGAAGCTGGAAGGCGCGGATGCGTTGACCGCACAGCAGTTTACCTTCGGAGGATTCGACGCTTCCAAATGGGTAAAAGCAGACGGAAAGGATACTCTGGATGGTGTTTACAGATATTATGAAACCGTAAAGAAGAGTGAAGCAGACCAGGTTCTTGAGCCCCTGTTCACAACGGTAACCTACAGCCTTGATGCAACGGAACTGGAAGAAGGCGTTACCTTAAGCAATGTAACGATTAAATCCTGCGCGGTACAGGCGTCCAACATGACGGAAGAGACGGCTTATGAAGCGGCCGCAGCTGAAATTGCTAAATAAATAAGATACGAATCCTCATGTATTGTAATAAGGTAATAAAAGAAAGCCATTCACGTGATTTGCTTGTGAATGGCTTTTTAAAATATAAAAAATTAACAATAAAATGCAAAATATGCCATAGACTGCAATACCAATTATACAAAAAAGCATTTATAATAAAATCAATAAAAGCGTAGGGGCGTTGTTAAACGAATGCTTTTATTCCATGATATATAGAATTTGGAGGAGGATATCAAAATGCAATATGGACATTTTGACAATGAAAAGCGGGAATATGTAATTGACAGAGTAGATCTGCCGACTTCCTGGACGAACTATCTCGGTGTTCAGAACCTATGTGCAGTTGTAAATCATACGGCAGGCGGTTATATGTTTTATAAGACGCCGGAGTTCCATAGAATTACAAGATTCAGAGGGAATGCGGTTCCAATGGACAGACCGGGACATTATGTATATCTTCGGGACAATGATTCCGGTGATTACTGGAGCGTTTCCTGGCAGCCGGTTGGAAAACCTCTTGACCAGGCTAAATATATCTGCCGCCACGGTATGAGCTATACTACGTATGAATGTGATTACGGCAAGATCAAGGCGGAGCAGACTTTGCTGATTCCTCTGAATGATACCGTGGAGTTATGGGATGTTAAGATAAAGAATGAGGATGATAAACCGCGTAATTTAAGCGTGTTCTCTTATTGTGAGTTTTCTTTCCATCACATCATGATTGATAATCAGAACTTTCAGATGAGTATGTACTGTGCCGGATCCAGCTATGATAAAGGTGTGATTGAGCATGATCTTTTTTATGAAGAGTTTGGTTATCAATATTTTACATCAAATTTTGAACCGGATGGTTTTGATTGTTTAAGAGATAAGTTCCTGGGACTGTACCATACCGAGGATAACCCTCTTGCAGTTGAAAACGGACAGTGCAGCGGTTCTTATGAACTTGGTAACAATCACTGCGGTTCCCTGCAGAAGAATCTGGTACTGCAGCCCGGAGAGGAAGTACGGATTGTATTTATGCTTGGGGAGGGCAGACGCGAAGCCGGTCTTGCAGCAAAAGAAAAATACAGTGATCTTCGCAATGTAGATCAGGCGTATGCCGATTTAAAAGCTTTCTGGGATGATAAATTCGACAAATTACAGATTTCAACCCCGAACGAGGGTATGAATACTTTGATTAATACATGGACTCTGTATCAGTCCGAGATCAACGTTATGTTCTCGCGGTTTGCTTCCTTTATTGAAGTGGGCGGAAGAACCGGTCTTGGATATCGCGATACAGCGCAGGATGCTATGACAATTCCTCACTCTAACCCGGATAAATGTAAGCAGCGTATTGTAGAGCTGCTGCGTGGTTTAGTATCTCAGGGTTATGGGTTACACTTGTTCCAGCCAGAGTGGTTTGAGCCGGATAACGAAGCTAAACCGTTTAAGTCCCCTACTGTTGTCCCGACGCCGAATAAGGATGACATGATTCATGGGTTAGCTGACGCCTGCTCAGATGACGCCCTCTGGCTGGTATCCTCCATAGTTGAATATGTGAAAGAGACCGGTGAATTTGATTTTATCGATCAGGTCATTACATATGCGGACAAGGGAGAGGGTACCGTATATGAGCATATGACAAAAATCCTTGACTTTTCTACCGAACAGGTGGGAGCTACGGGTGTCTGCAAGGGACTGAGAGCGGACTGGAATGACTGTCTGAATCTTGGCGGCGGCGAAAGCGCTATGGTTTCTTTTCTGCATTACTGGGCGCTTGAGAACTTTATTGAGCTTGCAGCTTATCTCGGAAAAGAAGAAGATGTTAAAAAGTATACTGCCGTTGCGGAAAATGTTAAAAAGGTCTGCGACGAGCAGCTTTGGGACGGCGAGTGGTATATTCGCGGTATTACTAAGAATGGTAAGAAAATCGGAACGAAAGAGGATGTGGAAGGTAAAGTGCATCTGGAGTCCAACTCATGGGCAGTGCTTTCGGGAGTCGCTCCCTATGAGAAAGCTGTCAAAGCCATGGACAGTGTGGACGAATATCTCTACACGCCGTATGGAATTATGCTGAATGCGCCTTCCTATACGGTGCCGGATGATGACATTGGATTTGTTACCCGTGTATATCCCGGCGTAAAGGAAAACGGAGCCGTGTTCTCACATCCCAATCCGTGGGCATGGGCTGCGGAATGTAAACTGGGCCGCGGAGACAGAGCGATGAAATTTTATAATGCGCTTTGCCCGTATTTCCAGAACGATATGATTGAGATCAGGGAAGCGGAACCGTATTCGTACTGTCAGTTTATCATGGGCAAAGATCACACGGCACACGGACGCGCACGGCATCCGTTTATGACGGGTTCCGGCGGATGGTCATATTTCAGCGCAACAAGATATATGCTGGGTATGCGTCCGCAGTTCGAAGAACTTTTGATTGATCCCTGTGTGCCGGCAGACTGGAAAGAGTTTTCCATGAGCCGCGTATGGCGCGGAGCAAAGTTTGAAATCAGTGTTGTAAATCCGGACGGCGTTATGAAAGGTGTGAAGGAGCTTTACCTGGACGGTCAGAAAGTGGATAAGCTTCCCGTTCAGCCGGCAGGAAGCAAGCATGATGTAAAAGTAGTAATGGGTTAAGTACAAATAAGAAAGCTTCGTAAATTGAAGCGGCCGAAGGAAAGAGGTAGAATCATGATTAAATTTGGTACAGGCGGCTGGAGAGCCGTAATAGGGGATGAATTTACCAAATCAAATATTCAGTTGCTTGCAAAGGCAGTCAGCAGCAAAATGAAAGCGGAAGGCGTTAATGAGAAAGGTATTGTAATCGGATATGACAGACGTTTTCTTGCCAAGGAAGCCATGCAGTGGTCTGCACAGGTATTTGCGGCGGAAGGAATTAAGGCATATCTTGTCAATAAGTCTTCACCGACTCCGTTGATCATGTATTATGTAATGAAACATGAATTTGCATATGGTATGATGGTTACGGCAAGTCATAACCCTTCTTTATATAACGGAATTAAAGTATTTACCGCAGGCGGACGCGATGCGGACGAGATCCAGACGGCCGAAATTGAAAAATACATCGGTGAAATCAAACCAGGTGAAGTAAATGAAATGGATTATGCGGAAGGTCTGGAGAAGGGTCTGATTGAAGAAATCTATCCCTTAAATGAGTATCTGGATAATATTATTGCGGCTGTTAATATGGATGCAATCCGTAAGGCGAATCTGAAAGTCGCAATTGATCCGATGTATGGGGTAAGCGAGACTTCCCTTACAACGATTTTACATACCGCACGCTGTGAAGTTATTTCCATCCATGACAGACATGATACCTTATTTGGCGGGAAACTGCCTTCACCGTCGGCGTCTACATTGCGCGCATTACAAAATACGGTTATTGATAACAACTGTGATATCGGTCTGGCAACAGACGGCGACGCCGACAGAATTGGCGTGGTAGACGATACCGGAAGATTTTTACATCCGAATGATATTCTTGTATTGCTTTACTATTATCTTGTAAAATTCAAAGGCTGGAAGGGACCGGTTGTGCGTAACATTGCAACGACCCATATGCTTGATAAGGTGGCGGTAAGCTTCGGAGAGACATGCTATGAGGTTCCGGTAGGATTTAAGCACATTTCTGCCAAAATGAATGAAGTGGACGCGGTCATCGGCGGTGAATCTTCAGGCGGTCTTACAGTCCGCGGTCATATCAAGGGTAAAGACGGCGTTTATGCAGCTGCCTTGCTGGTAGAGATGATTGCCGTAACCGGTAAGAAACTGTCCGATATCTACAAGGATATTGAAGCGGAATGCGGTTCCATTTTTATGGAAGAACGTGATTACAAGTTTAATCAGGAAAAGAAGGATGCTATTTTCCATGTATTGATGGAAGAAAAACAGCTGCCTGAGCTGCCTGTGGAAATTGATCATGTGTCTTATCTGGACGGAAGTAAGATTTACTTTAAAAACGGCGGATGGGTAATCGCAAGATTTTCCGGAACCGAACCGTTGCTTCGAATTTTCTGTGAGATGCCTGCTTTAGAGGAAGCAAAAGAAATTTGCCGGATTTATGAAGAATTTTTAGGCTTATAGGTTTCGATAAAAAGGTATGATACAACAACGCAGTGATGTGTGAACATTATTGCGTTGTTGTTGTGCTTAACGGGAATTAAAGTTTGACAAAACTATGATCGTGAAATAAAATTATAATTAATATAGCTGAAAGGCATGTACGGATATGTTTAACATAAAAAGAACCAGAAAAAAAAGAAAATTAATTAACAGTTTATCCGGCATGCTTCTTCTTTGCTGGCTGATACCGCTTTGGCTGTTTACCTATCTTATTTTATTTTTGTTTACGGACAGAATGAGCGCCCAGCTGGAAAAGACGATTATAACCTCCACGGATAAAGCGATTGAAATCTGCCAGATGAGAATGACAGACGTAGTGTCGGCATCGAGGAACGCTTCTTATATGCCCACCATTCGAAACAGTTATATGGCATATCTGGATAACGGAAGTGAAGAACAATTATACAATTCCGTCACGCAATTTTTAACGCAGCAATACAAATATAACCAGAATCTCCGCAGTACCATGCTGATTTTTCTGGACAACCCTTCGGAGGTTTATTATACGTATGGAAGCGGCAACGGTGCGATTGATTTTGGAATTCAGGAATTTCAACACAAATATCAATATGGTATTTTGGAGACTGCCGAAGAAAATCTTACGGGAATTAAGCTGGTCTGTATAGACGGGCATATTTTCATGATTCGTAATATGGTGGATTCATCCTACCGTCCTTATGCAGTGATTATTATGGAACTGAATTCCGATCCCATTTTTGAAAGCCTTAACAGCGTTTGGGGTGCCATGGGATTTCGTGTATACATTAACGATGAAGAACTGATAACGTCAGGGGAATATGGAGATTCCGAACTGGCAGGATTTCCGGAGTCTTATCATCAGGTTCATGATAAAAGCGTATATGTCCGCGGCGGAAAAGAGACATACGTATATAAGGTAATAAAAGAAGAGAATAACCTGGTAGCTTTTCGGATTATACTGAATTCGCAGGTGATTTTGGACGAACTGCAGATTACCAGAGTCGTAATGATTTTATTACTGGTTTTCATGATTCCGCTGATTTTGATAATATTTCTGTTCTTATATAAAAAGGTTAACAAACCGGTGGGGAATCTGGTAAAGGGCGCCAAAGAGATCATGCAGGGAAATTATGGGCATCAGATCAGCAATTTCAGCAACAGCATGGAATTTGACAGTCTCGAAAAGTCTTTTAACGCCATGTCTATGGAGTTAAAGCATCAGTTTGAACAGATTTATCTGGAGGAGCTGGAACTTAAGGAAGCGGAGATTATGGCGCTGCAGTCTCAGATTAATCCGCATTTTTTAAATAATACGCTGGAAATTATCAACTGGGAATGTCGTATGACAGGGAATACCCGAAGCAGCAGTATGATAGAAGCGCTGTCGGTTATGTTAAACGCTACGATGAACCGCAAAAAGCAGAATATGGTACCGCTGTCGGAAGAATTGTCTTATGTGGACGCATACCTGCTGATTATTCAGCAGAGGTTCGGGAGCCGGCTGCGGGTTAAAAAGAATATTGATTACAGTATTTTATGGGTGGAGGTCCCCAGGCTGATTATACAGCCGATTATTGAAAATGCGGTAGAACATGGCATGGATGCCAAAAACCAGGGACGTGTCACACTGGATATCTACGCGGTAGGGGACAAGGTACATATCGATGTTACCAATAACGGTAAGATGAGCGATGAGGATCGGGAAAAAATCAGCTATTTGCTGGGGGCCGATTACAATGATGTAAAAGCGCGCACCACCAGTCTCGGTATACGGAATGTGAACCGGCGTCTGAAAATTATTTACGGAGAAGAATGTGGATTGACTATTGGCAGCAATGAGGAAGGTTTTACAGTCAGTACGATCATTCTTGATATGAATTACAATAAGGGAGAGTACGATGAAGAAGGTACTGACAATATGGATGAGCGTCATACTGTTAATTAATTTGACAGGCTGCGGTTTATCGGATTTTCTGAAAAATAAGATCGGAACGGAGCCGGAAGAAACCAGTCAGGAGAAATGTGCCTCCGTTATGCTGAATGCTATGACTACCTGGGCAGGTTCCGACGGCGGGTCAGCCGTTTATCAGAAATATATTAAGCAGTATATGCAGGAAACGGGTAATATAATTAATGACTATTCGGGCGGTTCCGATGAAGATTTTAAGCAGAGAGTGCTTATGGATTTTGAGGTGGGAGGAGAGCCGGACGTTTTGTTTTATTTTAACGGTTCGGATGCAGATCCCTTTGTAAAGGCGGGGAAGGTGGTTCCGGTCCGCACGATTCAGGAAGAATTTCCCGATTATGCGTCAAACCTGCAGGAAAGTATGTTTGTGCCTTCCGGAGTTGACGGGGAGATTTATTCCGTATCCATTTACGGCTATTGGGAAGGTTTGTTTGTCAATAAGAGGATTTGCGAGAAGGCGGGCGTTGAAGTGCCTGGAGCGGAGACCACATGGGAGGAGTTTTTAGATATATGTGAACGCATCAGGCAGGTTATACGCCGATAGCCGCTTCCATGGCAAAGGAACCTCATTATTGGTTTGAGTTTGCAACGTATAATCAGATGTCGCCGCAGACGCATGACCGGATACCCGCTTCGATGGAAGAAGAGACCGGGGCCGCGTGGATGAATGGTTTTGAAGACCTGATAGATTTGTACGAAAAAGGTTACTTTATGGAAAATACGCTTTATACGTCCGCCGATGAAAGTTTTCAGTATTTTCTGGACGGAAAAGCGGCGTTTTTTGTGGACGGTTCCTGGAAAGTAGGCACGGTTCTGCAGAAAGCGGACGGTGTAAATGACTATTCGGTTACTTATGTACCGGGAAAGGGAGACAGAAAGGCGACCGATATTATAGGCGGATTTTCGTCCGGCTGGTATATTACGAAAAAGGCGTGGGATGATCCGGAGAAAAGAAAGGCGGCGGTTGAATTTATAACGTATATGACAAGAGATGCCGTTGTTTCTGAATTTGCCTCGGTTTCTCTGTCTGCAACAGCCTTAAAAAACGGGGAGCAGTATCAGGCGGAGGATTTTTGCCAGTTACAGAAAGATGCGGCGCTGATGCTGGAGCAGCGGACCAGCATTGTTCCCGCCGTGCAGGATACGATTTCCGTCCGATGCAGGGCGCCATTGTTTGAAGGAATGCCGGACATTTTGACGGGAAGAGTTACGCTGGAAACGGCGTTTGAGGAATTTTTTAAATTAAGGGAGGAAGAGAGCAGGGGCATTGTTCCGGAATAAGAAAACGCCGGATTTGTCAAAATTTAAAAAATGTGGTATAATAACTATACTATGTAATATCAGTTCGGCAAACTGGTTATAGAAGATCCTGCATAGAGATTGGGGCGATAGAATGTATAAAGTAGTAATTATTGACGATGAGCCAATTATTGTGGAGGGGTTGTCAAGAAGCATTCAATGGAAGAACTGGCAGTGTGAAGTGGTCGGAACGGCGTCCAGTGGAGAAGAGGGGATGGAGCTGATTGATACGGTGAATCCCGATATTTTGTTTTCCGATATCTGTATGCCCGGGATGGACGGGCTTACTATGATTGCCGCTATTAAATCGCAGCATCCCAACATGGAAATTACAATTTTAACCGGTTTTCGTGATTTTGATTATGCACAGCGGGCGATTCGCCTGGGGGTGACGCGATTCCTTTTAAAACCCTCCAAAACGGACGAGCTGATGGAAGCCGTAGAAAAGATGACGAATAATCTTGCTGCCAGCCATATTTATCCCGACAGCCGGCCGGTAATTGCAGATACGCCGGAATTAACCGTAAAGGGAGAAAATTTTCCGGCTGATCAGGAAGATGTTATTGAAGACAGTCCGGCGGGAAGCTTTATTGTAAATAACGCGCTGCAGTACATGGAAGAGAATTATATGAATAAGCTGAAGCTTTCCGATGTAGCCGAAAAGTGTTTTGTCAGTCAATGGCATTTAAGCAAGCTTTTGAACCGCTACAAAGAGCAGAGCTTTTCCGATATCCTGAATAATATAAGGGTTGAGAAAGCCAAAGCGATGTTACAGAATCCTACGCTTCGGATCGGAGATGTGGCAGAGCACGTGGGTTTTATGGATATGGCGCATTTTTCCAGGGTGTTTAAAAAACAGGTGGGCGTTTCGGCAAACGAATACCGCAATACCGTTATAACAACTGAAAAGAAAAACTGACAATTTGCGGAAATTTAAAAAAAACTATTTACACTTTGGTGAAAAAGAGGTAATATAAACAAAAATAAGGCAATACGATGACGGGACTAACCAACCCTGAGTGACCCTAATCCGGTCCGTTTGGCATACGTTACAGGCCATGGAGAGGTCTTCTTTTCATAATGAGCGAGAAGGCAAAAAGGGTGGAACCGCGTATGATACGTCCCTTACACTTTTAATGAAGTGTAAGGGATTTTTTTATGTGCAGGCCCGCATATGGAAAAAGAAAGGAATGATAATCATGAGAATTATGTTAAAAGATGGTTCGGTAAAAGAGTATGGACAGCCCATGAGCGCTTATGAGATTGCCGCGGATATCAGCGAGGGGCTGGCGAGAGTGGCGTGTGCCGCATGGGTGGACGGAAAAGTTGTGGATTTGCGTACGGTCATTGACAAGGACTGCGAGTTAAGTATTTTAACGGCCAATGATCAGGAGGGGCTGCGGGTAATCAGGCATACCGCTTCCCACGTCCTGGCGGAGGCCGTAAAGCGCCTTTTCCCGGAAGCAAAGCTTGCTATCGGGCCGAGTATTGATACCGGTTATTACTATGATTTTGAACATGCGCCTTTTTCCAGAGAAGATCTGGATAAACTGGAAGGCGAGATGAAGAAAATTATAAAAGAAGGCAGGAAGTTAGAGAAGTTTACGCTTCCCAGGGAAGAAGCGATTAAGTTCATGGAAGAGAAAAAGGAACCCTATAAGGTGGAGCTGATTCGCGATCTTCCGGAAGATGCCGAAATTTCATTTTACAGCCAGGGAGATTTTGTGGATTTATGCGCAGGGCCGCATTTAATGAGTACGAAAGGAATTAAGGCGTTTAAGCTGACTTCTTCTTCCGGCGCTTACTGGCGCGGAAAATCGGAAAATGCAATGCTGCAAAGAATTTACGGAACCGCTTTTAACAAGAAGGAAGAGCTGGCCGAGTATTTGGAATATCTGGATAATATCAAAAACAGAGACCATAATAAGCTGGGCCGTGAAATGGAACTTTTCACTACGGTTGACGTGATCGGCCAGGGTCTGCCGCTTCTGATGCCCAAGGGAACTAAAATGGTGCAGACTCTGCAAAGGTGGATCGAGGATCTTGAAGATAACGAGTGGGGATATGTAAGAACCAAAACGCCTCTTATGGCCAAAAGCGATCTGTATAAGATTTCCGGCCATTGGGATCATTATAAAGACGGCATGTTTGTGCTGGGAGACGAGGACAAAGATAAAGAAGTGTTTGCCCTTCGTCCCATGACTTGTCCCTTCCAGTATTATGTATATAAGGCGACACAACATTCCTACAGGGATCTGCCCATTCGTTACGGCGAGACTTCCACGCTGTTCCGCAATGAGGACTCAGGGGAGATGCACGGCCTTACCCGCGTCCGCCAGTTTACGATCAGCGAGGGACATCTGATTGTACGTCCGGATCAGATGGTTGAAGAGTTTAAGGGATGTATCGCGCTTGCAAAGCATGTGATGACTACGCTTGGCCTTCAGGATGATATTACATGGCACCTTTCCAAATGGGACCCTGATAATAAGGAGAAATATATCGGAGAGCCGGAGGTGTGGAACCAGACAGAACAGCATATCCGCGATATATTGGTAGAACTGGAGCTTCCCTTTACGGAGGAGGCAGGCGAAGCGGCTTTCTATGGCCCCAAGGTAGATATCAATGCGAAAAATGTGTATGGCAAAGAAGATACCATGATTACCATCCAGTGGGATGCGCTCCTGGCTGAACAGTTCGATATGTACTATATTGATCAGAACGGCGATAAGGTACGCCCTTATATTATTCACAGAACTTCCATGGGATGCTATGAGAGAACGCTGGCATGGCTGATAGAAAAATACGCAGGTAAATTCCCTACATGGCTGTGTCCGGAGCAGGTGCGCATACTTCCGATTTCGGAAAAGTATGCGGAATATGCGTCAAAAGTTGAAAAAGAATTGAAGAAAAACGGTATTCTTGCGACTACGGATAACCGTTCCGAAAAAATCGGCTACAAGATTCGTGAAACCAGAATTGCAAAGGTTCCGTACATGCTTGTGGTTGGCGAGAAGGAAGAAGCCGCCGGGCTGGTATCGGTAAGAAGCCGTTTTGAGGGAGATGAAGGACAAAAAACCCTTGAAGAATTTATATCCCGTATCTGTGAGGAAATCCGCACCAAAGAAATTCGCAGAGAAACGGTTTCGGAATAATTTTTTTTAAAAAGGGCAGACTAATTCTGCATGGCCTGCATTCATTTAATCCGGATCAGGAAAGGCTGTGCGGAAGGAGGCTCATATGGCAGATTTAAAATGTGGTGTGGAAAACTGTACCTATAACGCAGACTGCTATTGTTGTAAAGGCGATATCATGGTTGGCGGCAAACATGCCTGCAATTGTGACGACACCTGCTGCGACAGCTTTGCGCAGAAAAGAGAGGGGTATGATTCTTTTTCCAGCGCGTTGTCTCATCCCAGCAGATCGATCAGCATCGACTGTGAGGCGGTAAAATGTATTTATAATTCTAATTATAAGTGTACGGCAGACCATGTGGATATCAAGGGATGCGGTGCATGCGACTGCAGGGAAACCGCCTGCGCTACGTTTACGGAAGGCTGATGCGTTAATTAAGACAGTTTCAGATGGGAAGCAGACCTCTGCCGTACTGTTGTTAAGATAGTGCGGCAGAATTATTTTCCAGAATTATTTTATTGAAAATTATGATTGACAGAGGTTGCCATATGTGATAAAGTAAATAAGTGTGTAAAGCACATATTTGATCAAGCAGAGTATCCACTCTCACCTTACGGCAACAGAGCTTGTAAGCGTTCATATCTTTTTCAAACGGAGATTGTACGGTTTTGGTATGTTCCGTATTGCGATGGATTTAAGTGGATAGTCTGACTATCCACTTTTTTATTCTTATGGAGGGCAAAGCCATTAGCGAATTATTTATTAACGAACAGATTAGAGACAAAGAAGTACGCGTAGTCGGAGAGGGCGGAGAGCAGCTTGGAATTATGTCTTCAAGGGATGCGCAAAAGCTTGCGGATGAGGCAGGCCTGGATCTTGTTAAAATTGCGCCTACCGCAAAGCCGCCTGTATGTAAAATTGTAGATTATGGCAAGTTCAAATATGAACAGACCAGAAAAGAAAAGGAAGCAAGAAAAAAGCAGAAAGTAATTGAGATCAAGGAAATCCGTTTATCACCCAATATTGATACGAACGATCTGAATACGAAAATCAATGCTGCCAGAAAATTTTTAAGCAAAGGAGACAAAGTAAAAATAACCCTTCGTTTCCGCGGGCGTGAGATGGCCCACATGAACAGCAGCAAGCATATATTGGATGAATTCGCGGAAACTCTTGCGGATATCGCGGTTGTTGAAAAAGCGCCTAAGGTAGAAGGCAGGAGCATGACTATGTTTTTAACTGAGAAGCGTTAATTCGTACAGTTAAAATAGATTAAGTTTAAGTATAGGAGGAACTCGTTATGCCAAAAATGAAGACAAGCAGAGCAGCAGCAAAGCGTTTTAAAGTTACCGGAACAGGTAAATTGAAAAGAAGTAAAGCTTACAAAAGCCATATCTTAACCAAAAAGTCTGCAAAGAGAAAAAGGAATCTCAGACAGCCGGCTATTACCGATGCAACCAATGTTAAGAATATGAAGAAGATTTTACCGTATTTATAAACCGGGTATCGTAAGGAGGAATAAGAAATGGCAAGAATTAAGGGCGGACAGAACGCCAGAAAAAAACATAACAGAGTTTTAAAGCTTGCAAAGGGCTATAGAGGAGCGCGTTCAAAACAGTACAGAGTAGCGAAGCAGTCGGTAATGAGAGCGCTGGCTTCATCCTACGCAGGAAGAAAAGAGAGAAAGCGTCAGTTCAGACAGCTCTGGATTGCAAGAATTAACGCAGCGGCAAGACTCAACGGCTTATCTTACAGTAAATTTATGTATGGCCTTAAGATTGCAGGCGTTGATATGAACAGAAAGATGCTTGCAGAGATGGCAGTGAATGATGCGGAAGGATTTGCAACGTTAGCAGAACTTGCAAAGTCTAAAATTGCATAAATCAAAAATAGATTTGTGCAGCGCAATTATAAAGATTATCAAAAGAGTTTTCCGGCAAGGAAAGCTCTTTTTTCTTTTGTTATGCTATCCTCTTGACCGTGTATGCTCTTGACAAGAAAGGGTACCCAGAGAAAATTACAAATTAGAAGGCACAATAGCAGGGCATTGTCCTTTCATGGAAAATACGTTATAATTTCTACATAGTAAAACAGACTGCCGCATACCGGACCGGATATGCGGCGGTATTTCGCAGGGAGCATGGGTATATATGGCAATTAATCGTGAGGATATGTTGGAACTGACAAGACGCATGACTTTGAAACGCAACTGCTTTGACAGAATCGCCGGGGCATATCTGGACAAAGAGGGATTTGTAGACGGAACTTTTAACAAACACTTTCACAGGCTGTCTTTAAAGGATCAGCAGATAAACCTTGATATAGCAAAGGCTGTTCCTTTTTCAGATACCAATGTACAATTAAAAGAGTATGTTTTCGGGGAAGCGGACCGGAAGCCGGGGAGCATATGGCAGCTGCTTATGGCGCTGAAGGAATGCGGACTGAAAAATGATGCCATGTTGGATGTGTTTTATGAGGAATTTGGCAAGATATACCGGTCGCATGGAAACTATGCCGTTTACTTTTTCCATGGCAGTTATGATGTTCCGCTGAAAGCCAGTGATAAGGAAAGTCTGTGGGAATCGGAAGAGGTCTACCAGTTCTTAATCTGTGCGGTCTGCCCGGTAAGCGGCGATTACGAGCCGGGGGAGCCGGAGTGTGGGTTTTTGTTCCCGGCATTTAAAGACAGGAGCAGTGATACGGATAGGATTAATATATTTCAGGCAGCCGGAACCTTCGGGAAAGCCGGAGGAGTGGAAGCAATTCTGTTTTCCCATAAATAAATCTCAGAAATATATAACGGCAGACAGTGAGTTACTAAAAAAACGCACGGAGGTATCCATGGAGGAATTGTTTGTATATGCACTGTTATATAGTGAAGGCTTTGATGTCTGGTCCTCGTATGCAGATATACTCGATAAACTTTTTATAGAAGATACAAAGAATGACACATATCTTTCCCTGGAAGGGATGACGCCCAAGGAGGCCGTTTTACATACGCTCTCGATTATGGATGAAAATGAGTTTGATACGGAATATTTTGGAAGAATATTGATGCAGTCGCTTTTGCGGATATATGAACATACGGATATAGAATTTTTTGCAAGGAAGATGTATTCCCTTTGGAATAAGCTCCCATGGGATATAGGACGGAAGGAACCGTTTTTAACTTTCTGTTATGCAGATGATTGTCTGTCATATCATGATGAGGAACAGTGTAGAAAGTTATATGAAAAAGCAATGGGCTATTATGGTTGAAAAATGTGCGTGGCAAAAATGGAAAATTTATTTCAGGTTAAAGATTTTATTATACAAAACGATATCCGGGGTGTGCAATAAGAGAAAAACGGGAACGGAAGCGGGAATTTCGCATATAGTATTGAAGAAAAGCAAGAAACGGAGAAGGTTATGTTTCGAATGTTATCGGAAACAATTTATCCTTTGTTCAGAGGAATTCCCAGAGGTTATGCGCATATAAAAGGAAGCCCGCAGTATCCCGGCATAGAGGGAATGGTTCTTTTATATCCTTATGAAAACGGTTCGATTGTCGTTGCGGATATCAGCGGCCTGCCTGAAAGCGGTAATCCGGATGCCGGAAATATATTTGGTTTTCACATTCATGAAGGCTCTGCCTGCAGCGGAAACGAGCAGGACCCCTTTGCGGACGCCGGTGCGCATTACAGTATAAACAGAGAGGAACATCCGGAGCATACCGGGGATATGCCCGTTTTATTTGAAAATAACGGAAAAGCATGGATGGCGTTTTTTACAAAGCGTTTTACACCCGATGAGGTGCGTGGGAGAACGGTAATCGTTCATGATATGCCGGATGACTTCCGGACTAACCCGTCGGGAGATTCAGGAAATAAAATTGCCTGCGGGGTAATTCGTTGAACAAGGAAAAACGTGTATAAAATGATTAAAACTGGTAAAAATTATGTTATGGCACTTGACACCGGTTCGGCGCCCAACTATAATTAACAACGTAAGCGGCTGCTTGCGTTGTATTCCTCGATAGCTCAATGGTAGAGCACTCGGCTGTTAACCGAGTTGTTGCAGGTTC
>CAJUNP010000052.1 GCA_910587935.1 uncultured Lachnospiraceae bacterium
GGAATGGAACACCGTTATGGGGGCGGTCCACCGTTTGTATGCTCTGACAGAGGACGGTGAGGCGGAATGAAAATGCGCGGGCATTACTGCAAAATCTGCGGCGAGATTCGGGCGCTTGCAGAGGAACAATATGAAACGCGCTTTTCGCCAGCCCGGTTCGAGGAGGATTCCATCATGGCAACCACACGCATCATGCCGCTGCACATCGGCAAGGGCCGCACCGAATTCACAGGATAAGTGTTCGAATTAACACAAATTTCAATATATTCTTTTCCGTCTTCAGTCAACAAATTCACATCAACAATAATTCTCAAAACGTCTCTTACCTTATTAGGAATATCTTCCATAAGTTTCTTGCTGTCTTGGCCTGTGGAAAAACATGAAATTTACTTGTTGTATCACATTCCATAAAATCATAGGTAAGGCTTTCAAAATTCAGTAAATTTTTATGTGCCAGCATCTGCTGCTTATTCATATTCCGGAATATGCTCCAGTCATAAGCTTCCGGACCAGGAATGGAAAAAACACATTGAGCGGTACCCTGTATTCTCCAAAATGCGTTCGCGTCAGCAAATACCTGAAGGATAAAGCTCATTTCATATTCAATCCTGATATTATCCGTATCCATAGTTTACCCTCCCGCATCTTCATTTGTTTTTATTACCCTCTCTTAACAAAGACGTTTATAAATACTTTACACATAAGAAGTTTTGCGTAAATAGTAAACATGGATTTGCATTATTAAATTAATGAAAATATATTTTTCAGATTACTTACGGCCTTCTCGACGTAGGATTTCAGGTTCTTGCCCTTTAAGCCCATAGCCTTGATGCTGACTGCCTGATTTTTGCTTCCGACTGCCATGCCTTTCTCTGTGGGCACGCCCTTTCCGCGGATGACTACCGTAGCCTTTCCTTTGGCCGTAGCGTTTGTCCAGATCACATCATACAGGTCAGGATCAACCGTTGCGCCGCTTACGGTCACTCTCACATACACTGCGTTGGGGTCCTCCGGGACAGCGTCCGCCTCAGGATTGTTTCCTGCGGGCGTATAGAAGGTATTGCCGTTATATTCCAAAGACCTGAGCTGCGTACCCGCTTTGTTATAGAAGGTCACCTTTGCTTTGGAAAGATTGGTTGCTTCATCGGCCCTTCTCACATAGTATTCGCCTGTGATAACGGCTCCCTCCGCCAGGCCGTAGCTGCCTGTTTCCTTGGGTGTTACCGTTACTTTAACTTTAGCCCAGGCATCTCCGTCCGTTATTGTGATTTTAACCTTGTTATCGGAAACATACTTCGTATCGTCTTCCGCTTCCGATTCTGTTGCCCATGCGTATGATACCGTGTAATTGGAGGGTTTGAGCGTCGCATCTTTTGTCCCGCTTACTTTTTTGTTATTACTTATGTGCGGCTTTACCATTCTCTTCCGCTTTCCAGCCAGTTATTCCATCCTGGGACACGATCGTCAGCTTACCGTCTTTGTCAAGTGTCCAGTCCGTGCCGGAGGCAATGAGATCTTCCTCCGTGTCGTCTGTCCCGCCTGCAATATAGTCCACCCATTCCGTCCATGCTTCTTTGTATCTATTCGCTGCTCCCTCGGGAACCTTTATCCCCTTCGCGTTATCCTCCACAAATTTACATCTCTCAAATACGCCGCCTCCAATTGCTGCCGGCTCTTCCCCAATCATTGTTACGCTTTCAAGGCTTCCGCAAGCAAAAAATGCGGAAGTCCCTATATTTTTCACACTACTGGGAATTGTTATATTTGTTAAACTCCCGCTGCCGGCAAACGCATATTCCCCTATGTCTGTGACGCTTTCCGAAATAGTTATACCCGTCATAATTTTGTACTCTGAAAACCCATTAAACACTATCTTTGTCACGCCCTCCAGAAGCTCTAGCGTTATCACTTCGTTCCGATGGGCGCTTCTGCCTCCATCATACCAATCCGTCATACCTGCATCCGAGCTGATTGTCAGCTTTCCGTCAGCATCAAGTGTCCAGTCCGTACCGGAGGCAATCTCTGAGCCTTCTTCCGTTTTTTCATTATTGTGATTCCTCCATTCCGCACATTGTTTGTGCCTGTCTTTTTTATTTTTGATGACATTATTCTACAATATTTTTTAATATAAGAAACCGTCCGGCACCTATTGTTACCTGACGTTTATTTTCGGAATAAAAAAAAGTATCCGGCAGATGTATTTATGCTATACTGGATTTAGAATCAGCGTTTTGAATTGCAGAATAAAGGTGTGAATAATTATGTACAGACTTTTAATAATAGATGATGATCCAATGATATTAGAAGATAATAAGACGTATTTTTGCGCAATGGGATATGAGGTTGTCTGCGCAGGTACCGCACAGGCGGCGGAAAAAATCATTTTATCCAATACGCTTGACTGCGTTATTCTGGACGTTGATTTACCGGATATGAGCGGCTTCGCATTATGCGAAAAAATACGTTCGAAGACAGGCCTGCCTGTCGTTTTTCTTTCCGGCTATGCCGAAGAAGAAAACCGTATCCGGGGATTATCTGTCGGCGGAGACGATTATGTATGCAAGCCTTACAGTTTAAGAGAACTGGAACTTCGGGTGCAGGCGCGTATCCGTTCCGGCAGGGCTGCCGAACCGCCTAAAACTCTTACTTACGGTTCTCTTTCTATCTGCCCTTCCTCCTGCAGTGTAAGCTATAAAGCATCCTCCGTGGATTTTTCATCCTACGAATTTGACGTGCTGTATTTTCTCGCCAAACACCCCCATGAGATATTTACACCGGAGCAGATCTATGATTCGGTGTGGAAGGCGCCCATCAACAAAGGACAGAAATCTCTGCAGGTTATTATGGCGCGCATCCGCAAAAAGCTCTATGAAATCTGTCCGGACCACGATTACATCCAGACAAAACGATACAAAGGCTATCTCTTTGTTCCTGACCGGGACTGCAAATAAAATACCGCAGCTCCGGCAATAACTGATAACAGCACAAACCCTGCTGCCGCCACGGCGGCACGATCTCTGCGCATGTCAGCACCCGGAATCCGTTCCTTTACCTGGTGAAAGTGCGTACTGTTTTCTTCATGTGCGGATATAACGGCAGCAATTTCCCTCTCTTTTTCAAAGGCTTCGGAGTCATCACGGTGAATATCTTCTTCACTGTCAGTTTTTGATTCCGCCTGCAACGGCGGCTCCGTATCGACATTCGAGGACTCTGTCCATGCCGGCTGCACTGCTTCTGCCGGGTCCGGACCGGTTTCACCGCCGCTTTCCGTTTGGTTCGTATCCGATCCGTGGGACGCCCCGGCATTATCCGAATCGGTATTATGGTCTTCATTTTGAACCGGCTGCTCCTCTTCCGGAAAAGTACCGCCAATGTTTTGCTGCGGCGGATCAGGCGGATTTATAATGGAAGTTCCGCCGCCCCGGCTGCCGCCTATATCCTCCGCACAGTCCAGGTTATCAGCCGCATAGCAGAGCACGTTGGAAAAATATCCGGTTCCATTATCATCCCAGCGCAAGCGGATATATATGTTGGGGTACGCCGCCGTACCGCACTGTTCGGACGGAAAAATAATATGGAAGGAAGCGTTATTATCTTCTACAATTTTTTCTTCGTCCGTAAACCAGTTTTCACCGTCGAAAGAATATTCCGATACCACCGTGATCGGCAGACGATCCTCCGGTTTGGTATACCAGCCCTGAAACATATACATGCTGCCCGTTACCGAAGCCTTCACCTCCGTAAAAGTCAGCGGATAATCATTATAAGCTGCCGTACACGCTACCGATTCCGCGGACGCCGCCTGTATAAAGGAGCCCTGTAACCGCAGGCGCCGTCTTTGTTCCTGCTGCTTTTCGCTTCCTGTAAGATCCCATGAGACAGGAACCGGCTCATGGCGGCCAACCTGCCCCTGACGGTTAACCGTGCAGTTTATAGTCTCCGGGAGTACATCGCTTAATGTCTGTCCTTTTTCCACAACGATACAGACCGAATCCCATTCAACCACGAAGGGAGTATTTGCATAATGAATATCCCCCGTTATACGGCAGCCGTCAATTGACAACCCGGCGCCTTCCTCCTGCCAGAATGTGTATTGCCCGCTTTCCACTGTGATGCCCGTCATGGAAAGCATACCTTTTTCCGCCACATAAAATATACTTCTGCCCTCCGGCTGCCCCGAAAAGATGAAATGATGATCGCTCAAAAACTCAATCTCTCCGGTTATGGTAATGGTATATTGACCGGTGTTGACAATAATATCGGGGCCGTTCATAGCATCCGAACAAAAAATGTATTCTCCGTCCAAAATCACGTGATCCGACAGTCTTACCGTACCGCCGGTATTCTTGTGCGCCTCCAGCCATTCGGTCAGGGCGGCGCCGGTGGACACGGAATCCATATTTTGTTCCTCTGCCGTTGCGGCAGCCAAAATATCCTTATATAATACAAGGACAATCATAAGAGTTAACGCGAATAAAAATTTATAATATTTTTTCATATAAATTCCTTTATCATCAGTTTTCGGGAGGACATTCAAGTATCATGAAACAAACCCTGTTTACCAGATCTTCATTCCGGACAATTCTGCTTATTACAGGCATAATTATTTTAAGCCTGACCGTATTGCTGACGATCAGCCGGTATGATAATAAATATATATCAAAGGCAGTTCTTACACAAGACAATCTTTGCGTAATTCCAGAAAAAGGATACTGTTCTCTTGTGGATGGCTGGGAATTATATCCGGACAGACTGCTTTGTCCAAAGGATTTTTTGGATAAGGCGCTGCCTTATTACGGCACATGGGCCGGTGAATATCCAAATCTTGCCTTATTTCATGAAGACAAAAACCCCTATGGGGTCTCCACATGGCGTCTGCGGCTGAAGGGAAACGGTAATGTCCTGCTATATCTGCAGGAGCCCCTCTGCGCCGCCAGGGTTTATGTAAATGGATTGTGTCTGGGTGAAACCGGCAACATATCTTTTGACCGTTACACTCCCCTGATCAAAGACACCGTGTATTCATTTAATCTTGACGGCGAAGGGGAACTGATTATTCAAACCGCCAATTATTCCCATTATTATGGCGGAATCTGGTATGCTCCCGTAATCGGGGATGCAGACAGTGTCAGCCGTCTCATTGCCGCCCGTATATTCATCTATGGACTGTTGTTCTTTTCCGCTCTCACACTTTCTTTATTTTGCATTGTTTTATGGACCCGCAGGGAAAACGGCAGTAAGTCCGTTACCTTTTATTTTGGTCTGTTAAGTCTGTCCTTTGCACTGCGGATATGTTATCCCTTCTTAAGGCTGTTTGGCGTACCGTTTGTACGCACGCTTTATGCGGCGGAGGATGCCGCCGCCGTATCCGGTATATACTTTTCCCTGCGGATCGCGCTGCTGTTATTTTTGCCGGACGGCCGGGGACGCCTGAAAAAGACGCTTCGCATTGTGTCGGCAGGAGTCTGCGGCATAGTCGTTGTCGCGCCTGTATTTCTGTTTCCTGCGGTTCCCGGTCTTGTGCTTTGGTACGGGCCGTTCATTTCATGGTATAAAGCGGTTATGGCTTTCCTGTTGATCAGCCTGGCCGTCTATGGAGGTTTGATGGGGATGCCTGATGCGGGCGTCATTCTGACCGCCGCCATTGCAAACGGCATCTGTCTGTTGTACAGCGTCCTGTCGATCGGGACCTGCGAGCCTTTTGCAGGCGCATATCCTGAAGAGTACGGCGCATTTTGCATGGTCATGGCTTTTGCCGATCTGATGGTGCGGCGCAACAGGGCGATGGCCGTTGAAAACCAAAAACTGAATCTCCACCTGCAGGAGGAAGTCGAAGAAAAAACGGAACATCTGCAGAAGCTTCTTATGGAAAGGGGACAGCTTATCGCGGAATTGGGACATGATATGAAATCTCCCCTGACGTCTCTCTCAAACATGGCGCAGATTATACGGCTGAACGACATTATGCTGGATGAGAACACGCATAGAAGAATTCTTCACATAGAAGAACAGTGTAATCTTTTATCCGAACGTCTGAAATCCATTCAGGAAATAGCCGCCCAGACAAGCGCTCCTGTCAAAATGGAGCCTGTGCTGCTTAATACGTTCCTTTCGGATTTCTATCACAACTGCCGCCCCATCATAGAACTTTACGGGCCGAATTTTCTTGAAAATATTACTGCGGTTCCCTGCCGTATTATGGCAAACCCGGAGCGGCTTTTCCGCGCCCTTGAAAACCTTTTATATAACGCCGCCGACTTTACGCCGGCGGACGGTAAAATAACGCTTTCTCTCACTGCCGACGACTCCTTTGCCCGCATTGCCGTTTCGGATACCGGCTGCGGCATACCGGATAAAGACCTCCCTCATATTTTCCGCCGTTCTTATACCACCCGCAGCGGCAAAGGCGGACAGGGACTGGGGCTTGCCATTACCCGCGCTATTGTCTTAGAACACGCGGGCCGGATAGAGGCGGCTTCGACAGAGGGAGAAGGCACAACGTTTACAATCTTCCTTCCCTTATCGGCATATCCATATTCTTAACGCATCCCTCCTATTTTATTTGTTTTTATTTAACTGTTTTTCTGCTTTTATGTCATTTATCAATTATTTTTTTATACATACAATCTTTTAGTCAAAATGATGAGTTTGGGCAAATAATATAATATTGTATTGCAATACTTGTATATGTTATAATAAATGACACAAAAAAATTGCAGTTATATGTGCAATATTTTACTTAAAGGGAGGGTTAAGTATGAATCTAACCATACTTCAGAATGAAGAAAAGCAAATGAATTTTATTATGTTTCTTGCTAACACAGCAATTCCTGTGGTCGCCTTTACTTTTGTCATGTTATTTTTAGGCGGTACGATTAAAGATGCCATTGTTTTCCTTATGGCTTTGTTCGGTATTCTTACAAAAATCTTTGAAAAAAAGCTTGGTAAATTCGCCAAATATATTTATGTCTCTATCCTCCCGGTTGTGGGCGCAATTATTATAGTTTTTGCCAATGACGGTAAATTCGGCGCCATGACGCAGGCTTATTTCCTGATTCTTGTCATGTCGATCGCTTACTATGACAAATCGGTTGTTTTGGTTAACGCCATCGTTACCATCGCAGTCAATGCCGTGGCCATGTTCCTTTTTCCCAGTTCCTATTTATTAATGCATAATCTGCCTGTATGGGTGTTTATTATGCTGGTATTTATGCTGGGCGTTATGACTGCATATATTATTTCGTTACGAACTTATAAGCTTTTTGAAACGGTAGAAACGAAAGAAGAAAGAATGGCCGTTTTGATCGATAATGTGAAAGACGCTTTTGATAACCTGAAGGAGTCTTCTGCCAATATCTACAGTTCATTAGACGAATTCAGCAATCTGTCACAGAAAATTGCCGATACCACAAAGGGGATCGCATCGGATTCCGATATTCAGACTTCCGAAGTCACGGGAAGTCTCCGGCTGTTTAACGACCTTGCCGATAAGCTCAGCATTTCCGAAGAAAAGGTAAATACCACGGTCGTACATATGAATACTTTGAAGGAAAATAATGATACCGGCATTGCTTCTATTGAAGATTTAACCGATAAATTTCAGGAAAATATTGAGTCTACGCAGCATGCTTCCAAAGAAATCGAAATTTTATCGGAAAAATCCGCTCTTATCAGTAACATTATAGATACCATATCCGGTATTGCACAGCAGACGAATCTTCTTGCCCTGAACGCCGCAATAGAGGCGGCCCGCGCAGGCGAAGCCGGAAAGGGGTTTGTTGTGGTTGCCGACGAAATCAAAAAACTTTCCGAGCAATCCACCAACTCCACAAGAAAAATTGATGAGATCTTAAAGGAGATTGTCAATATCGTTGAAACTACCCGCAATACAATGAACCACAACAGCGCTATTGTTTCGGAGTCTTCCGGCAAGTTAAATACAACTGTAAATGTATTTAAAACGATGATCGAATCTTCGGAGGCAGTCATTGGTATTATCGGCGAATTGAATCAGGAACTGCAAAATATTTCGGATTTGAAAGAAGATATGCTTTCTTCTATGGAAAAACTGGCAGATATTTCAGCAAATTCCGCGGAATCTACCAAGGAAATCAGCGCTTCCACAGAAGATCAGGTAACGTCTGTCGAATCTGTTATGGACGCTATGGGGACCGTACAGAAGAGTATTGATAACCTGTCAAAAATATTAAATACAAGCGAGGCAATTTAAAAAAATAAAATACAAAAGATAAAGAGGTGTCCTTATGCAAAATAATTGTATGATTATTGGTATCAGCTATTATCACCCTAACCACCAGGTGGACAACGATTACTTTATCGAACACTTTAAAGAATTGGGTACCGACATCACTGGACTCTTAAAAGTAACAGGCAGAAATCATCGGTATATCTCGGACAGCCTGGACGAAACCATGCTGACGATGGGATATAACGCGGCCAAAAATGTATTGGAAAAAACTCATATCAAGGCATCTCAGCTGAATATGATCGTTTTTTCCTCCGGTACGCCGGAATATATCGCTCCTTCCAATGCGCTCAAAATCCATTCTCTGATAGGCGCGGGTTCCAAATGTATGGTTTATGATTTAAACGCAAACTGTGCCGGTATGCTCGCTGCCTTTGAACAAATCTCACGTACTATGCGCGATAATCCTAATATTAAGTATGCGCTTCTTGTGGGTTCCGATCAGTTAAACCGGTATTCCCGCTATAGCGAAGCTATTTCTTATTCAAATTTCGGGGATTCCGCCTGTGCCGTTATGCTGGAAAATGTATTTCATACGGACAGGGGATTTATCGATTCGGACATTTACACCAATTCAAGTAATCATGACAAAATTCTTCTTCCCGCAAAGGGCATGACCAGCGTCGTACATGAAAAGAATCTTAATATAGAAGACAAGCTGGTAAAATGGACTGCGTTTAACCTGGACGGAGCTTTTTACAGCGCCAAAATTTCGATTGAAGAATTGCTGTTTAAGCACAATCTGCTTAAGGCGGATATTAAAAAATACTTTTTATCCCAGTTTGCCCGTAAAAACATTGAATATGTCTGCGAACAACTGAATGAGGATATCGATAAATTTACTTTTGTCGGAGATGAATTTGGTTATACCGGCACAACAAGTCCTTTTCTCGCTTATGCAAGGGCGTTGGAAAACCACGATTTATCGATTGGGGATTATGTCGTTTTCTGGACGGTGGGCGCCGGTACTACCTGCGTCTGTATCCTGTATCAATATTAAATTTACATAACCATAAGCAGCGTTCCCATTCCGATCAGTACACAGCCAATGAGGGATTTGGCCGTAAAGCTTTCATGTAAAAATATAAAGGCAAGAATCAGCGTCAGCACAACGCTTAATTTATCAATGGGAACCACCTTTGAAACGTCTCCCTCCTGCAGCGCTTTATAATAGCAAAGCCATGACGCGCCGGTTGCAAGGCCCGATAAAATTAAAAACAGCCAGCTTTTCTTTCCGATTCGGACAAGTCCGGTCTGTGCATTGGTTAAAAACACTATGCCCCATGCCATAATTAATACCACCGCAGTCCGGACAGCTGTGGCAAGATTTGAATTCACTCCTTCAATGCCTGCCTTGGCAAGAATGGAAGTCAACGCTGCAAATACGGATGATAGAAGGGCAAACAGCAGCCACATAACGACACCTCGATTTCATCTTTTTTGTTACATACACATATTTTAACACAAAAGAGCATTTGCATACATAAAAAGCATCGATAAACGGTAGCAGTTGACAAGCAGGAACGGTAGCTTTTATAATAGCTATAATATTAATAAAACGGTTGAATAGATAATCTGAACATCTCTTATTTCAGCCATGTAAGCAGGGGGTAACGTTGAAATGAAAAGCATTCGAACCAAAATCACCTTATGCCTTATTCTTACTGTTCTGATCGGACTGGTTGCGTCCGGTTCTTCAAGTATCACACTGAATTACAATAATACTATGTCCACCGTAGAACAGATGATGAGTCAGACGGCAGTCCTGGCGGCAGGACGCGCACAGCAGGAGCTGGCGGCATATAAGAACGCCGTAATGGAGGCAGGGTGTATTCCGCAGTTGTCCGATCCGAAAGTGTCAGTGGAAGAAAAGCAGGCTATTATTGACGGGCGCGTTTCCATGCACGGTTTCCGCAGGGGAAATGTCGTCGATGCGGACGGTATCAGTATTTTTGACGGAAATGATTATTCAGACCGCGAATATGTTCGTCAGGCCATGCAGGGAAATGTTTTTGTATCAGAACCGCTGATCAGCAAGATCACGGGGGAACTTTCCATTATGGTAGCGGCGCCTCTATATTCCGAAGGAGACCATGAGAAATCTATTGTCGGCGTCGTATACTTTGTTCCCCATGAGACCTTTTTAAATGATATTGTATCGGCCATCCAGATTGGTAAAAACAGCAGGGCTTACATGATTAATAAGTCCGGCGATACGATTGCCGACATCACGCTTGATACGATAACGGTTCAAAACATAGAGGCCGAGGCCCAGAGCGATCCGTCGCTGCTGGAGCTGGCAGCGATCCATTCCGAAATGCGCCAGGGGAAAAACGGGTTTGGAAGCTATACAAACGGTGAAGATAAAATGTTTGCGGCTTATGCTCCCGTGCCGGATACGGACGGCTGGAGCATTGCAGTGACCGCGCCGCAGATCAATTATCTGGAATCCACCCGGGACGCAATGGTCATTAATATTGCGGTGATTGCCGCTTCCATATTAATTTCCGTTATTGTAGCCCTGGCTCTGGCTGTCAATATCGGTAAGCCTATGCGGGCTTGCGTAAAACGTATGAAGCTATTGGTAGAGGGTGATTTGGAAACACCGATGCCGAAGATTACCAACAAGGATGAAACGGGCGTGCTTGTGAGATCTACGGAGACTCTGGTGGAGGGGCTGCGTACCGTCATCAACGACATCAGTTATTTGCTTAATGAGATGGCCAATCAGAATCTGAATGTTCATACGGAGCATGAAGATGTATATGTGGGCAGTTTTCAGGATATATTGCTTTCCATGCGCCATATGAAGACCGAACTGAACAACGCCATGCGCCAGGTCAATAATTCTGCGCAGGAGGTAGCCAATGCCAGCAATCAGTTATCCGCAGGCGCACAAACGCTCAGCCAGGGGACTACGGAGCAGGCCAGCACGGTTGAGGAACTGGCAGCACGGGTCAGCATCATTTCCGGGCAGGTTAAAAACACGGCAAGCGGAGCATTGGATGTCAGGGGCCAGACGCATCAGGCCGGCGAAAAAGTCATCCTCTGCAATCAGAAAATGCAGAGTCTGGTAGAGGCGATGGAAAAAATCCAAACCAGTTCCGAGCAGATTGAAAAGATTCTTAAGACCATTGATGATATTGCATTCCAGACAAATATACTGGCTCTGAATGCGGCAGTGGAAGCGGCCCGGGCCGGCAGCGCCGGGAAGGGTTTTGCCGTAGTCGCAGAGGAAGTCCGCAGTTTGGCCGGCAAATCTGCACAGGCGGCTAAAAATACATCGGAGCTTATTGTAAATTCTACGGAAGCCGTACATATCGGTACGGAGATTGCCCAGAATACGGCAGACGTTCTCCTGGGTGTCGTAGACAGTATTCAGTCAGTGGTTGATTCCATCGACCATATAGCAGTAGTATCCGGCGAACAGTCGGAATCGGTTGAGCAGGTTTCCGAAAGTATTAATCAAATTTCGGTCGTTGTACAGAGTAACAGCGCTACGGCTGAAGAAAGCGCGGCTGCCAGTGAACAGCTTTCCGCAGAGGCCGCCTGCCTGAAGGAATTGGTTGGCCAGTTTACGCTTACTTCAGAATGATCGACCGGTGCGGGTGCACATTAGAAAACTAACAATTGGCTATTCTTGGTACGGGTTGTTACGATCCGGACAGAGAATAGCCTTTCTTTCAGATTTATGAGGGAGCAGAATTATGGAAAAGTTGAAACCAAAGTTGTTTTCCGTTATGAAAACGTATTCTAAGAAACAGTTTATGAAAGATGTAATTGCCGGGATTATTGTGGCGGTTATTGCGCTGCCTTTATCCATAGCGCTTGCCCTTGCGTCGGGCGTGGGGCCGGAACAGGGTATCTATACGGCGATTATTGCCGGATTTTTAATTTCTTTTCTGGGCGGCAGCAGGGTACAGATTGCCGGGCCTACCGCGGCTTTTGCAACGATCGTAGCGGGGATTGTGGCTAAAGGCATGGACAAATTGATTCTGGCAACCATTATGGCAGGGATTATTCTTGTCATTATGGGCGTTTTGAGGCTTGGTAATCTGATTAAGTACATTCCCTACACAATTACCACGGGATTTACCGCAGGGATTGCGGTTACGATTGTAATCGGACAGGTAAAGGATTTTCTGGGATTGTCTTATCCTGCGAACACAGTTACAATTGAAACCATGGAAAAGCTGGAAGCCGCGGTGAAAAATTTTCATTCCCTTAACTGGCAGGCCGTGCTTGTAGGAGTAGTCTGCCTGGCTATTTTGATTATCTGGCCTTTT
Organism: uncultured Lachnospiraceae bacterium; assembly: GCA_910587935.1. Taxonomy (GTDB): domain Bacteria; phylum Bacillota; class Clostridia; order Lachnospirales; family Lachnospiraceae; genus MGBC143606. The sequence continues at coordinate 12,553 of CAJUNP010000052.1, forward strand.
ATTAATAAAACCATTCCGGGATCTCTGCTTGCAGTTATCGCGGGAATCCTGATGGTTCGTTTTTTTCACATGAAGGTAAATACAATCGGTGACTTATACGAGATCAGCAATAAGCTGCCCGGTTTTCATATACCGTCTTTTTCAATGGGGGATATCCGCGATATATTGCCGGATGCGTTTACCATTGCGGTTCTGGCCGCGATTGAATCGCTGCTTTCCTGTGTTGTAGCGGACAGTATGATTAATTCCAGGCATCGTTCCAATATGGAGTTGATCGCGCAGGGAATCGGGAATGTGGGCTCGGCTTTGTTCGGCGGTATACCCGCTACGGGAGCTATTGCAAGAACGGCCGCCAATATCAAAAACGGAGGCCGTACGCCGGTGGCCGGCATGGTTCATTCCGTTACCCTTGTACTGATTCTGGTGGTTCTGATGCCTTACGCCGCGCTGATCCCCATGCCGTGTATTGCTGCCATTCTGTTTATGGTGGCTTATAATATGTGCGGCTGGCGGACTTTTGTCAATCTATGCAAGTCTTCGCCCAAAAGCGATATTGCGGTACTGGCGCTTACGTTTGTGTTGACGGTTGTGTTCGATCTTGTTCTGGCAATTGAAGCCGGTATTCTGCTTACGGCTGTTTTATTTATGAAGCGTATGAGCGATGTAACGGAAGTAGAGGGATGGAAATATATGGACGAAGACGAGGACCCGGACAGTATTACGCTGCGGGCGGTTCCGGCGCATACGCTTGTCTATGAAATTTCCGGGCCGATGTTTTTTGCGGCGGCAGATAAAATTTTAAAGATTTCCGTAAAGGAAGATACGAAGTGTCTGATTCTTCGAATGAGGAGCGTAAACGCGATCGACGCAACGGCAATGCGCTCTTTGAGCGAACTTTATGAACGGTGCAGCAAGAAGGGGATTCAAATTATTTTATCACATGTTAACGAACAGCCCAGAAAGGTGATGGATAAGGCCGGTTTCAGCAAACAAATCGGCGATGCGAATTTCTGTCCGCATATCGACGCGGCTTTAGTGCGGGCGGAAGAAGTGGCATGATTTTAGTCTCAGCGGACAGGGACGTTTAACTTTACGGCCTTGGTCCGCTGGCGTTTTTATAAAAAGCATAAGTTTCCATAATTTCAGTTACCGTTGAAATTCCTGCCCTAAATAATCAACTTTCCATTCTCCATCTTCCATGATTAGAATAATATCAATAGTATATAACACTTCAAGACCTCTATCCGAAAACTTCATTTTGGCGTGCATATAATCTTTTCTTTCTTCTACCATCTCAAAATCAGTCAGTTCCCCGCCATAAATATCTACAATAGCCATTGGAAATATGTACAGTTCTCCGTCTTCCTCATGGTACATTTTTAACTGATCCAAATAGTATTCATAATATATCTTTTCTGCGCCGTTTTTTGTGCAAACTTCTTCCGTAGCTCTTTTTATTTCTGACAGGGAAGATAATTTTTCATCGTCTACCTTAAAATACTCCACTTCAACACCGTCTCTTAAAACAACCTTTATGTCTCCCGTGATTGACGGACCAACGCTCCACACGTCCCTGTTCATTTGTTTCCAGGATTCAAAGGTATTCAAAACTACTTCTTTTGTATTTTGCCTTTTACATCCGGCAAGAATAAATATACAGCTTAAGATGATAGGGCAGATTTTAAGAATTTTTTTCATGCAGGACTCCTTACTATAATTTATTTATTGTTTTTTCATGCTGAAATGCTGAAATCTATTTTTAGATTCCAGCATTTCATTCTTAAGACATTTTACCTTTATTTGAAATATGTACACAATCTGTAAACTGTATAGCCGCTATTCAAATACTGATATAAAAATTGATAATTTTTTGATGCAGGATCACTAATAATGATATTGTTACCATCATAGCCATATGCAGCAACAAAATGTGTCCCACCCAAATATTCCATACCTACTAAAACCGGATTGCCACTATCTATCGCACCTTTAATATAATTAGTTGGATTAGATAATGTCAAATTATTTGTAACATAATTATATGTATAACTATATTTAGATGCCGCTGTTGCGTATTGAAAAGGGCATGCTGCCGAACCAAGTTTGGCATTCACTTGTTTTGGGTTATCTGTTCCACCATAATATCTTTGGATCATTGTGAAACTGGTTAAACAACATCCTGCGTTTCCTATTGTTCTTCCACAGGTTTGCATAATTTCATTTTTCCAGGCACTGTCACCTTGCTGGAGATTTTTAAAGTTACTTAATACTTTCGTTGCACGTTTTTTAGACGCCACTTCACCTATTTTTTCCAAACGCTCTGTTTCCGCCTGCTGACTTTCTTAAATTTATACCTATAAGGGAATCTAACTCCATGCATTGAGAATTTTCTTTGTCAATATTTTCTTTAGCTATTACCGGTAATCCACTTATTATAATTAAACAAATAATTACTATCATTGTCCGTATCTTTTTCATTTAACCACCCCATTCTTTATATTTACAATTAAATATTATATTCAAAACATTTTCCACCTTTGGTTATCAATGGAATCCCCTCCCCCCGATCACTTCAGTACCTCAATTTAAATATTATTATAATTCATTGTATCAATATTGTAAATATATTATTTTTACTATCTCAAACATATATTTAAATTATATAACTTATTATGAGGAAATAAAGTTTAACTTAACCGTCATACGGACAATGAGACACCACTGGGCCACAAGGGGTTATACCATGAGATGAGGACATTTATGTTAATAAATTTTTAGATAAAAGGATTAGCCGGTACGACGCACCGGCTTTCTTTAAATGGGAATTCTGATAAGACACTTTTTATAGCATTTATTAACTGTTATATCTTATCTTC
>CAJUNP010000053.1 GCA_910587935.1 uncultured Lachnospiraceae bacterium
AACTTTCAGCGACGGTTATCAGATTACCGTTGCACCCGGAAGCATGGGCGTGGAAGAAGAGGGCAGCGGCCCCGGGAAAAAGAAATATTCGATTGAGCATTATGTTGAAAATATATCCGGTACGTATGATTTGTTTAAAACAGAAAGTAAGTACGGTGAAATTGGAAATGAAGTTGAAGTTACGGAACCAAGAGATTTTACAGGCTATGCTTTTGACAGTGAGAATAAAGGCAATATACTGAAGGCAGAGTTGACACAAGAGGGGAATACGGTTCTCAAATTATATTATAACCGCAGGATTTACCAGATTACTTATAGGCTGGATGCGGACGTAAAAAATGAAGGGAATCCGTCAAGCTATAAATACGGTGAAGCAGTCGCATTGAAAGAACCGGAATGGGAAGGACGCCATTTTATAGGATGGTACACGGATGAAGCCTGTTCGACGGCTTTTGAGGGAATCAGCGCGACTACTACAGGCGATTTTACGCTGTGGGCAAAGTGGCTTGTTACGGGAAATGACGAGGCATTTTATAAAGTAGAATATTATAAGGAAACGGAAGAAGGTTCGGGTTCCTATGCGTTGGCAGAAACGGAAACATTAGTGGGAAAAATCGGAAGCGAAGTGACCGCAGAAGCAAGAAGCTATGAAGGATATATGGAAAACACGGAGCATGGGGAACGGAAAGTATCGGGAACGGTACTGGAAGACGGCAGTCTGGTGCTGAAACTGTATTATATGGTGGGTGAACCGGAAACACCGGAAGGTTTCGGATATTACTATGATGCGTCTGCAGGAAAGGCAACTTTCTATTATGCGGGAGCAGCGGGCGGTCTTATTTATATTGCGGTATATGATAGTAAGGAAACGGCACAGCAAAATGCCAAAAATGCAAATGCCACGCCGCCCGGATTCGATCAGGTGCCCGGGCATGCAGGATATCTTATGACTGCCGGTGCAGGCCAGGCGGAATTTGAACTGGCCGTGGCGGAAGGAAAATATTTTGTGTATGCATTTAATCCGGACAATCAGGGGATTCAAAGCTGGTATGTAGGACAGGCCGCAGAAAAGCAGCCGCCTGCAACAACCGACGTAAACTATACGGTAAAGTACTACCAGCAAAATACGACCCTCGACGGATACACGGAAGCTGCGGTTGTAAATGCTTCCGGTAGCGCCGGTACAACCGTAAATGCCGAAATCAGATCTTATCCCGGGTTTACGCATAACAATGCGGCGGAGGGAAGCCTGCTGGAAGGGGAACTTACGGAAGGCGCAGAACTGGAATTGCGGGTATATTATGACCGTAATAAATATCCTGTCGTTTATCACAATCTGGAAGGGGGGCAAAATCCCGAAGCGAATGCGGCGGAGTATATATACGGTGTAGGCCTGGTTTTTCAAAATCCGGTTAAGCCCGGTTTTCGTTTTGAAGGCTGGTATGAGGATGAGGGCTGCGAGACAACACCGATTACGGCAATTGATAAAGAGCGTACGGAAGCGGTAAATGTGTATGCAAAGTGGAAGGAGCAGACACAGCCTGCGGCGTATGTGGTTAAATATTATCTGGAATCGTTAATGGCCGGCAGATATGAGGAGGTTCCTGCGGACCGTTTTGAAGGCACAGGATTTGTGGGTGATGAGGTTTTTGCGGACAAAAAGGAATATCCCGGTTATGTGCTGAATGAAAGCGCGGAAGAAGGAGCGCTTTCAGGTGTGCTTTCTTCCGAAGAAACCATTGTATTAAAAGTATATTTTGACAGAAAAAAGTACGGAATTACGTACCATAACATGGAAAATGCACAGAATCCGGAAGCAAATAAATCATCTTACCGGTTCGGAACCGGATTTATTCTTCAGAAACCGTACCGGGAAAACTATATTTTTGACGGCTGGTATTTGGATCAGCATTTTTCTGCGGGGAACGAAATTACCGAAATTATGGATCTGCAGACGGGAGAACTGGATCTATATGCGAAGTGGATACGGGAGCAGGCTCAGTATTCGGTCAGATATTATTTACAAAACAGGACTTTAGACGGATATGAAGAAGCCACGCAGCTTTCTCTTGTAAAGACGGCTGATGCAGGTGTGCAGGTTGATGCGCGGAAAGAAGGGCTGGTTCAGGAGCTTGACGGATTTATTCTGAACCAGAAAGAGAGCCGGTTGAAAGGTACGGTAGATAAAAAAGAACACCTTACGTTAAAGATATATTATGACAGGAAAGAATATTCGGTGGTTTATGCCAATATGGAAGGAGCCCGGAACCATCCGGAAAATGCGGAATCTTATATATATGGCGTAGGGTTAACGCTGCATAGTCCGGAGAAAGAAGGTTTGATCTTTGCGGGCTGGTACCTGGATGAGGCGTGTACGGAAGAGAATAAAATTGTTTCCATCAGCGGCGGTGTTTCAGGGGATATAACCGTCTATGCAAAATGGATTGAACAAAGCAAAGCGGCTCCCTATACGGTTCATTATTATCTGCAGGATACCCATTTGCACGGATACCAGGAGGCAGAACAGGATCTTTTTACGGGTGAAGGCGAAATAGGAACGAAAGTTCTGGCTCCGGTAAAAGAATATCAGGGTTTTTCCGTTAATGAAAACGCCCAGGGCTTTTTAAAAAGCGGAACGGTTAAGGAAGACGGAAGTCTTGAATTGAATATTTATTATGACCGCTGCAGTTATGAAATCATTTACCACAATATAAAAGATGCGGTAAATCCGGCTGCAAACAAGACTTCGTATATATATGGCATTGGTTTTACTCTTCGGAATCCGGTAAAGGAAGAATATGTATTTGAAGGTTGGTTTACGAACGAATACATGGAAGATGAAAGCAAGGTAAATAAAATTAAAGATGATCAGTGGGGAGACATTCATCTTTATGCAAAATGGAAAAAGTATACTCCTTCGCAGGAAGAACCGGAAGAGGAAGAGTATGACTTTAAAGTGGAAACAATTGAAGACCAGTATTATACAGGAGCTAAGATTGTTCCGGATATTGTGGTAAAAGACGGAGAAAAGATTCTCGCTGAAAAAAAGGATTATACCGTTAAGATAACGAACAATGTAAATGCAGGAACGGCAAAGGTTAAAATTACCGGTAAAGGAAATTATGGCGGAATCCTTGAAAAAACCTTTCAGATACTTCCAAAGGACATTCAAAGCGATGAAATGAATGCGGATGATATTTATACTGCATACAGGAAGGGAAAAAACATAAAGGTTAAACCCAAACTGACATGGGGCAAAAAGACATTAAAATCCGGTAAGGATTACGTGATTGAGGGGCCGGCCGAATACAGTCAGACAGGCGTTTATAACATAGTTCTTGAAGGCAGGGGTAATTATACCGGAAAAAGAGCCCTTCGGTTTGAAATTACTGACCAGGTTTTGATGTCTTCGGTAAAAGTAGGAAAAATAGAAAAACAGTATTACAGAGGCGGTCAGGAGATTACGCCGGAGCTTCTTGTGACATACAGGGGAGAAGTTCTTGTAGAAAATACAGACTATACTGTCGAATATAGAAATAATATGCAGGCAGGAACGGCAGCCGTTGTTTTGACCGGTATCGGAGGAAAATATGTCGGTGAAAAGAAGGTCTCGTTTAAAATTGAAGGCATGGATCTGAAAAAAATGCAGTTTGCTTTGTATCGTCAGGAATATGAGTATACAGGCACTGCTGTATTCCCGGAATATTTTTCAGGAAGTCTGAAAGCCGGCAGAGATTTTACGGTAACTTACTCAAACAATAAGAAGGCGGGGACAGGCACTGTAACCTTTACCGGAATGGGCGCATATTCAGGCACGCTTAAGAAAACCTTTAAAATTGTTCCGTATAATGTCGCCAATAATGCGGCCGGATTTTTTGAGGATACGCAGGAAGAGATTGTAGCGGATTATGTAAAAGGCGGCAGCAAACCTGCGTTAGAATTGAAATTCCGCGGCAAGGTTCTTACGGAGGGAACGGATTATATACTGAAATACAAAAATAATAATGCGGTTGGAGAAGCGGAGATTACAGTGACAGGAAAAGGAAGCTTTACGGGAAGCTATACAAAAAGCTTTACAGTTACCGAAGCGGATCTTGATGAAATGATCATTACGGCAGAAGATGTGCTTTATAAACCCGGTCAGAAAACAACGTATTATATGCCGAAAGTAACTGTTATGGATAAAAACGGGAAAAAGCTCTCCGCGGGAAAGGACTATGACAAAAAGTTTGTTTATTCTTATGAAACGCAGCAGGGTGAAGTGGAATTTGACCGTGATACCCGTATCGGCGATCTGCCTTTAGGTACCGTGCTGAAGGTTACCCTTAACGGCATGGGCAATTATAAGGGTGAAGCAAGTCTGGAATATACAGTGGTTCCTGCAAGTATAAAATCCGCGTCGGTAACGATTGTGCCGCAAGAGTATACCGGAGAACCGATAATACTTGAAAAGGCAGACATTACGGTTGTTGCAGGCGGCAGAACGCTTGGAAAAGATCAGTTTGAGATTGTTGAGGGTTCCTACCTGAATAACAATAAAAAAGGAACGGCTAAGGTAACGCTTCACGGGATCGGTGAATATGGCGGATATAAAACGGTAAGCTTTAAAATAGGACAAAGAAGCATAAAAGATATTATTGCCGGTATCTTCGGCCGTAAATGATGTATTGGGCAGTCAGGGACAGAAAGGGTTAAAAATGAAGAAAAAATTGATAAAAAGTATTGCAGTCATATGTGCGGCGGCATTGTTTGCGGAAACCTTTTCCGGTATGGGGATTTTAACAGCGAAAGCGGCGGCAAGTGATTATCCGGGACAGTCGAATGTCTTTTTGGATTCGGGCGGATATAAGACGGAGCCATACGGATCTATGACAAATGACTGGGGCCAGACCTATAAGAACCGTGCGGATGTTTTGCCGAAGAGGGAAAATGTATATTTAACGGATAACTATACAGACCTGATCGCCACGGTACCTACGAGCGACTGGGTATCTTCCGTTGTATTCGATAAGTTTTCCGAATCATTATATGTGCATCCTATGGCATTCAGAGCGGTCAGCGCAGGAATGGAAATGGCAGTGCCTGCTGTGGTGGATGTAAAACATAATACGGATCATGAGCCGGCGGTTAAGAGCCTTCTTGAGGATTCTACCGTGGAACTTGTTATGGGGGGCAGCGGATTTGCCGTAGAAGACGCCAGAATGGATGCGTCTACGGATTGGGCGTATGACATTTCCATGAAAAGCGCCGATAAGTCGTCCGAAATATTGACTACGCTGGCAAAAGGTTCACCTTATGTATATTATCGTTTTAAAGGAGTTGAGCCCGCCCTGTCTCTGGGAGGCGGCGCTTCCAACATGGCGGTTTACCATAACGATTTAAATTCCAATTGGATCGGAATAAGCGTACAGAGTAATACGGATAACACAACGCATTATTATGGTGTTTACGCTTCCGATGGAGCTTCCTGGAGGCAGGCGGACGGCCGGCTTCTGGCAAGCCTGCCATCCGGAAAAGAATGGATTACAATTGCGGCTCTGCCTGATGGGGAGGCAGCAACCTTTAATTTATATGGTAAGTATGCGGCAAACCGTATTTCGGATACGAGAGCGGAGTGGAGTTATGACGAGGCCGCGTCCAAAGTAACTACGGTATATAATGTAACAACGACCAATATGGACAGCGGGGAAAGCGGCGCAGATACCATTATTGCTTTATATCCTCACCAGTGGCGTTATGCGGCGGACGTTACATATACGGGAAAAACATACGAAACCATACGCGGCGTCATGAAGACCATGACAGGCAAAAGTTATACTACGGAAATGACCTATAATGGAATTCTCGCAGCCATGCCGACGCCCAAAAGCGAGGAAGGACTGGGAACATTAAAAGAGCAGATCAGTTATTTCTGGGATTATTATCAGAATACCTGCAATGGAACTTACAGTGAAGCCGGGGATACACAGTATGGCGGTTACGACACTTATTGGATGGGAAAAAATCTGAACAAACGTACCGACGTGGTATTTATGGCGGAACAGATTGAAGATACCGGTGAAGAATGGAGCGCAATAAAAAATGATGTGCTGGAAGCTTTGCGCAAGGATCTGGAATATTGGTTTAATCCGGCAGACTGCTATACAGTGGAAAAAGATCCCTATATTACAGGATACTTTTACCACTATGCCGACTTTGGCACATTGATTGGCTATAATTCCTCATACAGTACCGACAGTGAATTGAACGACCATCATTTTCATTATGGTTACTGGATTAAAGCAGCGGCAGCTGTGGCGCGGTACGTGGACGACTGGGAAAAGCAGTGGGGAGCGATGGTTTATGAAATGATCAGCGATATTGCCAATCCCAACCGCGACGGAACGAATCTGAATGTGCAGAGGACTGACGTAGAAATAAACAGCTCCACAAAATATCCTTTCATGAGGAACTTTGATATTTATGAAGGACATTCCTGGGCATCAGGAGTAGCAAATTACGAGTTTGACGAGGACGGAAATATGAAAGATCCTGCCGGCGGACTGGCAGGGGGAAATAACCAGGAGTCTACATCTGAGGCGGTAAACGCATGGTCTTCGCTGATTCTTTGGGGAGAAGCGGTAGGCGATAAAAAAATCAGGGATCTGGGTGTTTATCTTTATACAACCGAGGTAGCGGCCATTGAGGAGTACTATTTTGATGTGCACGATGAAGTATTTACGGACGCTTATGAAGACAGGGATAATTTTAACCAGCATGTGGTAACCAGACTTTTCGGAGGACGTTACGATCACAGCGCATGGTGGACAGAGGACCCTATTGAGGTAACATCCATACATATGATTCCCATGACGGGGGCTATGTTATATCTTGCGAAGTATCCGGAAAAAATCAAGGCAACCTATGACAGTATATGGGGTACGCAGTGGAGTAATTATCTGAATCTGCACAGCCAGAACGGATGGAATACGTTAACATCCCGTTACACACATCACGATCTTCTTGCGGAGTTTTATGCCCTTGCAGATCCGGAGGCTGCAATGGGAAAATGGAGCATTGGCGACGTTGACGGACAGACTGTTATTGAAACCGGAGAATCACGTGCGCACACTTATGGATTTATACAAAGTATGATCGAATACGGAACTCCCGATTTTGAAGTGACCGGAAGTACCGCTATGAGTATGGTATTTAAAGATAAAAACGGCAACAGAACATATGTGGCGCAGAATTTTACGGATCAGGAACAGAACGTATATTTCAGCGACGGAACTTTTATTACGGTTCCTGCCGGGAGTTCTTATGTCGGGGACAAAACAGGTGAAGGAGAGAATCCGGAACTGAAGGGTAAGGTATCTTATATTCTGGAAATGTATCTGCAGAATATAGACGGGTCCGGTTATGATATGACTTCGGTAAATAAGAAAGCGGAAGCGGGAGAATTCACGCTAAAGCCGGAGCAAATAAAGGGATTTACCTTTAACAGTGAGGCGCAAAATGTGCTTACGGCAACGCTTACGGAAGGTGAGGACAATCAGGTAACGCTGAAAGTATATTATACCAGGGATAAATATCCGATTTCCTACGAATTGAATGAGGGAACAAATGCCGGCGGTAACCCGGCCCAATATGTATATGGAACAACGGTGTCTCTTGAGGAACCCGTAAGAGCCGGCTATCGTTTTATGGGATGGTTTCTGGACGCAGGATTTTCGCGGCCTTTCTCCGGCATAACCGAAACGGACGCCGGGGAAGTTACCGTATATGCCAAGTGGATGTCGGAGACAAGCGCATCTTATATAACCCGGGTATTTATGCAGAATCCGGGGCTGCGCAGTTATACCAAAGTGTCGGAAGAAATATTAACCGGAGAAACCGGTACGGAAGCTTCTTTTGAATATGCGGGGAATACGGAAGGGTTCATACTAAATGAAGACAAGTCCGTAAGGACAGGAAATATACAGGCAGACGGAAGTCTGGTTCTTTGCCTGTATTATGACAGGCAGACGTATCCTGTTACATATCAGCTGGACGGAGGGGAAAACGCTTACGGAAATGTGCAGTCTTATGTATACGGGGTTGGTATGACACTGGCGGCGCCCTATAAGGAAGGCTATACCTTTGGAGGCTGGTATACGGATGAAGCCTGTACGGAAGGAAATCAGATTACGGAAATTTCCGAAACGGATATGGGAGAGAAAACTTTTTTTGCGAAGTGGATTCAGACTCCCGAGGCTTCCGGAACAGCGGGAGATACGAATCTTCCGGAAGGTGATTTTTCATTTACTTATGACCCGCAGAAAAAGCATGTTACAATCAGTGTTAAACGATCCGATGCTGCAAATGTGATTTGTTATATCGCTAAGTATGAAGATGGGGACAGTGCCAAAAAAGCCTGCCAGGATGCAAACAATGCACTTCCTGGAATAAGTCTGCCTGGACATTTGGGAATCATGCTTACAAAAGACGAAGAAGGTTTTTCCAAAGAGATTGTGGAAATTACCCTGGAAGAGGGGCAGTATATTGTATTTGGCCTTAATATAAACGGGATAATCAATGCGGACTCGGCATATTATTATGCAAAAATGGGAGGAGATTCCACAACATCCTATACCGTAAATTATTATAAGCAGAATCTGGCTCTGGACAGTTATAAACTGGCGGAACAGAAAGTGATTACAGGAGCGGAGGCAGGCAGCGTTGTAGAAGCAGAGACTGTTTCCTATGAGGGATTTACTTTTAACGGAGACAATTCTATTGTTAGCGGAGAAGTAAAGGCAGACGGCGGATTAACGCTATCGCTTTACTATGACAGGAACTTGTATCAAATTTCATATGAAAATATGGAAGATGCAATGAACTGTGAGGAGAATGATACAAAATATGTTTATGGGGAAGGGATAATACTGGGAAGTCCTTCTAAAGATGGATACATTTTTGAAGGGTGGTATACGAACCCTGACTTTGCAGAAGATTCTAAGATCAGCCAGATTGGCGATGCGCAGACAGGCGATGTGACTGTGTATGCAAAATGGGCGGAAGATCCAAGCCTGGCGACCGCTGCGTACACGGTAAAATACTATAAACAGAAGACAACGCTGGACGGTTATGAAGAAGCGGCAGAAGACCGGATTACGGGAAAGGGACGTGTAGACGGTATCGTTAAAGCAAAAATAAACGATTATAAAGGATTTACGCATAATCCGGATGCGGAGGGGAGCGTATGTCAGGGAATTGTTTCCGAGGACGGAAGTCTGGAGCTGCGCGTATATTATGACCGGAATAAATATCGGATTTCCTATCATAATATGCAGCACGCACAGAATGTCGAAGCAAATAAGCCGGAGTATGTATACGGAGTCGGATTGACGCTTTCAGATCCGGTAAAGGATAAGTTTGTTTTTAAGGGCTGGTATACGGACGCGGCATGTACGGCAGGTAAAGAAATTACCGAAATCGGGGCGGATTCTACCGGGGATGTGGACGTGTATGCAAAATGGGCCCCCGCCATAGAAGGGCAGATTGCCTGTATAGTTAAATATTATGTACAGAATACGCAGCTTGACGGATATGAAGAGCTTGCGGAACAGAGAGAAGAAATTCTTGCAAATAAGGGAGATACCGTACAGGCGGAAGTGAAGGTTCTGCATGGTTTTCATCATAATCCTGAGGCAGAAGGTACTCTTCTTACCGCCGAAGCGGCGGAGGGACTGGAATTAGCCGTTTATTATGACCGAAATCATTATAAAATTTCTTATTATAACGTAACGGACCAGGAGAATCCATCTGATAATAAAACGGAATATGTATATGGAGCAGGATTTCGGCTTAAAGAGCCGCACAAAGAAGGTTTCTATTTTGACGGCTGGTATACCGGTGAAAGCTGCGAGCCCGATGACAGGATTGAAGAGATAAGCAGTACGCAGGCAGGAGATATTTTGCTTTATGCAAAATGGGTGCCGGAGACATATGCTGCTGAATATTCAGTTGAATATTATCTTCAGGACATTTCAGGAGAGGGTTACAGCAAAGCGGTTGACGACAGTCGTACGGCTTATGCGACGATCGGGTCAAAGGTGACGGCTCCGGATAAAAAATATAGAGGTTTTACAAAAAACCGGCATGTGGAAGGCAGCCTGGAAAGCGGAACCGTAACGGAAGACGGAAGTCTTGTTTTAAAAGTATATTATGATAGAAATGTGTATAAGGTAACCTACTGTAATATTGAAGATGCCCAGATGGCGGAAGAGAATAAAGCGCAATATGTTTATGGACAGGGATTTACTCTGGGGATGGCTTTCCGTGAAGGTTACAAATTTAAAGGCTGGTATACGGATCAAGAGTTAACGGAGAATTCAAAAATAACCTATGTTTCAGGAACCGGTACGGGCGATATTACGGTATACGCAAAATGGATACCGGTAAATGCACAATATCAGGTAAAGTACTATCTTCAAAATAAAACGCTGGATGATTATGAGGAAAAAACGGCGGATGTTCAGAATATCATTGCAGAAACCGGAGAGACAGTTAAAGCCGATATTATTCAGTATCCCGGTTATGAGTGCAATAAAGCCCTGAGCGTTCTGCAGGGGACGGTTGAGGCGGACGGAAGCCTTGTCCTGAAGGTGTATTATAATAGAAAGAAATATGCAATTACATATCATAATATGGACGGAGCCGTTAATCCAGATGGAAATCCGGCTGAATATGTATATGGAATCGGCGTAAAATTTGAAGAACCGTCTAAAGAAGATTATGTATTCGGAGGGTGGTATACGGACGCGGCATTTGCCGAAGAAAATAAAATTGCCGAAATCAGCACGGTGCATATCGGTGAGATGGAAGTGTATGCAAAATGGATTGAAGAAGGGATGGCAGCTTCATATCGGGCCGAATATTACTTCCAAAATACAGCCTTGGACGGTTATGAACGCGCCGAAGAGGAAGACTTTAAAGGCAGCGGCATAATAGGCGAATCCGTAAGCGCACCGGATAAGGAGTTTGAGGGTTTTACAAAGAATCCGGGAGCAGAGGAATATAAGGAGAGCGGAATCGTTGCAGAAGACGGAAGTCTTTTATTGAAAGTTTATTATGACAGAAACCGTTATGATATTATCTATCATAATATGGAGGATGCGAAAAATCCCGTTGCGAACAGCCCACAGTATACATATGGTATTACTCTGACCTTAAAGGAGCCGTCCAGAAAAGGTTATGTATTTGGCGGCTGGTACAGTGATGCCGAACTTAGCGCCGCAAAGAAAGTAACGCAGATTGAAGCAGGTCGGACCGGTACGGCAGAACTGTATGCAAAGTGGACAGACAAGTCGGAACTGCTCTGGACAGTGGAAGCAATTGCCGACCATACCTATACGGGGAAGAAGATAACGCCGGTGGTTGTAGTTAAGGACAAAGAATCAGGCAGAAAGCTTCAGCTTAAAAAAGACTATACGGTAAAATATCAGAATAATCTCAATGCGGGCACGGCCACGGTTATTATTACGGGAAAGGGTAATTATACGGGCGCCAGAAATATTACCTTTCATATTCTTCCTGTAGATTTAAACGAAGACACAACCGTTTCGGCAGGAGATATTTATAAGTTTGTCACAGGGAAGCCGGTTAAAATTTCGCCGGTAATCAAGTGGGGCAAAAAGAAACTGAAGCTGAATAAAGATTTCCGGATCGATACTTCCAAAGAAGGCAGCGCTTCCGCTTATACGGAAGAAGGAATATATGACGTAGCGCTTACCGGTATGGGAAATTATAAAGGAACCTTAAGGATTAAGGCAGTTCTTACAGATAAAAAGACGGTATTGATTTCCAAGGCAAAGGTTTCGGGAGTTGTGAATGTGGAATACCGGGGCGAACAGGAATATACGCAAAATCTGAAGGTGGTTTATAAAGGTACGGAATTAACGGAAGGAACGCATTATAAACTGGAGTATAGAAATAATACACAGGCCGGTACGGCAGAAATTATTATTAAAGGACTTACCGGTGACAGTGCGATGAAATTTACCGGAATAAAAACCGTTAAATTTAAGATTACGGGTGAGAAACTGAAAGCAAACAATATATCTTTTGACCAGGTCTCCTATACATATTCCGGTGCGGAAATCACGCCGGCAGTAATTGTAAAAAATGCATCGGGAGAGATCATTCCCGAAGAACAATATACCGTGGAATATTCGGGGAATGTGGACAAAGGAAAGGGCACGGTTCTTATCACCGGAATCAATGGATATGAAGGAAGCGTGAAAAAAACCTTTACAATCGCGCCGCTTGACATAGCGGACAGCAGAGTGCAGATCAGCACGGAAAAAAGCGTTCCTTTTACAAAGGGGGGAGCTGCTGCAAAGGTTGTGGTTACGTACAACGGAGAGATATTGTCTGAGGACACCGACTATATTCTGAAGTATTCCGGTAACCAGAAAACTGGCGAAGGTAAGGTTTTGGTAACGGGAAAAGGGAATTTTACAGGTAATAGTGAACAAGGCTATACGATTGTAAAAAAAGATCTTTCAGAAGTCAGCGTTATTGCACCCGACATAACATATAACGGGAAGAAAAATATGCAGTATTATCTGACCAGGCCGGTTCTGATGGATGTAAGCGGCAAAAACCTGTCGGCGGGCAAGGATTACCGGAAGGAATTTACTTATGAACTGCGTATGGAAGACGGCAGTTATAAGACGGTAGACGCCCAGTCGGATGTCAGTCAGGTCGGACCGGAAAGCGTATTTCGTATTACAATAGAAGGAATGGGCGATTACGATGGACGGCAGAGCGTATTATATCGTGTAATTGAATCCGATAAGAGCATTAAGAATGCAAGGATATCTATTGCGCCTCAGACTTATACGGGAAGACCCGTATCGTTGACGGAAGATGATATTATCAGCGTCGAGATAAAATGCAGCGGATCTTATATGACGCTTGAACCGGATCAGTATGAGATTGTGCCGGGCAGTTATAAAAATAATACAAAAAAGGGAACTGCAAAGGTAATGATCCGAGGTATCGGGGAGTATGGCGGTTACAAAGAGGCGGCGTTCAAGATCGAGGCACAAAATATTGAGAAGACAACTATTATAAGCAGAATTCTGAAATGGCTGGGACTGTAAAGCCGGAATAGAAGCAATTTGGAACAAGGGTTTCCGGTTAAAAGGAATTAGTTTCAGATTAGGCGGTATAGCCACGATTACAGGGGCTATACCGTCTTTTCGGGTTTCTGTCCGCATTATTTCGGCACATGTTCTTTATCAAGAGTCCAGCGGCTGCATTGTGTCATGCCAGTTTAAAAATATATTGCGTATAAAAAAATAACACTTTTCTAAAATGCAAAGACTAGAAATTCGTCAATTTGTATAGTTTAATTATAATAATAGGCGTCTATTTTTTTAAAAAGGAGGATTAATGAATGAAAAAAGCTGGTATTTTCAAGAAAATGTTGTTGATTTTGCTGTCAGTGATTTTGGGAGCGGCGCCATGTGTTTCGGAAGCCGGGACGC
>CAJUNP010000054.1 GCA_910587935.1 uncultured Lachnospiraceae bacterium
AGTTCCCATCGTAAAAAGGATAAAATACAAATCCCCTTTTGACTACCTAATCATATTATATTACAATGATAAAAGAGGTGGCCTATGATATCGAACCAGATTATACAGACCAGTGTTGATGAATTGAAAGCTATCACAAAAGTGAATTTGAATGTTTACGATTTAAACGGACAGGCGGTGGCTGTAACCGAGGAAGAAGATGAGATTTCCGCTGACCTGATCAGCAGTTTTGCCTTGTCCCCGGCAGACAGCCAGGTGATAGGAATCCACCATCTGCTGAAAATATATGATGACAGCGAACTGCTTTATGTATTGGTAGCCAGCGGGTTAAACGACGACGTATATATGGTCGGTAAAATTGCGGTAAGCCAGATTCAGAATCTTGTTATCGCTTACAAAGAGAAATTTGACCGGAACGGATTTTTCCAGAACCTTTTACTGGACAATCTGCTGTTGGTTGACATTTATAACCGTGCTAAAAAACTTCATATTGAGGTTGCGGTTCCGAGGGCGGTATTTTTGGTAGAAGCCAAGGCGGAGAAGGACGGAGTGGTTACGGAACTGCTCAGAGGACTGTTTTCCAGTCAGAACGGCGATTATATTACCGCGGTAGACGAGACCAGCGTAGTTTTAATTAAGGCATTGGAAGGAAGCGAAGATGCTGAGGCGCTGAACCGTACTGCAAGCACCATTGCCGATATGATGAACACGGAAGCAATGCTGAATGTCAAAGTGGCTTACGGTATGATCGTTACGGAATTAAAGGATGTATCCAAATCGTATAAAGAAGCTAAGATGGCTTTGGACGTAGGAAAGATTTTTTATGCGGAAAAGAATGTAATCGCCTATAGCACCTTGGGAATTGGCCGTTTGATTTATCAGTTACCGGTTAATCTGTGCAAGATTTTTATTGATGAGATTTTTGGCGACCGTTCGATTCCCGATGAAATCGATGATGAGACATTAAATACCATCAATAAATTTTTTGAAAATAATCTGAACGTTTCGGAGACATCCAGACAGTTGTTCGTTCACCGCAATACTCTGGTGTACAGGATAGAAAAGCTGGAAAAGACGACGGGATTGGATATTCGTACCTTTGACGATGCGTTGACGTTTAAAATTGCGCTGATGGTGGTGAATTATATGAGATATCTGGATTCCGTGGATTTTTGATTGCCGCGCAGTTATATTTAAATTATTTCCATAAAAAATTCCTCTCTATCCGTATCTTTAAATAAGAGATATGGATAAGGAGGATTTTTTTATGAAGAAAAAAATAATTTTACCTGTTTTATTTGCTGTTGTGGGAGCGTCTTTGCTTATGGGCTGCCGGGAAAAGATTTCGGAGCCGGAAGGTGAGTCCGAGGCTGTCGATAACAAGAACATTGTGGCCGGGTCGGCCGTTAAGACGACGGATTATACCGGGAATACGATAAGCGTGAACAGCCGGGAATCGGTAACGGTAGTTCCGGATATAGCGCAGGTGGTTTATTCGGTTCGAACGGAGGATAAAACGGCGGCCGGGTGTCAGCAAAAAAACGGGGAGGCTCTTTCGGGTGTTATTTCACAGTTAAAAGAACTGGGTGTGGAAGAAAGCTCTATCCAGACTTCTGACTACTATATGAATCCCATTTACAATTACAGCGGCAATACGGCAAGGGTTACCGGATACGAAGCTGTTGCAACATTGACGGTATCCGATCTCGCCATTGACAGCCTGGACGAAATTCTGGCCAAGTCCGTTGACGGCGGTATCAATACCATACGTTCCATTACCTATATGGCCAGCGGCTACGATGAAAGTTATCAGGAGGCTCTGAAAAAAGCCGTCGATGCCGCCCACCGAAAGGCGCAGGCTCTGGCGGAAGCTTCCGGCCGCAGTGTAGGGGACGCTTTGAATATTACGGAAACGAGCGGCTATACCGAAGCGCGTTATGAGGACAGGACCCGCGCTAACCAGTGGATGTCGGCTAAAGAAGAGTCTTTTGCAGCCGATACTGCGGGCATAATGCCCGGTGAAATTTGTGTAGAGGCGGGTATTATTGTGGAATATCAAATATATTAACGGAATTTTTTGCGCTTTTTACATTCATATTTGGGACAACCCGGCATATATAATAATGTAGAACCAATTTGAAAGAGGGAGTACATATTATTGAATCGGGTGGTGTCAGAATGAGTTTATATGAAAAGAAATTCGTTTATTTTGATTATTTTGAAAATGAAAACAAGATGGGAAACGCCGGCTTTGCAAAACTTATTTTGCAGGGAGAGCAATGCCGGATTTCTGTAAATGTGAATGGTTTACATAAAACAGATACAAAAAAGTGTGAATTACTGCTGCTTGACGATGAGCGGGAGATAACGCTGGATCATGTTTTGATGGAGCAGGGAGGGTGCAGCTATAGTTCTTTGTTTACAAAAGAAGATTTGCACCGGAAGGGGATACGGTTTGAAAGAGTCTATGGACTATGCATAAGAATGTCCGAAAAACGTCTGCTGAAAGCCGTATGGAGAAAAGAAAGGCCGATGGAAGAACGGATGCCGGAACCTGCCGGAGTTCCGGAAGAGCCGGAAGTTTCCGAGGAACCCGGCGGGATACGGGAAGAAGAGACAATGCCGGAAACGGAGGAACTGTCGGAGGCGGAAGCGATGCCGGAGGAAAAACCTATAGCGGAATTGGAAGCAGTTACCGAACCGGAGCCGGAGCCGGTAAATTTACCGCCGGAGAATCCGCTGACAGAAAACCCGCCGCCGGTCTATACCCAGATCCGCGATGATAAATGGCAGCAGTTGGAACAGATTTTTCCTATGATACATCCCTTTGGCGATGAAAAGCAGTACCTGTCGGTGGCGCCCAAAGATTTTGTCGTGCTGACAAGACAATACCAGCCGCTTGCCAATAACAGTTTTTTGCTGCATGGGTTTTATAATTATCACCATATCATATTGGGGAGAATTCCCAGATCGGGGCAGGAACAGTTTTACCTTGGGGTTCCCGGAGTTTTTTATGAGAGGGAAAAAGCCGTTGCGATTATGTTCGGCTTTGAAAGCTTTGAATGTGCAAAAGAACCGGCGGAAACAGGAACCTTCGGTTATTATATGAAGCGGGTGGAAATATAAAAGGAGACGGCGTTAAACGCCCTCTCCGTTAAATGGCGGGATAAAGCTTTCGGAGGCTGTCCCGCCTTCCTGTATATATCCGTTTTCAATGCCAAGAGCAATGCAGAAGCCGGTCAGTGCATTATATTCTTTCACAGATACACGTCGGTTCAGGGAAGGCATATCCGGAAAGCGCCGCATCGGCGTATATTGGTTCATAATACTATAATAAATGTCATTGTGATAGGTCTGATAAAGATATTCAATCACTCTTTTAGAATCCGCCAGATGACCGGGCAGCATCAGATGCCGCACAATCAGGCCGCGCTTTAAAAGACCGTTTGTCTGACTGATAACGGGTCTGCCGGTTTGGCGAAACATTTCCGCAATGGCGCCGCAGGCGGTTTCAAAATAATCCGGCGCGTTGGAATATCGGGCGGAAAGGCGCGGTGAAACATACTTCAGGTCCGGCAGATAAATATCAACAAGACCGTCCAGCATACGGAGCGTTTCGGCTTTTTCATAGCCGCCCGTATTATAGACAACGGGAATATGCAGGCCGGCGGCCCGCACTTTTTCCAAGGCGGGAATAATCCGGGGTACAAAGTGGGTCGGGGTCACCAGATTAATGTTGCAGGCTCCCTTCTGCTGGAGTTCCATAAAGATTTCCGCCAGACGTTCTTCGGAAATGTTCCTGCCGGTTTTGCTTTCTGCAATGGAGTGATTCTGGCAGAAAACGCATTGCAGGGAGCAGCCTGCAAAAAAGACGGCGCCGGAACCGCTGCCGCCGCAAATGCAGGGTTCTTCCCATTTGTGAAGAGCGGCCCTGGCAGCCCGCAGCGAGGAGGTTTCCCCACAGTATCCTGTTTCTCCGTGTTCCCTGTCCGCATTACATTCCCTGGGACATAATCTGCAGCCCATATAAATCCTTCCTGTCAGTCAAAAGTCCGTCCGCAGACAGCCGGCGGCCAAAACAAAAGCCGCGCATTTTCCCTTAGGAGGACTCTTCTATGCGATACCCGGATACCGGCTCCGCCAGGCACCCCTGCGGCACATGAACGGTTCTTCTTAGTGCTGCTGTGTTCCCACCCTGACACGGTTCGTAGATGCTCATTGCGCAAGACCCAAACTTCATCACAGATATCATAGGCCAGCCATAGAAGCGCCCTCCTAAAGGCACATACACGGCCTTTTAAGTATATCGGTTTTCGGATTCGGTGTCAAGAGAGGATTTCTCTCGGTTTTTCTGCTCCGCTTCCTTTTCCAGTTTGTTCCGGATACGCAGTTCTTTAAAAAACGTGGTCAGCATCCTGCTGCATTCTTCTTCTAAAACGCCCTTTACCGTATCGACCTGGTGATTGAACGCGGGCATCTGTAAAATGTTCAGTATGGAGCCTGCGCAGCCTGCCTTGGGATTCATACAGCCGATTACAACTCTGGGAATACGCGCCTGAACGATGGCGCCGGAACACATCTGGCAGGGCTCCAGCGTCACATAAAGAACACAGTCCTCCAGCCTCCAGTCGCCGTATTTTTTGCTGGCCTTGCGGATGGCGGTGATTTCCGCATGGGCCAGAGTGTTTTTATCCGTATTGCGCCGGTTGTATCCGCGTCCGATAACGCGGCCGTCCCTGACAATGACGCAGCCGATGGGGACTTCACCCAGTTCATAAGCTTTCTGTGCCTGTTTTAAAGCAAGTTTCATATATTTTTGGTCTGATGACAGCATACGGCCTCCTGTGTGTCCTGCTTGCAAGTTATTTAAGAAAACGCTATACTCATTATAAGAAAGTATGAGAAAAAGAACAAGACCAAAAGGCGGGATACCATGCAGATATACGGATTGAATAAAACGACACTTCTGGATTATCCGGAACATGTGGCGGCCACTGTGTTTTGCGGAGGCTGCAATTTCCGCTGCCCTTTCTGCCATAACAAAGGACTGATTGAAGGTTCCTGTACCCGGCCGACGATATCCGAACCGGAATTTTTTCAATTTTTAAAAAAAAGAAAGGGAATTATCAGCGGCGTGTGCATTACGGGAGGCGAACCGACCCTGCAGCCGGATCTGGCGGAATTTATCTACCGGATCAAGGAACAGGGATTTCTGGTCAAACTGGATACTAACGGATACCGGCCGGAGATAATAGAAGAACTGACAGGAGGTAACCTGCTGGATTACATCGCCATGGATATCAAATCAGGGCCGTCCGGGTATGGAAAGGCGTCGGGAATACCGGAGCCTGACCTGGAAAAAATCAGAAGAAGCATTGACTTTATTATGCGTTGTGGAGTAAAATATGAATTCCGTACTACCGTGGTAAAGGGAATCCATACAGCCGGGGACTTTGATGAAATAGGTCCCATGCTGCAAGGGGCAGAGGTCTGTTTTCTGCAGGCATATAAAGCGCCGGAAGGGAATGAACTGCCGGGCCTTCACAGCTTTGACAAAGGACAGATGGAAGATTTTGCAAAGCGGCTGCGGCCTTTTGTCCGAAAGGCGGTCCTGCGCGGAATGGAATGACGGGGACGATAAGAGAAAGGCATGGTTTTAAACATGAAAATCAGGAAATATATCGGTGATAAAGCGTTTTATAAAATGGTTCTTGCCGTAGTAATTCCCATTATTATTCAGAACGGAATTACGAATTTTGTGGGGATGCTGGATAATATTATGGTGGGCAGAGTGGGAACGGAACAAATGTCCGGCGTGGCCATTACCAACCAGTTAATGTTTGTATTCAATATCTGTATTTTTGGCTCCGTTTCCGGCGCCGGTATTTTTACCGCGCAGTTTTTCGGGTGCGATAACCAAAAGGGCATACGGGATACCTTCCGCTTTAAAATGATATCGGGTATCATCATATGCGGTCTGGGTTTTCTGATCTTCGGTTTTTTCGGAGAAGATCTGATCCGGCTTTACCTGCACGGGGAAGGCGTGGACGGTTCCCTTGCCGAAACGCTCCGGTATGCGAAACAGTATCTGTGGATTATGCTGCTTGGACTGATACCCTTTGCGGTAGTCCAGACTTACGCCGGAACGCTGCGTGAATGTGGCGAGACCGTGTTTCCCATGAAAGCGGGAGTCACGGCAGTGTTGGTGAATCTGCTGTTTAACTATATCCTTATTTACGGAAAATTCGGCGCGCCCAGGCTTGGCGTGGAGGGCGCGGCGATTGCCACGGTGATTTCCCGTTTTGCGGAGCTTCTTGTAGTGGTGATCTGGACCCACAGGCATACGGACAGATTTCCTTTTATGATCGGAGCTTACCGGAGTCTTCACATTCCGGGCAGTCTGGTAGGAAATATATTTAAGACCGGCATGCCGCTGTTATTAAACGAAACCTTATGGTCGGCCGGCATGGCGGTGATGATGCAGTGTTACTCCATCCGCGGAATCGATGTGGTTGCGGGGATGAATATTTCGACTACCGTTTCCAACGTATTTAATGTGGTGTTCATTTCCATGGGAAATGCGGTGGCTATTATTATCGGCCAGCTTTTAGGAGCGGGGAAAATGGAAGAAGCGAAGGATTCGGACAGGAAACTGATTTTCTTTTCGGTGGCAAGCTGTGTGGGCGTGGGACTTTTGCTGGCTACGATTGCGCCCTTTTTCCCTATGCTTTATAATACGACGGATCAGGTCCGCCGCCTGGCCACAAGCTTTATCTGTGTGGCGGCGCTTTGTATGCCTCTATACGCCTGTACGAATTCCACTTACTTTACGCTGCGTTCGGGAGGCAAGACGATTATTACCTTCTTTTTTGACAGTGGTTTTGCATGGGTAATCAGCATCCCCGTGGCTTATTTCCTAAGCCGGTATACGGGCGTTCCCATTGTGGGGCTCTACCTGATCTGTCAGTCCCTGGAGCTGATCAAAAGCATCATTGGCCTGGTGCTGGTTAAAAAAGGCGTATGGATACAGAATATCGTGGAAACCGGTAATTTTTAAAGAAATCAAGGTGAGTGTGAGAATGAAAAAAAGGAATCTGTTATGCGTATGGTTTCTGCTTGGCGCAGTTCTGCTCGGAGCATGTCAAAAGAAAAACGCGGGCCAAGCGGCGGAAAATGAGAAGGAAGAAGCGCCGTGTGATATGCATGTCAGCGAAGAAAACATTGAAATCAGCGGATTAACAGGGGAATACACATTCCTGTTTCTGACGGACACCCATATGGTTGTGCCGGATGAAGAGGATTCCGACAAAGTGGAAAAATATTCGGAGCTTCGTTTTGACGAGTTTCAAAACGATGAGGACATTGCCTCGGCCGAACAGTTTGAACATTGGATGGATTATGCCAACGAACAAAAGGTTGACGCCCTTCTTTTGGGCGGAGATATTATTGATTATCCTTCCGCCGCGAATATCGAACATCTGGAAGAGAATCTGAAAAAGCTTCAGACGCCGTATTTATACGCTTTGGGCAATCACGACTGGACGTTTCCCTGGGAATATATGACGCAGTACGGAGAAGAAACATATCTTCCCATGCTGGAGCCTTATATGCAGTCGGATTCTTCCTTTCATGAGCTGGAATTTGAAGATTTGATTATTGTAGCCGTGGATGACAGCGCCAATCAGGTCGATCCGGAAGCGCTGGAAGAATACAGAAAAATTTTGAAAAAGGGAAAACCGGTGATACTGATGCTTCACGTGCCGCTTTTAACCCAATCGGTACTGACAAAGGCAAAGGAAACCTGGAGCAGCGGCGTTGTTCTGGGAGGAGGAAATTACGGAGGCATCTATCCGGACGAGGTGTCTTCGGAGTTTATTGAATTGACTACTGCCGCGGACAGCCCGGTTGCAGCCGTATTGGCGGGACACGTTCATTTTTACGATAAGGATCAGATTAACGATCATATTGTTCAGATCGTTGGAGACGGGGGATATAAAGGAGAAGCGCTTCTGATTCGGGTTACGGGAGCCAGGTAAAAATTTACGAGAGGAAACCATTATGAGAAAAAACCTAAACGAAGCAATCTCGTTGAGTGATACGCAAAAGAAACTGCTTGCCGGCGAAATAAAAGCATTTTATCTGGATGTCCGCGGAGAAGAAATCGGAATAATCGAGGAACAGCAGTTACTTGATCTGTTTTGTGAACATTTAGCGCCAATTGTTTATAATAAGGCGTTGGACGACTCCATGCACTGGTTAAAAGAACAAATGGGGAATATGGAAGCGGATTACTATTTGTTGTATAAGAATGTTTAACAGGCGGTTCTTGATTTTCATTTTTGTTTTTTGCTATTAGTTGTTTATTCGCTTATCGCCAGGTTCTAAAAAAAGAAGGGGTGGTTAGCGCAGGACTGGTAAAGATAGAAAATATTAACTACGTATATTCATCCTTTGAATTATCTGGTGAAGGTAAAACTATTGCGTTGATTGATAATTATATAATAAAGGCAGTACCTGAAGATCCAAGCCATACTTTTCTTATTTTAAGAACTTTTCTTGACCAGAACTATATTGTTAGAGAGGATTATGAGATTCCAACGGAAGGGAAAGTTAATTGTGCATACATAGACGGTAAAAGAATAACGGCGGATCAAGTTTTAAATGCACTTACTGATATAATAAGAAATGATAATGATGAGGGAACACCATTTTACATATCAAATAATGGAACTGAAAAAAATGATTTGAAAAGCGTAGTTATAGGTTATGAAGACTGTCCGGTTGGAACAGACTATTCCATATACGGAATAGGTAAGATAGATGATAAATGGGCGGTTGTGCTAAGGAATGAGTTAGGAACATGGGATGGTAATAAATTGCCTGCAATTTATCATGAGCTGGATACTAAATGTAGAGAAATGTTGAGCGAGTGTGGAATATGGTAATAATGACCATATAAGATATTTCAAAAAGGGACTTGTATAGGAAACGATATGTTATGTTTGCATAGCGCTGGCTATTGCAATTTGAGAGAATTGAGCTGATACATGGTATTGGCTCATGTTTTTTTATAAAAATGCGTGAGGTGGAAGATTATAATAAAATATATTATACTATACGCAAAGATAATGCCGGGGTTATGGAGGGAGAAAAATATCATGCAATCATTTGAAGAATACATGAAGAATTTAAAACAATGGCTTCAGGATACGGCAGATTCCCAACTGGAAGAGATGTCTGACTTTTTTACAAAGAGGCTGCATGGTTACGAAGAGCATATGGCAATTTGGGAGAAATCTTATCGGATCTTTGCTGAAGTATTACCTTTAGAATGTCAAAAAATTTTAGATTTAGGTTGTGGGACTGGGTTGGCGTTGGACAAAGAAAGCCTGCATCATTTCCTGCCGGAACGTAAAGAGGAATTGTACCGGAAAATTTACTGCAGTCTGAAACAAGGCGGCATTTTTATTTTAGGAGATTACATTGCCTGCTGTAATGAAGAAGAGGAACTGTTGCGCGGCGTACACCTGAATAAAAGGAAACAGTCGGCAATACCGGAGAATTGTTATGTACATTTTGACATTCCCCTGACCTTGGAACATGAAAAAGAATTATTGCAAAACGCGGGATTTGTAATTGAAAAAGTATTGGATGGCAGCGCAACGATTATTATAGCCGGGAAAGGAAGCGATCAGACCTCATCATGCACTTCCTCCAAGGTGATGGTTATATAATTTTGTATGCCTTTGTCAAGGGAGGGTAAAAAGCATATTAAAAGCCGCCGCGGGCAATACTGAAAGAAAAACGGGGTGAAACAAAGGCGGTATTATGAAAAGCAGAAAACAAATGCGGAATATCTTTATTAAAAAAATGGACGATATTCTGGTTAATTACTATAAGGCAGTCGATTTTTCCGTTTTTACATCGGGAGAAGACGTCAGGCCTTTTGAGGATATTTACTGGCAGGAGGTTCTGAAACTGATCGAGCTGATGCGGGAACTGGAGCTGTTAACCGGCAGCGAATACGGTCTGCTGCGGGATGTATACGCGGATTATTTCAGCTTTTATCCCTGCTGAAAAAAGACAGCGCTTTCCTTACGGATATAGCTTTCATAGGGCACATTTCCTGGCAGCAAAAACAGGAAATGCAGCCCTTTTTTTGAAAATGAGCTTTCCGGTTTTTGAATTTGATAATATGGGCGGGACAGCTTTCCGCACATTTTCCGCATCCTACGCATAATTCCGCGTTAAGCTGGGGATAGGATTTGAGCAGTCTGCCTGCAATCCGCATAAAAGGTTTCTGTAAAAATGCAGGCAGCGTACTGGAAAAGTCCAGACGTTTGGTATCCGGAACCTGAAAGGGTGTCAGGTTATCCGGTATGGGATCACCGGCCAGAGTAAGTGCGTCCGGTTTGGCAAGGCCTGCTTCCAGAGCCTGCCGGAGCATCACGATATTTTGGGGAACAAGGCCCATAATGCCGGCGGCAAACCAGTCCTGTGTATATAGATCCCGGGAAGCAAAAAGCAGATGCAGAGGGTGGGACGTTCCTCCTGTGGGACCGTTGCCTTCCATTGCGTCGATGGCGTCTATAATCGTCAGGTCCGGCGCTGCCGTCTGTGCAAGTTCAAGAAGCATGCGGGAAAAATCTTCGATATCCGGAAAACGGTAATGCATCTGCGGTTTTTCCAGACCGGGAATTGTGCCGAATAGATTTTTAATACCGCCGGAGTATCCCGTCATGGCATGTGTTTTCAGCTTACAGATATTGATGATATAATCGGCGTCGCAGACCGGTGTGATCATATGAAAGGAATGGTTCATAAACCCGTCGGGGCAGTGAACCGTTCTGGCGGTAAAATCCATGTTCAGCTTCAGTTCCGGTTCCAACTCTTTCATGCCGCAGACATGATAAATGTTTTTCATGTATTCCGCGTTATACAGCCCGCCGGAACTTTCCGCCAGGATGATATCGGTTACATGATGCTCCTTAAGCCAACGTGCTACCGCTTTAATCACAAGCGGATGGGTGGTAGCGGGAAACTGCGGACTTTTGGCCATAACAAGATTGGGTTTGATGACAACCTTCAGGTCAGGCCTTAGATCTTTGGCAATTTCCTGGTCCTCCATGAAATTACAGACCGCGTTGTAAATTAATTCCTCGTCATAGGATGGGACATAATAAAGAGATTGGATCATGGGGACCTTCCTTTTGGTAAATTTGCTTAGTTTACGGAAAAGTATAGGGGATTGTTTATGTTTTGTCAAATTTTTAAACAATTTTCTAAACAATCTTAAAAAAAGGTATTGCCAAAATCAAATCTATCATGTATAATACCAAAAGTAATCACGCATAGGGCTATCGCCAAACGGTAAGGCAACGGACTCTGACTCCGTCATTTCAAGGTTCGAATCCTTGTAGCCCTGTTTAACGCTCTCGTTTTTAACGGGAGTTTTTTTTAACTCGGGAGGAGTACCGCAATGTATGAATTCACCGGTAAAATCCGTTATAGCGAAACGGACAGCGAAGGCAGATTGTCTCTGGAGTCTTTACTGGATTATTTTCAGGACTGCTCTACCTTTCAATCGGAGTCTCTGGGCGTGGGTCTGGAATATTTGAAGGAAAAACATCAGGCGTGGGTGCTTTCTTCCTGGCAGATCGTTGTCAGACGTTATCCGGGACTTTGCGAACAGGTAGTTGTTGGGACGTTTCCTTATGATTTAAAAGGTTTTTTAGGGTTCAGGAACTTTTATATGAAAGACAGCGAAGGTAAGTTTCTTGCGTATGCCAATTCTCTCTGGGCGTTGGTAGACATGCGGACAGGTAAACCGGCGATGCCTTCGGAACGGATATTAAAGGCTTATGTTGTGGAACCAAGGTTTGAGATGGAATATGCGCCCCGGAAGATCCGTATTCCGGCGGAGGGTGAAGACGGCGTTAACTTCAGCAGGCCGGAAGATCTGTTGGTAAGACCCTATCATCTGGATACGAACCATCATGTGAATAACGGCCAGTTTATTCGTATGGCTATGAGTTTTCTGCCGGAGGGTTTTACGGTTACGCAGCTGCGGGCGGAATATAAGAAACAGGCGTTTTTAAATGACGTGTTAAAACCCTGCGTGGCGGAATCCGACGGAATTTTTGTGGTGAGTCTTCGGGACGGGGAAGACAAACCCTACGTCAATGTAGAGTTTACGGTAGAAAAGGAAAGTGTATCTGCGGATGCGGACATATAGATTACGGAAAGGCAGCAGGACGTTATGATAAAATTGGGAGAAAAACAGGAATTGGAGATTGTAAAGCAAGTGGAATTCGGCGTTTATCTGAGCGATCCCGAAGAAGCCCTGCTAAGCGGAGCGGAGGCGCCGAGGGTACTTCTGCCGGTAAAACAGGTTCCGGAAGGCGCAAAACGGGGAGACAGACTTACGGTATTTGTATACCGTGATTCCAAAGACAGGCTGATTGCGTCCACCCGTATGCCGAAGCTTTGCCTGCATCAGGTCGGAATGCTTACCGTTAAGGAAGTGGCAAAGATCGGCGCCTTTCTGGATTGGGGACTGGAAAAAGACCTTCTTCTTCCTTTTGCGGAACAAACGAGAAAAGTGCGGGAAGAAGAAACCTGCCTGGCCGCAGTATATACCGATAAAAGCGGGCGCCTTTGCGCGACCATGAATGTGTATCCGTACCTGCGGACCGACAGTCCGTATGGGAAAGACGACCGGGTAACGGGGACCGTTTATGAGATCAGCGATAATTTCGGCGCGTTTGTAGCGGTTGACAATGAATTTTCGGGATTGATTCCCAAAAAGGAATGGTATGGGAACGCCCGGATCGGGGATACTGTAAATGTCCGTGTGACCGGCGTCAAAGAGGACGGGAAGCTGGATCTGAGCATGCGGGAAAAGGCATATCTGCAGATCGAGACGGACGCGGAGCAGATTTTGGCCCTGCTGGACAGTTATGACGGGGTTCTTCCCTTTAACGATAAGGTTGATCCGGAAATTATTCGGCGAGAAACGGGGATGAGCAAAAATGAGTTCAAAAGAGCCGTGGGACATTTGCTGAAGAACGGTCAGATATGTATCGACGGAAAAGTAATTCGAAAAACGGTAAAGGAATAGGTGATTATGAGAGTAACAGGTATTAAAGACGTGGAGGCGTTTATTAAAGTAATCGACTCCTGCAGCGGAAGAGTGGAACTGGTAACTGCGGAAGGGGACCGACTGAACCTCAAATCAAGACTTGCGCAGTACGTTTCTTTAAGCAGACTGTTTGCGGACGACAGTCTTCGGGAGCTGGAAATTATTGCCTCGGAACCGGAAGACGTTAATAAAATTATTGGTTTTCTGATGAATTAACCGCAAGAAATATTGTTAACGATTTTTTAAGAAAAATCTGAAAAAATCATATGGCAATTTAGAAAGAAAACGTTTATAATCCTGTTTTTGACAGTTGAGAAAAGGTAAAAACCTCACAGCCAGCATA
>CAJUNP010000055.1 GCA_910587935.1 uncultured Lachnospiraceae bacterium
CGCCGCTTATTGGATTTTTACTTTCGGAATCAATCTTTTTAAAGGCAAATTCGGTCGGAGGATCGATCTCTTTAACAGGCGTATTATAAATAACATAAGCGCTTCCTTCTTTTTCCGCTCCGTCTAATACTGCCGTGGCATAATCAGAATCTGCGGTAACGGTGACGGTATATACGGTTGAATTCATTTCATATGCCGCCGTATTAAAGGTAGTTTCTTTTAAATAGTAGGTTCCGGCCTTCAAACCGCTGAATTTAACCTTTCCCGCTTCATCGGTAAATACTTCCCGGCCCATCGCTATGGTGCAGTCAGCATCTCTGTAAAGAGTAAAACCTACGCCGGCAATCGCTTCCCGGCTTTCGCTGTCTTTCTTCAACAGTTCCAATTCTGCTCTCGGAATCCGGGAAACAACAGGCGTTTTTGTTTCTACATTGGGAATCACAAACTTCATTGCACAGGAGGATTCATAACCGCCGCGTTCCATATACAAAATTGTGACCTGATGTTCTTCGCTTTTCTGCTCTTCGGTTAAAGCTTCCCACCAGTTTTCTTTTTCCGTATCAAAACCAAACATTTTTTGCCATAAATCCACTTTATTATCATCCGGCGTATAGGAATATCTGTCAGGATAAGCGCTGTGCAGTCCGCCCAGATCCAGCATCGGTCTTCCGTCTACAAAAACCCACAAATCATCGTCGCCGGCAAATTCATACGTCATAGGCCCGATATAATCGCCGATTGAAAAGGTAAAATCACAGCGCATGGCAAAGTAATAATTATTTTTTACATCAAAATCGGCCCATGCCGGCTGGTATGTCTCTCTTCCGCCAATCGGTTCCACATCGTTAAGGGGAAGGAACAGGTTATTGAGTCTTTCGTTATAATACGAATAGGTCTTGTTTCCGTTTAAATTATTCTGTACATAATCCAGTACGTAATTGTTGCCGGCCTGATTAAATACGAGAGAATAGTTTTCATAAATTGCCTTGTTATTGGAAGTTTCACCGGTAAAATAACCGGGTTCCCGTATGGTTTTTCCGCCGTCGGCTTTCCCCATTACCAGGGTCTCGTACTGACTTCCTTCCAATCTCTCCACAAGACCCGGCATAATTGCCGTCTCGCCCGTATTCTGCGTAGCGTTATTGGTGTTAAAGTTATACTGCCTGCCATCTTTGGTAATCGTAAACTCCGTATTGCTGGTTACATCCCAGGGCGCTCCTGTCTGCGCCGTTTTATGATAATTGGAAAGTCCCATTGCCAGAAAGGGTTCACCCGGAACCGCTTCCGCATTGATACCGGCATCAAAGGAATATGCCTGTTCTTCGGTTTCTTTCGTGCAGAATTTACCGTCTTTGAATATAACCTGCCCGTATTCTGCCGATCCGACCTTAACGTTGTATAACACATCCCCGTCCTTTACGGTTATCGGAGTTCCCACATATTCGGCCGGTATCCACTGCCATGTTCCGGGTTCACTGTACCCGTCTCTCCATTGCTGCAATATGCTTTCCGTCTGGCCTTTGCTTTTTACCTTATAATTCTCATAAACGTTCCCGTCAAACGAAAAACTGTCGATCATGGAATTCTGAGAAATATTTGTGTCAATATATGTTTCTACGGTTCTTACGTCGTCTATATAGTAATCAAAAAATGTGACCTCATTGGAATATACCTGATCATTCTCAGTATAGTAGATTTCTATGATATTCTCTGTTCCGGTCAGGTTAATCTCAATTTCTTCCGGATCTTCCGGATTATTTTTATAACTTATGTCTTCTTTTCCGTCCGATTTTACGATGAGACAATCTACCGTATAATTATTTCCGCCCTGTACCGGAAGTTCGCTTTTTAAAAATTCTTCGTTCGCTACCGTCAATTCGGAAGGCGCATATATTTCCGTGCGCTCATCCGGCGTACCCAGGTAATGTTTAAACGTTACTTTACGCTCGGAAATCACTTCGGTAACTACGATCATGTAAGTAGAGAAATGCGTGGTGGTCATCTCTACGGTTTGTTCCGCCACTACTTCATCCTCCACGGTAAGGGGGGCAATTTCCGCAGGCATTCTGGTAACCTGCTCTTCTTCGTCCACATGGTAAACGGCAATATCTTCGCAGCTGCCTGGAATCAATACATCGCCTTCAAAGTTCACTTTTATCTCTTCTCCGTTTAAAGGCTGCACGGATTCTCCGTTTAACATGAGGCTGATATCAAAGGCCTTATATTTTATAACGGAAGCCTGTTCCTTCTCTTCGGCCGCTTCAACCACTGTTTCGGCAGGCGCTGCAACGGCAGCACAGACAATCGTCCCTTCTTCGAAAGCTTCTCTGGAACCGCTGACGGTAATGGTAACGCCGTCTACGGTAACAGGCTCCAAAATCATTATCGGACTGTCCTCGGAAGGTTCTTCTTCATTCTCCACATTCTCTTCCGCATTTCCTGCAGATACAGTGCCATTGTTTTCCGCATTCCCATCCGATACACTGTTGTCGGGCTCTGCTTCGCCCGGTTCTTCTGCCGACTCTGTGGAATCTGCCGTTTCTTCTACAGCAGGCTCTTCCTTTTCGGTATCTCCGGTACTCGGTTCCGTAATGTCCGTATCGGTGTCCAAAGCTTCCGTGATCTCTTCGGGAGCATCCCCGCCGCTTACTGTTTCTGCCATGGCCGGAAGCACATCTCCGGTAAAAAGAACCGCCGTCATGAATAATGCAAAAATTCGATTGATCCATTTGGATTTCATATGAATCCTCCTTGTTTTCCGAAGGAAAATGCGACTGCCTATGCAGGATTATCCTTCTTTAAAGGTGCCAGACATTAAGGGTATCTATTCTTAACAAAGCTCTTTTTTCATCTTTAATATTAATATAGCAACGGATAGTCACACGTCGGTCACATCACGCTACCTTTTCATTAAAAAAAGCACATTCGCATGACATCTGCAAATGTGCTTTGGATCATTCATTATTTATTGTTCTGCTTTCATTTTTCTTTTCTTCCTGACAATCAGCCACAGGCATCCGCTTCCTGCTGCAAGAACTACGGTTATGGCGGCTGCTGCCATCACCGCGGGATTCCCTCTCTCTTCCGGTTTTATTCCCGCTGCAAGAGGTGTCTCTTCTTCCTCAATGGTCAGGATTCCGTCTTCTTCCTCTTCCGGTATCCCGGATGCAAGAGGCGTGTCTTCTTCCGGTATCTCTACTTGCTGCGTATCTGCTTCCTCTTCTTCGGCATCTGCCGCCGGACCTGCACCGGCGGGCGCTCCCATTGTTCCGGGTCCTTCCGTCATCGTCTGTCCGTTATCCACAACACGGGTTACCGTCTCCGTAACAGTCACCGTTCCGCCGTCCGTATACGTAACTCGTTCCTCTTCTATCGTTCTCCCCGTTTCCAGAGTATAACGGAAAGTAAATACATTTTTCGCCGCATCCGCTGCCAGTTCTTTTTCCATGGTTCCATCCGAAACCAGATTATAAGCCGCTCCACCGCTGATAACAATCCGCGCCGGCGCAGTCACTTTCCGGCTTTCTCCTTTATTAGCCTGGGCAATGTACACAGGCGCAATGGATTCTCCGGAGCTGTTATCTACATATTCTACGGTATACTCTACTCCGTCAACCAGTTTCCCATAGTCCGCCACATAATCTGCATTCCGGTCTACAGGTTCTCCGGACGGCCCCCACGAAGATGCGTCTTTTACAAAATAACCTTCCTCCGCTACGATCTGCGACGGCGCTGCCGGAGCCGGACTCCCCGCCGACACCGTTACCTTTATGGCTCCCCTCTGGGTCACCTCCGTCTCATAACCGGCATAATTCAAAGCCGCTACTTCTTCCGCTTTCTCTTTCGCGCTTCCCTGCGCCTGGGAAGATACCGCAAAAGCCCCTACATTTCCGGGACGAAAGGTCACAGTATAAGTCTCCGCCGCCCATGCCTTTGCCCCCGGCAGAAGCAGGACCGCCCCAAGCGTCAGAACCATGACTGAAATTTTCATCATAACCGCTTTCCGTTTCATTTCCCTACTCCTTCTCTTTTTTCTTCTTTCCCACAAGAATCAATAAGACGCCGGTACCCAATACCAGAAGCCCGATACCGATCATGGCTGCATCCCCGGTTGCTACTGCTCCCAAAGGTACTGCCTCCTCAATAATCTCGACCAATTTATTAACCTTTTTCGCTTCTCCCTGCTTCTTTACTTCTTTATATACAACCACAGGACCCGAAGGATCTTCATACCCTGCCTTAAAATCAAAAGCAATCTGGCCGTAGGTCCGGCTGTAATCTGCCGACGCCGTATTATCCATGGCTTCCCCGTCAAAAGTGATGCTGAATACTACATCCGTATATGCTCCTTTTGCCAATGTGGCAATCAGAATGTAATCTTTCAAAACACCGTTCATTTCTCCGATTCCGGCCGTACTGGCCGTTCCCTCGTCTCCCCCTTTGTACCCGCCAAGGGAAGAATCGTAAAGAACCGTATTACCGGCCGTTAGTTTCATTTCATAACCGGCTCCTTTTGCTGATGCCGTATTCTCTTCCAGCGCTTTTACTGTCTCGGCGCTCATATAAAAATCGGCTGTCCGGCGATTATGGTTCTCTATTCGAATTGTCTGGCTGCGGGTTTCTCCGGGCGCAACATTTTGGAAAGCATCACCCAGGTTCACAGTTCCGTTTTCTTCCGTTACATTACTGTATTCCAGTCTGTTGTCCGCCGTAAATGCAACGGTCGGTTCCCCCTGTGCCCGGACTCCGGCGGCGGGCGCCGTTAACAAAGCGGCTGTAAGCAGAACGGTTATTATGCTTTTTTTCATAATTTATACCTCTATTCTTCTATGGATACAATAGTTCCGTCTTCTCCAATCACCGGATATACGCCCCATTCCGACGGGATGGAATCCTGCGCTGCAATGCTCTGTACCGCATCTGCACGGATACCCAGTTCCACTTCCGCGTCCGCATAAGCATTATCCATGTCCGGGGCAAAACCTGCCGCACTGATAAACTCACCGCTGGACTCTCCCTGTGCAAGAGGCTTTGTGTAATATAAAACAATCTGTTCCTCATCCGCATACCAGACGATCCAGCCGTTCACATTGGTTCCTGCAAGAAGTTCCGTTCTGCTTTCCCCGTCCCCTGTATACAGGCGGATTTTACCGGGGTCCAGTTCTTCTTTGGCGCCGGACTTCCATTTTTTGTCTATGGTTACGCGGGTATATAGAGTATATCCCTCTTCGACCCGGTTCTGTACGCTGCAACGGACTTCCGTTTCCCCGCCGGGAAGTCCCTTTTCGATCTCCAGAGTTTTCTCAGCGGCTGTTCCCGTCAATTCAATCCCCAGAGCTCCTACCGTAATGTCGGCCGTGCTTTTATTCTCCGCGGCGGTATTGAAGCCTGCCAGGGTTCCCCCTATGACGGCTGTCATGACCAGCACGCCGGCCATACACATAAGTATCAGTTTTCTTTTCATGATCGTTATACCTCCCGTATACCGCAGGTCTTACTGCGGCGACAAGTATGGGCAGTTTCTGATTATGGCTTTATTATAATGGGCTTTTGTCACACGAAAGTCACACGGAGACAGAATTTTCCGGTGTATCTTCTGTTTTCATCTCTTTTAAAACGCTCAGTCCCAGCGGAATGGACAGTAAAAGGGAAAATACGTCGGATACGGTCTGGCACATTTGGACGCCGAGCAGTCCGAAAAAATACGGAAGTATCCAAATCAGGGGAATGAAAAACAACCCCTGTCTTGCGGCGGCCACAATTGATGCTTTCAGCGCTTTTCCTATGGACTGCAGCATCATATTGCACATGACGATCCACGCGCTGAAGGGGAAGACCAGACACTGCAGACGCAGCGCCAGCGTACCGATTCTTATGACGTCCGCGTCTTCCCGGCGGAATATGGTAACAATATTTTCCGCAAAAATGCCTCCTGTCAGGGATATAAAAATCAAAAATACGGTCGCATATTTTACGCAGAACCAGAAAGCCTCCCGGACTCTGGAAAATTTGCCCGCTCCGTAATTCATGCCGCACACCGGCTGGAATCCCTGTCCGAATCCGATAAGCGCCGAGTTGGCGAACATGGTTACACGGGTTACAATAGACATTCCCGCAATAGCGGCGTCGCCGTAAATTCCCGCATAGATTCCCGCGGAATGATTCAAAAAGATTCCCGCGATGCTGCCCAGGCCCTGGCGGCAGAGAGAGGGAAAACCGCCCCGGAACATTTCTTTCAGATAATAAAGGGTAGGATGAAAATTCCGAAACCGGACGCGTATATTTCCGCCTTTCGTGCTGCCTATAACTAAAAGTCCAAAGCTGCAGATCTGACTGATTACGGTAGCCAGAGCCGCCCCGGAAATTCCCATGTCAAAAGCAAAAATAAACAGGGGATCCAATCCGATATTCAGCACCGCCCCCGTTACGATTCCGACCATGGCGTAGGAAGCGCTTCCCTGAAAACGAAGCTGGTTATTTAAAACGAGGGAAGAAGTCATAAAAGGCGCGCCCAGCAGAATAATTTTAAGATATGCTTGTGTATAGGGAAGGATGGTAGGCGTAGAGCCAAGTAAAACCGCAATTGGTTTTAAAAAAACCAGACCCAGAATCTCTACTGCAATTCCGCATATAAACGCACAGAAAAATCCGTTTGCCGCCATAATATTGGCGCTTTCATAATCTCTTGCACCCAATCTTCTGGAAATATAATTGCCGGAACCATGTCCGAAAAAGAATCCCAGCGCCTGAATCAGCGCCATTACGGAGAACACTACCCCTACCGCCGCCGTTGACTGTGTATTAATCTTACCTACAAAAAAAGTATCCGCCATATTATAAAAAGAAGTTACCAGCATACTGATAATGGTAGGCACCGCCATTTCACATACCAGCCCCTTTACAGGCCGCGTCGTCATATATGTAACCTTTTGTTCCTGCGTCATCGCCTGATGTTTCATAAAAATACCTCCATACGCTAAACCCGAAAATTGGGCGAAGCTCTTATAATTTTCTTTCGAATGGCTATCATATATAGTATAATGCTTTTAAATAAAAAAGAGAATGATAAATTTATTTATGAAATCATCAGAAAGGAACAAACCATGAACAACAGCGCATTCTTCAAATTATCTTACGGCCTGTATCTTATCACTGCCAGGCAGGGAGAAAAAATTAACGGTTCCATTATTAATACCGTTACTCAGATTACGGACAACCCAAAACAGGTCAGCATTGCCATGAATAAAGATTCCTATACCCACGACATGATTATGCAGACGAAAAAAGCCGTGGTCACGGTTCTTGCGACAACGACTCCTTTTGACACGTTTAAACGATTTGGCTTCCAAAGCGGAAAGGACGTGGATAAGTTTAAGGATATTACCTATTTTTCAACGGAAGACGGGATTCCTTATCTGTCTGCCGATTCCTGTGCGTATCTGGCATGCCGGGTTACCGAAACCGTCGATATGGGAACGCACACTCTGTTTCTGGCAGAGGTTACGGAAGCGGAAATTCTTTCCGATTCGCAGGAGCCTATGACGTATGCTTATTATCACGCAAACGTAAAACCGCAGCCGAAACCGGAGGAATCCAAAATTACCGGATACCGCTGTATTGTCTGCGGCTATATCTATGAGGGCGAGGAGATTCCCCCTGATTTTATTTGTCCATGGTGTAAACACGGGGTCATTGATTTTGAAAAAATCACGGCTTAACAATTTTGGCATTGGGATAGATCCGTTCCATCCGTTCATCCGTGTAATGCGCATCCAGAAATTCATCTAAAACGGATACGGCCTGCTGCTCTCCGGCAGGCTGTGTATTGCGCTGTGTATACCTTGCAAGGGCAAGGGAAGACAGCAGGCAGTTAAAAATCATAAAAACAAGCAGTCCGTTGCACAGAATCTTTCCTGCCCGTATCGGCAGTTTTTCGATCAGGCGGGAAAGGAACGGATAAATCCATTTCATCCATACAACCGCTGCAATTCCCCAGAAAAAACAGTATAACAGGTTGATT
Source organism: uncultured Lachnospiraceae bacterium (assembly GCA_910587935.1). Lineage (GTDB taxonomy): Bacteria > Bacillota > Clostridia > Lachnospirales > Lachnospiraceae > MGBC143606. The sequence goes on from CAJUNP010000055.1 coordinate 8,021, forward strand.
CTTCCTCCCAGGTTAAAAGCGAACCCGCTGTAATCCCAGAAAATAGTCCCGAATACAAGTTCCGTAAATACGCTGCACACATATTCGTAAGCGCCTCCCAGCACTGTCCCGGCAATGAAAATATAAAAATCGCTTTTATCTTTCATCCGGTAAAGAATGGCCGTTAAAAGCATACAGCCAAGTCCCCATACAATACTGAACGGCCCGTAAATGACGCTGCTTCTGCTCATCAGCCTGTGCATGGTCAGCAGACAGAATATAGTCTCTGTTATATCTCCTAAAAACGCGCCGATAAAAAACAGGGCGACCAGTTTATAGAATCCGCAGCCTTTGGCAAAAACCTGTTCTTTTTCTTTTTTTTCGGCCGAAATCCCATCCTCCAGCGCGGGAAAGGCTTTCTGCATACGTTTCTGAATTCTTTTGGTAATTGCATTTTCCAGAATTCCTGAAACCTGAACCATACCGTCCGTAATGGCCGAGAATCTTTTTACCTTTTTCTGCATACCCAGCAGCGCCAGCGCCGTACAGACCGTATCCAACAGCAAAAGCGCCGACAATACCCATAATATAATCGAACCCGCCAGGTGCGGAATCATACGAAAAAGAGAGGTAAGAAAAGGATTCGCAAAACAAATCAGCAAAACGGCAAAAAGTCCCCAGAGCAGGGAATATCTTAAACAGATGTATCCGTCAAAATTAAACCGGATATTCGAATAATTCCACCATTTTTTATGAAATATTTTCTCTAACAGAACCCCTGTTATAAACTCAATAAAGGAAGCCAGAATAGCGCCGCCTAAAAAAAGAAAGAAAAAACTATCTTTAAGATCCGGCAGAAAAACGGCAAACGCGACGGCGCCCGTTCCATATATGGGGCATAGGGGACCGGATACAAAGCCCCTGTTAATAAACTTTCTCTTATGCACCACAGCTATGCAGACCTCTGCACACCAGCCGATAAAGGAATAGATAAAATACAAAGCTGCCAGCTCGTATAGCGTGTATATCATGTAATCAGTCCTCTTTAGAATTTATTCCGAAATAATTATTACTATCCTAACATAGTTATGTTCCGGTTTCTATGATTAAATTCTAAAGAATGTTTAAAGATTTCCGCTTTTTGCTTTTTCACATAGATCGGCAAAATACCGATGCAGTTTTCTGCTGTCCGTTACCTCCGGATGAAAGGATATCCCGATTTGATTACGGTATCTTACGCCCACAATTTTCCCGTCCACTTCGGCAATCGTTTCTGCCGCGGCTCCGACTTTTTCTATATAGGGCGCCCGGATAAACGTCATGGGAACTTTTCCGACTCCCTTTACTTCTCCCTGCGTAAAAAAGCTGCCGAGCTGCCGCCCATAGGCGTTTCGTTTCACGGTTACCGGCAAAGTGCCGAAATAGACATGGTTATCGTTGGACAGCTTTTCCGCCAGAAGGATCAGGCCCGCGCAGGTTCCTAACACAGGCAGGCCCTTTTGTATTTTTTCACGAAGCGGTTCAAATAAATTCAGCTCCTTCAATAGCTTTCCCATGACGGTGCTTTCGCCTCCCGGAAGGATCAGGCCGTCAAATTCCCGTTCAAGATCTTTTTTCTGCCGGATTTCCAATGTCTTTACGTTCAAATCAGCCAATGCTTTTTTATGTTCGGCAAAAGCGCCCTGCAGGGCAAGCACTCCGATCCTCATACGTTATTTTCCCCTTTCGGCCATCAGAAGCTGAATTTCCTGCTCGTTAATCCCCACCATGGCTTCTCCCAAATCTTCGGAAAGTTCGGCAAGAAGCTTTGCATCCCGGTAGTTGGTAACGGCTTTCACAATAGCTGCCGCGCGTTTTTTCGGATCGCCGGATTTGAATATGCCGGAACCCACAAAGACGCCTTCGGCCCCCAGCTGCATCATCAGCGCCGCATCCGCCGGAGTCGCCACGCCGCCGGCCGCAAAATTTACAACGGGGAGTTTTCCGTTTTCATGAACAAACCGTACCAGTTCATAAGATACCTGCAAGTCTTTGGCCGCCTGAAACAATTCGTCTTCCCGCATGGCTGTAAGCTTTGCGATTTCCTGATTCATTCTGCGCATATGGCGTACCGCCTGCACTACGTCGCCGGTTCCCGGTTCTCCCTTCGTCCGGATCATGGAAGCTCCCTCGCTGATTCTTCTTAAAGCTTCCCCCAAATCCTTAGCGCCGCACACGAAGGGAACCTGAAATTTGGTTTTATCAATGTGGTAAACGTCGTCTGCCGGGGAAAGCACTTCGCTCTCATCAATATAATCAATCTCAATTGCCTCCAGAATCTGTGCTTCCGCAAAATGGCCGATCCTGCATTTTGCCATTACGGGAATCGTCACCGCTTCCTGTATGCCCTTAATCATTTTGGGATCGCTCATACGGGACACGCCTCCCGCGGCGCGGATATCCGCCGGAATACGCTCCAACGCCATAACCGCGCAGGCTCCCGCCTCCTGCGCAATGTTTGCCTGTTCCGGCGTCGTTACGTCCATAATTACGCCGCCCTTTAACATTTGGGCGAGCTGTTTATTCAGTTCATATCTGTTGTTATTCATAATTTGTTCCTCCCGGTATATTATTTGTTCCAAAATCACTTGTATTATAATGTCAAACTGGTTCTATTAAAATATCCAATTCTGTATTTTATGACCATACCACTTTTATAACTTTGTTACCGCAAGCAGAATCAGAAAAACTCCGCAGACCCAGGATAAATCCTTTTTTGATTTTCTTGCCAGCTTTCTTCCGATCCTGTAACCTGTACATACGGCCAGACAGCCAATTATAAAAGTCATAAAAACAGCAAGAGGAAGATTGAGTCCTAAAAAAGCGGCCATGGCGCCTACGGCCAGGCTGTCAATGGACATCGCGCAGGAAAGAAATAAGGTTTCTTTTATGGATAAAGTGTGGGAACCATCTTCATCGGCTTTTGTAGGATTGCCATAGATACTGATAATGAAACGCAGACTGGAAAAGGAAAAGCTGATGTTTTTCCAGAGACTCTCATGACGGTTTATATAAGATTTTATAAAATAGTCGGATAATTTTAAAACTCCCAAAAACAGCAGGCAGACGAAACCGATTACCTGCGCGGTCTTTTCGTCGGTCATACCGGAAAACAGTCTGCCGACGCCCCCCGCAATTCCCAGGAAACTGCCGGAAACCACGTTCATCAGAATTGTCTCTCTGGCGCGAATTCGGATGCCGTCCGCTCCGTATGCCATGCTTGCCACCATCTCATCCATGCATAACGCGCTGACCAGAAGCAGAATTTCTATCATAGTGCACCTGTTTTATTTTTGCTTTAATATATGCTGGGATTTTGTTGCCTTTACAAATCCTTTTAACGTTTATCTATAATTTTATCAATCAAACCAAAATCCATTGCTTCTCTTGCCGTCATATAATTATCACGTTCCGTTGCAATAGAAACCTCATCAATACTTTTACCTGTATTTTCTGATAATATGGTATTTAATCGCTTTTTGCCTTTTTGTATGTGGTCAGATGTAATTTTTATATCGGTTGCCTGCCCTTGAATCCCATTTCCATGAATAGCAGGCTGATGGATCATAATTTCTGCATTAGGCAAAGCAAAACGCTTTCCTTTTGCACCTCCCGCCAATAAAAACGCTCCAAAACTGGCAGCAAGGCCTATACATATTGTCGAAACATCACATTTGACATATTGCATTGTGTCGTAAATGGCAAAACCCGCCGAAACAGAACCGCCTGGGCTATTAATATATAACTGAATGTCTTTTCCCGGGTCTTGTGATTCTAAAAATAGCATTTGTGCAATAAGCAAACTTGCTGACACATCACTTACTTCTTCTCCTAAAAAAACAATTCTGTCAGACAACAGTCTGGAAAAAATATCGTAACTACGTTCTCCTCGGCTTGTCTGTTCAATTACGTAAGGAATTGTACTCATGCTGTTAATTTACCTCCTGCTAAATAACACATAAATGAGTATCTATTAATTGAACTCATCATGTATATCTTGGATTGTTTAGGATAGAACACACCATTTTTTCGATAAATATTAGGCGTACATTCATATAATTGTTTAAAAGCCAATGTGAAAGCCTGCTGTGAATCATAATGGGATTCATAAGCAATTTCAACAATGGGCTGGTCTGTTTCCACAAGTTTTTGGGCTGCCAAAGTCAATCTGCGTCCTTGTATGTATTTATAAACCGTACATTTTGTTTGTTCAGTAAAAATTCTGGCTATATAAAATTTTGAATAATTTAATGCATTTGCTATTTTATCAAGCGACAAATCCTCATTAATGTGTGTTTCTATATAATCTACTACCTTTTCTACAACTGATTTATTCATATATGACACTCCTTTCCCTGTTTAATATAACATAACTTTCTAAAATTATCTTAATAGAAATTGCCCTGATTAGAAACCGGAAACGGGGCTGTCGCACTAAGTCTCAGGGGGAACGATTTTTATGCTCAAAAAACTGTATTCATTAAAACAGGAGGGAAACAATGAGTTTGTACATGGAATAGGCAAGAGAGCAATGGCAAGAAATGTGAACAATATGTACTGTATATTTTTAAAATGCATTTTACTCCCAAGCAAATGAAAAAGTATAGTTGAATTTAATTTTATATCAGTATAAAATTAAATTGATATGAGTTATTTTTACTGTAATTTCATTGTAATAGAAAGGTGGAATAAAATATGGAAGCCAAAAACAGCAATAGCATATACCAGTTACAGCCTAAGTTTCTGGTCACAAACTTTAATTTTGAGGCCATGGCGGCAACTGTCACACATAGCAGTACAAGCTTCAAAAATATAGGGGTATTCCGGACCAAAACGGATCTGGTAGGGATGTCCTGGTTTGCAGAGGATACGTTAAGCCACCTGGACTTCCGGTATCCGCTTAAAAAGGATTTCAGCGGTGTGACAT
>CAJUNP010000056.1 GCA_910587935.1 uncultured Lachnospiraceae bacterium
ACTGCCTCTTAAGGAGGCAATGGTAAATCTAAATGTCAACATGTCAGTACACTATACATACAAATATTTATAAATTTTATTCAGACAAATATAACTGTACCCTGTTATGAATAATGTCCATTACCTGCCGTGCAGTTTTTGAGCCTGGCCGGAATGTGCCTGTTTCTTCTATCAGGATATCCAGTATTATTTCTGTTTCGTTATCATAAATTTCAGCCGAGCGAAGTACATCCCACACAGAATCATATTGTTCGGATGAAAGGGATAATATATCATCCGGTGTAGCGTTTTCCGCTTTTTTGTGCAGGTCATCAAATAATTGCTCTAATGTTTCATAGCGGACAGGATAACCGGAACCGGGACGGCCGTTTAGCATAATTTCTGCCAGATAAGCCTGCTGTCCGTCGGATAAGAGGTATTCTATAAATTGAATGGCGCCATCGACGGCCGTACAGTTACGGTTTACTTCCAGGATGCTTCCTGTCAGACGGTGGCCGCTTGAACGGTCTTTGTTCGGAAAACCAATGTAAATCTCATTGCCCTGAAATAAATCTGAAGTATATTGTACTGCAGCGGGGTCCATGGTATATACAATTTCTGTCAGACTTTCTTCCATTGTCCCTTGTCTGGTATCGTCATGGGAATAACGGGCCACAAAATCCAATAAATCGCATCCCTCTTTTTCGTTTAAATGGCTGATGCGGTTTTCCCAGTCGATCAGTTCGGTGTATTCCGGCGCAATACCAAGCCAATAATAAGAGTATGCCATATCAAGCTGCCGGATTATGGTTTCCGCGTCGCTTTGCTCCATACACTGCATTGCTTCTTCCAATGTCCAGCCGTCTCTGTCCCCGATTACCTCTTGATTTGCGGCCAGAGTTATCACATTAAAAGCATAAGGAATTCCATAATACTGTTCTCCTGTTTTCCCAAGCTGCGTTGCGGAGGAAAAGAACACGTCTTCATAAGAACGGAAAAATTCCGTTAAATCCAACAGATAACCCATTTCCGCACCGGAGCGGAGCTTTACTACGGAAGTATTTAAGATATCCGGTCCTTTACCTGAATTCAATTCGGCCTGTATTCGAGTCCGAAAATCGTCCGGTGTTTCGTTTACCGGACATGTACGCAGAATTATTTCATACTCGTCATTTTGCCTGTTAAAGTCAACAATTGCTTTCTTAAGCCAGGAATCGGCTGATACGGTGGCCAGTTCCAATTGCCGTTTTGTTGTTTCGGATGATTTTTCTACGGTCAATTCGGCAAACCATGTGCTGTTGTCAATATAATGACATAAAATCAAAGGTGTTCCGTCTTCCTTTACCGATATGGACATTTGCCTGACGGGCGCGCTTGTTTCCTGTGTCATACCGGCATCATAGAAATTATAAATTTCCGTATAGCTTTGCTCCTCCATAGAAAATTGATAAATCCCCATTTGGTTGCAAAGATATCCATCCGCAGGGGAAGAAAATGTAATACAACTGTTATCGCCGCTTATGAAACAATTGCTTCCGCCTCCTTTGTCGGTAGCATTACGCGTATCAAACACAGCCTTTTCATGCGTTTCTTCCCATATACTGAAGCCGCCGTTTTGTACCGTGAAAGTCCCTCCCTGTACAGACAGGAAGGAATTATCTATTCCTATAAAATATAATGTTCCGGAAAAGGGATTTTCCATAATCTGCAGAATTAAACCTTCCGCTTTTTTCATTGCCGAAGACTGTTCCTCAAAGCCGGAATTATATTTTAGAAACATTTCTTCATTTGAAAAAAATAAATCTTCGCTGTTATTTTCATACCATTGTGAAAACATGTGCCCGGAAAACAATTCCGTTACCGGTACTCCGGCGGACATTTCTCTCGTGGAAAAACCCTCGACCTGACTCCATTTTCCCAGATAATTACCGCTGTCACCACATAAAAAGAAATGTACTGTACCATACGAATCAACATAGGGATTTTCTATCAAATAATGTATCGTTTCACCGCTTTCGGCAGCAGCGCCGGGTAATGAAGACAATTCCAGCGGGAAGGTTGTCCATTCCGTATAAGGAGACGAAAGAACTTGTATATAATACCTGACAAGGCGGTTATTTCCCGCTTCCGGATATATTTCCGTCATGCGGTAAAGATTTCCGGAAGCCAGGGTTTCTAACAGAGTGTATTTTTCACTGCCTTCAGGATATAAATCACCTAACGCTTCATCCGCGTCGGGCAGGGTAATATTTTTTAGGGTATATACGGTTTCCGTTTCCGGCGCGTCGTCTTCTGTCCGTTGTGTTTTCGGCAGGTCCTTTGATTGATTTGCAGAGCAGGAACAAAATAGCAGACACAGCGCTATTCCAGCGGATATAAGTTGCTTTCGCATTAATTTTCCCCTTTACTTTTTGAACAAGTAGTTAGTGTGCTACGCTGTGAGCCGTGTATGATGTAGAATATGTGCTGATAACCGATGTACAATCATTGCATAATACTTTGTAGTGATCGGTTACAGTTGTTAAATAACATACTTTTCCGGTTCCGTATATATGGCTTCCGGCATCTGCCTTTGTGGTATATGACCATACCGGATGACCACCGTTCGGATGCCCGCATGCCGCTTTTACAGTTAAGACGTTTCCATTAAGCAAAGCACATATAGTTCCAGCCATAAACAATAATGCTATTTTTTTCATGAAATATCCTCCCTTGTATGTGTATTTTATTACTGGTTGCTTAGTGCGCATCTAAGAGCAAATATAATTATAAACTCATTAATTAATTTTTTCAATACAAATTTATAAATAATAATATTAAAGTTACAATAAATACATAATGGAAATGCAATTACAATAGCAATATTCACTTTATACACTTCTGCAGCGCAAACAAAGCAATCACATTGGGGACCACCATTACCGCGTTGACCAGATCCGTGCACTGCCACACAACTCCCAGCGGAATCACCGCGCCGATATAAATCATCACAATATAACAAAGCTTATAAAAAGAAATAAACCGCATGCCAAACAAATATTCAACGGCCCGTTCCCCAAAATAAGACCAGCCAATCAAAGTTGTAATCGCGAATGCCACTAAAGCCAGGGAAAGAAACGTATTTCCTCCCACCGGGAGATAACGGAAAGCGGCCGCCGCCAGTCCCGTTTCGTTGACGCCCTGAACCGATTCCGGATGCACCATCATATTCGTTACGATCACAAGCCCCGTAAGCAGACAGATAACAACCGTATCCCAGAAAACGGCAGTCATGGATACAAAAGCCTGGCGGGAGGGATCCTTCGTATCCGAAGATGCGGCCGCAATCGCGGCAGTTCCGATGCCCGCCTCATTCGTATACAGGCCCCTGGCGATTCCATACCGGGCCGCCGCAGTCAGAGAATAGCCTGCCGCGCCTCCAAACATAGCGGAAGGATCGAAAGCGCACCGGACAATCATACAAAGCCCCGGAACCAAAACCGACCGATTCAAATATAATAAGATAACACATCCGGCAATGTAGAGAAAACCCAGCGCCGGGATCAGTTTCATACATACCTTGCTGATAGACCGAATTCCGCCCAGCAAAACCATTCCCGAAACGACTGCCGCCGCAATGCCCACAATATGAGGCGATATTCCCCAGGTAAGAGAAGTGGTCTGCGTCAGAGAGTTTGCCTGTGTGGTACACCCCACGCCAAATGCAGCGACCAAAGTGCACAGCGCATAAAAGCGCGCAAGCCCCTTTTTGCCAAGCCCGTTTTTTAATACATACATTGGTCCGCCGACAAAGACCTTTTCCCTGTTTTTTTCTTTAAACAGCGATCCCAGATAACATTCCGCATAAGAAGTGGCCATACCCAGGACCCCCGTCAGCCAGCACCAGAAAACCGCGCCCGGGCCGCCTAAGGCCACCGCGGTCGAAACGCCGATAATGTTTCCCGTTCCCAGAGTCGCCGCCAGAGTCGTAGCAAGCGCGGCAAAAGGAGAAACCGGTGTATTCTTTCCGGACGCGGACTGTTTTTCCGGCGTTACCGATAACTTAACGGCTTTTATAATATGAATCTGCGGAAAGCGAAGCTTCATTGTAAAATAAAGATGAGTGCCCATCAGCACAAAAAGCAAAGGACAACTCCATAAAAAAGTATTGATTTTCGATATAAGGCCCAAAAACGTTCTCCCCGTCAGCCTATTCTCTATATCCTATGAAATAAACTTCCGGAAAATTCAGAACTGTTCCTTTTACCCCCAATTATGCTATAATTAAAGAAATTACCGACGATACAAAAAGTCAGGGAGGAATGCCATGCGCTTTCTGGAAAATCTGAACAATTATAATGCATCCGTGATCTTAAGCCTGGCGCTGATCCTTTTTACCGGATTTCTTATGACCAGAATCACAAAAAAACTGAAGCTCCCCGACGTTACCGGCTACCTTTTTGCGGGCATAATTATTGGCCCCTACGTTTTAAACCTGATTCCCGCATACGTTCTTTCCGGCATGGATTTCATTACCGACATTGCGTCCGCATACATTGCCTTCGGTGTGGGAAAATATTTCAAACTGGATACCGTAAAAGCCCATGGAAAAAAGATCGTAATCATTACCCTTTGCGAAGCCGTGGCGGCGGCTTTCCTTACTTTTGCAGTTATGTATTACGGCTTCCGCCTGTCCTTTTACTTTTCCCTGCTTTTGGGCGCTATTGCTTCGGCTACCGCCTCCGCCTCTACGATGATGACCATTCACCAATACCATGCCAAAGGAGAAATGGTAGATATCGTTTTGGAAGTAATCGCGCTGGATAACGTAATTGCCCTGATTGCCTTCAGCATCTGTTCCGCGGTGGTCAGCCAGATGGAAGGCAGCGGCGGACACATGGGATTTTCCCTCTTTCTACTGCCCGTTTTAAAAAACCTTCTGGTGATTGCTGCAGGCGGCGTCTGCGGTTACCTGTTAAAATGGATTATCAGCGTCAAAAGAACGAAAGACCACAGCCTGATTCTTATTAACGCAGTGATTTTTGCCATTGCGGGACTATGCTCCTGCATGGACGTTTCACCCCTGCTTTCCTGCATGACCATGGGGATGACCTATGTAAATATCAGGAAAGACAAAAAAATATTTAAAGAAGTTAATCACTTCAGCGCACCGGTCATGCTGCTCTTTTTTGTATTGTCCGGCACAAAACTCAATATTCCTATGCTGATTACCGCGGGAGCCGTTGGTATGGCCTACTTTGCCGTACGCATCGCCGGAAAATACGGCGGCGCATATTTGGGCTGCAGGCTTGCAGGAACCGATGTTTCGGTAAAAAAATACCTGGGACTTGTTCTGATTCCTCAGACCGGCGTGTCCGTGGGCCTGGCCGCTTTGGGACAGCGGCTTTTGCCGGAAGAATCGGGGATTCTGCTTTCCACCATTATTCTTTCCTCCGGCATTTTATACGAAATTGTGGGGCCTGCCTGCGCTAAAGCGGCGCTGGAGCTGACACATGCGATTGAGAAGAAATAATGTAAAACAATGTAATACATTTTATTGACAATGTTTGCGATAATTACAAATTGGAGGACCTCTATGTCTTTTCAGGGAGAAACAAAAGAAAAAATACGAACCGGCCTGCGTGAGCCGAAACATTACCGGGTTATCATGCACAACGACGATTTTACATCCATGGAATTCGTGGTAGAAATTCTGACGGATATTTTTCATAAAGAACAAGCGGAAGCGGAACGCCTGATGCTTACGGTACATCATAAAGGAAAGGCGGCAGTCGGTTCCTACCCTTACGATCTTGCCGTCACCAAAGTGCAGACGGCCGGAAAACGGGCGAAGGAGGAAGGTTTTCCCTTCCGGATGACCGTTGAGGAGGACGAATAATAATATGCATATATCCGAAGAAGTAGCGGCAATTATTAACGCGGTTTTTATATCCGCCAAAAACGCACGGTTTGAATATGTAACGCCGGAGCAGGTATTATATGAAATCTGCCGGAACCGGTTATTCGCGCAGGCATTTGAAAACTGCGGCGGCAATGTAAAAGAACTGAGCCGCAGCCTGCAGATATTTCTTAAAGAATATATGGAATCGGTTCCTGCCGGAGCCGAATCCATGCCGGAGTTTTCCCAGGGAATGGGCGCGGTGCTGGCTTACGCATGGGAATCGGCGCAGGGCAGCGGTAAATATACCGTGGAGCTTCCCCACATTCTGCACGCCATGTACCGCCTGGAAGAAAGCTATGCCGTCTACTACATGCGCCTGCAGGGAGTGGAAGAGGCGGAGCTTCTGCAGGAAATGACGCTGACCAATGAAGAGTTCCGGGACGGGCGGAAAGAGGATGGGCAAGACATGGAAAAGAAAGAAGAATTTTGGAGACGGTACGCTCTTTGCCTGAACGACGAACCCCAAATGACCGGCCCGCTGATCGGCCGGACGGAAGAACTGGAGAGAACCATGCAGGTTCTCTGCCGCAGGGAAAAAAACAATCCTCTTCATATCGGTGAACCGGGAGTAGGGAAAACCGCCGTTACTTACGGACTTGCAAGACGGATTCGGGACGGGCAGGTTCCCCCTCCCCTGAAGGGAGCCAGAATTTTTTCCCTGGATCTGGGAAGCCTTCTGGCTGGTACACAGTACCGGGGAGAATTTGAGAAACGCTTTAAAAAGGTTATGGACGACATCAGCCGGGAGCGAAGTCCCATTGTTTATATCGATGAGATTCATAATATTATCGGCGCCGGCGCCGTAAACGGCGGAAGCTTTGACATCTCCAATATGCTCAAACCCTATCTGGCGGCGGGACATATCCGCTTTATCGGCGCGACAACCTATGAGGATTATAAAAAACACTTTGAAAAAAGCAAAAGCCTTGTCAGGCGTTTTCAGAATATTGAGATTAAAGAACCGGATATTGCGGAAACCATCAAAATTTTAAACGGCCTCAAAAAAGATTACGAAGAATTTCACGGCGTGGTATACGAAAAAGGCGTACCGGAGTATGCCGCCGAAATGAGCGCAAAATACATCCATGAACGATATCTGCCGGATAAAGCCATCGATCTGCTGGACGAGGCGGGCGCATACCGTCGGCTGCATCCGCTTTCCAAAAAGAAACAGACGGTAAGCAAAGGACTGATTGATGAAATTCTGTCAAAAACCTGCAGAATTCCGAAACAGACCGTGGAACAGGGAGAAACGAAAGCCCTTGCCACCCTCGAAAAACGTCTCAAAAACCGTATCTACGGACAGGATGAAGCCATCGCCCAGGTGGTGAACGCAGTGAAGTATTCAAGAGCGGGACTGCTGGAAGAGGGAAAGCCTTTGGCAAGCCTGTTGTTTGCAGGCCCCACCGGCGTCGGCAAAACGGAAATAGCCAAAAATCTTGCCAAAGAACTGGGCGTTAAACTGATTCGCTTTGACATGAGCGAATACGAAGAAAAACATGCGGCGGCCAAACTGATCGGCGCTCCGGCAGGCTACGTAGGCTATGAAGAAGGAGGACTGCTTACGGAAGAAATCCGTAAACATCCCCACGGAGTTCTTCTGCTTGATGAAATCGAGAAAGCGCACCCTGACATTTACAACATTCTTTTACAGGTTATGGATTACGCGACACTGACGGATAACCAGGGAAGAAAAGCGGATTTTTCCAATATTATTCTGATTATGACTTCCAATGCGGGGGCAAGCCGGATTGGAAAACACGGGATCGGTTTTCAGGGACAGGACGTGAAAGCCGACGTAATTTTAGAAGAAGTAAAGAAAATTTTCCAGCCGGAGTTTCGCAACCGCTTAAGCCGGATCGTCGTATTTCACGGCTTGGATGAGACCATGGCGGAGCGTATTGTTGACAAAAAACTGGCTGGACTCAAAGAACTGCTCAGGAAAAAGAACGTGGAGCTTTCCGCCGATACGCAGGCCAGACGGTTGATCCGCAAAAAAGGGATCAGCGCGGAATACGGCGCGAGACAGATCGAACGCGTCATACAAAACGAGATCAAACCGCTTCTGGCAGACGAGATACTGTTCGGAACATTAAAACAAGGCGGGAAATGTCGGCTGACCGCCGCAGAGGAAAAGTTTCTGATCCGCTTTCCATCATAATCGAAAGGCATGGATATAAAATGGAATCGATTAAAATTTTAGTCGTGGAAGACGACATGGATATTAATAACTTACTGGCAAAAATCCTGAAAAAAGCAGGCTACGAGCCGGTACAGGCTTACTCCGGATCGGAAGCCTGGCTCCGGCTTGAAAAAAATGCGGTGAAAGAATACTCCCTCATTCTGCTGGATTTAATGCTGCCGGGACTTATGGGGGAAGAACTCATCGAACGAATCCGGCAGACAAGCAGAGTTCCCATTATCGTACTGTCGGCAAAGTCTTCTCTGAAAGACCGGGTGGCGGTTCTTGATCTGGGGGCGGACGATTACCTTACGAAACCCTTTGAAAAAGAAGAAGTCACGGCCCGGGTAAACAGCGCCCTGCGCCGTTACCTGCAGTTTTCCGGAGCCGGAGAAGAACCGGATAAAACGGAAACGATTTGCTTTCAAAACATTACCCTCCATATCTCGTCCAGAGAGGCAAAAGTCAAAGGGGAACCTCTTGCGCTGACCGCTCACGAATTTGATCTTCTAAGCCTCCTTATGCGGTATCCCGGAAAAGTATTTTCCAGAGAAAGCCTTTACGAACAGATCTGGCAAAACGGCTATTACGGCGAGGATAACACGGTCAATGTTCACATCAGCAACTTAAGGAAAAAGATAGCCGCTCTCGATCCGGATACCGACTACATTAAAACCGTATGGGGTATCGGCTTTAAGCTTTAAACTTTCTTTAAACTTTCTTGCGTACTTATTAAACTTTCTTAGGTTATACTTACAACATCAGCCGGAGCAAACAGACGTCCGGTAAAACCGAAGAAGGAGAGGAAAGCAAAATGAGCGGCACAGGAAATAACATATTAGTCAAAACCAAAAATCTGACTAAACAATACGGAAAAACAACCGCGCTGGACCATGTTGATATTACCATACGGCGGGGCGATATCTACGGACTGGTAGGAAATAACGGCGCCGGAAAAACCACCCTTTTAAAGATACTTACAGGCATCATTACAGCCACGGGCGGCGAATTTACGCTCCTTGCGGCGGAAAAAGAAAGCGACTGCAGAAAAGTCCGCAGTAAAATTGGCGCAATTATTGAAAATCCGGGATTTTACCCCAAAATGTCCGTAAAGGATAACCTGGAATACTACCGGATTCAACGGGGAATACCCGGTAAAAATGCGGTAGAAAAAGTCCTTGATGAAGTAAATCTTAAATATGCCGCCGGAAAAAAATTTGATTCCCTGTCCATGGGTATGAAACAGCGTCTGGGACTGGCGCTGGCGCTGATGGGAGAACCGGAATTTTTGATTCTGGACGAACCCATCAACGGACTGGACCCTGCGGGAATTATTGAAATACGAAACCTCCTGCTGAAGCTGAATCAGGAAAAAGGCATTACCATACTGATCTCCAGCCACATTTTAACGGAACTGCAGAACATTGCGACGGAGTACGGTTTTTTAAACAAAGGAAAGCTGATTGAAGAAATCAGCGCCGCCGAATTAAAAAAGAAATGCCGCAATTATCTGGAAATTAAGGTTACGGACGCCGCAAAATATACCGCGCTTCTGGAAAAGGAGTTAAACTGCACCAATTATAAAGTTCTTGACGGGAACTGTATCCATATTCCCGACGAGGTGGAGCAGATTACCGATTACAGCGCTTTGGCGGTTCAAAACGGAATGGGCCTTCTGTCCTTTGAAATGAAGGAAATTAATCTGGAGAACTATTACATGAATCTGATCGGCAAAGAGAAGGAGGAACAGGCATGATAAATTTTATTAAAAGCGAACTTTACAGAGTTTTTCATACAAAAGGATTTTATCTTTTTACAGGTTTCGGAGTAGTCATGGTGCTGGCCATGAATCTGGTTTTATGGATGTGCGGACTGAATACTCCCGAATTTCGTTATAACACCACGGGCTTTGCCTTTTCCATGCTTTATTACGGCGGATTCCAGCCGATTTTGTTTATGACCCTTGGTATAAGCACCGTTATTTTTTCCGGCGAATTTAAGAACAAAACCATAAACAACAGTATCGCCTTTGGGTGTTCCGCTAAGACCCATTTTATCGGCAAGCTGCTGGTTACCCTCCTGTGTTCCCTGATCTGCATGCTTGTGACAGAGGGAACCCTGATCGGTTCCGGATATTTACTGCTGCAGGACAGCGGTCCGGCGGAGACTGCGAAGGTTATAAAGGCCACAATAGCCTGTACTCCTATATTGATTTGCAGCGTTTGCGCAGCCGTATCGTTATTTTATATTCTCAGAAGCGAAGTAAAAGGTATGTGGGCATGGCTCGTTCTGATAATTGGCGTGACAGCAGTCATAACACTGTTTGGCATGAAATTTGAGCCCATGAGACAATTAAGCCGATGGCTGATATACAATCTTGTAGTAGAAAACAGCATGGATCCTGCTACCGGCATGACGGTGATGGTCTGGGAAACAAGCGAGGGATTTTACCGCTGTATTCTGGCCGGTGTAATAGGTATTCTTGTATTTGTGACAGCAGGCCTTGCCGGCGTATATAAAAGAGACTTAAAATAATTAGAAAGCGCAGGAAAACAGGGGAGGTAAGCTTATGATCTATATTTTTATAATTGTCGGTATCATTTCAAGCTTTTTTGCCCTGCGCTTTTTCCTGCTGACACATAATTTAAAAAAAGCGCGGAGAGAATTGGAAGAAATTATTCAAAACCCTCAGGAAAACAGCATCCTGCATAACAGCGTTCCGCAAAAACACGCGGAACGCCTTCTGGCGTCCATGAACGAGTATATTCTGGCAGCCCGCAGGGAACGGATTTTTTATGAAAACAGAGAGAAAAAATTGCGGGCCCAGATTGAAAACATCAGCCATGACCTGCGCACGCCCCTAACGTCTCTGATCGGTTATCTGGATATTCTGGACCAGGACAGCCTGAATGAAGAAAACCGGGAATCTCTTGAAGTCATCGAGCGAAAGGCCCGCGCCCTCCACAGCCTCATCAGTAATTTTTATGATTTATCCAGACTGGAGCTTGACGACTACCATCTGACTATGGAGCCGCTGGATCTGGCACGCTTTACGGACGAAACGATGCTCCAGTTCTACATGGAATTTGAAAAAAGAAACCTGACGGTAGAGATAAACAAAAAAACGCCGGACGGGCCGGTTTTGATTTCCGCGGACAACGGCGCTCTGACCCGCATTTTTTATAATATGAATCAGAATGCGCTAAGATATGCCGTAAGCCATTACCGGGTAAACTTAAAAGAAGAAAACGGAAAGGTTCTCCTGATTTTTGAAAATGACTGTAATTCTCTCAAAGAAGATGATATTGCGCATCTTTTTGAAAGGTTTTATGTCAAGGAAGCTTCGCGGACAAATGAAAGCACGGGACTTGGACTGACCATCAATAAGCTGCTTACGGAAGCCATGGGCGGAACGGTCCGGGCGGAGCTTGAAGGGAATTGGTTCCGGGCGGCGTATGAGTTTGGGAGGTTGAACGGGTGACTGCTAAATAAGCCAAACCGGTACGAGCCAATTTTTTTCATCGATGGGCAGCAGGTCAGAAGCCATGCAGACGACACAGCCGTTTCCTATTTCTACTTTCAGTGTTTCCAATCCGTCAAATGTTTTCGTCGTCCCGACCGGGTCAATAGCGTGAAAATTTTTAATTGCGTTTTTTCCGGGCGAAGCGGCTTTTTTTATTTCTATGGGAGAAAGAATCCCATTTTGATAAATCAAAAGATCGATCTCCCTCTGATCTTTATCTCTATAATAAAATATCGGCGGTTCTTTACCGGCGTTCAAATAACTCTTATAAATTTCCGAGAATACATTCAAATAACTTCTCGGAATCTTCAGCCCTTATTTCATGGGGCTTTCAGAACCTATTTT
>CAJUNP010000057.1 GCA_910587935.1 uncultured Lachnospiraceae bacterium
ATACATTATATCAGAAATTACATTGAATAGTTTGAATTAATCAGCGTTTCCCTAGTATGTGCAGAACGGAGAAATTTTTTCATTTTTTAATTGCGGAAACAGGAAAATATATTATGATGGATATATGTTTTAAAAACTTTAAATCGGGAGGAATATATGAACACCTATTATTATGTTGTGGAAAGCATTGACGGCGATTATGCCAATTTAAGACGGACGGATGAAGAAAGCCATGAATTAAAGCTGGTGGCGCGGGCGCTTCTTCCTGCGGAGATTGCGGAAGGCACAAAGCTGATTTATGAATGGATGGAATACCGTATTTTGGAATCTTAAGAATAAGAATTTGTTTTCTGCGGATACTACTCAGATAAAAATAATAAAAGAGGTTGGCTTTATGTCGAACGTAACGGTTTATCTGATGGCGGAGCGCAATACCGAGGTACAGAGCGAGGATGTTTTTTTAAAAGACGTCGCAAGCGTACGATGCGCGGATTCGCAGATTGAAGCAAAAGTAAAAAGTATTAAAATACACAAATTTCACAGCGGACAGGACAAGAAGTGTGTAATCAGCGTTCTTAAGATTATCAGCCTGATTGAAGAACGGTGTCCCGGCGTAACGGTGGACAGTCTGGGGGAACCGGAACTTTTGGTGGAGATTGTGAATGTCAACAAACATAAAGGATGGCAGCAGGGACTGAAGATTGCGCTGGTGTCGCTGGTGAGTTTTTTCGGAACGGCTTTTACGATTATGGCGTATCATAACGATATCGGAATTCGGGATGTTTTTGCAGAGCTTTACCTTATCGTAATGGGAACGGAGTCGGACGGCTTTACGGTTTTGGAAGTTTTTTATTCCATTGGACTTGCATTGGGAATTATTGTCTTTTTTAACCATATAGGCGGCCGGAGGATTACAAAAGATCCGACGCCGATCGAGGTGGCTATGCGCAATTATGAAGAAGACGTGGATAAAGCGCTGATTGCCACGGCAGACAGGGAGGGCAAGACGATTGACGTTTCTTAAGTTGTTTTTTCTGGCATTTGTAAGCTTAAGCGCAGGAAGTCTTGCTTCTGCCGGCGTTTTTACAGTTCTTGTTTCCGTGGGGCTGATTCCGCGGTTTGCGGGGAAAACCCATACCAGCAAAAAGATATTTTTGTTTGAAGAAATGGTTGTGGCGGGAACGATTATAGGCGGTCTTGTCAGTGTGTTTGCACCTTTTTGTATGATTGGGGAAAAGATTCTGGATGCGGGGTGGATTCCGCAACAGGTCTGGCAGGCAGCCGGAAGTCTGATGATTGCAATATACGGAATTTTTGCCGGGATGTTTGTGGGATGCCTTGCGCTGGCAATTGCGGAGATGCTTGACAGTATTCCGATCCTGGCAAGAAGAATCGGTTTCCGGCATGGAATCGGAGCCGCAATTCTTGGTATGGCGGTGGGAAAACTTTTGGGCTCCCTGTATTACTTTTATGCGGGAATCAACTGATATGACAGGCGTCCTGTGGTATAAGAATTGAGATTCTGCGCATACTGTGAAAAAAGAAATAGGAGAAGCGGTATGGAAGAAGCAAAGAAAGAACAGCAACAGGCATTTCAGGAATATGTAAAACAGGTGACGCCAACTCATAATCTGGCGCTGCAGATGCTAAAGGCATTTATAACAGGCGGTATCATCTGCGTGATTGGACAATGCATCTTAAGTTACTGTAAAAATACAATGGGAATGGATGCGGAAACGGCAGGAAGCTGGTGTTCTCTGCTGTTGATTCTGCTTAGCATCCTTCTGACCGGCTTTAACATATATCCCCGCATTACAAAGTGGGGCGGCGCGGGAGCCCTTGTACCGATTACCGGATTTGCCAATTCCGTGGCTGCTCCGGCAATTGAATTTAAAAAGGAAGGACAGGTTTTCGGTGTTGGATGTAAAATCTTTACCATTGCCGGGCCGGTAATTCTGTTTGGGGTCTTTACCAGCTGGGTACTGGGGCTTGGGTATTGGATTGGGAGTATGATGGGATTTTTTTGACAGAGAAAAAACGGAATTGTTAACTGAAACTGAAGCAGCGGACAGAGTGAAGGTATTACGGATACGTATCACTCTGTTTTTATGTAGAAATTTATGCAAATACAAAAAAATTTACAACTTTGAAATATTTTTCAGATATACTCATTCCAGATCATATAAGGAGTTGATGAAAAATGGCTGAAATACTAATTGTGGAAGATGAGTTTTCCATAAATGAATTGATACGCAGAAATTTAAGTCTTACGGGGCATCGCTGTACGCAGGCTTTGGATGGATTATCCGCGGCCGCGCTGCTGGAAAACGGAAGCTTCGATTTAGTTGTACTGGATATTATGCTGCCCGGACTGGACGGCTATCAGGTATATGAAAAAGCTTTGGGGACACCGACTATTTTTCTTACGGCGAAAAGCGAACTGTCCGATAAGCTGAAGGGATTGTCTATGGGAGCGGATGATTATCTGACAAAACCCTTTCAGATGCTGGAGCTGGCCGCCAGGGTGGAAGCAGTGCTGAGACGTACGAAAAAAATTGAGACGGAATTTACGCTGGGCGGTATGAGATGTAATTTTGACAGCCGCCAGGTTTTTTTAGACGAAGAAATCATAGAATGTACGCCCAAGGAATACGAGCTTCTGGAGGTGCTGATCAGAAACCGTAATATTGCTCTCTCCAGGGAAAAGCTGTTAGATATGGTATGGGGATATGATTTTGACGGCGGCACCCGTACCGTGGACGTTCATATACAGAGACTGCGACATAAACTGCATTTGGAAGATTATATCAAGACGGTATATAAGCTTGGCTATCGGTTGGAGGAAGTGTGAAGAGATTGCAAGAAAAGCGTTCTTCACGGATTGTTTGGGCCGCCGCAGGCGGCATGGGTATAAAAATGAAAAAACGGACATTTTTTGTTGTACTGGTTCTGTTCCTTGTGTTTCTCAATTCCATGATTCTGATTGTTTCACTTCTCATATTAAGGGATAAGCTGTCCGCTGTCCGCGATAAATGCCTGGCAGAACATTATGTCATTGCCTCATCTTTGATTGGAGATATACAGGCGTTGGAACAGCGGGGAACTGATGTGAAAGAAAACATGGATAAACTGATGCGTTCATATTCCCGGTACCTGCAGGGGCGGGGAGACGGACTTGGGGTATCTTTTTCAGGAGAGTGGATTTATAGAAGTCCTGCGCTCATACATAAGGAAAATGCAGCGTTTCCGCCGGATACAGGCAACGGGCAGGAACGGCTTGTCTATATGGAAAATGAGGATTCCTTTGTGCTATGCGTTTATGGAAGCTTTCCGGCTCCCTGGCAGGATTATGGACTGATGTATATTGGAAACCTCAACGACGTTGTCTCGACATGGCGTCATACGAAAAATACCCTGTTTCTTGCAGGCGCGGCGGTATTGCTTGTTATGGCAGTGTTTCTGTTTCATTTTCTGAATCTTATTTTTCGCCCGCTAAGGCAGATTTCCATTGCTTCCGCCAGAATCGCAGGCGGAAATTATGAAAGCAGGATTCCTGTCCGGGGAAAGGATGAGATTGCCGGAGTGGCGCACAATTTTAATCTTATGACAAAGCAGGTGGAAATTCAGATCCGGCAGCTTCAGGAGATTGCGGAACAGAAGCAGCAGTTTATTGACAATTTTTCGCATGAACTGCGGATTCCGCTGACGGCAATTTACGGATATGCGGAATATATTCAGAAAGCGCCCATATCGGAAGAGGAGCGTTATGAATGTACACAGTTTATCATGTCGGAATGTGACAGACTCCGGAACATGGCTTATCAGCTTCTTGACATGGCGCTGCTTAGCCGCGATGTAAGGGAAGAAGAAAACTGCTCCGTGGGGGCGCTTTTTACACAATCAAAAAAGGTTATGTATGTAAGGACGGCGGAAAAGAAAATAAAGCTTTCCTATGTTTTGCCTACTGTTTTGGTTATCCGGGGAAGTATGGAACAGCTTTTGATACTTCTTAATAACCTGATAGATAATGCGATAAAAGCCAGCGGGCCGGAAAAAGAAATATGCGTTTTGGCTTATCAGAAAGAATCCCGTATTGTGGTGGAGGTAAAAGATGATGGCATTGGTATGGAAGCGGAACAGCTGGAGCATATAAAAGAAGCCTTTTACCGTGTCGATAAGGCGCGCAGCCGTGCCGGCGGCGGTACGGGACTCGGACTTTCTATCTGTGAGAAAATTGTGCAGCTTCACCGCGCCAGGCTTACATTTGATTCAAGGCCGGGAAAGGGAACGATCGTGAGACTGTATTTTCCGCAGCCGATGGAAGAAAAAAGTTTTACAAGTTCGCAATAACTCGGATAATAATTTGATATAAAACGGCTTTATAGTATAGTTATAAAACATTTAGAAAGGAGTTTCCCTATGAAACAAAAGAACATTTTAAAATTAACGGCAGCAACATTTGCCGTGATTGGCGCAGGTACAATCCTTTTCAATGCGGCGGCGGAAACGGTTATGGCGGCGAACGCCGGAAAGGCAGAGGCGGTTGCCACAAGTTATCCGGTTCCAGGCAATCCAAAAACCATGCCGACAGACTCTGCGGCAACGGAAGAAAGCAGCAAAAAAGCAAATTATCATGTCAGCATGGACAGGCTGAATACCGGGACGCCTACGGATGTGGATTTAACAATGGAGGAGGCGGCAGAGTCAGGAGCCGCGCATCTTAAAAATGTTTTCGGGTTGGATTTGGAAAACGCTTTTGTGTATATGATATACAATCCGGGAACGGAAACCTTTCCGCGTGCTTTTTGGTCCGGGGACGTTCTGTTTGAGGAAGCGCAGACGCCTGAAAGCACGCGATGGACATTTATGGTGGATGCCGTGACAGGAGAGCTTTTCAATATCGGGTATAGCAGGCATCTGGACGCCAATCCTTCCCTTGACTTTGATGCTGCGTTGGAAAAGAACTATGGCATATATGCAGAACTCGCCAAAAAGAAAGTTGAGGAATGTGGGCTGATAGACGGTCCGATTGACAGTGTGGAATATAATTGCCAGGGATATGCGGGAAATGATCCGGATATTACGGTGAATGTGATCGGAATAAATGGAGAAATCGTCAATGTGTGCTTTTCCCGATATGATCAGACGTTTTTAGGGCTCATTACGGACACATCTGGAAGAATCAGCGAATCGGCGCTGAACCAGATCCTGGATCAGGTGTTTGGCGAAGTGGAATATGCAGAGTGTCATTGACAGAAAAACAACACCGGCCGGGAAAACCCGGCCGGGCTGCTTTATCTGCGAAACTTATTCATTGGTAAGTTCGTTTTTATCGTCGTTGTCTTTTTTGTCATTCAGTTTCACTGCGGCGCCCGCTCCCAGAAAACCGGAAAGAACTGCGTTCAGGTCCACACCGGTGGATTCCTTCAGGCCGTCTGTCACCTGGTTTAAGGTGTTCATCACGTCCTTCATCAGCTTTGTGGAATTACCGTCGCCGTACATCGTAATCTTATCGACTTTGGCGAGAGGTTCGGCGGCGTTTCTTACCACGTCGGGCAGAGCTTTAAAGTACATTTCAAGAACGGCTGCCTCGCCCATTTTTGCCATAGCTTCGGCTTTCTTTTCAATACCTTCCGCTTCAGCCACAGCCTTGGCCTGAATGGCTTCCGCTTCGGCAAGACCTTTGATACGGATACCTTCCGCTTCCTGTTCTTTCGCGTATTTGTCGGCTTCCGCCTGGATTTTCAGAGCTTCGGACTGCTGCAGCAGTTCATATTTTTTAGCTTCCGCTTCACGCTGGCGCTGGTAAAGCTGTGCGTCCGCAGCCTGCTGTTTGGCAAATTTTTCGGCTTCCGCCTTTTTCTTAATCTGCGCGTCAAGAGCCTGTTCCATAACTTCGGCTTCTTTCTGCTTTAAGAGGATTTCTTTTTCCTGCTTTGCAATGTTAGCGTTAGCAGTGGTGACTTCAATGGTCTTACGCTGTTCTTCCTGCTGAATCTGGTAAGCGGCATCCGCCTCCGCTTTTTTGGCATCGGATAATTTTTTCAGTTCCGCCTGTTTAATCGCCAGTTCGTTATTCTTCTGGGCAATATCCGTCTGTGCGGCAATCTGCGCTTCGTTAGCTTCCCTTTGTGCGCTGGCCTGTGCCTTGGCTATTTCCTTTTCGCTTTCGGCACGGGAGATCGCGGCGTTCTTTTGGATTTTTACAATGTTGTCAACGCCCAGGTTCTCGATAACGCCGTTGGAGTCCACGAAGTTCTGTACGTTAAAGCTAACGATATCCAGTCCCATAGCGGCAAGGTCCGGTTCCGCGTTTTCCTTTACAAGCATTGCAAATTTCTGGCGGTCGCTGACCATTTCTTCCAGATTCATCTTACCGACGATTTCACGCATATTTCCTTCCAGCACTTCGCGGGCAACCTGGGCAATGTAATCGGTTTTCTTGTTTAAGAAGTTTTGTGCGGCAAGATTCAGCTGTTCGGGATCGACGCTGATCTTTACGTTTACGGCGGCGTCGACACGGATGTTAATATAATCCGCGGTAGGAACCGCGCTGGAGGTTTTGACGTCGATCGGGATCAACTGCAGGTTCAATTCATCTTTTTTCTCCAGAAAAGGGATCTTAATGCCTGCGCGGCCGATCAGTATTTTGGGCCGTTTACGGAGACCGGAAATGATGTAGGCGGTGTCAGGCGATGCTTTTACATATCCGGACAGCAGAATTGCAAGAACCGCAAGGGCGGCTGTGACAATAATTATAATTTTTACCATATGTGCTTCCTCTCTTGTGCAAATGAATTTAGTTACATAAAGTATAGCAGATTTTTAAGGAAATGGATAGCGAAAATAAATGGCTGGAAGCGGCGTAAATCATTAGGGACATAATTTTGTGATTTAACATAATAATTTATATCTCTCTTGAGTTCCATTTTTTATTCTGTTATACTAAAAAACAGACTGAAATAAGAAGAAAGGAGCCGCTATGCTTCAGAGATTAAAAAAACTATTTGCACCCATTGATATGACGGAAGGAAAGCCGGGCAGACAGATCGTGGCGTTTACAATACCGATGCTGATCGGCAATATTGCGCAGCAGCTTTACAATACGGTTGACAGTATTATTGTAGGGCGGTTTGTAGGAGACAATGCGTTGGCCGCGGTAGGCGGGGCAGGTCCGATTCTGAATCTGCTGCTGGTTCTTTTTGTGGGAATTTCCGTGGGGGCCGGAATCGTGGTTGCGCAGTATTTCGGGGCGAAGCAAAGGGAAGATCTGTCGAAGTCCATCGGATGCTGCATTACGCTTACGGGGATTTCCTCTCTGATTGTTATGGTAATTGCGCCTTTGGTCACGAAGCCTTTGCTAAGGCTGTTACAGACTCCGGATAGTCTGATAGACTGGTGCAACTCGTATCTGTTGATTTTGTTTATCGGTATTGCCGGATGCGCCTACTATAATATATTGGGCGGTATCTTAAGAGGACTGGGGGATTCCGTTTCGGCGCTGATTTACCTTTTGGTGGCCACGGTCATCAATATGGTTCTCGATTATGTTTTTGTGGCTTATTTCTCCATGGGAGTGGCGGGCGTGGCTCTGGCGACCGTAATCGCGCAGTTTATATCGGCGTTTTTGTCCCTGCGCAAGCTGTCTAAGATGCGGGATATTTTTGATATGGGAAAGGAGTACTTAATGCCGGAAAAATCCTATATGGGAACCGTAATCCGCTTAGGACTTCCTTCCGGTCTGACCCAGGCGATTTTTTCCATGTCAGCCATCGTGGTGCAGACGCTGACCAACAGCTTCGGAGAAATGTTTATTGCGGCCAACGTAATTGTAATGCGTGTGGACGGTTTTGTTATGATGCCGGCGTTTTCCTTCGGCTCCGCCATGACAACTTATGCGGGGCAGAATGTGGGGGCGCGGAAAATGGATCGTGTAACGAAAGGCGCCAAGGACGGAACCTTGATTGCCGTAGGAACCTCAGTGGTAATAACGGTTTTGATATTACTGTTCGGACAGTATCTGATGGCGATTTTTACGAAGACGCCGGAGCTGGTGGAATTGAGCTTTGAAATGATGAAAATTTTAGTAGTCGGTTACATCGCCATGGAAGTGACGCAGTGCCTTTCCGGCGTGATGCGCGGGGCGGGAGATACCCTGACGCCCATGTGGATTTCGATTGTAACGACTGTGTTGATCCGGATTCCCGTTGCGTACGGTATCGCTTACATAACGCGCAGCGAGACGGCTCCGGGCGGAGACAGCGCATGTATTTTTATATCCCTGCTGATTTCCTGGGTTTTGGGCGCTTTGATTACGATGCTGTTCTATAAGATTGGCAAATGGAAAAGTAAGGCTGCGGCCATTATGGGGGATTAAGTATGGCGGAGTGGTTGGAAAGTGTATACAGCGACGGCTCGGAGTTTTTTGCCGCACCGGCGATTCCGTCTATTGGGGATACGGTTCATATCCGTATACGGATGCAACGTCGTTATACTTGAACCCGATTTTTTATGCGGCTACCGTCCACCGGTATGACTGTCTGGATTATTTTCAGGTAGATCCTCATTTGGGCGGCGGCCGGGCATTGCAGGAGCTTTCCCGGGAGCTGCATGAGAACGGTATGAAACTGATTATAGATGTATCCATTAACCATACGGGTACGGCGCACAAATGGTTTAATAAAGAAGGACTGTTTTTTGACCGCAGTATAGGGGCTTATCATAACCCCGACGCTGAGGAGAGGGGGTACTACTTTTTCGGAGAGGGCGCAGATGAATATCTCTGCTGGGCCGGCGTAGACACCCTGCCTACTCTGAATTACACTTCCGGCAGACTGCGGGATATTTTATACAGGCGTGAAGACTCTTTGCTGAAAAAGTGGCTGAAGTCCCCCTATGATATTGACGGGTGGCGTTTTGACGTGGCGGATGTGATGGCAAGGAATAATGAGCTTCAGCTTGCCCACGAAGTATGGCCGGAGATTCGCAAAAGTATAAAAGAAGAAAAGGAAGACGCCTACATTCTGGCGGAAGACTGGGGAGACTGCGCGGAATATTTAAGAGGGAACGAGTGGGATTCTCCCATGAATTATTTTGGCTGCGCAAGGCCGGTCAGACAGTTTGTGGGCGAGGTGGATTTATTTCATGCGCATATGGAGGAACTGCGACAGGTGCATTACAAACCGTCGGCAAAGGATACGGCGGAGCGGATCAGAGAGCATCTTATGAAGCTGCCCTTCTGCATCCGGCAGGTACAGTTTAACTTGTTAGACAGCCATGATACGCCAAGGCTTCACAATAACCCGGAGATTTCGGAAGCCGCTTATCAGTGCGCCCTTTTGCTTCTGTTTACCCTGCCCGGGGCGGCAAGCATTTATTACGGTGATGAAGCGGGAATCTGCGGCCGCACGGAAGATGTGGAAGGGTGCAGGTATCCGATGCCCTGGGACAAAGATTTTAAGCGGGAAGCAAGCTATTATTTATATCACACGCTTTCCATAAGTTTTCTTATAAAGGTATAAGCATGAATAACGAATATGATAAGGAAGATTTTTTTGAACAATATGCGCAGATGCCGCGAAGCAAAGGCGGATTGTCCGCCGCGGGGGAATGGCATCAGCTAAATCCGCTGTTTCCGGAGCTTTCGGGAAAAACGGTTCTGGATCTGGGCTGCGGATATGGATGGCACTGCGGCTTTGCGGCGCAACAGGGTGCGTCCCGGGTATTGGGGATCGATATAAGCAAAAAAATGATAGCGGAAGCCGGAAAGCGCAACAGCGGAAGAACGATTGCGTACCGCGTGTGCGGGATAAATGAATATGAATATCCGGAAAGCACATGGGACTGTGTGCTTTCCAATCTTGCGCTGCATTATATTGAAGATCTGGATTTGGTATATCGGAACGTATATAAGACGCTGAAGCCGGAAGGCGTGTTTTTATTCAATATAGAGCATCCGGTTTTTACCGCCTGCGCCGCGCAGGACTGGATATATACGGAAACGGGAGAACCGGAATATTGGCCGGTTGATAATTATTTTATGCCCGGAGAGCGAAACACCAATTTTCTCGGCTGTTTTGTGACAAAACAGCATCATACGCTGACACAGATTCTGACGGGATTACTGAATAACGGATTTATTCTGGAAAATGTGGAAGAAGCGCAGCCCCCGGAAGAGATGATGGGTCTTCCCGGAATGGAAAATGAGCTTCGAAGACCTATGATGCTTCTGGTAAAGGCAAGAGTTCAAAAAAGACTGCTCCGATGACTGAGACTACAATGGGAGATCGTTTGCTTATGAAAAAGCATTTGGCGAAGGCAGCAGTATTGCTTATTATTGCGGGTATTTTATTTATATTTATTTTTTCGCTTCATAAAGGGAAAAAAAAAGAGGGATTGAAAGCAGCACAGAAGACGCAGAGCGATACGGATGAAATGTATCAGAAGCTTAACCACGGATTACTGGGAACAAATCATATAAAATGGGCGTCCCGGCTGATTGAAGAGGGGGCCTGCAGTATGTCCGAGGAGGTAAAAGGAGAATTTGTTCCGGCGGCTGCAAATGGTTTCGGCTTTCCGAAGGAGCTGGTCATGCGTCTGGAGGAGGCTTTTTATTATTCCTGCAATACAAAAAGCAGGGGAGAAGAAAGCGCATATGACAAAACGGTGGCGGAACTGGGCGGAGATGAATTCCGTATGGGACCGGAGGATATCTATCGGTCTTTTCCCCAAATAGCGGCCTGCAAAGAGCAGATTGAAAGCGAGGAAGACGTGTATGCGCTGATGCAGGAACAGATGGGAGGCCCTCCGGACTGCCTGAAAATGTTTTACATTCCGGAGGGAGGGGAGCCTGAACGGTATATTTTTGTATACCGGTCCGGAGGCTCAGACGGCGTAGTGTCCGTAATGCAGGCGCAGCTTCAGGACAACCGGTTTGTCAGCATAGGTGAATTTGAAACACAAAATGAGGGAGAAGGAACCGTCATCCGGTACGACGGTGAATTTTATTATGTTTTTCTCCAATATAATTACAATTTGAAATATTATGACGGAATCAGGCTTCATAAGCTGGGTTCCGATCCGGAAACGGAAAACCTCTTAATCCGGTATCTGCCGGAACAGTTTGTCTGGAAAAATATTTACAGTTCTGCAGGCGGGGAACTGGACGAATATCTGGAGGCAGTAAAAGAAGATTTTACAAAGGGTAATTATCTGGACGACGGACAGAACAGCGAGGTCCTGGGCATATATTATGGAGATGAAACAGAAACTTCTGATTTTTGCCAGCAAGCGCAGGATACGCTTTATAAAACGGATCTTGGGAATTGCAAAATACCGGTCTATTTATGTAAAAACCTATATACTCCGTCTGATATAAAAAGCCGCTGTCATCTGAAAATACGGTTTTTTCTGTATGATTCCGAAAAGGATTCGGTTGCGGAGCTGGAAAAATTAAGCATAAACGATGACGGGGGCTGGCTGAATCTGGTGCAGATGTGGTTTCAGGAGATAGGCGGAAAAGTTTATACTTTTTGCGTATATCACATTACGGATTATAATTATATGCTGGATGTCGTGCTGCTGGAAGAAGACAGAATAACGCATGTCAGGACAGTGCTTTTGCTGCCGGAAAGAAAATTTGTTTTAACGGAAAATGACTCTTTTTTGGGAGGAAAAGCGGAAGCGACAAGTCCCGATTGTTTTACTTACGAGGAGCTGCCGGATGGCACTTTGCGAATTACAGGCTATGATGAGGAGAAAAATACGCAGAATCCCTATCAGGTAACCGTTCCGTCCGTCATTGACGGAAAGCGCGTGTCCACGCTGGGAAAAGAATGTCTGGGCAAGCCTTATGCGGGGTATCTGCTGGAGCTTACGGTTTCGGACGGCATTACTACACTAGTGTACTGACATGTTGACATTTAGATTTACCATTGCCTCCTTAAGAGGC
>CAJUNP010000058.1 GCA_910587935.1 uncultured Lachnospiraceae bacterium
CTCTTTTTCTTAGAATTTTCAGGGTTGCATTACTGTTTAGTTGTCAAGGTGCTGCCTGCCGACGCCATTGAAATATTACCGACGTGCGACTTTCATATAATATCAGAAAAGCCATTTTGTGTCAACTGATTTTTTAATTTTTTCCAAAAATTTTTTCCATAAATTATGATGCGCTTATTCGTATCTTTTATAACAAAACATGGAGGAAAATCCTGCACAGCCTGCCGGGCATGGCTCCCTGCATTGGCAGTCGCATTTTCCTTCGGAAAACATGGAGGATTTAATATGAAAGGAAAAGAAAAATGCCGTGCATTGAAAGAAATCCGCAGACAGATTGCGGAAAAGAATGAAATTGCTTATGTTGTTTCCGAATGTAAGCATCAGGGAGACTGTAAAGGCACCTGTCCTAAATGTGAAGCGGAACTTCGTTATCTGGAAGGCCAGTTAAAAATCAGGCAAAATCTGGGAAAGGCCGTTACCATAGCCGGCTTGTGTGCAGCTATGCCTGCGCTGACCGCCTGTACTTTCCCAATCGGCGCAGAAATCGGCGAGGGCATGGAAAACTATCCGGAAGCCGGAGTAATGCCCGCCGATTATGCCGGTGGCATAGATGATAATTCATATGAATCACCGGAAATTTCGGGTTCGGTGATAACTATTACGGACGACCTCATGGGAGATATGCCCATGCCCAATGACTGACCCGGAGGAATATACATCTATGGACAACACACTTCCCGTTATTAATATACTGCGCCATCGTCTTACATCAGACGGTGGCGGCGTTATTACTTTAGTCGGTTCCTGCGGCTGTCCCCTGCACTGCAGATATTGTATAAACGAAGGAGTGATCCGCAATCCGGAAAAGACTGTAAAATATACGCCGGAAAAGTTATTAGAGGCCGTAAAAATAGACGACTTATATTTTCAGTCCACCGGAGGCGGAATAACCTTCGGCGGCGGAGAATCGCTTCTTTATGCCGATTTCATCCATGCATTCCGCAGGCTGGCTTCTTCAAACTGGCGGATCAACATAGAAACTTCTTTAAATATAGGAGAAAATATGTTAAAAAAGGTCCTTGATGACATAGACGAATATATCGTCGACATCAAGGACATGAATCCGGAAATTTACAAAAAATACACGGGGAAAAATCAGGAGTTAATGCTTCATAATCTGAAACTTCTGATAAAATCCGGCAAAAAGGATCAACTGCATATCCGGATACCGCACATTCCGGAATATAATACGGAAGCGGACGTGCGAAGCAGCGTGGAACAGCTACGCCGTATGGGCATTACAAAAACGGAAGTTTTCCCTTATATTATTCGGAAATAATGCCTATAACATTTTCAGCTGCATCGGTTATATCCTGCATTTGCAAAGGAATAAAGGAGGCTTTTTCGCTGAGTATTCCAACCCAGTAGGCAAGGTAATTATGCTCGTACAGGAACGTCAACAGCTTGTTGTCTTTTACACAGAGTAAAATCTGCTGCCCAATGGCTCCCATGCCGAAATTCATTACAAGTGAAAAAATAACCCAGGTAATCAAAACGGTTTCCAGGATTCCCACAACGCCTCCCAGCAGCCTGTCAAATCCGTGTACTACCGGCAGCTTGGCAATCATCTTTGCCGAAAAGAATACAAGGCTGATAATCCGGTGCACAATGCACAATACCAGAAACAAAATAATGGCTACAATCATTTTCACAATTGCCTTTTCCATATAACTGTTCAAGGCAATCCCCAGCAATACCACGGCTACGGACATCACAATCAGCGACACCATGGATATAATTTCCCGCACCATTCCTACCCGAAAACCTTCAATCACTCTCCAAATCAGAATAATACCGACCACAATCAGCAAAATATTCATACTCTAAATCCTTTCTTATGTAATTCGCCTATTTCAATTCTACCACATCTATTGAATCCGCCGTTACCAGCACATACCGGAACTGTCCTGAAACCGGAATCATGGTTCGGACTGCTTTTTCAAACGTTCCGCTGTATTTGAGTCTGCCGGAAATATTATACACCATGCACTTCTGTTCATTATAGATGGTGATAACGTCTTCTCCGAATATAATTCCGGCATCACTGATACTTTGCAGTTCAAAAGGAATCGATACAATTTCTTCTCCCTGAATATCCATAACGCTTAAGCGATATGTGCTTTCCAGATCGCTGTTAAAGTAAACCAGGCCGATATATTTATCACTTGTGTATACTGCCTGAATTTCTTCGTCGATCAGGCGCAGCATATGCGTTTCGGGCACTTCGCCGCCCTTGTATAATATAACCTGGTTATCGGCCGCCGCAAACGCCGTATTGTCATTTATAAAATGAATATACGGTATAAAAGTATCGGTGTAATTATAGCCTGCCACCAAGTGATCAATTTGGTTTTCTCCCACGGCTCCAAAATTGTAAAACGCAACCCTTGTCTGTAATTGTCCGGCTTCCACATAGGTATAGGAAACCGCTACCAGCTTGGCGTTATCCGACAGACTGACCGCGGACGGGTAGCCTGTATCGTTCATTCTTGTGGGTATACTGACCAATTCCTTTCCCTGGGAATCATACATATTGATCCAGGTTACTTTGGAATCTTCCTGAACCGTCAGAACCACCCCGTTAGCTGCTACACATATGTAATGCACGGGCATGTTGGTGCTGATCTCGCCTAATTTTTTCTCGCTGTTCATGACATATACATTCCGGCCGTTATAATCCGCTACCGCCAGTACATCCCTGCAAACGGCAATCATGGGGTTCTGCATTTCATAGGTCTGATTCCATATGGCATTTCCTTTTGAATCCATACAGGAAATTCCGTCATTGCTGTAGCTTACCACCTTGCCGTCCAGTCCCAGATCCCTGACACCGGATATTTCCTGACGCGGAACGGTAGAAATCTGACTCATCTGGGTATAAACCTTATTCCGGTCCTGTATATATAAAACAATTACAATGGCAACAATCAGAAAAACAGCCAATGCCGTTCGATAAAAAATACTCATTCGGTGCTTTTTAATCTGTTTGGAAAAATCAGGCTGCTGACCGGCGTTTCTTTTTTCCTTTTCTTTTAAGTATGACCTGATATTTGACATGACAATTCCTTTTTTATCTTAGTATAACACAATATTTATCAGGGCAATATGATTTTTTGTCCTACCTGTATATTATCAGAATTTGTAATTCCGTTCAATTCACAAATAGCTCCCACCTGACTAATATCGCCATAATACATTTTACTGATTGCGTTTAAAGTTTCTCCTCTTTGAATGGTATGCGTTTTATTCTGTGCCGCCGGCGCTTTTGCCGGTTCTGCCTGTACCGGGTCTGTAGGCGCCGTCTGTGCGTTTTCCTGCTGCATTTTACCGAACAGGTCTTCCTGATTATCTCCTTCCGAAACAGAATAGTCCGCTTCTTCTATTATGGGTTCGGCGGATGCCTGTATTTTTTCCGCCTCCCGGTCCGGCAGTTTTTTTTCGGTCATGGTCTGGAAGGCTTTTTGAAAAAAATTCTGTAGGCTTTCTATTTTGCCCAGGCCGTTCATCGTAGAAATAGCCGTAACGCAAAGAACAATGAAAAGAGCCGCTGCCGCCGATTTTACAATTCCGAAAATTTTGATTTCACCCGTATTGCCATTTTCTTCTCTCACTGCTGCCGCTTTCCTCTCCCGCAGCGGATGCCGTCCCGGGCTTACCGGATTCAACTGGCTGTGCGCCGGCGCAGGTTCCTGTTCCTGCTTCGGCTCCTGTGCCGGTTCTTCCTTGTGTTCCTCCCGTATTCGTGGCTCCACCGACTTTTTTTCTTCTTCCGCCGCCTGCCTGTGTATCATGAAAGCCAGCATGCTTTCGTTTTTTTCGTAGAATATGTGATACCCTTTTACATAGGTCTCACGGCCGGAAAGAAACAGATAAATTCCCTCCGGCAATTCGTCTTCAATAGTTATAAATCCAAGGGGCACATAAGATTCAAAATACTTCGCGCCCGCCCATGTTATCTCTTCATAATCCTGATCCGCCAGATAAGTGTCCGTCCTCCCATGCCGCGTCACCTCGCTGCCACCGTATAAAAAGAAATACTGAAGCTTTCCCTCTGTTCGCATAATCCCGTAAAAAGCAACTCTTTTCTTACGGTCGGGTTCCTGCCTGCAAAGCTGTTTTAAATAAGAAATTACATAATCTTCAATAAAAACTTTATAATCGCCGTGTACTTCTCCCACTTGAGTCGTATTTTTAGGTATGTCCATTCCTTTACACCTCCACAAGCATTTCTTACCTGTTTTCTCTCAGTATAACGAATGGATTCCTCGTTTTTTAGCGTAAACTGTCATCCCGCCCCACGAATTCATCGACAAAAAATACTGCCATATCCTTATAATTCATGGCAGTATTCCCGGCTGCATTATTGAACGGCTGCAAATTCATAAATTGTAGTGGAATCATAAGACCGGTCCGGTCCGAATACGGCGCAGGGAAATTCCGGTCTGTTAGGGGAATCCGGAAAATATTGTGTCTCCAGGCAAAATCCCTGGCGCTTACTGTAAATACAGTTTTCCTTTCCTGTCTGCCTGTCGATAAAATTACCCGCATAAAACTGTACGCCCGGCAGATCCGTATAAACATTCATCCTGATTCCGCTGGCAGGCGCTTTTACGCACGCAAATCTGCGCACCGTTCCGTCCTGTCCGTCCAGTACCCAGTTATGATCGTAGCCTCCCGTCCGTTTTAGCTGGCTGCTGTCCGCGTCTATATGTTGTCCGATTGTTTTGGGAGTTCTGAAGTCAAAAGGAGTCCCCTCTACACTTCTTATTTCGCCGGTCGGAATACCGCCTTTTGCCACAGGCGTAAAATGAGAAGCCGAAAGCTCTAAAATATGGGATTCAATATTTCCCGTCCGGTGTCCTTCCAAATTAAAATAACTGTGATTCGTCAGGTTCAGCAGGGTATCCCGGTCGCTTTCCGCATGATACGTTATCTTAAGCTGGTTGGCGTCGTTCAGGGTATATGTAACCTGCACGTCCTTTTTTCCCGGAAATCCCAGCGTATTGTCATCCTCCAAAAAGAAAGCGACACAGTTATCTCCGATTGCGGCCTCCCAATAACGTTTATGGTAACCATTCTGTTTATGGCTGTGAAGATTGTTATTTCCGTCGTTGGCATCCAGATGATACGTTTTCCCATCCAGAGAAAATGCGGCTCCGCCGATCCGGTTCGCGTTGGGTCCCACCGTAGAACCAAAGAAATTATCGTTGCCGTAATAGTCCTCCAGTCTGTCAAAGCCGAGAACGATGTCCCGCAGTTCTCCCCGCCGGTCCGGTATCCACAAGTTAACGAGAACCGCGCCGTAATTAATGACCGACGCACGGCAGCCATTATTATTTTC
This sequence comes from uncultured Lachnospiraceae bacterium, assembly GCA_910587935.1. Lineage (GTDB taxonomy): Bacteria > Bacillota > Clostridia > Lachnospirales > Lachnospiraceae > MGBC143606. Next base: position 5,402 of record CAJUNP010000058.1, read on the forward strand.
GATGGTATACAGAAAAATTTCTTTTCCGCATTTACATGTACCGAAGCTGTTCTTTATTACCATCGTGAATCCTCCATACCGTTACAATTCCACTCTGCCCTCCAGAGCGCGAAGTAAAGTTACTTCGTCTATGTATTCCAGATCGCCGCCTACCGGAACGCCGCTTGCTATCCTTGTAACACGGATTCCCGTAGGTTTTATCATTTTACTGATATACATAGCCGTCGTTTCCCCTTCCAGGCTGGAATTGGTGGCAATGATCACTTCCTCCACTTCCCCCTGCAGGCGGGTCATTAATTCTTTCAGGCGAATATCGTTAGGTCCGATTCCCAGCATGGGAGAAATCGCCCCATGCAGCACATGGTAAATCCCCTCATATTTTCCTGTTTTTTCATAAGCTGTCAGATCTCTTGTATTCTCCACCACCATAATGGTCCTGTGATCCCGTTTATCGTTTGCACAGATGGGGCAGATATCCTGATCGGTAAGAGTACAGCACACAGAACAGTATCGGACGTTCTCTTTTGCTTCCAATATCACTTTTGCCAGGCGGTTCACCCTTTCTTTCGGCATGTTGATGAGATGAAACGCAAGCCGCTGCGCAGACTTGGAGCCGATACCCGGAAGCGCCGCCAATTCCTCTATTAACCGGTTAATATGTCCGCTGTACAAATCCATCAGAAGGGAAAGCCTCCTCCCAGTCCGCCCGTCATCTTATTCATTAACTCGGCATTGGCTTCTTCCGCTTTCCGAAGCGCTTCATTAGTCGCCGCTACAATGAGATCCTGCAGCATTTCAATATCCTCCGGATCTACTACTTCTTCACTGAGCTGCACCTTCACAACTTCCTTTTTACCGGTAACCACTACTTCTACAGCGCCTCCGCCGGCCGCTGCACAAAATTCTTTCGTCTCCATTTCTTTTTGATTTTCTTCCATCTGACGCTGCATTCTCTGCGCCTGTTTCATGAGATTATTCATATTGCCGGGAATCCCGCCTCCCGGAAAGCCTCCGCGTTTTGCCATTATTAATCCTCCTGATTTTTATTCTTCCTCGATCTCCATATGGATAATCTGGGACAGGTCTACATAGTTTTGTTCAAATTCTCTTTCATTACGCACCGGCTGGACGGTTACGCTCACTTCTTTTCCCGCAAAATCCGCAAGAAGCCGTTCCAGCTGCTCCGTGTTCTCCGGATGTTTCAAAAAGTAATCCGAAGCAATGCCGTCTTCCACCACCATAAGCAGTCGATTCTCGCCTCCCAGGCTGAGTCTGGCCGACTTCAAGTACATTTTCATGGGATTATCGGCGTTCCCTGCGATTGACGGCCACTTGGCCACAATCTGCCGGATATCGTCGGGAACGGCTTTGGGTATGGGCGGCCGGGGTTTTTGAGACGCCGCAGCTGATCCTTCCGGCTGCGGCGGACTGTTTGCAGGAACGGTCATGACGCCTTTTTCCAGCTTATCCTCCACTTCTCGAATCCGGTCAAGTATCGCGTCCTGCGTGGTTTCCATGGCTGGTTTACATAATTTAATCAATGCGATTTCTATCAGAATCCTCTTTTGGGACGCATACCGCAGCTGCCCGGATAATTCCGAAAAAATGCGGATATAACGCATAATTGTATCCATATCCGCCAGCTGCGCTTCTTCCTTCAGTCTTACAAGATTATCCGATGAAACATCGATCACATCCTCCACAAGATCCGAGGACTTAATCAGCATAAGGTTTCGCAGATACCATGTAAAATCCGTTACAAACTGGGACAGCTCCCGCCCCTGCATAACGATATCCTCCAGAAGAGCCACACAACCCGGAACATCCCGTTCCAGCACGCAGCGTAAGAGACGGCTGAATACGCCGGTATCTACGGCTCCCAGTACGTCAAGCGCCAAATCGTAGGTTAATTTTTCTCCCAGGTGAAAGGCAATACACTGATCCAGAAGGCTTAATGCATCGCGCAAAGAACCGTCCGCGGCTTTCGCAATATAGCGGAGGGCTTTCTCTTCCACCTCCGCCTTTTCCTGCTCCATCAGCTCCCGCAGACGGTCTGTAATGGTTTCTATACCGATTCGTTTAAAGTCATATCTCTGGCACCGCGACAAAATTGTAATGGGAATTTTGTGTACCTCCGTAGTCGCCAGAATAAAGATTACGTAAGAGGGCGGTTCCTCCAGGGTTTTAAGGAGCGCATTAAACGCGCCTATGGAAAGCATATGCACTTCATCTATAATATAAACCTTATATTTCCCTTCCGTGGGGGAATAGGAGACCTCATCCACAATCTCGCGGATATTATCGACGCCGTTGTTGGAAGCGGCGTCGATCTCTATCACGTTCATACTGTTTCCTGAGGAAATGGCCCTGCAGGTACGACATTCGCCGCAGGGATTCCCATCGGCCGGATTCTCACAGTTAACGGCACGGGCAAAAATTTTGGCAACCGTGGTCTTTCCGGTTCCTCTTGTTCCTGTAAAAAGATATGCATGCCCGATACGGTTGGCCTTTATTTGATTTTTTAAGGTTGTGACAATATGATCCTGCCCTTTTACATCGCTGAAATTATCGGGCCGGAACTTCCGATAAAGGGCTGTATATGACATGCTTATTCCTCCTGCATATGCGGGCCGCGTCCGGGCGCCGCATTAGTCTCCGAAGCTGATGCCTAACATCTTGGCTTCTTTTACGATGGCCGCATCGGGAGCCACCATCTTCAGCTTGCCGGCCACATCCTCCAGCGGAACCTTGACAATTTCCCGGTTTTTGTAGCCTACCATGAATCCATATTCTCCCTTCAGAATCAGCTTGCCGGCCTCGGAACCCAGACGGCTCGCAAACACGCGGTCATAAGGACACGGGCTGCCGCCTCTTTGTGTATGTCCGGGCACTGTAACGCGTACTTCCTGTCCTGTCTTTTCGGTAATTCTTGCCGCAATTTCATAGGATACGGAAGGATATTTATAATTCTTCATTTTCTCTTTATATTCTTTTTTGCTCAGTTTGGCGTCTTCTTTGGAAATCGCCCCTTCCGCCACCGCCAAAATCGTAAAATGGCTGCCGTTTTTGCTGCGTTCTTCGATTTTGGCAATAACTTTATTAAGATCATAAGGTATTTCGGGAATCAGAATGATATCCGCTCCGCCGGCCATTCCGGCGTTCAAAGTAAGGTATCCCACTTTATGTCCCATAACCTCCACGATAAATACGCGTCCGTGAGAGGATGCCGTAGTGTGGATACAGTCGATACATTCCGTGGCAATGTTGACCGCACTCTGGAAACCAAAGGTCATATCCGTTCCCCAAAGATCGTTATCGATGGTCTTGGGCAGCGTGATTACGTTTAAGCCTTCTTCCCTTAAGAGATTCGCCGTTTTATGGGTCCCGTTGCCGCCCAGAATAACGAGGCAGTCCAGTTTTAATTTGTAGTAGGTCTGTTTCATGCACTCTACTTTATCGTTGCCTTTTTCATCCGGTTCCCGGATCTGCTTGAAGGGAGTTCTGGACGTTCCAAGGATCGTACCGCCCTTGGTAAGGATTCCCGAGAAATCCGAATGGTTCAACATTTTAAAATCGCCGTAGATAAGGCCCTTATAACCATCCAGGAAGCCATAAATTTCTACTTCTTCCCCACTCTGAAATAAGGTTTTACCAACTCCGCGCATCGCCGCATTTAATGCCTGACAATCGCCACCGCTTGTTAACATACCGATTCTTTTCATCTGATGTCCCTCCTGTATGTATTTTTAACTGTTTATTATTTTAGCACATTCGCAGGGATTTCTCAATAAAAATTGGAGTTCTCCCGCGGCCTCGACAGATTGTAAAAATAGTGATACAATTTTACCGGACCGGGAGGATATATCTGAATGAATTCTATATTTGAAAATGTTTATAAAGAAAATTTTCCTTTTTGGGAAGAGATATCGGAAGCGGACCGGCATTATATCTGCCGCCATTCTCTGGCCCTGACTTATCCAAGAGGAACTAACGTCCACGACGGCGACGAGTGTTCCGGCGTCATATTTGTTCATACCGGAAGCCTCCGGCTTTATATGATGTCGGAAGACGGCAAAAGCGTCACGCTCTACCGGCTGCACAGGGGAGACATGTGTATGCTGTCGGCTTCCTGTGTTCTTCAGAGTATTACCTTCGATGTGTTTCTGGACGCCGAGGAGGACAGTGAATGTTATGTAATAAGCGGTCCTGCCTTCGCGGCGGTTTCGGAACGCAATCCGTGCATTAAGATTTTTTCCCTGGAAACGGCGGTCAGCCGTTTTTCGGACGTAATGTGGGTAATGCAGCAAATTCTTTTTATGAGCATGGATAAACGGCTCGCTATTTTTCTTTCCGATGAATCAACCCGAACGGGCAGCGATACCCTGACGCTTACTCACGAACAGATTGCCCGGTATATGGGTTCTGCCCGCGAGGTTGTGTCAAGAATGTTGAAATATTTTGCAAACGAAGGGATCGTAGAGGTTTCACGCAAGGGTATTAAGATCCTTGATAAAAAACGTCTCCGGGACTTAACCCTGTAACATTGCCAGAATCTGGGCTCTGGGTTTTGCCCCCACCGACTGTTCCACGACTTTTCCTTCCTTCATCACGACCAGCGTAGGAATACTTAAAACGCCAAACGCCTGGGCCAGCTCCGGTTCGTTGTCTATATTGATTTTTCCCACGAGATACTGGGGATTGCCTTCCGCGATCTCGTCTACCAGAGGTGAAACCATGCGGCAGGGTCCGCACCAGTCCGCATAGAAATCCAAAAGAACCGGCTTATCACTGTTTTTTACCAAGTTGAAGTTGCTTTTATTAACATTAAGTACTGACATGTTTATACCTTCCTTTCTCTTGTTGGTGTCTCTATTGTATCCTGCTGTTTCTGCATTTTCTGTGACGCGGTCACATTTCTGGCCTTACAGATCAGTTGTGTCATAGTTCCCATGGGGCAGTACACGCACCAGGAACGCGGTTTAAATAGAATCATGGTTATCAATCCGAGAATCGTGGAAGTCATCATTACACTGTAAAAACCAAACGCAAACTGCGCCACTCCGTCGGAAAATAACGTACCGTGGTAAGCCCAGCGCCACGGAACTTTAAAGGTCCACAGCAGCGTCACCGATTCTTTCAGGTTCCTTGTTCCCGCAAAAACCAGGTACGTATTCCACAGCATCAGGAAAAACATCGCAAAAAAGAAAATTAAAAATCCGTATCTGAAATATTTTGATCTCATCCATTTAGGAATGTCCTTTTTACGGGAAAGCCCAAATCTGCCGCCCAGAAGGGAAAACAGCTGTCCTCTGCCGCAATACTTATTGCAATAAGCCTTACTGCCTTTTACCACGGCAATTATAAGGGGAATAAAAAAGCAGAGAAGTCCCAGCCAGGCAAACAGAATATTGAAAAAGCCCAAAACCAGATAGGTTAAGGAAACAACCCAAAGATAATCATACCATCTCTTATTTTGTGTCATTGCTCTGCCTCCTGTAACGTAATAACGCATGCCGGACATTCTTGCGCGCATTTTCCGCATCCCACGCACAATTCTTTGTTAACTTCCGCATACATGCCAAGGGGTATTGAAACAGCCGCCCTGGGGCAGACTTTTATGCAGCACCCGCAGGCGACACATTCTTTTGTATTGATTACGGCCTTTCTTTTCATAAATATATACCTCCATGTTTCCGGCAATCCGTGAAAACACAATTCTTTCTGTTTTAAACATTACTATACGGAAGGAAGAAGATTTATTCCGTGACAAAGTCACATTGAAAGGTTATCAAAATAACTCCTCCCAATCAACTTTATGCTCTTCTTCTGATCCTTTTTTATTATTTAAACTCATATTATGATTAGGTAGTCAAAAGGGGATTTGTATTTTATCCTTTTTACGATGGG
>CAJUNP010000059.1 GCA_910587935.1 uncultured Lachnospiraceae bacterium
GCAAAGGCAAGCATCAATATCCACAATACTTCCTGCTGACCAGACGAACCATACATCAGTTTAACCCAATGATTCTCATCAAAATAAATTTTTTCACCATCGTTCTCGCTTATATAGTCTGCTTTCAAAATTTTCTTAATAAATTCATACGCCTGATTTACTGCTGCATTATTTATCTGACCTTTAACCGTTTTTACATAATCTGTAATCATTTCCGGAATTTTAGTTCCAAATTTATTTTTTGTTATTTTTATCAGTTTAATAAATTCCTGCATAGTCAAGTCCATCTCATCAGTAGAAACATCCTGTAACTGCTCAGACATGGTTGCTAACAAACTTCTTCCGGCTGGAATATAAATAATTTCATCATTGTTTTCAAATACTAAAAATAACCGTTCATTTAAATGGCGTTTCATTACCCCCACAGCAATTATATTATCCAAAAGACCCTTTGTATTGAAATTATTTAAAAACATTTCAGAAGCTTCATTTATCAACCCCAAAAGTTCTTCTTTTAATTTAGCATCAAGAGAAAATCGTACATAGCCATCACGGTTTAAGAAAATATTAATATGTTTTCCGGCAAACATATACGAAATATTAAATTTTTGCATATGTTTAGTTTTCCCAAAGCACCCCATAAACTGTTTTGTCAAATATTTCATATAGTTATTGAAATACTCATTTTTATGATTCTGTGTAAACTGTGCTGCATCCATCAGATAATCTAAGGTATAATCTCTTATTTTTTGAACAAAATATACAACCTTACAAATTGTACTTTTACCAGAGGCTTGAGCACCTATAAATATCTGAAAATTTTTATTTAAATTTATCTGTGCCTCTTTTACTGGTCCAAAATTTTGTATGACAATTTTATTTTCCATAATTAAAAATCACTACTCCATTGCTTTTATAGTTCATATCAGATATAAAAATTATAATAGAACAGCATCTAATTTACAATATATAATTGTTTATAAAGAGAAATCGCCAATTTTACGTAAATTTTAAAATACCAACAACTACGGCGAAACATGCACTAGACATCGTTTGAATTCCTTATCTCCCAAACGGAGCTTTTATCGGGAAACCCTTCAAGATCATTCATTCTGATCCTTCCTCCAGAGACCTTGCCGTCTCCATAATAAAAGAAGTACAAAAGACGTATTTCTTTATCTATTGTTCTTACCATTTTGGAATGCTTTGAACATTATTATGCAATAAAATAGTGTTCAAAGTAAAGCAAGCAACCTTTTACATTGAATATACAGCCCTGTAAAAATTTATTGATACAGCACATAATCCTTCATTTCCCTGCCAAACCCCGCAGCCGTCAACGCTTCTGTCGCAGTCTGCGGGTATTCTTTTACCACAATGCGTTTCAGGGACGGAAACAATTTGTGCCTTTTAAATTCCTGGGCAAACAGTTTCATGCAGTCTTCCGCCAGAGCTTCATCAAAAATACGCAGAATCTTTCCCTGGCGTTCCATGACCGCAACCGGAACGCCTCCAAAGCAGGCGACGGCATTGCCGGGTATATTCAGAAAGCTCCTGTCCTCTTTATGAGGAAGTATTTTGCCCCAGCACTGCGCCGGATCGGCGGCGTTGATCCAGATTAATTTTTTATCGGGCATATTCAGGGTTTTTATGACAGAAGCGTAGTCTTTTTTGCGGATAAACTGCGCGCCGGACATGCCCTGTACAAAATAGCCTCTTCTGGCCTGTCCGGTATATTCCCAAATACGAAGCACACGCAGCGCCTCCTGCCAGGAAATTCCGCAGGCCGCCGCCGTTTCCCTGGAAAGGATCAGGCAGCGGTCAAAACCTGCTTCCACTATTTCTTCCGCCGTTTTTGCCCGAACCGGTCTCACGATATCCCATCTTCCTGCCTGCATCGCTTTTACTTTTCGGTTGATGCGCTGTTTTACCGAAGCTTTTCCGGCTTTTTCCCTGTCGATCCACTGACGCATTGGAACATAGCTGTCGGCATAAACCAGGCCTTTTTCCATTAAAGACAGCAGCGTATCGTAAGGTGACTCTCCCGGAAGAAGGCTGTTTAAGGACTGCATAAAGCTGGCGCCTCTCTTTATAAGCGCCTCATAAACGGTCTTCTCTTTTTCATCGAGTATTCCGATATCATCCTCCGGGGCGTCTTCCCACAGGATATCCTCCGTATAATCAAAGCGAAGGCCGCCTTTTTCTCCCATGTGCCAGAACAATTCTCCGCCGGCAAGAAATGTGTCAAGCAGATTTTCCCTGTAATTTCTGACCCGGGCCGGAAGCAGGACCTTTTCCCAGAAGGCCGCAGGAAATTCCGCGCCTGCGTACTGTCTTAAGGTATTCTGCAGACATTCCTCCTGGGGTGCGCCGGACTCTGTCCTTGCGAGAAGCAGCGCCGCGTAATTCTGTGCAGGGCAGGTCTGTATTTCCTCCCTGCGGTTTTTTATAGTGCGTATGGAAGCGCGGCGGTAAAGAGCCGCATGGTAATAAAAGGTATCCTGTTTTACCGCTTCTTTAAGATGGCACAGAGTTTCGAGGATCTCCTCCGCCTGTTCTTCGGTCCAGCCGTAACGCTGCGCGGTCCGGGCGGCGTCCGCCGCGCCCCGGTAGCGTAACATTCTTCTGACAATGGGAAGTCTGCCGGAACTGTCTCCGCCTTCCAGAGCCGCAGCATATTCTTCCTGCTGTTCCGCCGCAATCCACAGACCCTGTTCCAGGTAAACCGCTCTGCCCTCCTGCGCCAGGCTGTCCAGCCAGAGGACAGGGATCTCCAATTCGCCTGCCGCCAGGTCGCCTTCTGTCATCAGCAGGGAATGGAGTTGTTTTTCGTTTTCGGGAAGCCGTTCCCGGTTCTGCACCCAGGCAAGCTCTTTTTCTCCCGGAGTCAGCAGTTTTATTTCCTGTTTCAGCGCTTCCTCAACCGCCTGGTGGATGCCTCTCGGCGTAGGCGCATAATCGTACATTACGGCGGCTTCCTGCTGCCATTGCAGGGGCAGGGACATAGGGGAAGGGGTATCCGTATAAATCTCCCGAATTTCTACGGCGCCGGAACGGATATCGCTCAGAAGCTCCCGAACGCCGGCCGCATCCCATAATTCCTGCATACACTCCCGTCTGGTCTCCCGGATCAGGGGGTGGTCCTTTTCCCTGATGACCTGTTCCAGCAGTTCGGCGCTTTTTAGCCGCTGCATCCAAAGGGGATGGCGGCCGTTTCTCTTAACTCCCATCATCAGGGCCCGGCCGCTGTTATAGCGGAAAGCCATGTTAAAAAGCGGGGTGGCGGGCAGTAATATTTCCAGCTGCCGGATGAAGATATCCGGGTCCGCCATTTGCAAAACGCCCTCGGGAAAGCTCCGGTCCCCGTAGGAATACAAAAGAAATCCGTCCTCCTCGTCTACGCACCCGATTTCCATTCCAAGCCTTTTTCCCGCCGTTTCCGCAATAAGAAGCGCCAAAGGCGCATTAATGCGTCTTCCGAACAGGGAGTGTACCATTAACTGCCAATTTCCGGATGCATCTTTAAAATGTTCTACAACAATTGTTTTATCATTAGGCAGGCCGCCCGCCGCCTGAATCTGCCGTTCCAGGTAACCGGAAGCCAGAACTACGGCCGATTCGTCCAGTCCCATCCGGCCCAGGGCTTCGGAAAGCCGGCCGTCTTCATGGGCCTGCTGCAAAGATGCAAACATGCGGCCGATTGCCTCTCCTGTGCGTTTATCGCGGCCTTTGATCTCCCCCTTCCAGAAGGGAAGCCTGGCTCCTTCCGTAGGGGTCGGGGTAACGGTTACAATGTCCCGGCTGATATGCAAAATTTTCCATGCAAAGGAACCGAGAATAAAACGGTCGCCTTTCTGGGATTCGTATACAAACTCTTCGTCGATTTCTCCCAGTTTTACGCCGTCCTCCGTTTTTACGGTATACAGTCCCTTATCAGGAATGGTGCCGCCTGCGGCTATGGCCAGCATCCGGCTGTAGCCGTCTCCTTCCACTTTTTCGTGAATCCGGTCGTATAGAATTCTGGGACGGGCCGGGATGTCCCGTTTATGTTCATAGTCTCCCGCAAGCATTTGAAGAACGGATTTGACGTCTTCTCTGGTCAGGCCGCAAAAGGGATATGCACGGGGAAGAATCCGCATGACGTCGTCCAGTTCATAGCTTTTGAACGCCGCCATGGAAACAAGGTGCTGGGCAAGGATGTCCAGGCACTGCACGGGGGGGCGCAGATGTTCTATGCCGCCTTCTCTGGCCAGCTGGGCCGTCATGCCGCAGGATACACATTCCGCGGCGGTTCTGGGGAAAAGATACATAACGCTGACCCGGCCGGGATTGTGACCCGCCCGCCCCAGTCTCTGCATGGCGCCGGAAACGGTGCGGGGGCAGCCGACCTGAAGCACTTTATCGATCTCGCCTACGTCGATGCCAAGCTCCATGGAAGAAGTGGCGCACAAAAGCCGCAGGGTTCCGTCCCGAAGCGCCAGCTCGGTTTCGTTTCTCTGTTCTTTGGACAGGCTTCCATGGTGGACTCTGGCAAAGCCGTCTCCGCCCAGAAGATTCACATAATAGGCCAGTTTTTCCGCATAGCGCCTGCCTTCCACAAAGGCGATCACGCTGCGGCTTCCCTGGCAATGGCTGTATACAAGGGAGCCCAATTCTTCCCATATGGGGTCTTTTTTTCTGCCCTTTGAAACGTCCGCGAAAGGAGCCAGAATTTCCAGCCGTACCTTTTTTTCCATGGCCGGAGCCGCAATATATACTTTCTCCGGCGCAAGATATGCGGCCGCTGTCTCCAGGGGTTCTATGGTGGCAGACAATCCGATTCTCTGTAAAGGTCTGTTGCACAAAAAATCAAGGCGCGCCAGAGATAACATCAAATGGGCGCCTCTTTTGGTATCGATCATGGTATGCAGTTCGTCCAATATCACGGCTTTGGCAGTCGCCAGCATGTTCTGTCCGGTTTTGGCAGTCAGCATCAGGTAGAGGGATTCCGGCGTGGTAATCAGGATGTGGGGCGGTTTCCGTATCATTTTCTGCCGCTCGGCCTGGGTGGTATCGCCTGTGCGAATGCCTATGGTAAGCAGGTTCTCTGCTCCGATTCCCGTAAGAGGGCGTTTGAGATTCTCCCGGACATCCGCGGCCAGGGATTTCAGAGGGGAAATATAAATCAATTGAAGTTCTTGTTTCAGCGCGTCCTGTACTGCCTGCGTTTTCATGCGGTCTAAAAATACGAGGAACGCGGACAGCGTTTTTCCTGTTCCGGTAGGCGCGGATACCAGCGCATGTTTTCCCGACGCAATAATGGGCCAGGCTTCTTTTTGGGCGGGCGTGGGTTCTCCGAGAGTTTCTCTGAACCAGTCGGCCGTTGTTTTGTTAAAGAGTTTTAGAATATTGGTCATGGCGTTTTTCCCGTTTTTTATTGATTATACCGGATGTACAAGAATCACTGATTTTCATAATAAAGCAACAGGAACCCGTTATAGATTTCATCCGCTGCTTTCTCCAATGTCCTGTCACCTGTCAGATATCCCTGACTGCCCTTTGCAAAAACAGAGCAGGCATCGTCGGTGACTGTATCTGCACTGTAACCGGGTTTTTGAAATTGTTCCAGAAGTCCCAGAAGCCACTCAGTATCGTCAGAAGTATAGTTGTACAACGGATTATTTGCTCCTTCATGAATGTAAAATTCAGTCCGTCCAGATAGGATAGGTATGTATATCGGTATCCCCGGTAAATACACAAACATATCAATGCTTCGGTCTGCCGTTCCTGTTTCTTCAAAATAAGAAATTAAATATTTTAGCAGATCTTTTGCCGATTCCTGTTTTTTACTTCCGGAATGAATTCCAAACAGAAACTGTGCGTGAATTCCGTCTATGGGAACCAGCGCATAATCCGGATGGTGATTTGCCTCCAGTAAATCGATTATTCCCATAGGTGTGGAGGGTAAAAGCAAAAAGCTTCCGTCCTGTTCTTCAAAAAGGAGTTGTATATCTTTTCCGCATGGATATTGCCGGAGGTGAGAATAGGTAAAAGAATCTTTAGAATAATCCGGCAATAATGTGTCGGAAACATTTTCCTGCTGCCGGTCATAAATTATCCTGGCAGAGATTAAAAATTCTTTTATGTTTTCCAGGGTAATCGTTCCGTTTTCGTACAAATCATTTCCATAAAAATCATATATCATGGCAAGAAAAAGCTCCGGCATATCTCGGTAATAGTATGGAATCAGCCCAGGATCTTCCGGATGCTTTTCCAGAAAACCGGCAAGCTTATGAATACTCTGTACATAGGGAATCAATTCCTGCTTACAGAGTATAAATTTGGTTGAAAAGAACCACGGTACGGCAAATAAACCGTCTTCTGTTTTATATGCGGTTAAAATATTCCCAAAATACTCTTCATTTTCCACATAAGGGGCAACAATTTCTGATAAATCCAGCAATAAATTTTTTTCCTGATATTTTTCCCATGGCAGATAATCTAAAACATAGAGATCCGCTGCCTGGGATGAAACAATTTCTGCGTTGGTTATCTGAAGCAAAATATTTGCTTCCTGTTCCGTTTCCGGCATGTCGGTGCAGCGAAATGCATATTCTATCGTAATATCAGGATTGGCAATCTGGTATTCCGCCAGAGCAGTCCTTAATGTACTTCGATCCTGCCATGCAGTCACGCGCAGGGTAATCTGACTGTCGTTCTCATCCTCATTAATTTCTTTCAGGGAATAAGTATATTGAAAGTCGGAATCATAAACAACATATGTTTCATTCATACCACTCTCTATTCCCGTAGCGCTAAAACCCGCCTTAGACATACTTGTTCCGTTAGCCGGAACTTGTAAAATCCACGAATTTTCGTTATGCACATATAACCCGGCGCTGGTAATTAACATCTCCCGCCCATAGAATCCACCAAGAAACGGCTGTGATTTTCCCTGACTAAACAGAAACTCCTTTTCTAAAAAAACGCCTTTATTGGCGCCGGTTGATAAATCAAATATGTAGTATGGGGAATCACTGTAATTCTGACAGATAACGGCCTGATCATCTGTAATGATCATACCGCCCGCCGGCCATGCAGGAAATTTTTGAAAAAACTCTCCAGATTCATTAAATAAATACAGGGTAACCGTATCTCCCACTAATATGTTCCCGGAAGTATCCGCACAAATAAAGAGCCAGCTTACCGATTCCTCACATTGTAGAGGAATCATTTTCACGGAAAGACTATCCTTTAATTGCTTTGTGACAGTAAAAGTATCCTCTCCATCTTGTTTTTTGCAATAAAGGGCGTAGGTATCGCCATTATCAAGGATGCAGGAGTCGAGCAGCCTTCCATATTCCTCATTCAAAAAAGAAGTTGACTTTTCTGTCTTTTCTTCTACATATTGTTTTGGAGTTATTGGCTCCTGTTTTATTCCGCATGAGACAGTTAATATGGAAAGAAAAAATATTTGTAATGCCATAAATATTTTTTTCATTGTTGCTCCCATCTGCCCGCTTCAGCGGGCGTACAAATCAAGGAGATATAAATTTAAAAATTAAACAATGGGAACAGGTATATGCATGTGTTTTACTGTCACGATATTCGCAATTTCCCACAGGATACTGATATATCAGATATGCCCGGCAACTACTCTTCGGACATTTGTATGATGTTACATCCCCTCTCTTGTAATCAGGATTATATGAACGATTCTCGTTATATTGACATATTGAATTTTCAGCGGCAAAAACATTCATAGAAAATACACATGACTCTAATACCACAATAACAATAAATATTCTTATTTTTTTTCATAAATGCCTTTTCCCCATAATTTTTAGTAACCCCCTTATACATGGATATTTATTGGCTATTTATAATTTACCGGATATTTATAATAATATCAATATGATAATTTTATTTTTTCAAAATCTCCCATTCACTTAATTATATTCTTTGGCAGGACGAGGTTCTCAAGATGATTTTATCTCTCTGATGCGGTCTACAAAATATGTATCAGTCTGTTTCAGTATCTTTTCCGCATCATAATCAAAGAAAATACAGTCTATCTCGTCCAGATGCTTCACGACTTCCGCCCACGGTCTCTGTGCGCTGAGAAGAGAATACACCATCGCCTGTTGATGTTCCGAAAATCCATAAGTCTTACCATCTTTACGAGCCGTCACTTTATTGTCGATGGTCTCATCGTATTTCATACCGTGTTCAACAAGGTAGTCCCGCATGATGAAAAGGTAATCACTCTCCCTGCGGACATGGACGCCTCCCAGCTCGTCAATCTCCTTCAGTCGTTCCAGCCATTTTTTAATACAACCTTTTTTGAAAATCCGAGCAATGCACCGTCATAGAACCGCTCTGCCCGAACAGTACCCAGCAGCATCGCCATGACGCATTTACCGTCCAGTACGGACACGTCTTTAGCAGACATGGAATCCATCCCCCACTCAATGCCGTTAGCCTCCAAAATACTACTGTAACGGTTCTGTCCATACTCCGGGTGCATCTGCTCAAAATTATATATAGCATCCTCAACCTCCCGGATGAGCCTTGAGTAATTCACAAACGGCATCTGAATTGGATGTTCCGGGGTTCCGTCATTTACACGATCAATGGCCCAATCTCCGATTTTATCTTCTTCAAGCATCGGCAGAAAGTCTGTGAGTGATTTATAAACTCCGGCCATTCTTTTACACCTCTACTTTAACTCTCCGGTATATAAGTCAAGAAATTGTTCCAATTTAATTTCACTTTGGAACATTTCTCTGTACTCTCCAGCCATTGTTTGGTCATTAAGTTTAAATGAAATATTATAAAGTTTACCTGTTTTAGTTTTCTGTATCATATCATTGTCCAGGAAAAATTGGATAACCTTCTTATGACTTTCCATATCATCACATTCAAGATAAAAACATGAAACACCCTCCGGCGCATCACTATGCTTGGCCTCTAAAACAATTCCCAGCTCCACTGCGGCTTTGCAAAGCCCTGCCACTCTCTCTTTATCCTTGAAAAAATACATCCACTTTCCCACCTTATGCTCGTCAAACTGAGGCTTTCCCTCAATGTAAAAAACCCAAGGTCCTAAATTAATGACTCGTTATTTTTCTACACATCTGCCCTTGTATAGAATGTCGCTTTTCCTTTTCCATGCCTGTCAACAACCCCATCCTTCATCAGTTGTGTCAACGAATTTTCTACGGAAGCCTTAGACAGGGACGGCACAAGTTCCATGATCTCACTCTTCGTAAATTTACCGATTTTTTCACAAACTGCTTTTCTGACCATTTCTATTGCAGGCAGTTTATCATCCACAAGACTGATCCGGGTCTCAAAATCTCTATAAGCTGCCAGCACAATTCCAAGCATATATTTTATAAATGGTGCTGGATCATTTTCATTCTCTTGCCAGCCAATTCCGCACTGTTCCAATACATCGTAGTAATTTTCCTTTGTCTTTTCTATTTTGCTCTCCAAGCTGATATATCTCCCCACAACATACCCACACCGATATAAAAGAAGTGTGGTGAGCAGGCGCGACATCCGGCCATTTCCGTCATTAAATGGGTGGATGCATAGAAAATCATTGATGAAAATTGGAATCAATACCAGCGGATCCACTATGCAGGCATCTATTGCATGATTGAAATTATCGCAGATGGAATCGATTGCCCCCGGTGTCTCATAAGGCGCCAAAGGAGTAAATCGCACTGTCTGCAATCCATCCGGGTGGCTTTCGGCTATCACATTCTGCGTATTCTTAAACCTTCCCCCTATATCCTTCTGTGAATATTGATATAAATCCCGGTGGAGCTGCAAAATATAAGAGGAACGAATCGGGATATATTCATAGCTCTCATGGATCGTATTTAAAACATCCCGATACCCCATGATTTCTTCCTCATCCCTATTCTTAGGTGTTGTCTTTTCCATAACAAGCTGCTGAAGTCTGGTACTTGTCGTAACAATACCTTCAATTTTATTGGAAGCCTCAGTACTTTGTATTTTTGCTATCTCGACCAGTTTTTCCAGTGCGGCTGGTTTCTGCTTAAGATATAATTCCTGTTTTCCTTTAAACTCATGGATCTGTGCTACCAATCCAAGAATTTCCGAATCCCATTTGTGATTTTTTAAATTAGCATAATTAAAAATCCGCATTCGCCTAGCTCCTCTCTTTTCGCCTAATTATACCACCTCTTTAGGCAATTTCAACATCAAAAAAATATACATTTTTATCCAATCAAAATTTTAGCCAAATTAAAAATAGCCAGCTCCTTTCACGCTGACCCCGATATCACCAAGCTCTCCTGACCGGACAATCTGCCCCATCTGCGGAGGGAGGAACGGCGTTCTTCGCCGCGCCTTCCTCCGCTTTTTCTTTTTGCCGCTATTTACTTTCGTGCTACAATCATGTATAATAGTAGCACGAAAGGAAGTGAG
>CAJUNP010000060.1 GCA_910587935.1 uncultured Lachnospiraceae bacterium
TTTTCAAAGAACAGTTATCGTTCAAAAAGGACGTACCTTTTGACACCTAAATCATGTAATAAACAGTAATACCTTTTTATTCTTCTTCCGTTTGAAAAAAATTCCCATATAACGAATGATAATCAGGATCAAAAACAAATTGCACAGACAATTCAGTCCTTTTTCTATCCACATTCTATTTTCGATCCTTTCCCTTTTGTTTCAAAATGATTTCTCTGACCTCCTTGCGGCGCGCTCTGCTGATTACCAGGATCTCCTGATTCATCATAACCACTTCTCCATAACTGTATTTTTTGACATAATTTCTGTTTATCACATAAGACTGGCTGATTGCGGTAAAGCAATCCGGCAATTGTAAAATAATTTCCCTTAATCTTCCGTAAAACTCTTCTTCCCTGCCATCCGTAAGCGCTATATTGATCTTTTTTCTGTCGCTGTAAAGATACAGGATATCTTCGCAAAATACTTGATACATATGTTTCCGTTTCTGATATCTTAAACAATATCCTGAACCCCGAAGCTGTTCCATGCCCCGCATTATAACCTTATACACCTTTTCATAGGTCAGGGGTTTAATCAGAAAATCATAAGGCTGAACCTGAAAAAGTTCCATGGCGTAACTTTGATCGGAAGAAATATAAATCAACAAAGTTCGATAGTCCCTTTGTTTTTCCCGAATATACTTCCCGATTCCCACACCGCTCAGATCCCTCAAATGGATATCCAGAAACAGGAAATCGTATTTGTTTTTATTTTCCAACTGCTTTAACAATAACGCACCGCTGAGAAAATATCCGACTTCCCATTGTTCCCCAACATCTTCCTGTACTTTTTCAAGAACTTGTTTTAATTTAACACAGGTTTGTTCCTCATCATCGCAAATTGCTATTTTATACATCCTTTTCCCCTAAAGTACTATTGCACTGTATAGATTTGATCATTCTATTTACGGTTCCTCCGGGCCATGACTCAGCATTGCATCCAAAACACGAAATACCTTATCCTGTTCCGCACCCGGAAGTTCCTTCATCTTTTCCAGATATTTCGACATTCTTACTTCATATCCTTTGTTGACCACACCGCACAAAAGCTCGTCAGAAGCCGCATCCAACGCATTTGCAATACGAATGAATGTTTCCATACTCGGCATTTTTTCGCCCCGTTCAATCATACCGATATAGGTTGCGCTCACATCCACCTTCTCGGCAAGAAATTCCTGCTTCCAGGACTTGTCCTGTCTCTTCTTTCTGATATTTTTTCCAATACTTGACATATCCATGATATCGCCTCTGACGGTTATTTTTATACAGTTAGTGTATCCTAAATATTCTTTCGCATACAGTAACCAATAGAGTTTTATTATAACTTACAGTATGTTCACAGCTCTTTTTAAATCAATTTAAGCCTGCCGGAACCGTCTGCCAGATCATGCAGATACAAGGGAAATTAAAAACAGCGGCAAGTCCCTGACGGAACCCCCGCTGTTTTTAACGTATGCCGGTATTTTTTAGTGAAAGTTTGTTCTATTCTACCCAATTTCTGCCATATAATAGGTTAACCTGCTATCCGGAAGGTTTTTATGAAAAAGAAATTTATTAAACAGCTGCTTTTTCCGTTATTGCTATTATTGACTTTCATAATTTTCGTTATCTTTCTGTTTGTTTACCGCAGAGACGAACGCCTGTATACGGAGCTTACCGCCGAACTGTTAAAAAACGAACTGCTTCCGAATACGCTCAATATGCACTATACCATGGCTTATCCTGAAAATTACGGAATTTATTCTTATAAGGCATCGCTGCCCGAATATTCTAAAAGGCAGGAGTTGTTTTCTCATGCCCAATTGGAAAATTATCTTTATTCTCTTTCAAAAATTAACGCCGATAAGCTGAAATCCGAGGACGCTTATACGCTGGACCTGCTGATTTCTTATCTGAAAAATTCCATAACCGGCGCTTCCTTTCTCTATTATGACGAGCCGCTTTCTCCCGGATCAGGAACGCAGAACCAGCTTCCCATATTGCTGGCCGAATACACTTTTCGCAGTAAGCGGGATGTTGAAGATTATCTGGCTATTCTGGATCAGACCGATAATTATTTCAATGGACTGATCCTGTACGAACAGGAAAAATCCGACGCCGGCCTGTTTATGCCGAATTACTCAGCCGAAAAGGTAAGAAGCCAGTGCAAGGCCATTCTGGACGCGGATTCCTTAAATGCCGGCACACATTTTCTGCAGACAACGTTTGAGGAAAGACTGCAGGAACTGTACGAAAAAAATATAATCAGCGAGAAAGAAATGACAAACTATATGGCAGTTAACAACCGGCTGCTTTCCACCGTCATGCTACCCGCATATGAAGCGCTTTCCGACGCTTTGTTTTTGCTGGAGGATACCGGCGTTAATCCTAATGGCCTTGCCCACTATCCCGACGGAAAAGCTTATTACGAATATCTTGTATACAAATCCACCGGAAGCAGCCGCTCCTTAGAAGATATAAAAAGCATGCTGTATCAAAAATTTGATGAGGAATACCGTATACTGCAGGAGCTTTACGCCGGACACTCTGCTTCTTCCGCAAAGCTTTCCGGCCTGTCCGAATCCTTGCAGTTCCCTCTTTCCGCCCCGGACGAAATGCTTAAGAATCTGTTCGGACAAATGACTGCCGACTTTCCCGATTTTCCTCTTGAAAAAGAGCAGGCGCCGCCTCTGTGCGAGGTAAAAGCGGTTTCCGAAAAACTGGAGCCTTTTTCTGCACCTGCTTTTTACCTGACGCCGCCTTTGGACGACAGCAGCAGCAATGTAATTTATATAAATAAGCAGGACTGCCCCTCAGGCCTGGAGCTTTATACCACACTGGCTCATGAAGGATATCCAGGACATTTATATCAGGCCGTGTATTTTCAGCTTTTCAGCCGGAAAATGGATCTGAATCCTGTGCGTGAACTGATGTGGTACGGCGGATATCTGGAAGGCTGGGCGTTGTATACGGAATTTTTGTCTTACGATTACGCCATGAAGCTGATGGAGGAAAAAGGTTATTCCGAAGCCGCCCTGGTCTGTGAAGCAGGGAAACATAACCGCAGCCTGCAGCTTTGCCTCTATTCCATTCTGGATATTGCGATACATTATGACGGAGCCTCACCGGAAGATACGGCACAGCTTCTTTCCAGCTTCGGCATCCGCGACCCCCTGGCGCATCAGACCGTTTATCAATACATAGTGGAGGAACCGGCCAATTATCTGAAATATTATCTGGGCTACCTTGAAATACTTATATTAAAAGAAAAAGCCCGCACTCTCTGGAGCACGGACTATGAAGACCGGAAATTTCATCAGTTCTTTCTGGAATGTGGTCCCTCGGACTTTGAAAATCTCGAAAAACGGCTGGGAAACACTTCCCATGAAAAAGAAACTGCGCCGGTTTTGCAGCTTTCCCGCTATTCTTCCATCATTTGTTCGAGATAGCCGCGGTCCCATAACAGAATTTTAAGCTTTGCCGCCGCTTCCACTGCCGGAGCCGTAAAATACTGGTTCGTCAATACGGCTCCCACCATCCGGTCGTAATAATCCCTGCCCGCATGGGCCTCCTGTACTGCTTTTACGCCGATCGGCCCGTGATAGCATTTGCACTGGACCGCATACGTTACGCCGTCTTTTTCGGCCAATATATCCGCTCCGTAATCTCCGCTTCCCCTGGTAACTTCCACGTCCAGAAACCCTCTTCTTTTCATTAGGTCCGCACAAAAATATTCAAAATCATGCCCTTCCATATTATCTACTTCGGAAGAGTAAAATTTCCTGCGTCTGCGGTGTAAATATAAAAACAGCAAAATCCCCGCCAACGCCACAAGCGCCGCCGGAACCAGCAGGAATCCTTCTTTAATCCACCCGTATTCTTCCATAACCGTTTTATAATCCTTTGTAATATAAATATTTATCTTATTTTACCATATTTATCTTCTCCCTTACCAGCAAAACATATTATCACATGAAATTCCGCCAATCCTTCTTATGTCATCACCCCTGCCAAAACAACGCTGGCAGCAATCCCCGCCAGCGTACTGATCAGCGCTCCGCTTAAAGTCCATTTCGTCTTTGTCACCTTTGCCGCCATATAGTAAACGGACAGTGTATAAAAAATAGTCTCGGTACAGCTCATCATAATGGAGGTCATAAGGCCCGCATAAGAATCTGTTCCATGGGTTTTAAAAATATCAAGAACCAGTCCGGTAGCAGCGGATGACGAAAACATTTTAACGAATATCAACGGTACAATATCCGCCGGAATTCCTATCCCCTCCGTTGCTTTTCCTATGAGACTTCCGAGAAAGTTCAGAAAACCGGAAGCCCGCAGCACTCCCACGGCTACCATAAGTCCAATCAGCGTCGGCATGATCTGCACCACTGTCTTTAGGCCGTCTTTGGCGCCCCTGATAAAGTCTTCATAAACCTTGCTTTTGGACAGCAGACCATACGCCACAATGTAAAAAATAATCACGGGAATAATAATATTGGAAATGTTTGTTAATACGTTAAGCATCCGGCATACATCCATGCGGGTTATCTTTATAATTTATGAAAAACGGGAAAAGAAAATACCTCCTATCCCCATCTGCAAACAGTTGAAAAATGTTTTAATTTCTAATATAATATAAGATATAATAATTTTACAATTTGCATGTTTTACCTGCATGATATTTTTTATTTGAAGCATCTTGGTTAAGATGACCTGGGGGGCTCTATGGATAAAAAACATATCTATATAGTAGATGATTCCAAAACAATCCTGAAACACGCGGAAGGCGTTCTGATCGGCTCTTACAAAATTTCTCTGTTTCAATCCGGACAAACCGCGTTAGAACAAATGCATCGGGATATTCCCGATTTAATTCTTTTGGATATTAATATGCCTGATATGGACGGCTATACGGTATTCAGGCGAATGAAGGACAGTACGCTGCTCTGCAAAATACCCGTTATTTTTCTGACCGCAGACACCAAACAGGAAAGCGAAATTATGGGACTTGAAATGGGAGCCATGGATTATATAACCAAGCCCTTCTCGCCTCTGGTTATGCAAAGCCGCATTTCCCGTATTCTGGAATTGGAAGACCTGCGTAAACACCTGGAACAGCTGGTAAGAGAGCAGACGGAAGAAACCCAGAAAATATTTATTCAGGCGATTACTACCATTACTTATGCAGTTGATGCGAAAGACCGTTATACAAAGGGCCATTCCGTACGTGTGGCACAGTATTGTCTCGCCATCGCCAAAAAGCTTTCCTGGTCCAAACAGGACTGTCTGAACCTGTATTATACGGCATTGCTTCATGATATCGGCAAAATCGGTATTCCCGACAGTATCTTGAACAAGCCGGTAAAACTCACCGACGAAGAATACCGCCTGGTACGCAACCATCCTATTATGGGCGCTAATATCCTGCGGCCGATTACCATGGTTCCTCAGATCTGCGACGGGGCTAAATATCACCATGAACGTTACGACGGCAAGGGTTATCCTTATGGCCTGAAGGGTAATGATATTCCCTATATTGCCCGGATTATCGGCATTGCGGACGCTTATGACGCCATAACCTCCAACCGTATTTATGAAAAAGCGCAGGTTACGGATTACGCCGTCAGCGAACTGGAAAAGGGGCGCGGCACACAGTTTGATCCTTATCTCACGGATGTTATGTTAGAAGTTATCAAAGACGGATTTTCTTTTACGGATACGCCGGAATTTGAATTTGAACAGGAGCAATCAGAAGGAACGGAAACCGATTCTTTTATAATTGAAGTATGTAAGAAAACGGAAACCGACGTGCACAAAGCGGACGACCTGGATTTCCTCACCGGCTTCCCCATTCGTAAATCCTTTGAACTCAGTGTAAATACATACCTGGACAATCCGTTGAACCGCGGCACTATGTTCTTAATGGATGTGGATAACTTCTTGCACGTAAATAAAAATTACGGACATATTGCCGGCGATCACATCATTTGCCGACTGGCGGATATTATCCGTTCAAATATTGAAACATCCGCTTATATGTGCCGGATCAGCGGAGACGAATTTGCCGTTTTTTATCAGGAAGAACGCACCGAGGAATGGATTCGGGATGTAGCCCAGACAATTCTTACGGACTTCCAGGAGGCGGTTTCCGAAATTGACACGGATCATATCCTGTCGGTATCCATTGGAATCAGTTATACCAAAAACCCGTTGGAACGGTGCAGGGATCTGCTCCAGCAATGTGACAAGGCGCTTTATTACGTAAAGAATAACGGCAAGAATTCCTACCAGATTCTGCAGCGTGATTCGGATGCTTTTACCGAAAGCCAAAATCAGGGATTCCAGATCGATATAGCGCATCTAAAAAGCCGCCTGATGGAAGAAACGCCGGCGTTTGGCGCGTATTCTGTGGATTACGGTAATTTTGAGAAAATTTACCGCCTGATTGCACGCAGCTTAAGCCGGAACAAAAAAGACGCACAGATTATTTTGTTCTCGATTACGGAAAACATTCACGGAACGATGGATATCAGCGATCTGAATGAAGCCATGAACGCGTTGGAGCGCTGTATTATCGGTTCTCTGAGAAAAGGAGACGTAACTTCCCGGTACAGCAGTTCCCAGCAGGTCGTAATTATGATCGACAGCAATCAGGAAAACGGTCATATGATTGCGGAGCGTATTATTTCCAACTACTCACGTATGTACGACAATTATAATATCGATCTCGTTTATAATATTGAGCAGATTCTTGCCCAAACCAAATAGCGTTTTACCATCGCTTAAAAAAACTCCCTTCAAGGCATTGATACTTCAGAAGGGAGTTTTTGATTATTATATCGTAAATTATTCTTCCGCCACGCGCATTTCCCGTACGGTTTTTCTTAACTTTAATATCATGGAAGGCGCTACGGACAATTCATCTATACCCATGCGGACAAAGGTTTCTGTAAGCTCCGGATCTGCTCCCAGCTCACCGCAGATCCCCGCCCATTTTCCCGCTTTATGGGCATTTTGCGTTACCATCTCGATCATCCGCAGAATCGCTTTATGGTGTGGATTGTAGAAATCATCCAGCTTTTCGTTCTGCCTGTCGATAGCTAACGTATACTGTGTCAGATCGTTGGTTCCGATACTGAAAAAGTCTACCAGTTCTGCCAGTTCATCGCTGATCATAACAGACGCCGGTGTCTCGATCATAATTCCCTGTTCGGGCGTCTTATACGGTATGCCCGCTGCTTCCAGTTCTTTCTTTACTTCTTCCACGATACCATAAATTTTCCGTACCTCCTCCACGGAAGTAATCATTGGATACATAATGGAAAGATTGCCAAACACCGCAGCACGCAGGAGCGCGCGCAACTGTGTCTTGAAAATATCCGGCTGCTTCAGGCAGATACGGATTGCCCGATAGCCCATGGCCGGGTTATCCTCGTTCCCAAGGTTAAAATAATCCACCTTTTTATCCGCTCCGATATCCAGAGTTCGGATAATAACCTTTTTGCCCGCCATAGTCTGCACTACCTGCTTATATGCCGTAAACTGTTCCTCTTCCGAAGGAAAATCATCTCTTCCAAGATATAAAAATTCACTGCGGAACAGTCCGATTCCTCCCGCATCATTTTCCAGAACATATCCAACATCCGATACGCTTCCAATGTTGGCAAAGATATGAATCGTATGTCCGTCCAGCGTCCTGTTTTCTTTCCCTTTAAGACTCTGTAAAAGCTGCAGTTTTTCCTTCTCTTCGCAGATTTGCCGTTCTGCTTCCTGACAGAGTTCTTCGGAGGGCTCAAAGATAACTTCTCCCTTAAAGCCGTTCACCACCGCTTTCATGCCTGTTTGTATTTCGTCCAGATTCACAGGTACGCCAATCAGCGCAGGAATGTTCATCATTCTGGCCAGTATCGCCGTGTGGGAATTAGTGGAACCGTGAACCGTTACAAAGGCAAGGATTTTCTCCTTATCCATCTGTACCGTCTCGCTGGGACTCAAATCATCCGCCACAATAACAGACGGTTCCATGGACGCAAAGTCTATCTCTTCCTGTCCCATCAGGTTTCTGACAAGGCGGTTAGAGATATCAAGCACATCCGCTGCTCTCGCTTTCATATAGTCGTCGTCCATACCCGCAAACATTTCCGAAAAATTATCGCCGGTGACTGCCGCAGCATATTCTGCATTCACCATTTCCGTGCGGATCATATTATGAATGGCATCCAGATAATCTTCGTCTTCAAGCATCATCTGATGCACCTCAAAAATAGCGGCGCTGGCCTCTCCCACTTCTTTTACCGCTTTATCATACAGCTTCTGAAGCTGGCTCTGGGCTTTCTCTCCCGCTTTCTGCAAGCGGGCCAGTTCCGCTTCCGCATCTGTAATTTTGATTCTTTTTACCTGCTGGCCGTCCTTTTTCAATACTGCTACAGGCCCCATAACAATCCCTTTATAAACTGCTTTTCCGGATAATTTCCACATTGCAAATCCTCCTCTTTCCCAATACATAATCGGTCGGTTTTACTGTGTTACTCTGTATTTATAAATTTTGTTCAAAGAAAGCTTTGATTTCTTCCACAGCAGTATCTTCATCCGCGCCTTCCACAGTCACTTCCACGGTCTGCCCACATTTTACGCCCAGACTCATAACGGCCATCAGTTTGGTTGCCTCCGCACTTTTACCGTCTTTGCTGATCGTAATTTTACTTTCGTATTTTTTGGCCTCTTTCACTAAGATACCCGCCGGTCTTGCATGAATACCCACCTCATCTTTTACCACATACTCAAAGCTCTTCATATCTGTTCCTCCTTTTTGTTTTGATTATAACATCACCATACCGTTATCTTCAATATTATTTCCCGAAACAGTTTATTTTTTACTCTGTATTATATTTTATGCAAAGATTTTTTGACCACTATCTGTATTATGTGAAGAAAAGCAAATACGACCATCTGTAAAACGTTTATAATAAAGTTTTTTCATAGTTAGAACCAATTTTACATTGAATTGATGTTACTTCCTTTAAGCGCATTTTCAACAGATTTTTTAATGACACTACTTGAGTTCGTCGCACCTGAGATTGCATCAACATCAGTTTTCTGTTCCTCTTTATTATATATAAAATCCACATCATATTCGCCAATATAAATTCCATCGGAAACATTAGCAACATCTATTTCATCAAAAACAGTTTCCTTTACAATCCGCTTATAATCAGCAACTTTTTTTAAGCAAACTGCTCACCCGATTAAAGCAACAAGGAAAAGAAATAAGATAATAAATGCAATTATTTTCTTTTTGGATATTCTCATTTCAAACACTTCTCAATCTTTCTGGTTTTTGGGAAAGCGCTTGTTTCTTCCATAGCCGTTCCTTCAGCTCTGTGGGTTGCAATATCCATCATAGCTTCCGTCTTTCCGTTTCCATGGGGCTGCCTAAAATTGCAAGTGCTAATTTATTGTCCATGATCATTTTACTCCCCCTTTTCAATCGTACAGTATAACATATCAAAACCATACTCTAAAAATTGAATTTTAGATAAGTGCGTTGTTTTTTCAATATATTCTTCTTTATTTGCCGCCAACTGGATAAGCCCTGACAGCGCCCCCCAAAAGTGAAAAATAGTAGGCATGATTTTTATGTTGTCACACAAATATGCCATAATTTCAATCCACACTCCCGCGAAGGGAGTGACTCTTTCACTTCCACGCCCTCCTTAACAACAAAACGATTTCAATCCACACTCCCGCGAAGGGAGTGACGACACAAAGACGGCAGATGAAATCTTCGTTGAGATTTCAATCCACACTCCCGCGAAGGGAGTGACAACAAAGAACAGTGGTTCAGGTTGGATTGAAAAAATTTCAATCCACACTCCCGCGAAGGGAGTGACCAAAAAGATCGTACATTTTTTCA
>CAJUNP010000061.1 GCA_910587935.1 uncultured Lachnospiraceae bacterium
GTCCTCCGGAAAGGTTGTTTGGCATATTGTTAAGCTTATCTTCCAATGCCAGCATCTTCACGATCTCATCCATGAACTTCTCATCCGCCGTGTCGCCGTCCAGCTCCACAGGCAGGACAATATTTTCATAGACATTCAGGATCGGGACAAGGTTATAGTTCTGGAAGATAAATCCGATGTTGCGGCGACGGAAAATGGTCAGCTCTTCATCGTTCTTTTTTGCCAATTCATCCCCACGGACAATGACATTGCCGTAAGTGGGTGTATCCAGTCCGCCCATCATGTTAAGCAAAGTAGATTTGCCGCTGCCGGAGGTTCCTACCACCGCCACAAACTCACCCTGCTCCACTGACAGGCTGACTCCGTCCAGGGCGCGGGTAATGATCGGCTCTGTGCCGTAATACTTTTTCAGATCAATCGTCTGTAAAATGCTCATAAATCTCAATCCTTTCTTTTCGTCTCCTCGCTTTTGTTTATAAGGTCATTGTAAAACTCAAATGTCCGCGAAATGTTACAGCGGCCAAAAAATTTCATTGAAAATCAGGGTGAAATGTTACAACGCTCGGACATTTTAAAAAATTATGTCGGGCAGCCAGAAATGGCCGTCCGACATATGTTATCTTGTAGGGAGCATGATAGAAAATTCCGAACCCTGTCCCGGCTCCGAAGTAACCTTGATATAGCCGCCCTGCCGTGTTATGATCTCGCGGGTCAGATACAGACCAATGCCCACGCCCTGCTCACCGTGTACTTCTTCCTCCCGGTAAAAACGCCGGAAAATAGCCGCCTGGCTACTCTCCGGGATACCCTTGCCGGTATCGGACACATTAAGCTTTACATACATTTCCCACTGTTCTACAAAGACCCGGATAGTTCCTCCTGCCGGAGTATACTTCACTGCATTGTCCAGCAGATTAAACACGGCTTCCGCCGTCCATTTGCTGTCGTGGGAAAGGATGAGACCCTCCGGACAGTCCACTGTAACGGAAATATTCTTTTTCTCTGCCGCATATACAATACCGCTTAAGGCCATCGCCAACGTATCAATCAGAGGGGCGTCTTTCTTCTCCAGCCGGATTGCCCCGGTTTCCAACCGGGAGGTCTTCACAAGGGCCTGGAAAAGAAATTCCAGCTTGTCCGCCTGATTCCGGATGCCCTGCAGGAACTCCCTCCGCTCTTCTTCTGTGACAGACTTTGAAAGCAGCGTGTCCGTCACCATTTTCAGGTTGCTTACCGGTGTTTTCACCTGATGGGAAACATCCGACACCAGCATCTGCAGCTCCTGCCGTTCCTCATCCACCTTCCTCCGGTTCTCCTGCATGATTCCATACAGCCGCGAAAGACGGTAGCTGATACGGGCAAAGAGTGTTTCACTGTCCGCAGCGCGCACAGGCTCTCCGCTTCCGCTTATCATCTGATCCATTGCCCGGCACAGCTCCCTGGTAAATACGGAAAGCCGTTTGCCAAAGACAATCGTCAGAAGGAACATCCATACAAGGGCACAGAGTATCAAAAGTACGCCGGAGGCCACTATCCACATCTGTCCTGTCACCGCAAATAAAACTGCGCAGATGGCCAGCATGGAAACTGCCATACCGCCGCTGACCAGCAGGAATATCCTTTTTACAGAGATTCGCCCCAGATTCATTTTCTCTCGCCTCCCATCCACTGATACCCAATTCCGTAAATCGTTTTGATATAAGTATCGCCATCAGCCTCAATCTTGCCCCGTATCCGGCTGATGGAGGTAGTCAGGGTGTGTTCGTCCACATAGTTTTCATCCGCATCCCACAGCCGTTCCAAAAGGCGCTGCCTGGTCAGGATCTGTTTGGGATTTTTGCAGAACAGGTACAGAATCTTATACTCCATAGGGGAAAGGGTAAGGGATTTACCATTCAGCGAGGCGGACTGTTCCGAAAAGTCCAAAAACAGCCTGCCGTCATCATAGAAATCTTTTGCCAGCCCCCGGTGTTCCAGCATAGCGAACATTGCCCGTATTTTCCGCAGCAGCGCCCCAATGGAAAAGGGCTTGGTGATATAATCCACCGCCCCGGCTTCATATCCCCGGATCTGGTCGCTCTCCTGGTCATTGGCCGTCAGAAAAATCACCAGCGTGTCAGGATTCTCCGGCTTTATGAGCCTGCACAGGTCATAGCCGCTGCCGTCCGGCAGGTTGATATCCAAAAGTACCAGGTCATATTCCGTCTGCGTCAGTAACTCTGCAGCTGTGCCTGCATTCGGGGATGATACGGTATCGTAACCCTCAGAAATCAGGTTGTAGGTCAGCGTTTTATTTAAAAGGACGTCGTCCTCTACCAGCAAAATCTTTTTCATATCCACACTCCTTTATCTTTTTATAGTAAATGGCCGATTTTTTGTCATTCACTATAGTTTAGCAGGAAAATGTCCGCGAAATGTTACAACGGGCAGCTCTTTTCATACTATACCCTGATTTCTTTCAGAAATATCATTCCGTCAAAATCCCATAAATCTTTTTGGGGTGCAGACAGTCATTCATCGGCTGCCCTGGCAGGTCCAAAAGGATAATGTGAGAAAAGCGGGTAACAAAAAACCCCGAAAAAATCGGGGTTTAAGAGGCGCAGACCGGATTTGAACCGGTGGATACTGGTGTTGCAGACCATTGCCTTACCACTTGGCTACTGCGCCTTAATACGGTAATCATTATATCAAAACAGTCAATTACCGTCAATCTGAAATTCTGTATATTGCCGCATCGATGACTCCGACGGGAATCGAACCCGTGTTACCGCCGTGAAAGGGCGATGTCTTAACCGCTTGACCACGGAGCCTCATTGCCCACAGGCAATCTCAACGAATTTCATGATATCACATTTCGATTGATTTGGCAAGAGAAAAATATTACTTTAATGATTCCTCCTGCAGCCTGTCAAATTCGGCCATACACTCGTCTACCGTAGCTCCGTTTAATAGCTCCCGGACAATCAAGCAGGTGTTTCCCCACTGCTCTACTTTCATTCCGGCATTGGACCCAAGAACATAAACATTCTCCTGTATTTTATCATTCAGCGGTTTTAAAGCGGGAATACATTCAACTTCAATATTCTTTGACGGAGAAATCACTCTGTTTGTTTCCGTATAAACCTGAAGCGCTTCGTCAGATGTTATAATCTCTAATGTATGCATCGCATCTTCTTTATGTTCCGCATTGGCGCCAACGGCAAAGCCGGTCATAGGCACAACAGGCATCTGCCCCCGGCTGCTGGGAAATCCAATAACCAGCATTTCAAAATCCGGCTTCCCATAAAAGGTTTCTGTATTTGCCGCCCCCCAATATGCCATTACAATCGGTATTTTCTGGGCAAGAAAATCCTCTCCTTCCCCTTCAAAAGCTTCGCTTACATATGCTTTCTCTGCGTCAATATAGCCGCAGTCAATTAATTGCTGAAGAAACTCAAATCCGGGGCGCATATAATCGCTGTATTTGCTCTCACCGCTGTTTAAAGCCGCTATTTCCGCTTCCGTATTTTCTCCGTTATACAAATCCGCATATGCCTGGGCAAAAACAAATGTTTCCAGCCACCAACGGTTGGCTCCAACCGGCGTCTCAATTCCATTTTCCTTAAATACCCTGCAGCATTCCAAAAAATCCTCCGGAGTTTCCGGCAGCTGTAAACCATATTGATCGAACATTTCTTTGTTAACAAACAATCCGTATGCCACAACCTCCTGCGGAATTGCCACCAGTTTTCCGTTCACGGTATTCGCCGTCTTAACAACATCCCTCAAATTCCGGGCACAGTCCAGACCGGATAAATCCGCAAGCTTCCCTTCCTCAGATAAAGTCATAATGGTATCAGGGTTCAGTAAGTAGATATCGTCCATATCATTGCGCACCCGGTCCAGCGTTACGTCATCATATGTCCTGTCCTGGTAGTCTTCCGCCGTATAAGTTCTATACGCCACTTTCACGCCTAATTTTTCTTCTGCCATAATAATCGTCAGATCCGAAGCAGTCCTTGCCACATTCTCGGCATCCGGCATGGTTTTTTCCATAGGGCTGAATAAGTTCACAACCCGGTCTTCCATTTCCTCGTATATGACTAAATTCTTATCCGGACTTTCGTTTCCTTTGCAGGCCGCCAGAAAAACGATCATGACCCCTGCCAGGCAGACTGCCGCCATTCTCCACCCGCTGTGTATTCTATCTATTTTCATTTTGATATTCCTTTCTTTACGTGTACTGCTTTATAACCTTTTTTAATAGATCTATATCAATGGGTTTTGCAAGATGGACATTCATGCCTGCGTTCAAAGCTTCTTTTTCATCTTCTACAAACGCATTGGCTGTCATTGCTATGATCGGCATTGTTCTGGCATCTTTGCGTTCTAATGCCCTGATGGCCCGCGTTGCTTCATATCCGTTCATAACAGGCATCTGGACATCCATTAATATAGCGTCAAATTCTCCTTCTTCAGAATTAATAAAGCGTTCCAATACCAGCTGCCCATTTTCGACAATCTCACAGTATGCGCCTTCCATTGACAAAATTTCCGCCAATATCTCCGCATTAATCTCATTATCCTCGGCAGCAAGAAAACGAAGTCCCTCCAGGTTCCCGTC
This sequence comes from uncultured Lachnospiraceae bacterium, assembly GCA_910587935.1. GTDB lineage: Bacteria > Bacillota > Clostridia > Lachnospirales > Lachnospiraceae > MGBC143606. The sequence goes on from CAJUNP010000061.1 coordinate 4,604, forward strand.
TTCCTCCTCTTCGAACTCTTTCTCTTTCTTTTTTCCTGCCTGTATTTCTGCAACTTTTTGCTTTAATGAAGATACAAAAAACGGCTTTTGAAGAATATCCGTATTTTCTCCGCGAAGCAATTCTTCCGTGCAGCCAATATCATAAGATACCAAAAACAGAATCGGCGCCGTATTCTGCAACGCTTCTTGTATCCTGTTTATTATTTGCATGTCACCCTGCACATCCCAATCAAACAGAACCAATTGATAGGCCTTGCCTATTCTTCTTCCATCCTGTATCTGGCGGAGAGCCTCCTCACCGTTAAGCGCGGTATCCACTTCCACGCCGGTATCCTTCATAAGCATCTGTATATTTTCGCCGTACCGTACATCTCCTTCTACAGCTAAAACGCGGGTTATTCCGCTATTTATCCAAAACTGCTTATCCGCCTGCTCTTCCGGTATACGGAATTCCAATTCCACCCGGAAAAGACTTCCTTTGTTTACTTCACTGGAAACATCTATCGTACCGCCCATTAGCTCTACGATATTTTTCGTTATAGCCATTCCAAGCCCCGTACCCTGGACTTTGTTTGTCGTACTGTTTTCCGCCCTGGTAAACGCGTCAAAAATAGTCTTCAGGTATTCCGGAGTCATACCATAACCGTCATCTTCCACTTCTATCTGGATATGCTCATACTGGGTTGACCGCTGTTTCATGCCAATAATGCGAAACCAGATATTTCCCCCTACGGGCGTATATTTTACGGCATTAGAAAGAAGGTTGATTAAAATCTGATTGACTCTTGTTTCATCTCCCAGTAAATATTCGTGCTTAACATCTGTTACCTCAACATGAAATTTCTGTTCCCTTGCAGCTGCCATGGGCCGGATAATTGCATCCACGGACGATACCATATCGCTTAAAGTAAACCGCTCAACAGTTAGCACCACTTTCCCGCTCTCAATCTTGGAAACATCCAGAATATCGTTGATCAGGCTAAGCAGATGCTGACCGGAAGCCATTATCTTTTTGGTATATTCTTTTACTCTGTCCGGATTTTCCGCATCCTTGGAAAGTAACGCCGTAAAACCAAGGACTGCATTCATGGGTGTCCGGATATCATGAGACATATTTGACAGAAACATTGTTTTGGAATTACTTGCAAGCTGCGCCGCATGTAATGCCTCCGCAAGCTGTTTATTGTGTAATTCTCTTTCTGCTTCCCTTTCTTTTCTCAGCTTATTCTGCTGTCTTTGGTTAAAATAATATAAAATGAAACACAGGAAAAATGCAATCAACATGACGGAAACTACAATCAGAATATTTTGATTTACAGTCTTTCCCTCCTGCTGAATCGCCTCAATCGGTACGTAGCCAACAAGATAAATTGTTCCTTCATTAACCGTCCACATGTAATTCAGAGCCTTTTTATTTCTGACATTATGGTAAAACATGATGTTTTTCCCATTCTCAACACACTCGGAGATATTTGCACGAATCTCCTCTTCCTTTATGTCATTGGCCCGGTAAAAATCTTCCAGATTTAAATGTCCTGCGTTCCGCTCTCCCATTCCCTTTGGTTTTAAAACAAACCTTTGCGTCTGCGCATCCATAATATAAAGCATTGCCCGCTTATCATAAAACCCTTCCGGAAGGGATCTGTCAAAGGAGTCATATATATATTCTACATAAAGATCGGCAATTTCCTGTCCGTCCTTAATAACAGGACACTTCATTGAATATGCCCATGTTCCCATATAATTCACATAAGATTGAGAAATTTCCAGGCCGTCTAATATTCCACTTGGAGCAAATTCCAGACCGTCCTCAGAGAATATTTCCCCTGTACTGGAAATTCCTTCTGTCTCCCCTGACCCAATTAACGATACTTTTACCATTGCCTGCGTCTTCTCATAGGAGAGAATATAGTCTTCAGGATTTTCGGCTTTTGCAGCTTCTTTAGCCATTAGCTTTTGAAACTCTGCTTCTTTATTTAGAATTGATTCAATTGTGCACTTTATCAAATCCAAACTTTCACTTAGATTCTGAATGGCAGAGTCTGACATCTCTATGGATATTTTGCGCGCTACCGAAAACACGACAACGCTCAATATACCAAAAACTAAAACAATGGAAAAAAGCAAGGAAATCCCTTTGTCTTTCATTTTCTGATCATGCCTCTTCTTCATACCCGTTCTCCAAACATAACCTTACAGCCTTCTTAGTCCAGACGACAAAATACTGTGTTGTAATATTATACTCTTTTCATGATTTTGATGTCAACAAAAGCCGAAAAAGACCGCAGACATCTTTTCTGCGATCTTCTTCCACTTTATATAACATTCAACTCCCCGAGTAGGGCTCGAACCTACAACAACTCGGTTAACAGCCGAGTGCTCTACCATTGAGCTATCGAGGATTATTCTTCCAATCCCGTCTTTAGGATTTAGCACTATAATTCTTTAGGAGCAATTTAATACCATACAC
>CAJUNP010000062.1 GCA_910587935.1 uncultured Lachnospiraceae bacterium
TTCAGTTGTCAATCTTCGGTTGGAATCTCATTCATTGAGATTCCGAGAAGTTATTGAGATATGCAAGTTTTATTGCATTTCCTATTTACTATTATGCCACAGTAAGACAAACAAAACAACTTTATTGTAATTCTCCTCTATATCTGGTAAAATAAGAATCGGTGCAATTGTAAACCAAAAGTGAAAAAGGGGTAACATCTACATGAGTATTATTAAGACAAAAAATTTGGTGTTTGAGTACATCAGACGAGACGAAGAGGGTAATGTGGAAGGCATAACCCGGGCGGTAGACGAAGTAAATCTGGATATCAGACAAGGCGATTTTATTGCCATTCTCGGACATAATGGTTCCGGGAAGTCTACCCTTGCAAAGCATATGAACGCCATTTTGTACCCTACGGACGGTACCGTATGGGTAGATGGCAAAAACACACAGGATGCGGACGAACTATGGAATATCAGGCAGGAGGCCGGTATGGTTTTCCAGAACCCGGACAACCAGATAATCGGACAGGTTGTGGAAGAGGACGTGGGATTTGGTCCGGAGAATATGGGCGTCCCTACCAAAGAAATCTGGGAGCGTGTGGAGGAGAGCCTGCGGGCTGTCGGAATGTATAAGTACCGGAAATACTCTCCCAATAAACTTTCCGGCGGGCAAAAGCAGCGTGTCTCCATAGCGGGCGTGCTGGCGATGCATCCCAAATGCATTATTCTGGACGAGCCTACCGCCATGCTTGACCCTAACGGGCGCAGAGAAGTAATCCGTGCGGTAAGAGGCTTGAATCAGGTGGAAGGCGTTACCGTGATTCTTATTACCCATTATATGGAGGAAATTATTCACGCGGACAAGGTTTTTGTAATGGATCAGGGAAAAATAGCCATGGAGGGCACTCCCAGGGAAATATTTTCAAAGGTGGAAGAGTTAAAGGAACTGCGTCTTGACGTGCCGCAGGTGACGCTGCTTGCATACGAGTTAAAGAAAAAGGGAATTATGCTGCCGGATGGAATTCTTACGGCGGAGGAATTGCTGCAGGCGCTGGAGCTTTAATTTCAGAGCAAAATAAAATGACAATAAAAAGGGGAAAAGAAATGTCGTTAATTTTAGATCACGTATCTTATACATATGAAGCGGAAACGAGCATGGAGATAAAAGCTCTAAATGATATTAATCTGGTAATACCGGACGGACAGTTTATCGGATTGATCGGACATACCGGTTCCGGCAAATCGACGCTGGTACAGCATTTGAACGGCCTTGTCCGTGCGACAGAAGGAGCCGTGTATTATAATGGAGCGGATATAGACGATTCGGATTATAATAAAAGGGAACTGCGCAGCAAAGTGGGGCTTGTTTTTCAGTATCCGGAGCACCAGTTGTTTGAAGCGGATGTTTTTTCGGACGTATGTTTTGGTCCCAAAAACCTGGGGCTGCCGGCAAAAGAAGTGGAGCTTCGGGCTTATGAAGCGCTGAAGCTTGTAGGACTTCCGGACGACTGCTTTTACCAGTCTCCGTTTGATCTGTCGGGAGGACAGAAGCGGAGGGCGGCTATTGCCGGAGTTCTGGCAATGAAGCCGGAGGTTCTGATTCTGGACGAACCTACGGCGGGCCTTGATCCTAAGGGAAGAGATGAGATTCTGGGGCAGATTAAGAGACTGCGGGAGGAAACCGGTATCACCATTGTACTGGTGTCCCACAGTATGGAAGATGTCGCCGAATATGTAGACAGAATTATTGTTATGAATCAGGGGAGAGTTATGTATGACGGAACGCCCCGCGAAGTGTTTAAAAATTATCGGGAGCTTGAGGAAGTCGGACTTGCGGCACCCCAGGTAACTTATATTATGCACCGGCTGCAGGAGAAAGGACTGTCTGTAGACGCCGATGTAACTACGATAAAGGAAGCCGTTACGCAGATCGGCATGGCGCTTAACGGAAAGAAAGGCTGAAGGTAAGTAAGCAATGCTTAGAGATATTACACTGGGACAATACTATCAGACGGAATCTCCGATCCACAGACTGGACCCGAGGGTTAAGCTGGTAGGAACCATCGTTTTTATTATTTCCCTGTTTTGTATGAAAAATCTTCTGGGATATGTCTGCGCGGCAGTTTTTCTTGCCATGTGCATCCGTATTTCCAAAGTGCCTTTTAAGTTTATGACAAAGGGAATGAAATCCATTATCATGCTGCTTATGATTACCGTGGTGTTCAATTTGTTTTTAACGCCGGGAACGCCGCTGGTATCCTTTTGGAAGCTGACGATTACCCGGGAGGGGCTGAGGCTTGCGTCCTTTATGGCGATCCGTCTGGTTATGCTGATTATCGGTTCTTCCGTTATGACCTTAACGACTACGCCGAATAACCTGACGGATGGCATGGAAAAGCTGCTGAATCCTCTCAAAAAGATAAAGGTGCCGGTTCATGAAGTGGCAATGATGATGTCCATCGCTTTAAGATTTATTCCGATTTTATTGGAAGAAACAGATAAAATCATGAAAGCCCAGATGGCCCGCGGTGCAGATTTTGAAAGCGGGAATCTGATAAAAAAGGCGAAGGCGCTGGTTCCTGTTCTTGTTCCTCTGTTTATCTCCGCATTCCGCCGGGCCAATGATCTGGCCATGGCAATGGAAGCGAGATGTTACCGCGGAGGGGAGCATCGTACAAAAATGAAGCCTTTGGTATATAAGAAAGCGGATTATATTGCATACCTGATTTTGCTGTTCTATTTTGCCGGAGGTATATGCATCGGAAGGCTTACCTTTGGAATTTAATTTGGGATGATTATGAAAAAAAGAGTGCTCATGGTAGTGGCTTATGACGGTACCAATTATCACGGTTGGCAGCTTCAGTCAAACGGCGTTACCATAGAAGGTGAATTGAATAAGCATCTGACCTCTCTTTTGGGAGAAGATATCCGGGTAGCAGGCGCCAGCCGGACAGACGCCGGTGTACATGCCCTTGGGAATCTGGCCGTATTCGATACCGAAAGCCGGATTCCGGCAGACAAAATTTCTTATGCGTTAAATCAGCGGCTGCCAGAAGATATTCGGATACAAAGATCCATGGAAGTGGAACCTGATTTTCATCCGAGAAAAAGAGCCATGAAAAAGACCTATGAGTACAGGATTACCTGCGCGCCTTTTCCGATTCCGACAAAACGGTTATATTCTTATTACACATACCGTCGGCCGGATCTTAACGCTATGAAAAAAGCAGCCGGATATTTTGTCGGCAAACATGATTTTAAAAGCTTTTGTTCGGCAGGGAACCAGACAGATACCACGGTGCGGGAAATCTATGCTTTGGAGGTATCCCAGGAAGGCGCCGACATCGTGATCCGGATACAGGGCGGCGGCTTTCTGTACAATATGGTCAGGATTATTGCAGGAACGCTTCTCGACGTGGGAACGGGAAGAAAAAAGGCGGAAGAGATTCCCTGTATAATACACTCCTTAAGAAGAGAAAATGCGGGTCCCACCGCACCGGCCCACGGACTTACATTGATTGGTTATAATCTGGACGATATCCTTTAAATCAGGCAAAAATCAAGGTAAATCGGGGAAAAGGGTATTGACACGCCCGGTGACGTATAATATAATATATGACTGTGGCGGCAATTTAAATACTGAACCGAAGCCCCGGTAAAGTATGGGAATGCGGCCAGGTGACGTGTTCAGACAGCTTCAGGAATGTGGCCCGGACATCTGCATGAGAGAACCTGAATGAACGATACTTTAGAGAGTCCTAAGACTTAGTTTTATGGAGGTAACATCATGAAAACATTTATGGCTAGCCCGGCTACAATCGATAGAAAATGGTATGTAGTAGACGCTACAGACATGACTTTAGGCCGTTTGGCGTCTGAAGTTGCAAAAGTTCTGAGGGGTAAGAACAAACCGATCTTTACGCCTCACATGGATACCGGTGATTATGTAATTGTTGTAAACGCTGAAAAGGTAAAAGTAACCGGTAAAAAATTAGATCAGAAAATTTATTACCATCATTCCGATTACGTTGGCGGTATGAAAGAGACAACCTTAAAAGAGATGATGGCTAAAAAGCCTGAGAGAGTTGTAGAACTCGCAGTAAAAGGCATGCTTCCCAAAGGACCTTTAGGAAGACAGATGTACACCAAGCTTTACGTATATGCAGGACCTGAGCATAAACAAACCGCTCAGAAGCCTGAGGTACTGACATTTTAAGGGAACCGGAAGGAGGAAATGAAAATGGCTAAATCAACAGACAGATGCTACGGCACAGGAAGAAGAAAAAAATCGATTGCCAGAGTATATTTAATGCCCGGCAAAGGAAATATTACCATTAACAAGAGAAATATTGATGATTACTTTGGACTTGAAACTTTAAAGGTTATCGTTCGTCAGCCCTTAGCCGTTACCGAGACGGTTGATAAGTTTGACGTACTTGTCAATGTACGCGGCGGCGGATTTACCGGCCAGGCAGGCGCAATCAGACATGGTATTGCAAGAGCCCTGCTTCAGGCAGACGATGAGTTCAGACCCATCCTGAAAAAAGCGGGATATCTGACCAGAGATCCTCGTATGAAAGAAAGAAAGAAATACGGCCTCAAAGCGGCCCGTCGCGCTCCGCAGTTCAGCAAGCGATAATTCGAGCGAATTTCAAAAGAACTTTAGAATCCCCGAAAACACACTGTTTTCGGGGATTTTCTTATATTCTGAGTTTCTGTGAGACAGTATAAAATCACACAAAATTTTCACGGTAAGTAACAAGTAAGTAACAGGTAAGTGACAAATGCAAAAATGTTTTTCTTGTGTCTTGCGCAAGACAGTGATATGATATCAGAAACGGGAAAAGGGGTGGTGTCAGTGAACCGGACGGAGTACAAAAACCAACATGCAAAAGAGCATTACGACCGAATTAATTTTACATTACCAATAGGTGAAAAAGAGCGGATAAGACGGACGGCATCCGGACTAATGATGTCGGTCAATGAATATCTCTATGCACTGGTATGTGATGACCTTGCATCCGGCGAGAGTAAGTTCGGAAAGAAAAAGCAGGGATTCAGTGATGAGCAGCGTCGTATGTTGGAAAAGTGGCAAGTTCCGAAAAAGTATTATGATATGATCGAGGACATGTCGTATTCAAAAGGCGAAGGATATTTCATATATCTGAAAGAGGGATATGTGAATGATGTGACGGGCAGCAGGAGCATCCATTGTGAAAAGACTTCCGAGGTTCGGCGGATAATTGGTAAGACACACAGGAAATAGAGATTGAGGAATATAAGAAACTGTGATAAAATACGACATGACAACCGTGTTGCAGGGTGGCGTTGACCTCTATTCCTGATAGAATGGGGGTGATGCTATGAAAAATCAGAATAATTTTGATTTTAAGGATTTGTTGACTTTTGGCATATTCCTTTTAGCATTGCTTACATTTGTTTTTACATTTTGTAAGTAAATCTACATAGAAAAACCACCCCAAGACTTTGACTGAGTACGGGGTGGATTTTTCTATCTCATCATTTGGTCAACCCACCTTGTGGGCGGTTGTTTTTGTATTTATAATATACCATAAGCGGAGGGAGAGTTCAAGGATAAAATCACTGTGGGGCGGTGTGCGTAAGGCAGCATGAGGATTTCGGAATTGTGTACACATTGAAATATACACTTGGATAATGTATAATTAAAATATATTTTTGGGAGGATTATAACCATGAAAAAGAAATTATGCAGTATTGTTTGTTTATGCAGCCTTGTTTCAATTATGTTGTGTGCATGTGGAAAAGAAGAACAGGGGAATCCTATTAGATTGCCAGCTAGAGAGGATATTGTATCGATTGGTGTTTCTGACGGTGACAAATATGCTATGTCACCTGACACAGAAGTTGAAGCTACAGAGTTTATTGATGAATTTTTATCTATGCTAATGGATATGGAAACAACCAGTCAGCAGTCGGTCAATGATGTACCAGTCAACAAAGATTTTATTACGATCAATATAAATTGTGATGGAGTGGCAGGAACTACTCTTTTTTACTAC
>CAJUNP010000063.1 GCA_910587935.1 uncultured Lachnospiraceae bacterium
TAAATCTACATTTTTTCTTCGGCGTTTTCTTACATTTTATCATTGGCGCTAACAACAGTTGGAAGCCAGAGCCAAAGCCAGCGAAAAGGGCAAGATGAAAGATAAGATGGAACGGGCAAAGCTGGAAAGCGAGCTGCACGACATTCAGCGGCTGGTAGACCGTATCCCGCCGGAGGTGCTGGCAGAACTGAAACGGCAGCAGCGACACACAAAGGAACGGTGATCGATGACAGAAAACATTTCACGCCGCACAGCGGCATTGTACCATGAAAACTGAATACAGAGAAAGGCGATATATGGCAAAAAAGCAACCGGACACAAATATCCCCCAGCATGAAATAGAAGCCCTTGCCCGGTGCTTACTTCCCGAAATCCAAAAATTCTTTGAAAGCCCGGAAGGACAAAAAGAATTTGAAGAATGGAAAGCACAGAGGGCAAAGGAAACGGAAAAAGAAAGGAGCGTATGACAAAAGCGGCGGTATCAGTCACGATACCGCCGCTTTTGCTTTAGCACTAAAGATATACTAAAAATCCGAAGCCGTCCCCGATTGGAACCGGGTTCGGATTATCATTATCTGGTGCGGATAACAGGACTTGAACCTGCACGGTCGCCCACCAGAACCTAAATCTGGCGCGTCTGCCAATTCCGCCATATCCGCTTATGCGCGGCAACTGCCACGCGGAATATTATAACCTTAATTGCTCTTCTTTGTCAAGGCATCAAAAGCCGTCTATGCTCCCGCACCGGAAAGCTTTCCGATGAAATCCCGGATTCGCCCGTTATCCGTCGCAAAAAATTCATCCGGTGTACCCTCGCCTTTAATCACGCCGTCCTCCATAAAGATAATACGGTCCGAAACCTCTCTTGCAAACTGCATCTCATGGGTAACAATTATCATCGTCATATGTTCTTTTGCAAGCTGGCGGATAACCTTTAAAACTTCCATCGTCAGTTCCGGGTCCAGCGCTGATGTGGGTTCGTCAAAGAACAGCAGCTGCGGCTGTCTGGCCAGCGCCCGGGCAATGGAAACCCGCTGCTGCTGTCCTCCCGACAACTGACAGGGATACGCACTCTGCTTATCTTCCAGTCCCAGCTGTTCCAACAGCCTGACAGCCCTGGATACCGCCTCTTTCCTTGCAACTTTATCAACACGGATCAGTGAATCCGTAATGTTTTTCATTACGTTGTAATGAGGAAACAAATTGAAATTCTGAAATACCAATCCAAAATATTTATGCAGCTTTTTCAATTCTTTTTTTGAAGCATATACGCATTTCCCGTCCTTTTCCCATGCAGCCGCTTCTCCCATATAATAAAGTTCCCCGCCGTCCATTTTTTCCAACATGGTAGCGCACCGCAATAAGGTAGACTTTCCGGAACCGGAAGGACCAATCACGGATACGACCTCGCCCCGTTCTATGGAAAAGGAAATATCCTTAAGCACTTCCAGACCGTCAAAATTTTTACGTACATGGTTCATTTCCAATAACTTCACGATACACCCTCCTGCACACCGCTAACGGTAATAAGAAAACGCCTTTTCCACTTTTTCCATGGCGACGGCCACAATCAGATTAAATATGTAATAATACACGCCTGCCACCATAAGCGGCATTACGCTGGTCTGGGACGCCGCAATCTGTTTGGCAATGGTAAACATCTCCGCCTGTGCAATGGCAAAGGCAAGAGAAGTATCTTTTACCAGCGTTATAATCTCATTCGTTACGGATGGTAAAATCCGCTTAATCACCTGCGGCAATATAATCTTGAAAAACGTCTGAAGCTTATTGTATCCCAGAACTTTGGCGGCTTCATACTGTCCGACGGGCATCGACTCAATGCCGGAACGGTAAATTTCCGCAAAATACGCCGCATAATTAATGACAAAGGCCAAAATCACCGCTACAAAACGGTATCCCGCGCTGATTTTGATTCCAAGAACATAATATGGCGCAAAATACACCACCAGAAGCTGCAACATCAACGGAGTTCCCCGCATAACGGAAATGTAAAACTTTGTGATTGCACGGAGCGCAAAATTTTTAGACATTCTTCCGAAAGAAATCACCAGTCCCAAAGGCAGAGAAAAAAGCAGGGTCAGTATAAATATCTCAACCGATACAATCATGCCTTTTCCCAATTGTAATAACATCACCTGAATACTCATACGTCTACCCTGCTTTTAACTTAATTATTTACTTTTCTCCGAGACAAACAGCCTCGCTTAATCCCCACTCTTCGGCAATTGCCGCAAACGTTCCATCGGCAAGCATCTCCTTTAAAGACGCCTCAACCGTATCCCGAAGCTCCGTATTACCAAGCAGAAAGCCTACCCCGTACTCCTCCGACGCAAGATAATCCTGAAGAATCACATAACCGCCGTTTCTGGAATCAATCTGATACTGCGCAACGCCGATATCCATTGCTACCGCATCCAATGCGCCCGCTTCCAGATCCATAAATGCCGTATTATAATCGGCATATTCCGTTAAACTTCCAAAACTGTCCCGAAGCCGGATATTTTCCGGCGATTCTTCGTCATTTAAAGCGCTCAGCGCGGAAGAATCTCTCTGTACGCCTACCGCTTTGCCTGCCATATCTTCAAAAACAGCAATTCCCGATTCCTCAGCCACAACAAATACCTGACTGTTATCCACATAGGGCACCGTCCATGTATACGCATCTTCCCTTCCGTTCATGGTAAAGCCGTTCCAGATACAGTCAATCGAGCCGCCGGATAACTCCATATCCTTCCCGTCCCAGTCGATCGGACGTTTTACCAGTTCCCAGCCGTTTCTTTTGCATACCTCTTCTGCAAGGGAAAGATCAAAACCCACGTACTCACCGTTATCATCCATATACCCATAAGGCGGAAATTCTGCGTCAAAGCCTACGGTAAATGTGGTCCTCTCCCCTACCGTACCTGCTTCGTCACCCAATTGCGTCTCATTATCAGCGTTTCCTTCATTAACCGCAGGCGTATCCTTTTGTTGACCGCAACCCGCAAAAAGGCTTACGCCAAGGCACACCGCCAGAATCAAACTCCACTTCTTCATAAACTTTTCCTCCTCATTTTCCGCACATTTCTGCATCGATACTGTATCATGTTATCACGATAAAGCATTTCTGTCAAACTGTTTGGTCATAATTCCACAAATTTCCCTATTGTCCGATTTTGCTTATTACTTTTTTATTTATTTTATGAAGAAAAAATATGGTCATGGAAAGAGAAACCAGCTCCGCAACAGGAAATGCCCACCACACATAATCCACCTTTCCCAGCCGCGAAAGCGCAAACGCCACCGGAAGAAGAACCAGAAGCTGTCTGGCAATAGAAACCAGCATACTGTACATTCCGTTTCCAAGAGCCTGGAAGACGCTTCCTGTTACAATACAAAATCCTGCAAACACAAAGCTCAGACAAATAATTCGAAGCGCCGGAACACCGATTGCAAGCATATTCTCCGATGCTTGGAAAAAGCCGAGCAAAACCTGCGGAAACAGTTCCATAACGGCAAGTCCCGCAAACATTATACACACCGCATAGATAATGCTGAGTTTCATGGTCTGAACTACACGCTCTCTTTTTCCCGCGCCGTAATTGTAGGCAATAATAGGCACCATACCGTTATTCAAACCGAACACCGGCATGAAAATGAAGCTCTGCAGCTTGAAGTAAACTCCGAATACGGCCGTCGCGGTTTCGGTAAAGGTAACCAATATCCGGTTCATTCCATAAGTCATCACGGAACCGATTGCCTGCATTACAATGGAAGGAAAGCCGACCTTATAAATCCCGCCAATCAAAGGCAGATTTGGTTTGAAATGCCGGAAAGAGATCTGAATCTCCCGGTTCACTTTCAGATTAAAAAACACTGCCAGGACTGCCGCCGCAAACTGTCCCGTTATGGTAGCAACCGCAGCGCCTGTCACTCCCATTGCCGGAACTCCTAAATAACCGAAAATAAATACAGGGTCCAGGATAATATTGATCAAAGCGCCCGCTCCCTGCGTATACATAGTATAAATCGTCTTGCCGGTAGACTGCAGCAGGCGTTCAAAGATACATTGCATAAAGATACCCAAAGACGCACAGCAGCAGACCGTTAAATAATCCGTTCCGTAAGCGACAATTTCCTGAACCTCTGTCTGACTTTCAAAGAAGGGACGGGATATAAATATACCCAGTACCAAAAACAGAATAAAGCTTAAGCCCGCCAGAAAAATCCCGTTTACGGCCACAAGATTAGCCTTTTCAAATTCTTTTTCACCAAGGCTTTTGGAAAGCAGCGCATTAACGCCCACCGATGTTCCCACGGCAACCGCGATCATCAGAGATTGAATGGGAAACGCCAGAGATACCGCAGTCAACGCATTTTCACTGATTCTGGAAACAAAAATACTGTCCACTATATTGTACAAAGCCTGTACCAGCATGGAAATCATCATGGGAAGGGACATGGAAACAAGTAACTTATTGACGGGCATCACACCCATCTTATTCTCCTGTTGCATAAAAAACCTCTCTTTCTTTCTGTTATACTGACACAAAAATAGAAAGTGGAAAAGGACACACTTCCTACTTTTGCTGATATATGCATTTTTCATTCAATGAGACATCGGGGATTCGAACCCCGGACAACTTGATTAAAAGTCAAGTGCTCTACCAACTGAGCTAATATCCCATAAGCTGGGCTAGCTGGATTCGAACCAGCGAGTGCAGGAGTCAAAGTCCTGTGCCTTACCGCTTGGCGATAGCCCAAAATTGCTTTCGCAAGGGTGGATAAAGGGATTCGAACCCTTGGCCTCCAGAGCCACAATCTGGCGCGCTAA